>NZ_JBWKKY010000031.1:0-80989 GCF_056430805.1 Streptomyces sp. NPDC045955
AGCTCGGCGCGCATGAACAGCGCCATCACGCCACCGATGACGAAGAACGCGAACGACGTCACCAGATACAGCGTGCCGATCGTCTTGTGATCCGTGGTCGTCAGCCACTTCAGGTGCCTCATGCCCCGCCTGTGTCCGCGCCCCGCCCGGACGTCACACTTTCCTGACGCGACGAGAATCACGACAAACGGGTGTGACGATCGGGAAGGTGCCGGACACGAACGGGACATGAGCAACGACGAGATCTTCGCCGCTGCCTATCGCGAGCACTACTGGGCGGTCAGCCGCTATGTCGCGCGGCGACTGGACGGGCGGGCCGGCGAGGTGGAGGAAGTGGTGGCGGAGGTGTTCACGGTCGCCTGGCGGCGCCGGGCCGACCTGCCCTCCTCCCCGCTGCCCTGGCTGTACGGCGTGGCACGCAACTGCCTGGCCAACGCGGTGCGCGGCCACGGACGCCGCCGGCGGCTCGTCGACCGGCTCGGCAACGACGACACCGCGCACGGACGGCACATCGCGGAAGGCCCCGAGACCGAGACCCCCGGCGCTTGGGTGCACGAGGCACTCGCCCGGCTCTCCGCGGCCGACCAGGAGGTGCTGCGCCTGACCGCCTGGGAGGAACTCGGCATCGACGAGGTCGCGATCGCCCTCGGCTGCGGCAAGCGGGCCGCCGCGATGCGGCTGCACCGGGCCCGCCGCCGCCTCAGAGCCGAGATCGACGGGATGCGGCCGTCGGGCACCGCGGACCTGGCGGACACGGGACACTCACTGCGCGAGGGGGACCGGCGATGACCGGCGTCCTCTTCGCGCGGGCGCCCGCCCCGGCCGACGGTCCACAACCGCAGCGCCCCTCCGGCGCAGCGAACGCGCGCGCTCTGTCCGGGGCCGGGGCGAATTGTGCCGCACGCGGCCTGACCACACCCCCGACCGGTGGCCGCGCCCGTGCCCCGCGCCCCCTGCCCGCCGCCCACCTGACCGCACCCAAGGAACACGGCCATGGCTGACGAACTCGAACTGCTGCGTGGTGCCAATCCGGTGCCGTCCGACGGTCCCCACTTCGGCGACGGTCCCCTGGACCACGGTGCCGAGCGGCGGCTGGAGCGGCTGCTGCGTGAGCGGCCGCCGGGCCGTCTGCGGGAGCGGCTGTTGCCCGGCGCGGGCCGGCCCCGGCTCGCCTGGGGGCTCGTCGCCACGGCCGTCGTCGCCGCCCTGGCGCTGACCCTCGTACTGAGCGGCCCGAACACCACACCGGCGGTCGCCGCACCCCGTCCACTGGTGGTGCAGACCGGCTCCACACCCCTGCCCCTGGACCGGCTGGCCGAGCGCGCCGAACAGGCCGCCGCCGACGGCTCGCCCCGGCTGCGCAAGGGCACGCACGTGCAGTCCTGGAGCATGGGCATGTCGGACGACAAGCCTCCGATCACCGTGCCCGAGGAGCGCATCGTGCGCTGGCAGGCCGACGGCAGTCACTCGGAGCTCGTCGTGGCGACCGACCCGAGGCACCCGGGCCGCCCGGTCCTCTCCGGCGCGGGCGGCGAGCCGCACCTCGTCGAGGACGGGCACGTCCTGAGCGACCAGACCTATCCGCCGAGCTGGAGCGATGCCCCGCCCCAGTCTCCGCCGCCGCGCGACCCCGCCCGGCTGCGGGCCTACCTGACGGAGGCTCAGTACTCGGACACTCCGCTGACCACGCCCCAACTGTTGGACGCCGTCGAGGTGCTGCTCGACACCTGGACCCTGGGTGCCCGGGAGACCGCGGGGCTCGCCCGCTTGCTGGCCGGCACCGAGGGGCTGCGGCCCGTCGGGCAGGTGACCGACCGCCTCGGGCGACGCGGTCAGGCGTACGTGTACGACGGCCCCGGCGCCCATCACATGCTGATCATGGACCCGGTCACCGGCGCCGTCCTCGGCCTGGAGACCACCTTCTCCACCGCCGAACCCGAGTACGGCGTCAAGAAGGGCGACGTCATGTCGTACAGCGCCTGGATGCGCTGATCACACGCCGGGCGAGGCCCGCTCCACGGCGGAGCCGGAGTCGACGTCGCCGATGGTGCCGGGGCTGTACCCGGCGTCGAACACGACGGCGCCGCGCTTGACGTCCCGGCAGCGGACCGGGCTCGTCGGCGTGGCTCTCCTACTCGTCCCAGGCCTGGACCAGGGTCTGTTCGGCGATCTTGCCGTCCCGCAGCGAGAGCATGGACTCGGACAGGACGCGCACACCGTCCGCGTACTGGCAGCTCTCGCTGTAGGCGGCCTCGTCGCCCTGGATGACGCACCGCTCCAGCTTGTGCGTCATGTCGCGGCTGTAGACGTCCTCCAGCATCCGGCTGATCTCGTCCCGGCCGTGCAGGACCTTGGGGTGGCTGGGCTGGGTCGTGTGGTCGACGATGCGGAACTCCGCGTCGTCCGCGTAGAGCGAGAGCAGAACGTCCGGGCTCTGTTCCACACCCTGGCGCAGTGTCTCTCTGTCGAAGGCGGGCTCTGCCGCGGTTCCCATGATGACCTCCTTCGAAGGGCCGCGACCCGGTCGGGAGGGCCGCGAGGGGCCTCTCCTGTCGAGCCTCCTCCCGTCCGGCGTGCTCGGCAAACGCAGACAGGCACAGCCGGGCCGCGGTGCCTGACGGTGGAGCGGAACCGTCCGCCCGTGTCCGCCCGGGACCCGCAGGCGTTGCGATCGGCATGGGCTCAACACGACGTATCGTCGCCGCCGTTGGTCTCGCCGCGGGTGTCACCGGCCTGCCTCGCCGCGCCGATGGCGGACGCGGCCGACGCGGAAATCCCGGAGCCCGCTCAGCCCGGTGTCCACGCTGGACTCGCTGACCGTCAGCGACATCCCCGCCGAGCACAAGGACGAGATCCCGCAGCCCTCCTGCCAGCCGGCCGGGCTCAAGCGCCTCGATGACCTCAACCAGCTGGACCAGGTCGTCGGCCTGGTCTCCCCGGTCTCCGGTTTCGTGCCGCACGTCCGGCCCTGGCGGCAGCGCGTGCGACGAGGGCCGCCCGGCTCGGGCGGCCCTCACGCGTGCCCGGTGGCTCAGTCAGCCGTGGCCAGGAACTGGGTCGCCGCCAGCTCCGCGTAGAGCGGGTCGGCGGTCACGAGCTCGCGGTGCGTGCCGACCGCCCGGACACGCCCGGCATCCATCACCACGATCCGGTCGGCCATCGTCACCGTGGACAGCCGGTGCGCCACGACCAGGACCGTCGTCGTACGGGCCACGTCCGCGACGGTGTCGCGCAGCGCCGCCTCGTTCACCGCGTCCAGCTGCGAGGTCGCCTCGTCGAGGAGCAGCAGCCGGGGGCGGCGCAGCAGAGCCCGGGCGATGGCGACCCGCTGCCGCTCACCGCCCGACAGCTTGGTGCCACGATGCCCGACGAGCGTGTCGAGGCCGGCGGGCAGCCGGGCGACCAGACCGTCGAGACGGGTCGTCTTCAGCACCCGCGCGACGGCGTCGTCGTCCGCCTCCGGATTGCCCAGCAGCAGGTTGTCCCGCAGGGAGCCCGACAGGACCGGCGCGTCCTGCTCCACATAGCCGATCGCGGCGCGCAGCTGCGTCAGCTCCCAGTCGGCGAGGTCGCGCCCGTCGAACGTGATCGTCCCGGATTCCGGCTCGTAGAACCGCTCGATCAGCGAGAAGACGGTGGTCTTGCCGGCGCCGGACGGGCCCACGAACGCCGTCATGCCCTGCGCGGGCACGGCGAACGTCACGCCGTGGTGGACGTACGGCAGGTCGTCGGCGTAGCGGAAGCGGACGTCGTCGAAGGCGAGGGCGGCGGGCCGCGCACCGGGGAAGGGGAGCGGGGCGGCAGCGGCCGTCGGCTCGGCGGGCAGCCGTAGCGCCTCCTGAATGCGGGTGAGGGCCGCGGCGCCCGTCTGGTACTGCGTGACGGCGCCGACGACCTGCTGTATCGGCGACATCAGATAGAAGACGAACAGCAGGAACGCGACCAGCGTGCCCACGCCGATCGCGCCGGTCGCCACGCGCGCGCCGCCCACCGCGAGCACCGTGATGAAGGCGATCTGCATGGCGAGCCCCGCCGTGTTGCCCGCGGCCGCCGACCACTTGGCCGCGCGCACGCTCTGCCGCCACGACTCCTGAGCCGCCTCGTGCAGCGTGCGTTCCTCCCGGTGTTCGGCACCGGATGCCTTCACGGTGCGCAGGGCGCCGAGGATCCGCTCCAGCGAGGCACCCATGACACCCACCGCGTCCTGCGCCTGCCGGCTCGCCTTGTTGATGCGCGGCACGATCACGCCGAGGACCACGCCCGCGCCCACGATCACGGCCAGCGTGACGCCCAGCAGCACGGGCTCCACCAGGCCCATCATCACCACCGTCGCGACGAGCGTGAGTCCGCCCGTGCCCAGCCCGACCAGCGAGTCGGTGGTGACCGCGCGCAGCAGGGTGGTGTCCGAGGTGATGCGGGCCATCAGGTCGCCGGGCTCGCTGCGGTCCACGGCCGGGATCCGCAGCCGCAGCAGATACGACGACAGGGCGCGCCGCGCACCGAGCACCACCGACTCGGCGGTGCGCTGCAACACGTACGAACCCAGCGCGCCGACCGCCGCGTTGGTCACGACCAGGGCCGACATCGCCAGCAGCGCCCCGGTGATCGCCCGGTCGTGCGCCAGATCGTCGATCAGGCCCCGCGCCACGAGCGGCAGCATCAGCCCGGTCGCCCCGGTGACCAGCGAGAGCACGGCGCCGGCGAACAGGGAGCGGCGGTGCGGCCGTACGTATCCGAGGAGCAGCCGCCAGGCGGGCGTACCGGTCTCGGTCTCTGCGATGCTCACGTCGCTCCTTCGGCGTCGGGCGGAGCTGTCAGGTTACGGGGCCCGCCGGGTGAGGTGCCCCGCCTTTTCGGGCAGCGCGTGAGCTGGTGATACGGCGCCGCGGGTGACCGATCCGCATCCCTTACCGATCAGTCGCGCGTAGGGTCGGAGAGGAAGGCATCCGGGCCGACGAAGGAGTCAGCAATGGCGCAGGAAGTACGCGGTGTGATCGCACCGGGCAAGGACGAGCCGGTACGGATCGAGACCATCGTCGTGCCCGATCCCGGCCCGGGGGAGGCGGTCGTGCGCGTCCAGGCCTGCGGGGTGTGCCACACCGACCTGCACTACAAGCAGGGCGGCATCAGCGACGACTTCCCCTTCCTGCTCGGGCACGAGGCCGCGGGCGTGGTCGAGGCGGTCGGCGACGGCGTCACCGACGTCGAACCCGGTGACTTCGTGATCCTCAACTGGCGTGCGGTGTGCGGGAAATGCCGCGCCTGTCTGCGCGGGCGGCCCTGGTACTGCTTCGACACCCACAACGCCGGGCAGAAGATGACCCTCACCGACGGCACGGAGCTGTCCCCGGCCCTCGGCATCGGCGCCTTCGCCGAGAAGACCCTCGTCGCGGCCGGGCAGTGCACCAAGGTCGACCCGGCGGTCGCCCCGCAGGTGGCCGGGCTGCTCGGCTGTGGCGTCATGGCCGGCATCGGCGCCGCGATCAACACCGGAAACGTCGGCCGGGGCGACACGGTCGCCGTCATCGGCTGCGGAGGCGTCGGTGACGCCGCCGTCGCCGGCTCGCACCTCGCCGGAGCGGCGAAGATCATCGCCGTCGACATCGACGACCGCAAGCTGGAGACCGCCCGGACCATGGGCGCCACCCACACCGTCAACTCGCGCGAGACCGACCCGGTCGAGGCGATCCGCGAGCTCACCGGCGGCTTCGGCGCCGACGTCGTCATCGAGGCCGTCGGCCGCCCGGAGACGTACAAGCAGGCCTTCTACGCCCGCGACCTCGCCGGCACGGTCGTCCTGGTCGGCGTGCCCACCCCCGAGATGAAGCTCGAACTGCCGCTGCTGGACGTGTTCGGGCGGGGCGGCGCGCTGAAATCGTCGTGGTACGGCGACTGCCTGCCCTCCCGCGACTTCCCCATGCTGATCGACCTGCACCTGCAGGGGCGCCTGGACCTTGGGGCGTTCGTCACCGAGACCATCCAGCTCGACGAGGTGGAGAAGGCGTTCGAGCGGATGCACCACGGCGACGTGCTGCGCTCGGTGGTGGTGCTGTGATGGCCCCGCGCGTCGAACACCTCGTCACCTCGGGCCAGTTCAGCCTCGACGGGGGCACCTGGGACGTCGACAACAACGTCTGGATCGTCGGCGACGACCACGAGGCGATCGTCATCGACGCCGCGCATGACGCCGAGGCCATCGCCGAGGCCGTGGGAGACCGCCGGCTCACGGCCATCGTGTGCACCCACGCCCACAACGACCACATCGACGCCGCCCCCGCCCTCGCCGAGCGCACGGGCGCCGGCATCTGGCTGCACCACGACGACCTGCCGCTGTGGAAGCAGACCCACCCGGACCGCGAGCCCGACGCCTGGCTGGTCGACGGCCAGGTGATCGAGGCCGGCGGCGCCGGCCTGCGGGTCCTGCACACCCCGGGGCACGCGCCCGGGGCGGTGTGCCTGTACGACCCCGGGCTCGCCACCGTCTTCACCGGGGACACCCTCTTCCAGGGCGGCCCCGGCGCCACCGGCCGGTCCTTCTCGCACTTCCCGACGATCATCGACTCGATCCGCGACCGCCTCCTCACGCTGCCGCCCGGGACGAAGGTCCTCACCGGCCACGGAGACGCCACGACCATTGGGGCGGAGGCCCCGCACCTCCAGGAGTGGATCGCCCGCGGCCACTGATCGCGTGTCGCTCGCAAAAGGCGACAGAGGATGTCCGGCTTACCCGTCACCCTGGAGGCGACAAGCAGCCACGGTCACGGGAGGTCGGATATGTCAGCTCCGCTGAAGGGCAAGGTCGCACTGGTCGCCGGTGCGACCCGGGGCGCCGGACGGGGCATGGCGGTGGAACTCGGCGCGGCAGGCGCCACCGTCTACGTCACCGGACGCAGCACCCGCACCCGCCGCTCGGAGTACGACCGGCCCGAGACCATCGAGGACACCGCCGACCTCGTCACCGAGGCAGGCGGGCAGGGCGTCGCCGTACCCACCGACCACCTCGACCCGGCACAGGTCCGCGCCCTCGTCGACCGCATCGCCGACGAACAGGGCCGCCTCGACGTTCTGGTCAACGACATCTGGGGCGGCGAGAAACTCTTCGAGTGGGAGACCCCGGTCTGGGAGCACGACCTCGACAACGGCCTGCGCCTGCTCAGACTCGCGGTCGAGACACACGCGATCACCAGCCATCACGCCCTGCCCCTGATGCTGCGCCACCCCGGCGGCCTGGTCGTCGAGGTCACCGACGGAACCGCCGACTACAACCGCGACACCTACCGCAACAGTTTCTTCTACGACCTGGCGAAGACGTCCGTCCTGCGCATGGCCTTCTCCCTCGGCCACGAACTCGGCCCGCGCGGCGCCACCGCCGTCGCCCTCACCCCCGGCTGGCTGCGCTCGGAGATGATGCTGGACGCCTTCGGGGTACGGGAGGACAACTGGCGCGACGCCCTGGAGCGCGTGCCCCACTTCGCCATCTCGGAGACCCCGCGCTACGTGGGCCGGGCCGTGGTCGCGCTCGCCGCCGACCCCGACGTGGCGCGCTGGAACGGCCGGTCCCTCTCCAGCGGCGGCCTGGCCCGGGAGTACGGCTTCACCGACCTCGACGGCAGCCGCCCGGACGCCTGGCGCTACCTCGTCGAGGTGCAGGCCGCGGGCAAGCCGGCCGACACGACCGGCTACCGCTGAGACACCGCCGGACCCACCGCATCCGCCTGGTCGCTCCGACCGGTTGGGCGGGTGGGGTATGTCACCGTTTCGTCGCAGGCAGTCAGCCCGTACAACCGAACCCCCCGTGCGCCCGTCTAGCAGGCAGGGATCGCAGACGATGTGACCACTTCCGCGAAGGGGCAGGACCAACCATGGGGGACGTACGCAGACGGGGCGCCGTCGCACTCGGGATCACCGCACTGGTGGCACCGCTCACGCTCGCGCTCGGCGCCACGCCGGCCGCGGCCGCGAGCTGCACCACCAAGACCGGCCCGTACCAGAAGCAGGTGGAGAAGTTCCTCGGCCGCCCGGTCGACGGCAAGCAGTCCGCCGCCGACTGCAAGGCGATCAAGGCCTTCCAGACCAAGCACGGCATCTCCCCGAACGCCGGCTACGCCGGGCCCGTCACCTGGGGAGTGATGGACCTGATGCTGAAGCAGAAGGCCGTCGGGAAGAACCCGAACAAGGACGGCAAGTGCCCGGTGAACAAGGGCCGGATCGCCTGCGTGAACCTGAGCCTCCAGCTGAGCTGGATCCAGGACGGCAAGAAGCTCGTCTACGGCCCCGTCCCGGTCCGCACCGGCCGCAACGGCTACGAGACCCGCACCGGCCTGAAGAAGATCTACTGGCGCAACATCGACCACGTCTCGTCCATCTACGACGTGCCGATGCCCTACGCCCAGTTCTTCGACGGCGGCCAGGCCTTCCACTCGGTCGGCGTCAGCATGTGGAACCCGCCGGGCTCGCACGGCTGCGTCAACATGACCAAGACCGACGCGAAGAAGTACTGGTCGCTGCTGAAGAAGAACGACGACGTCTTCGTCTACGGCCGCAAGCCGGGCACCTGATCCAGGCACCCGGCTCGGACCCGCCCCTTACTGTGGCGCGTCCCCGAAGTCCGGGATCTCCAGCCGTACCCCGCCCTGCCGCGCGGACTCGTGCGCGATGATGCCCGGCAGGGTGTAGCGGGCGGCCACCCACGCGTTCACCGACGGCAGGGTGCGCGTGTTGACGGCGGTCACGAAGTCATCCACCAGGAAGTGGTGGCTGCCCTCGTGGCCGTTGTGGAGATGGTCGAACTCCCTCGGCAGCCGCGCACGGTCGTGCACGGGAGCCGACCCGGAGGTGAACGCGGCCCGCAGCTCGGGCGCGATGTGCTGGAGCGACGGGTCGTCGGGCGCCGTGGTGGGCTTGGGCTCCAGCAGTTCGCTGATGTCCTTCACGCCCTGCTTGTCCTGCCACAGGGCGACCGTGGCGAGCTGCTCCATGCTCGCCTCGGTGCCGAAGAAGCGGAAACGCGACTCCCGTATGTGCGAGGGGTAGCCGACCCGCCGGAACTCGTTCGTACGGAACGAGCCCCCGCCCGCCACCTCGAACAGCGCCGTGGCGTTGGAGAAGTCGTTGTCGAACTGGCTGACCTCCTTGTCGAAGACACCGTCGCCCCGGTCGTCGACGACACCGATCGCCGACACGCTGACCGCGTGCGTCCGCCAGGCGCCCAGCACCCCGCCGACCGCGTGCGTCGGGTACAGCAGCGGGGGATAGCTGGCGGTGGCCTTCCAGTTCTCGCCGCCGCTGTACTGGTACGCCTCGTAGAACCCGAGGTCCATGTCGTGGACGTAGTCGCCCTCGGCGTAGAACAGCCGCCCGAAGGCGCCCTCGGCGATCTGGTTGCGGGCGTGGACCGTCGCCGGGTTGTACTCGCTGGTCTCGCCCATCATGTAGGTCAGCCCGGTGGCCTTGACCGTGTCGATGATCGCGGCGATCTCCTCTGTGCTGATCGCCATGGGGACCGCGGAGTACACGTGCTTGCCGGCGTTCAGGCCCTGGAGCACCAGCGGACCGTGCGTCCAGCGCTGGGTGAAGATCGCGACGGCGTCGACGTCCTCCGATTCCAGCATGGCCTGGTACGACGGGAAGGTGCCGGCGAGGCCCTGCGCGGCGGCGAGTTGTTCGGCCCTCTCGGGCAGCAGGTCGGTGACGTAGACGTCGCTGACGCCGGGGTGGGCCTGGAACAGCGTGGCGAACTGGCCCGAGAACTGTCCGGCGCCGACGATGCCGATGGAGAACGTCATGTAAGGCGTGCCCTTCACTGGTCGTTGGGGATCACTGCGAGAGGATCAGGTTGATCTGTTCGTTGGTCTCGTCGAGGCTGCTGACCGGCTTGCCGTTGCCGTAGATGTCCTCCATCGCCGGTGACATGAGCGCCGTCATGTCCGCCGAGTAGCTGGCGATCGGGTAGGAGAAGGTCCGGAAGTTCTTCTTGTCGGCCACGGGCTTCGTGAACGACGAGACGTCGATGCCCTTCTTCCGGTACGCGGCGACCGCGGCCTCGGTCCCGGCCTTCGTCGCGGGGAAGACGACGCCGTAACCGCCGACGACCTTCTGGCACTTGTCCGAGGCCAGATACGCCACCCACTTCTTGGCGCCCGCCTTGTTCGCTGAGGCCTTGGTGACGGAGTCGGCGAGCCCGTTCATCATGGTGGCGCGCTTGCCGGTCGGGCCGACCGGCGTCAGGGCGGTCTTGATGTCCCGGCCCTTGAAGCCCGCGTACGTGGAGATCATCCAGGCCCCGTCGAACGCGGTGGCGGCCTTGCCCGCCGCGACCTGCGTGTTCGCCTGGTTGGACTGGACGTTGTAGTCGGACAGCGGCGGCATGTAGCCCTTCTTCGCCAGGCCGAAGTACCACTTGACGACCGACTGGAAGGTCTTGCTGTCGTACTGGTACTTCGTGCCCCAGCGGGGCTTGTCCAGGTAGCTCCACCCGGCGGAGGCCGCGAAGTTGCTCCACTGGGTCTGGCCGTCGCCGAAGCCGCCGCCGTTGCTGGCCATGCCGTAGACCTTGACGTTGTTCTTGTCGAAGCCCGGCTCGTCGCCCCGCTTGCCGTTCCTGTCGATCGTGAGGTGGGCGATGGCCTTCTCGAAGGTGCCGCCGTCCTCCGGGTTCCAGGCGAGGTTGTTCAGCTGCGCGGCGGTGAGGCCTGCTTCCTTCGTCATCTTCGAGTTGTAGAACAGCGCGACGGTGTCCCAGTCCTTGGGTGCGCCGTAGCGGTGGCCGTCCTTCCCGATCCAGTTGGCGGCGAGGCCTGGCTGGTAGTCGGAGTTCTCGATGCCGAGGTCGTCGAGCGGTTCGAGGACCTTCAGGTCGGCGTACTGGCCGAAGTTCTGGATGTGGTCGGTGAACACGTCCGGCTGGGTGCCGGCGATGAACCCGGCGGTGAGCTTGGTCCAGTAGTCGCTCCAGCCCAACTGGGTGATCTTGACGTTCAGTCCGGGGTTCTCCTTCTCGAACCCCTTGGCGCAGGCCTGGTAGGCGGGCAGCTGGTTGGCGTCCCACAGCCAGTAGGTGACCGTGTGCGCGGAGGATCCGGCGGCACCGCCCTGCGCGCATCCGCTGACCAGGGACAGCGCCAGCGCTCCGGTCGCCGCGACGAGCGTACGCAGACGAATTCGCATCACAGTCCCCTTACTTGATCCCGGTGAAGCCGATGGAGCTGACGATGCGGCGCGCGAAGCAGGCGAACAGCACCAGCATCGGCAGCGCGGCGATCAGCGTCGCCGCCATGAGCCCGGACCAGTCGACGCCGGTCGCCGGGGTCTGGGCCCGGAAGATCGCCAGCGCCACGGTCAGCACCCGCGAGCTGTCGCTGTAGGAGACCATCAGCGGCCAGAAGTAGTCGTTCCAGGAGGTGATGTACGTCAGCACGCCCAGCGTGACGATCGGCGTGGACGCCATCGGCAGCACCACCCGGAAGAAGATCTTGACCTTCCCGGCGCCGTCCAGCAGCGCGGCTTCCTCCACCTCCTTGGGGATGTTCATGAAGAACTGCCGCAGGAAGAACACCGCGAACGGGGCCATGAACATGGTGGGCAGCGCGATGCCGAGGAGCGTGTCCACCAGGTGGAGCTGCTTGATGAGCACGAAGTTCGGCAGCAGCGTGAAGATGGTGGGCACCATCATCCCGGCCAGGAACAGGCCGAACACCTTGTCCCTGCCGCGCCAGCGCAGCCGTGAGAAGGCGTACGCCGCCATCGCGGAGAAGAAGAGCTGACAGCCGGTGATCAGGGTGGAGACCAGCACCGAGTTGAGCAGATAGCGCCAGAAGTCGAGCCCGCCGCCGGCACCGCCCTGTCTGACGGCCTCCTCGGCCGACTGCATGCCCAGGGCGCGTGCGAAGCCGCTCGTGGTGAGGTCCACGGGCAGGGGGTTGGTCGGATCCGCGTTGAGCCCCGCGTTGGTGGACAGCGCGGTGCGCAGGATCCAGTAGAACGGCAGCAGGGTGATGAGGACGATCAGCCCCATCACGGTCCAGGCGGCGGCCCGCCCGAAGGGGAACCTGCGCCGGACCGGTCGCAGGGTCGTCGACGTCGTTGTCGTCACGGCAGCCATACCGGTATCTCCCTTTCCTCAGCCGAGGTCGGTCCGGCCGGCCCGGGTGAGCCGGTACTGGAGGACGGTGATCGCGCTCAGCACGACCAGCAGGGCGACGGACATGGCCGAGGCGTAGCCGAACTGGAAGCGCCCGAAGGCGGAGCCGTAGATGTAGTACTGGAGCACGTTGGTCGCGTTCGCCGGACCGCCCGCGGTGGTGACGGCCACGGTGTCGAACACCTGGAACGACCCGATCACCGTCATGATCAGCACGACCGCGAGCACCGGCCGCAGCAGCGGCATGGTGATCCGCCAGAACATCCGCCACTCGCTCGCGCCGTCCACCCGGGCCGCCTCGTACATGTCGCCCGGGATCGCCTGGAGACCGGCGAACAGCAGCAGCGCCGTGTACCCGACGTGCCGCCACACGTTGATGAGCGCGATCGTCGGGATCGCCCAGGTCTCGTCGGCGAGGAACGGGATGCGGTCGACGCCGACGGCGCTGATGATCTCGTTGCCGATGCCGAGCTGGGTGTCGAGGATCCAGAGCCAGACCAGGCCGGCGACGACGTTCGACATCAGGTACGGCGTGAGCACGATGCCGCGCAGCATCGCCGACTGGGTCAGCCGCTGGAGGAGAACGGCGATGGCGAGCGCCGCGACCGTCTGCACACCGATGTTGATGACGACGTACTCGACGGTGACCGTCAACGAGTCCCAGAAGATGGGGTCGTTGACCATGCGGACGTAGTTGTCCAGGCCCACCCACTCGGCCGGCGTCAGCAGGTTGAAGCGGGTGAAGCTCAGGTAGATGCCCCGGAGCGTCGGCCAGAGCAGGAAGACCACGAAGCCGAGCAGCGCCGGCGCGATGAAGAGCGCGGCCAGCCGTCCGTCACCCCGGTTCTCGCCCATCTCGGTCCGTCGTGTCCTGGGCTTGCTGTGGGCCTCCGCCGCGCCGCCCACGGGCAGACGTGACGGAGGGCTGCTGGAGGCGATGGTCATCGGGAGACTCCCTCGCTGCGGCGGCTCGTCCTCTGGCGGGACTTACTTTTGGCGCGAAACAATTGCCGCGTCAAGAGGGGTGCAAACATCTTTTCGCAGGAACCATCATCGCCTTAGAGTGGGCATGTTGGTTTCAGTGCGAAAGAAAAGGGCGAGGGGAGTCGCACGGACATGACCGCAGGCATCGCCAGCTGGCCGCCGCTGAGCCCGGGAGAGCGCTCGGTGGCCATCGAGGTGCTCGTGCACGGACCGCTGTCGCGCACCGAGCTCGCCCGCAGGCTGGGGCTGTCGGCCGGCAGCCTCACCCGGCTGACCAAGCCGCTGATCGAGTCCGGCCTGCTGGTCGAGGTGGCCGAGGCGGGCGTGCCGGCGGAGACGCGGCAGGGCCGCCCCTCCACACCGCTGGACGTCGTCGCCGGCTCCTGGTCCTTCCTCGGCTTCAAGATCACCGAGGACATGGTCTACGGTGTCGTCACCACGCTCAGAAGTGACATCGTCGCCCGCCACGACCGCCCGCTCACCACTCACGACCCCGCCGAAGTCGCCGATGTGCTCGGGGAGATGACCGCCGAGCTGGTCCGCGACCACCCCCGGCTCGCCGGGATCGGCATCGGAGTCGGCGGTTTCGTCCAGGACCGCGCCGTCGTCGGGGAGTCGCCCTTCCTGCTGTGGCGGGACGTGCCCCTGGCCGATCTCGTCGAGGAGCGCACCGGGCTGCCCGTGGTCGTCGAGAACGACGTCGCCGCCCTGGTCGAGGCCGAGACCTGGTTCGGCGCCGGACGCGGCCTGGACCGCTTCGTCGTCCTCACCATCGGCGCCGGTATCGGCTACGGGCTCGTCCTGGGCGGCAAGCGGGTGGCCTACGCCGAGGAGGACCGCGGATTCGGCCGGCACTGGATCGTCGACCCCAACGGCCCGCTCACCCCGGACGGCCGGCGTGGCAGCGCGGTCTCGCTGCTGACCATCCCCAACATCCGCTACCAGGTCCAGGCCGCCACCGGCCGCGACCGGACCTACGAGGAGATCCTCGCGGCCGCCGCCGCCGGGGACCCGATGCCCGCCCGGGTCGTCGACGAGGCGGCCCGGGCGCTGGGCACGCTCGTCGCGCAGATCTCCAACTTCGTGATGCCGCAGAAGATCCTGCTCGCGGGGGAGGGGGTCGGACTCATGGACGTGGCCGGCAAGACGGTCGAGGACACGGTCGGCGACAACCGGCACCCCCTGGCCGCCCCGGTCGAACTGGAGACGAAGGTGTCCGATTTTCACGACTGGGCGCGCGGCGCGGCCGTCCTGGCCATCAAGGTGCTGGTGCTGGGATCGGCCGAAGCGTGAACAGGCTCACGTTTACCGGGAGATGGACGTGATCAGCAACACTGTCCGGAATGACCATTTACCTCACGATTACTCACATCGTCTTCACCTGCGGCGACGTATGCTTCACAGCATGTCCACCACTGTTGAATCCTCTTCCCAGCGAACGGCTGACGAGGTCAACGAGGAGATCCGAGCCCTGTGGCGCCGGTCGGGCGGGACACTGAGCGTCGAGCAGCGCGAGGAATACCAGCGGCTCGTCCTGGAGTGGGCCGCCGCGGCCCCGCAGCCCGCGCCCGCGGCCTGAGCATCAGGCCGCTGACGCATCGGACCCTCGTCCCGGGGCACCCCTGATCCAATGGGTGCCCTTCTCGCACTTTCCTCGGCCGTCGTCTACGGCATCGTCGACTTCGCAGGCGGCCTGCTGTCCCGGCACATCCATCACGCCGCCGTCACCTTCCTCGGTCAGCTCGGCGGGCTGCTGCTCGCCTGCGCCGCCGCGCTCCTCCTGCCCGTCGACGCCGTCCACACCGCCGACCTGCTGTGGGGCGCGCTGTCCGGCGTCGGCAGCGGCGTCGCCATGCGGTTCCTCAACCGCGGGCTGAGCCGCGGCGCGATGAGCGTCGTGGTGCCCGTGAGTGCCGTCACCGGTGTCGCGCTGTCGGTGCTGTGCGGGGTGCTCGTCCTCGGCGACCGCCCCGGGGCCATGGCCTGGCTGGGCATCGCCGTCACGGTGCCCGCACTGTGGTTCGTCTCCGGAGGCGGGGGCGGCGCGGGCAAGGGGACGGCGGACGGACTGCTCGCCAGCGCGGGCGTGGCCGTGCAGTACCTCGCCCTCGGGCAGGCAGCCTCCGCGAGCGGACTGTGGCCCGTCGCCGCGGGCCGTGTCGCCGCGGTCCTCGTCCTCCTGCCGGACGCCGCCCGTCACGCCCGCCGGCTGAAGCTGCCGCCGGGCCGCTGCGTCCAGGCCCTCCTCATCGGGGCCGGCGCGGCCCTCGGCCTCGTGCTGTATCTGCTGGCCGCGCAGCGCCAGTTGCTCGCCATCGCCGTCGTCCTCGCGTCCCTCTACCCCGCCCTGCCCGTCATCCTTGGCCTCGCCCTGCTGCATGAGCGGATCAGCCGGCGCCAGGCGCTGGGACTGCTGGGAGCGGGGGCGGCGACCGTACTGCTCACGCTGGGGTGAGGCAGAGCCGCCCCGGCGTAGTAGGCGCGTAGGGGTGCTCACGCGTCGGCCCCGTCCCGCGGCCGCGACAGGTGTGCTCACGCGTCGCCCCCGTCCCGCGGCCGCGAGTGGAACCGGAAGCCGACGCCGATCCCGTCCCGCAGCGCTGCCTCATAGGCGGCCCAGGAGAGTGCGAGATCCTGCCAGGGCAGACCGACCGGAGTGTAGACGGTCATCTGCCCGTCATCGGTGCGTGCCGGGACGGTCCCGTCGACGACCCGGCCCAGTACGGCCGCGGCATCCTCCCGGCCCAGGCCCGCACTGCCCAGCGCACCGGACGTCATGGCCAGGTCGAGGTCGTCCACGATGACTCGCGCATGCCGGAGCAACCCGGCGTCCAGCTCCACCTTGCCCGGTTCGTCCGCTCCCAGCGAGGTGATGTGCGCGCCCGGCCGGACGTCCGGAATTCCCAGCAGTGGGCTGCGGGACCAGGTCGCTGTGACGACGCTGTCGCAGGTGCGGGCGACCTCCGGCGCACTGCCGACCACCTGGCATGCGAGTCCGGCCCGTTGCCAGACCTCGGCCATCCGATGGGCCCGTCCGTCGTCGGCGTCGTGGATGACGAGCCGCTCGACCGTGCGCAACCGGGTCAGCCCCCGCAGCGTCATGTCCGCCTGGGCCCCCGCTCCGATGATCCCCACGGTGCGTGCTCCCGCCGGGCTGAGCAGGTCGGTGGCCAATGCCGCCGACAGCCCGGTCCGCCACGCGGTCACGAAGGCGGAGTCCAGCAGCGCGAGCAACTCCCCGGTCTCCAGGTCGTGGAGACAGACGATGCCGGAGATCGCCGGGTCGGAGCCCGGGAACTTGGCGTTCACCTTGACCGTGTAGGCGGGGATGTCCGGCAGCAGCCCCGGCAGCAGCACGGCGATGCTCCCGGCGGACGCCGGCAGGTTCTGGCGCACGCGCTGCGGGGCCGTCCGGACACCGAGGGCCGCGACAAAGCCCTGACGCAGCGCCGGGAGCAGGTCCTGTGGTGTGACCACCCGCTGAAGTTCGGTGGCGCCGAGCAGTACGGTCATGGGGCGTCCTCACCCGAACCGGGCCGCGTCATCCCCAGGTGGCCGAGTAGTACTGCCGATACGCCTTGCGGTCCTGCTCCGCGCGGATCCACCGGGTCGCCACCAGGGCGACGAGGCTGCCCGCGATGACGAGCAGGCCGGGGCCCACGTTGCGCGGGTCGGTGAGGCGGGTCAGCAGGCCCGACACGTCCTCGCCCGACACCGGCGCCGACGAGCCTGGCGAGGCGGCGCCCTGTGAGGCCGACGGCGCGGGGGAGGCGCCGGTTCCGGCACCGGACTGCTTGGCCACGATCAGCTTGACGCCCAGCTCGGTCAGCGCCTTCGTCACCGGCTGGAAGAACGTCGTACCGCCCGCCGTGCAGTCCCCGCTGCCGCCCGACGTCACACCGAGCGCGACGCCGTCGGCGAACATCGGGCCGCCGCTGTCACCGGGTTCGGCGCACACGTTCGTCTCGATGAGGCCGGTGACCGTGCCCTCGGGGTAGTTGACCGTCGCGTTCAGCGCGGTCACCTCCCCCTGGCGCAGCCCGCTGGTGCTGCCGCTGCGGAAGATCTTCTGACCGACCTCGGCATCGGCCACGCCCGTGATCCGCACACCCTTGCCGTCACCGACCGCGACGACGTCCGCACCCTCGCCCGCGCGCCCGCTGTCGTACTTCACCAGGGAGTAGTCGTCACCGGGGAAGCTTCCCTTGAGTGACGAGCCGACCTGCTCCCGGCCCCGGTCGTCGGCGAACCAGACGGAACCGTCGGGCCCGCAGTGCCCGGCCGTGAGGATGTAGTCGGTCGTCCCGTCGGTCACGTTGAAGCCCGCCGAACAGCGCCCGGCGGTCGACAGGATCGGCTGCGCGCCGTTGACCCGCGTCGTGAACGTGCCCTCGGTGCGCTCCATGCGCACGAAGCCGCCGATGCCCTCCGCGACATCGGTCAGCCGCGACCAGTCGGAGGCGGAGACGGTGCTGTCACCCCGGACCACCACCTCGTTGCTCTTGTAGTCCAGGGCCCAGGCGGTACCGGGCACCCGGGGCGCCGAACGCAACGTCTTCGTGGCGGCCTTGAGGTCGCTCATGCTGTGGCGCACCATCTTCGCCCGCGCACCGGCGCGCTCGACCTCGTCGGCCGCCTTCTCGTCCGTGACCGCGACGACCGGCCGGCCCGCGGAGTCGACCCAGCTGCCCGCCGTGCGGGAGGTGCCGAGCCGGGACACGAGGTCGGTGCCCATGCTCGTGGCCGGCCGTGCGGAGTACGGGACGCCGATCGACGGGTCGGGGGGCTCGCTCGCCACGGCGCGTGTGACCATCGTTCCTCCGAGGAGGAGTCCGCCGACGGCCGCCAGCCGTGTCACTCGCCGGACGACCCGTCGTCGTGCGTGCCTCATGCATGGCTCCCGAACCCGAACATCACGATGTGAACACCACGGGGCACTCCTTGAGTTGGGTGCCCTCTTCCCATACGGGGCGCAACCCTGCCGTGTTCAGCGCACGCGTGATCTCTTCACCGCCGGCCGGCGGCGGGAACGGCCGGACCCAGGTCCGCCGGGGCGGCGAGCAGGGCCCGACTGCGCACGTCGCCCCAGACCGAGGCCGGATCGACGTAGGGCCGCAGCAGGGCGGTGAGGGCGGGGTCCCCGCGGCCGTTCAGCTCGTCGGAGGCGATCTTGCGGGCGATCCCGGCGAGGAAGTCCGCCACCTGCACGCGCGCGTCCTCGCGCGCGACGACCAGCCGCAGCCCGGCCAGGCCGACCCCCGCCTGCCGGGCCGTCTCCTCGATCCAGGCGATGCGGTCCGGCGTCAGCATGTTCTGCCGGTCGTGCACCAGACGGACCGGCCGCCCGCCGCCGCTCCACAGCGCGGCCGTCCGGACGATCGCCGGAAGCAGCGGGTTGAGCACCGGGATCAGGGGCGGCCCGTCCAGGAACGCCGCCCGATAGGACACCGCGCGGGCCCGGGTCGCGGCCAGCCGCTCCAGGATCGCTGTCGCCCCCGAATCCGGACGGGCCCGCCGCAGGACGTCGACCGTGTCGTAGAAGGCATCCACGGGAGCGCCCGGCTCGCCGTTGTTACGGACCCGCAGCAGCTGGTTGGCCGCCTCCAGGAACGCCCGCCAGCCGTCCTCCCCGAAGGCCCCGCGGCCCTCGCGGAACAGGGCGGCGACCGCGCCCGGGTCGCCCAGCAGCAGACCGACGGCCCGGTCCACCACGAAGAAGGACTTCTCCATCAGATGCACCCGCGCCCGCCCGTGGATCGGGCCGTCCGGCGCGAGCAGCCACTCCAGCACCGCGCGGTGCTTCTCCCGCAGCAGGTGGTTCGCCTTGTACTCCTGGGCCGGCGAGCGGATCCGGTCCCGGATCTCCCGCACGGCCGCCGCTGCGGTCGCCATGGACAGCGACATGCTGGCGTGCGCGAACACGTCCGTGTTCCCGCCGGTGAGGTTCTCGCCGTCCGACCCCGACTCGTCGCAGGCGATCTCCAGGAACGGGCCTTCGGCCCCTCCCCGCTCCCCGTCCTGACGATTCCCGCTCACTGCACAGCCCCCTATCGTGTGCCCATGACCAGGATCCCGCACGAGACGTCCGGTGAACCGAATCCCCTGCAGGCTCTCACTCTCGACCATCTCCGCCGCCGTACGAGCATGAAGTGGCGCACCTACCCGGAGGACGTGCTGCCGGTCTGGGTGGCCGAGATGGACGTGCCGCTGGCCGAACCCGTCGTACGCGCCGTCACCGACGCGCTCCGCCTCGGCGACACCGGCTACCCCGTCGGCACGGCGTATGCGGAGGCGCTGGCCGCCTTCGCCGGGAAGCGGTGGAACTGGGACGGGCTCGCCGTGGAGCGCACCGCGATCGTGCCCGACGTCATGCTGGGCGTCGTCGAGATGCTCAAGCTGGTCACCGGGCACGGGGACGCGGTGGTCGTGAACCCGCCGGTGTACCCGCCGTTCTACCAGTTCGTCGAGCACATGGACCGGCGCGTGGTCCAGGCCCCGCTCGGCGCGGACGGGCGCATCGACCTCGGTGTCCTGGAGGAGACCTTCCGCCAGGTGGTCGCGGGCGGAGCACGGGCCGCCTACCTGCTGTGCAGCCCCCACAACCCGACCGGCACGGTTCACACCGCCGAGGAACTGTCCGCCGTCGCCGCCCTCGCCGAGCGGTACGGCGTCCGCGTCGTCGCCGACGAGATCCACGCGCCGCTCGTGGTCGGCCGCACCGAATTCGTGCCGTACCTCAGCGTGCCCGGCGCCGAGCGCGGACTGTCGCTGATGTCCGCCTCGAAGGCGTGGAACCTGGCCGGGCTCAAGGCCGCCCTCGCCATCGCCGGGCCGGGGGCCGGTGCCGACCTGGCCCGGATGCCCGAGGAGGTCGGGCACGGCCCGAGCCACATCGGCGTCATCGCCCACACCGCCGCCCTGCGCGACGGCGTCACCTGGCTGGACGCCCTGCTGTCCGGCCTCGACGCCAACCGGCGGTTGCTCGCGGACCTGCTGGCCGAGCACCTGCCCGCGATCCGCTACCGCCCGGGCGACGCCACCTACCTCGCCTGGCTCGACTGCCGTGCCCTCGGCCTCGGCGACGACCCGGCGGACACCTTCCTGCACCGCGGCCGGGTGGCCCTCAACTCCGGCCTCCCCTTCGGCACGGGCGGCGCCGGGCACGTCCGCTTCAACCTGGCGACCTCGCCCGAGGTGATCGGGGAGGCGGTACGGAGAATGGCGGCCGCGCTGTACTGAGAACCGGGGGCACGCCGCGCGGGACGCGCTCGTAGACTGCCCGCCATGGACGACAGTGCGCTGGACGAACTGGGCGCGGGCAAGTACCTGCTGATCACCAGCTACCGCAGGAACGGTACGCCGGTCGCCACCCCGGTCTGGGTGGTGCGCGACGGGGACGCGCTCGGCGCCTGGACGTCGGCCGACTCCTGGAAGGTGAAGCGGATCCGCAACCGCGCCGACGTCCTGGTCGGCCCCTGCGACCTGCGCGGCCGTCCCACCGGCGAGCAGCTGCCCGCGACGGCGGAGATCTGCGACGCGGCGACCACCGCCCGCTACCGGCAGCTGATCGCCCGCAAGTACGGCATCACCGGCCGACTCACTCTGCTCGGCAGCCGGCTGCGCCGGCGTCTCGACGGCACCGTGGGCATCCGCGTCACTCTCACGGGCTGATCCCCTCCTCGGCAAGCGCTTTCGGCGGCAGGGGAGTGGACGGCCCGTCCCCGGGACAGACCACCTGTCATGAGCCGAAATCCCGTCCTGCGCGCAGCCGTCGTCGGCACGGGCCACCGGGCCCAGCTGTTCACCCGGGGCCTCGCCGAACGCCCCGGCCACCTGGTGGCCGCGCTGTGCGACCCCAGCCCGACCCGGATGGCCTTCCACAACCGGCTGCTCGCCGAAGCCGGCGCTCCGGCGGCCACCGAGTGGGAGCCCGACCGCTTCACCGACCTGCTCGCCGGGGAAGGCATCGACGAGGTCGTCGTCACCACCGTCGACGCCGAGCACGACCGCTACATCGTCCCGGCCCTGAAGGCGGGCTGCCGTGTCGTCACCGAGAAACCGATGACCGTCGACGCCGAGCGCTGTGCCCGCATCCTCGGCACCGTCCGCGAGACCGGCAACTGTCTGACCGTCGCCTTCAACTACCGCTTCAATCCCGTGCACGAGAAGGTCCGCGCCCTGCTCGCCGGCGGCGCGATCGGCGAGGTGCTCTCCGTCCACTTCGAGTGGCTGCTCGACGTACGGCACGGCGCCGACTACTTCCGCCGCTGGCACCGCGAGAAGCACAACAGCGGCGGCCTGATGGTGCACAAGTCCTCGCACCACTTCGACCTGGTGAACTGGTGGCTCGCCGACGGGCCCCGGGAGGTCTTCGGCTACGGGCGGCTCGGCTTCTACGGCCGCGAGGCGGGGGAGCGGCACGGGCTGCGCCGGGACTACGACCGCGCCCACGGCGCCGACCGGGCCGCCGGCGACCCCTTCGCCCTGGACCTCGCGGCCGACGACACTCTGCGCGCCCTCTACCTGGACGCCGAGCCCGACGACGGCTACCTGCGCGACCGGAACGTCTTCGACGGGCCGATCACCATCGAGGACGACATGTCCGTCCTCGTGCGCTACGCGCGCGGCGCGACGATGACGTACCACCTGACCGCCTACTCCCCGTGGGAGGGCTACCGGGTGATGTTCAACGGCAGCGCGGGCCGGCTGGAGCTGGAGGTCGAGGAGAGCCGCTGGCAGCCGCCCCTGACCCGGATCACCTCGGCCGCGGGTGCCCTGCACGGGGACACGGCGGCGGAGCACGCGGGCGGCGCCCGCCTCACCCTGCGCCCGCTGTGGCAGCCCCCGTTGGATGTGCCGCTTGCGGTCGCCCACGAGGCCCACGGCGGCGGCGACCCGCGCATGCTCGACGCGCTGTTCGGCCCCGCGGACCCCACCCGCCCGGCCGACTCCGCGGCGACGGCCCACCCGACCGCCACCGAACGGGACGGGGCACTCGCCCTGGCGGTCGGTCTCGCGGCCAACCGCAGCTTCGAGACGGGACGGCCCGTGCGCACCGGCGAACTGCTCCCCGGGATCCGGTGACCGGACCGCCTGTCAGCGCCAGGCCCGGTACGGCTCGTCCAGCAGCTGGAAGACCGGCTCGCCACGTACCGGGTCCTTGGCCGTGGACAGCCGCACCCGGTCCCCGCTGTGGATGCCGATGGGCGGACCCATCACCCGGCCGCGCACGATGAACCCTTCGGACATCTCGATCAGGGACACATTGCGCGCCGCGGGAGTGTTGCGGTGTACCACCGTCGAGTGGCGCACCGTTCCCGTGCCCTCGCTGCGCTCCGTCCGCAGCTCGCTGCCGCGGCAGACCGGACACAGCACCCGGTGGTACATCGCGGTGCCGCACCAGGTGCAGCGCTGATAGAGGATGGCCTCGGTGTCCGGGCCCTTCGGGTCGAGCAGACCCGTCGGGGAGCCGGCTGCCTGCTGAGTGACGGTTCCTGAGTGGTGGTACACGCTGGTCAACTCCCTGCACTCGGCCGGAATCCCGTGTGCGGGGTCACCCGCGCACACGTGTGCCCGGTTCGCCGTGCCACCGCGCACGCAGCACAGAGTATGGCACTCAGTGCCACTCGTAAAGGCACTCCGTTCCCTCAATGTGCGGAGCTTCAGCCGCGCCCCAGCGTCGACTCGATCTCCTGCACGACCCGCCACAACGGCGCATCGCGCCGCGAGACCACGACCACCACGTCCTCGGGCTGCTCCCCGGCCGGGGGCACCGGCGTGCCGCCGAACGCGGACTGCACGTACGCCAGCGCGTGGTCCACCGTGGCGCTCGCCTCGCCCTGCCCGTCCGAACGCAGCCAGGAGCGCAGCGCGTTGTTGTGCGCCGCGACCACCGCCGCCGCGATCACATCGGCCTGCAGAGTCCCGTCCCGGCGGGCCGCGAAACGCCGGCGCAGATACTCGGCGAGGGCGCGCTCGTAGCGCCACACCACCGACAGCTCGTAGGCGCGCAGCCCCGGAACCTGCTTGGTGAGGCGGTAGCGCTGCACGGAGAACGTCGGGTTCTCGGCGTACATCCGCAGCACGAGCCGGGCCGCGTCGCAGGCCCGTCGCACAGGTTCCTCGTCGCCGGTGCCCGCCGCCAGGAAGGCCGTCATGTCGGCCAGGCACCGCTCGTGGTCGGGGAAGACCACGTCCTCCTTGGAGGGGAAGTAGCGGAAGAAGGAGCGCCGTCCCACCCCGGCCAGCGTCACGATGTCGTCGATGGTGGTCTGCTCGTAACCCCGTTCGAGGAACAGGTGGAAGGCTGCCGCCACCAGGGCGTCCCGCATGGGCGGCTTTCCGGTCCCGGCGTCGGCTTTCTCGGAGCTCATGAGCGGGAACGTAGCACCCGGAAGGGAACGCGTGGCACTCAGTGCACTCAAAGGGAGGAACCGAGTTCCCTCTGAACCCGGGGCGCGGCAGCCGCGTATCTAGCGGCAGGACGATCCCCGAAGACGGGCGCCCCGAGCCCGGACGGAAGGAGAGCAGCGTGTCGACACCGTCCGAGCCCCGGCAACCGCACGACGGCCCGGCCCTCGAACCCATCCGCGTCCTGCGGCCCCGCCGCACCGACGCTCTCGCGGAACTGATGCGGGAGTACCGCGAGGAGCTCGGCTCCGCACGGGACGGCGACGAGCCCGGCGGCCATGAATCCGGCGGCCACGAACATGACGGCCATGAATCCGGCAGCTACGGATCCAGCGGCTTCACACGCGGCCGTCACGCGCCCGGCGGCTACGAGCCCGTCGAGCTGCCCCGGCCGGCCGGCTCCGAGGACCTGACGCAGGAACTCCCGCCGCTCACCCGCGAGAAGGGCTACGGCGGTGCCGGGCCCGGATCAGGGCTGCGCCGGGCAGCCGTCGCGCTGGCCGTCGTCGCCGCGGCGGTGCTCGGCTTCGGCGGTGCCGCCCTCCTGCTCCCCGGCGGGAACACCGACGACGAGGCGGCCCCCGCGCCCCGCCCCACCGCGTCCGCCCCCGCCGCTGCTCAGACCCCCACACCCACCCCACCCCCCGCCGCCGATCCCGACGGCCCCGGCACCCTCCGCGAGGGAGCCACCGGCCCCGAGGTGACCGAGCTCCAGGAACGCCTCCTGCGCATCCCGGACGTCTACCGGGACGGCGCCACCGACGGCCGCTACGACCCGACACTGACCGCGGCGGTCGCCCGCTTCCAGCTCTGGTACGGCATCCGGGGCGACGAGACCGGCGTCTACGGCGACGACACCCGCCTCGCCCTGGAGTCCCGCACGGCCACGGCCACCGGCTGACCGGCCCCCTCGGGACGGCACCCGGGATGGCAACCGCACCCCCGGCATGGTGAGGTGATGGGTGGTGAGGAGACAGTGGCCGCGCGGGTCGAGGGAGTGGTGTGGGCATGGCGGGCATGGACGCGTTCATCGGGCGGCTGGACCCCGACATGTGCGTCGTCACGGCCGTCGCGGGCGGTGAACGGGCGGGCTGCCTGGTCGGATTCGCCTCACAGTGCTCGATCCGTCCCGTGCGGTTCGTCGTGTGGCTGTCCGAGGTGAACCACACCTTCCGGGTGGCCCGGGAGGCCGAGGTGCTCGCGGTGCACCTGCTCGCCCGTGACCAGCACGGCCTCGCCGAGCGGTTCGGCGGCCGGACCGGCGACCTGACGGACAAGTTCGAGGGCATCCCGCTGCGGGAGGCCTACGGCGGGGCCGCCGTGCTGGAGGACGCGCCGGCCTGGTTCGTCGGCCGGACCGTGACGCGCGCGGGCGGCGGCGACCACATCGGTTTCGTCCTCGAGCCCGTCGAGTGGGGCGGGGACGAGGCGTACGACGGGCCGCTGCTGCGCCTCTCCGGAGCCCACACCATCAAGCCCGGTCACCCGGTCGACTGAGCCCCATCCCGCCTCCCGAAGCCGCTATGCCTCCAGAACTCCCGGCACCCGGACGTCCACGACGCACACGTCGTCCCGTCGCTCGTCCGGCAGCATCCGCGCGAGCAACGGCCCCAGGGCCGCGGGCCCGTCCCCGTGCGGGGACGCCACCGCCTCGGCGAGACGTTCCAGACCCCGGTCGATGCTCTCCGGAGGGTGCTCGACCAGACCGTCGGTGAACAGGATGAGCCGGTCGCCCGGTTCGAGACGGCACTCCGCCTCCTCGAAGACCGGAGCCGTGGTCGCGCCGAGCAGCATGCCCTTGGGGCGGCTCAGATACCGTGCCTCGCCGTCCCGCAGCAGCAGGGGCGGGGGATGCCCCGCCTGGGCCCAGACCAGACGGCGCTGCCCGGGGTCGTACCGGGCCAGCACCATGGTGGCCGTCGCGTGGGAATCGCGGGAGTGCAGCAGCAGCGTGTTCAGGCGGGTCAGCGCGCCGGTCAGCGAGGAACCCGTGATGACCATGCCCTTCGCGGTGAAGCGGAGCTGGGCCATCGTGGCGACGGCGTCGACGCCGTGCCCGGCGACGTCGCCCACCACCAGCAGCGCGTCCCGGTCGGGCAGTTCCACGGCGCTGAACCAGTCACCGCCGACGTGCACACCCGACTGGGCGGGCAGATACGCGACCTCGACGCGCAGCCCCGCCAGGTGGACGGGCCGGTTGGCCAGCGGCAGCAGCGCGTGCTGGAGCCGGGACGCCAGGGTCCGCTCGGCCTGGAGCACGTCGTGCTGCGTGAGGATCGCCTGCTCGCTCTCGACCAGGGCCAGCTCCGCCCGCCGCCGGGCCGTCATGTCCTGGACGACACCGTGCACCTCGACGGGCGTGCCGTGCGTGTCGGCCACGGCCTCGGCCACGAGCCGCAGATGCCGGATGCCGCCGCTCGTCCTGATGCGGAAGGGCAGGTCGAACGCCCGCCCCCGCTGGACGAGGTCGCGGACGGCGCGGGTCAGCGCGGGCGCGTCCTCGGGGAGCGCGAGTTCCGGCATCCCGGCGAGCCCCACCGGGCCCTGCGCGGGGTCCCGGCCGAAGATGGCGAACACCTGGGTCGACCAGGAGGCCTCCTGCGTGGCCAGGTTCCAGTTCGCCCAGCCGAGGTTGCCCAGCCGCTGGAGATCCGCCAGCCGCTGCTCCTGCCGGTCGGAGGAGCCGTGCCGGATCCACGTGACGACCAGCGCGTCGTCCAGCCGCGCCACCCGCGCCGAGTACGTGGACAGCGCCGCGATGCCAGCCACGACCTCCTCGTGCGCGAACGGTTCGCTCTCGTACGGCTCCCCGGTGGTCAGGGTGTGCAGGCAGCCCCGCCACAGCGGCTCCGCCGTCAGGGCGGGCCGGAACTCCAGCAGCTGCCGGCCGGCCAGCTCCTCACCGGGGCGTCCCAGCAGGTCACCCGCCCGCGCGGTCGCCGCCTCCACCCGGAAGTCCTCGGCCTCGCCCGACGCGGCTCGCAGGGGGCTGAGCAGCATCGCCGCGATCGGCAGCGCGTCGAACAGTGTCTGCACCGCGTCCGTGGCGGCGTCAACGGCCCGCTCGGGCGGTGCGTCGAAGGCGCGCAGCCGGCCGGCGCACAGCCCGGTGACGCCCCGCAGATGGGCGCGGTCACGGGGCGTGAACGACGCCGCGTGGGTGCGCAGCACGCCGATGCATACCCTGGCCGAGCCCGCCGTGAGCACGGGCAGCCAGGCGCGCGACCGCCACCGCTCGGGCGGGTCCCCGATCAGCAGGTCCCGCCGCTCGTGCGAGGCGATGTCCTCCAGCCAGCGCGGTTCGCCCGCCTGCAGCGCCTCCAGAGCCGGGATTCCGCTCAGCGGCGGAACCTGGCTCCACTGGGCGGCCAGCTGGTCGTCGATGCCCGCGTGCCCGATCAGTTCGAGTCCGCCGTCGGGCCTGCGGGCGTAGATCATGACGGCGTCGGCCGCCATGTCGGGCGCGAGATGCTCCAGCAGACAGCGGGCGAGGTCGGGCGGTGTCATCACCCGGACGAGGGCCTGTCCGAGGCGGGCCAGGGCGGCGGCGACGTCGTCCGGCGCGGCTGTCTCCACCAGGGCGGCGGAGCCGGAGCCGGGGGTGTCGGCGCCGAAGGGCTCGGTCGCCTCGCCGGGGCCGGGTGCCGTGGGCGCCAGGCAACCGAGGGTGATCCAGCACTCCTCCAGCAGGGTGTGGCGCGCCGCCTTGGCCCGCTGGAGCAGCTGCTCGTCCGCCGCGGCCGCGGAGCACCCGGTCAGCGCCATCACGGCACCCTTGGCCCGTTCGACGACAGCCGACGTCGCCGCCTGGTCGCGCAGCCGGTCCAGTTCGGCGCGCTGCCGGGCGACGATCTTGGCCAGTTCGACCAGGTCCGGTGCGGCACCGGGCTCCGCCGGTGTCACGGGCTCGCTCGTCACGCGTTGAGCATCGCATACCCGGGCCCGTTCGAAGACTGCCTTGTGCGCACGTGCAGCTCCCACTTCCCAGGGGCCACTGCGGTCACAGCAGCCCCGGGGCCCTCAGCCGCCGTCGCGCGGATACAGCCACAGCCGCAGCAGCCGGCTCAGCCTCGGCATCACCAGATAGGTCAGCACCGGCAGCAGTACCAGCGGGAACACGGCCGCCCGCAGCGGCAGCGGCCAGCCGGTGGTGTGCGGCGTCACCAGCCACTGGATGAGCAGGGTGAAGGGATACGCGCCGAGGAACGTCGTGAGGACCATCTTCCACCGGGGCGGGGCCTGCACGGTGGTGCCGGGCAGGCTGAACCAGGTCTCCATCCCGGTGGTCGACTGGCGTTCGCTGCTGACCTCGGTGGCGATGTCCTCGATCCGCCGGTGCCACTGCGCGCGCTCCTCGGACTCCAGCCAGGCGGCGAGCCGGTGCTGGTCGGACCAGCGCAGCACCGCGTGATAGCGGTGGCCGTCCTCGGGCGTCAGCCAGGAGACGCCCTCGTTGCCCGGGAACTGTCTGGCGCAGCGGGTGATGCCGCGAGTCCACTCCTCGAACTGGCGCTCCCGGCCGGGACGCACCTGCCAGGTCAGAACCGTCGTCACCGGCTCGGCGCGCCGGGTTTCGGTGGTGCTCATCCCCTCCCGTGTGCCACGCACGACGCGGGTCATGCCCCCGACGGGTCACGCACAGGGGGTCGCGCCCCCGAGGCTCACGGCTGTCGGTTGGCCTCCACCAGCGCCGTGGTGACCGCCCGCACGCTGCGCGCGATGTGCTGCAACTGCATGACCTCGGCCGCGTACAGCTTGATCGTGTGCTCGATGACGCCCTCGTGCAGGCCGAGGCCCGGCAGGTCGGCGCGGGCGGTCTGGAGGGCGGTGCGGGCCACCCTGAGTTCCTGCTGGACCTGGATCTGGGCGTGCCGGGCGAGCAGGACGGGGTGGCGGATGAACACGGGGTAGCCGGCGTAGCGCGCGGGCACCAGCTCGCGCAGCCACTTGGCCGCCGAGCGCTCCCAGTCGTAGCTCCCGGGGGTCTTGACCTGGCAGGGCCAGTCCGGGCTGATGCGCGTGGTCGTCAGGGGCATGATCATCGCTTCCGGGTGTGCGGCGTCGTGAGGGTGGACGACGGGTCGGGGCGGCCCCGGCCTAGGGGATGACCGGGGCCGCCACGGACACCCGGGACGCCGAAGCGGGTAGGAGCCGGCCCCTCGGGTGCGGAACGGATCCGGAAGGGCCGGGTCGCGATCCGTGTGCAGTATTTATATATGCCATCCGGTTTTCAAGCCGCATGAAAACATTCATGCTCGCTTTGTTGCGGACCGCCGCTCAGTCCCGGAGGAAGAAGTGGTGCTGGTCGGCGACCTGTTCGTACTCCTCGAGCCGGGCCTGGGTCCGTTCCGGGTCCGCGTCCGTCATGGCCTGGAGCAGGGCCGAGCACATCACGCCCGGGGCTGCGTAGGAGTCGAAGACCAGACGTGATCCGGTCCCGATGGCGAAGACGGCGTCGGCCTCGTCCGCGAGCGGTCCGAGCGCCAGGTCGGTGATCAGGGCGACCTTGAGCCCGGCGCCCCGGGCGACCCGGACGGCCGTCAGGGTCTCCTGGGCGTGCCGGGGCATGGAGAACGCCAGCACCCAGGTGCCGCCCGCCTCGCGCGACTGGAGCAGTGCGTCGTAGGCGACGCTGCCGCCCCGCGTCACGAGCCGTACGTCCGGGTGGATCCGGCGGGCGGCGTAGGCGAAGTACTCGGCCAGTGAGACGGAGATGCGCAGGCCGAGGACCGTCAGCGGGGTCGAGGACGACAGTTCGCGGCCGATGTCGATGACCAGGCTCGGGTCGGCGAAGTCCCGCCGCAGGTTCTCCAGGTTCTCGATCTCGGCGTCGATCGCCGCCTGCAACTCGTTGCCCCGGTTCTCCTCGGCCGGGCCGCCGCCCGCGAGGGTGCCGAGCGCGATCGACTGGAGCTTCTCCCGCAGTGCCGGGTAGCCGCTGAAGCCGACCGCAGAGGCGAACCTCGTCACCGAGGGCTGGCTCACGCCGACCCGGTCGGCGAGATCCGTGATGGACAGGAACGCCGCCTCGGTGATGTTCTCGATCAGGTACTGGGCGATGCGCCGCTGGCCCGGCGACAGCCGGGGCCGGTCGAAGAGCGCTCTGAGCTGGGCGGACGGGGAGACCTCCGCTTCCGGGGCGGCCTTCCCCGAGGTGATCGCGGATGCCTGTGCGCGTGCCTGCTGCGGCGATGGCACCGGTTCGCCTCCTTAGTCTCTCAGGGACGTTCAACATAGCTCACGCACCGTGGTGACCAGGGCTTCTTCGCACAGCAATGAGGTGCCAGGCAGGTGGGATACCCGGGCGCCGGGCGGGAACCCGCCGCGGCAGAAGATCCCGACACGACGGACGAGGAGCCGATGTCATGACCGTCCCCGAGGAGAACCGGCCCAAGACGGAGACCACGGACGACGTCCTGGAACAGCAGGACGAGAACCGGTCCCGGCCGCCGGGCGCGAGCGGCCGAACGATGCGCGAGGCCCTGGAGGAGGCCGAGGTACGGCCCGACGACTACGACGAGCGCTAGCGCTCTGCAGGCCACCGCAACCGCACCGACGACGCTTCCGGCAGGTGAGACGGCATGGGCGCACTGAGTGCGCTGGAGGAGACACTGGAAAACCGATGGGAGGCCCTGTGGGCCCGGGTCCTCGACAAGGAGCCGGTCGAGGTCCTCGACGCCCTGCGGCACGAGTGCGACGACAACGCCGTGGTGTGCCGGGCGGGCCGGGTCATGGTCCCCAACGCCTACGACGTGGAACTGGCCGACGAGGTGCACGACCAGCTGACGCGCCACGGCACCAACGTGGGACAGGCGCTCACCGACAGCCTGTCCCGCCACGCGGAACGCAAGGGCTACGAGTTCGCGGGCCCGCTCGCGGTACACGTCGCGAGGTGCCCGGACGTGCCCAACGGCCGCTACCGCGTGGCCAGTCGCGTGATGCAGCACGTGAGCACGGACGGCTTCTTCCACGCGACCCACTGACCCACACACGACGCACTGGTCTTGACCCACACACGACACACTGGTCGAAGAATCACCGGCGGTAGATCGTGATCGAATGACCGACGTCGTCGACCGGGCGGCTGCTGCCGATCAACTCGGCCAGCCGCCCGGTGGCTTTCGCAGCCGCGGAGTCCGACACCACCAGCAGCCCCCGCACGTCACCGACTTGCACCTCGCGAGGATCACCGGCCCGGATACCGTAATAGGACGGCACCCCGCTGCCCTTGTACACCAGCCACACCCGCTCACCGCGGTACCGCTCGCGCAGCCGCTCCGCCAGCCGCCCCAGATCCTGCCCCCAGTCCACGTTGGAGTCGTGCAGGAACTCCCGCGTCCTGCCCGTCCCGCCGAACGCCTCGTTGGAGTACGGCAGGTAATAGGGGTACGTACGCAGCGAACTGACGGCGACGAGCGCCACCAGCATCCCCGCCCCGACCCAGACCCACCGCCGCCGCGCCACGAGAACGCACCCGGCCGCCACCGCGAGAAACAGCGGCAGGAAGACGGCGTACCGGGTGCCGAAGTCCCGCGCCCCCTGCATGGCCGCCGCCAGCAGTACCAGAGGCGGGGCCAGCACATAGGGTGCGGCCGGCCGCAGGCGGCGCACCGTGACCAGGACGACCGCCCCGGCGGCCCACAGCGCGAGCATCCCGAGCGGCGTCTTCACCAGCAGCGCGGCCGGCAGGTAGTACCAGAGCGAGCCCGAGTACAGCCGGCCGAACAGAAAGCCCTGCCACGGCCGGTTCTCCAGCCCGAACTGGACCCGCATCCCGTCCCGGTACGCCTCCGGGACCGGCAGGAGCCGGACCAGCAGCCCCCGCAGCCCGTGCACCACCGGGACATGCTGCTCCGGAGTCCAGCGCAGCCGCGGATCGACCATCAGATACGCGGCCCACACGACCGCGATCGCCGCCAGAGCCACCACGCCCGCCCCGGCGGCCGCACGCACGAGGCGCCGGCCTCCCGCGGACGCGTGCCCCACCGACACGGCGGCCAGAGCCATGAGCACCGGCACGGCCGGGAGCGTGCTCATCTTCGTGGCCAGGGCCGCCCCCAGGGCCACCCCCGTGAGCGGCACGTACAGCCGGGGCCGGCGGCGCGCCCGCCACAGCAGCCACGCCGACGTCAGCACGAACCCGGCGGCCGGCACGTCGAGCGTGGCGAGGGAGCCGTGCGCGACGACGTCGGGGGAGAAGCAGTACAGGGAGAGCGCGGCCAACGCCGCGGCCGTGCCGGCCAGTTCACGGGCGAAGGCGAAGACGACCAGCCCGAACAGCAGCGTCAGCGCTGTCACGGGGAGGCGGGCCCACAGCATCAGCCGCCAGGGGTCGTTGCCCGTCTCGTAGAGCAAGTGCCGCCCCACCGCGCCCTGGTCACCGGTGAAGGAGAGGTCGACACGCGGATCCGCGAGGGCCACACCGGAGCCGATGAGGAGCTTGCCGAGCGGCGGGTGCTCGGGGTTGTGGCGCAGCCGGTGCTCGTGCGTGTACTCGGCGGCGGCGCCCACGTACACCGGTTCGTCGATCGTCGGGGTCTGCCGCACTGCGGTGCTGACCATGGCGAACGCCATCGCCGCGAGCGACACGGACACGAGCAGCGGCAGCGCCCACCGTCTGCCGGACCACCGGGCTCCCCCCACCGGCGACGGCGGGGGGAGCGACAGCGGCCGGGGGACGGCGGGAGCGGTCCAGAGGTCCCTCATGGCCCCACTCTGCACCAGCCCCCGCCGCTCGGCGTGTCACCGCTTCACGAGTCGCACCGACAGACCGTCAGCGGTGTGGACGGGCACGGCCCGCAGCGTCGTCGAGTCCAGCTCGACACGGTCGAACCGGCCGCGCAGCGCCGGAGCCGACAGGACCGGGAGGGTGGTCCCCGCGACCGGCGGCCGCTCGGCGTCGAGCCGCAGCGACAGCACGCCGCCCCGGCCCAGCAGCACACGCCGGCTCACCGTGAGCGCCGGGCCGTGGTTCTCGCGCAGCGGCAGCTCCAGTGCCGACTCGCCCTCCTGGACGTACGAGCCGCGCACCCGCAGGACCTGGTCCGCGCGCAGCGTGCCGCCCGTGACCCGGACGTCACCCTGCCCCAGGGCGTTCGGGGACGCGGCGACCAGCGTGCCGTCCTCGACGACGGTCCCGCCGTGGTACCGGTTGTGGCCGGTCAGGGTGAGCGTGCCCGTGCCGCGCTTGGTCAGACCGCCGTCGCCCTCGATGTCGTTGCGCCAGCTGTCGGCCGCGTGGAAGCCACCGGCCGCCGCGTCCAGCGTCACCGTGACGTCGGTGTCGAAGGCGCCGTACCCGTCCGCCGCCGCGAACAGGTTCAGCCGGCCCCACTGCTCGAAGCCGTCCAGCAGGACGTACCCGGAGGGCAGGGCGGTCGTGCGCAGCACCTCGCGGCGCTGGGCCGCGTTCAGGTACGGCTGCCGTGTCTCCAGCAGGACCTCCGCGCCCTTCGGCACGGTGAGCGGGTCCTTGCGGCCGCGGCGGGGCAGGACGTACGTCAACCGGTGCCCGACCGCGCGGGCGTTGGCCTCGCGGTCGGCGTAGGCGTCGTCGGCGTCCGCGTGGGCGTAGGCGTACAGCGTGTCCGCCGTCGTGCCGGTCTTCTCGGTGAAGTAGGCGAGGGCCTGGGCGCGTGCCGCCGCCTTGAGCTCCGCGTTCGCCGGGTCGGCCAGCGTGGCCGCGGTCAGGGCGGTCGCCATGATGCGGCCGCCGATGACGTCGACGGTGGAGTGCATGCCCGACATGATCCGGGTGTGGCTCAGCTCGAACGCCCGCGTCACCAGCTCCTGGAAACGCTCGGGCACCGCGTACGCGTAGGCCAGACCGGCCAGATGGAAGGCGTTGGTGTGGCCGCTCGGGAACCCGCCGTCCTCCTCCGGGGCCTCGGAACGCTGGCGCAGCAGCTGCGGGGCCACGATCACGTCCGAGTCGTACACCGGGTAGCCGAGGGCGTCCTTCTTCCCGGTGTCGACGACCTCGCTGTCCTCGTTCATCCGCCACGGACGCGGGTACTGGAAGGCGAACTTGGCCGGGTTGCCCGAGGCGAACGGCCCGCGCACGGTGTCGACCAGCTTGGCCACCTTGCCGAGCTCCGAGTCGTAGGAGCCCGCGCCGAGCGCGGAGCCGGCCGGGGCGTCGGCGGGCAGGGTGTCGCTGATCTTCCCCGGGGGCGTGCCGTCCGGGGCGCTGGTGATCGACGTGACCGCCCTGGCACCGGTCCGGTACAGCCCGGCGAGCGGACCCAGTCCGCCGATCATGGCGTAACTCTGGTGCTGGCGGTCGTAGAGGAAGGCCTCCTTCGCCTGCGCCTCGGTGCGGGATGTCGTGACCCGGGCGCAGTAGCGCATGTTGGCGCGCAGCACCTCGCGGTCCAGAACGCGGCCGGTGTCCCAGGCGTCGCCGGTCTTCCACACCTGGGACATGCCGCCCAGGATCCGGAGGACCGCGTTGGTCTCGGGGGTCTGGTTCGTCAGGACGTTCGACTTGTAGTCGTCGACGAACGCGGCGGGGCCCGTGGCGGCCTTCGCGTCGGCGGCGGCGAGCCACGTGGCGAAGGTGGGCGCGGCCAGCAGACCGGCCGAGGCGCCGAGGGAAATCTTGAGGAAACCGCGCCGGTCGACGGACGCGGTGGTGGACTGCCCGGCTGGTGACGGCATGCTGTGCCTCTCCTGAGTTCTGCGAGGGGGGTCTGCGCCAAGGTTCTGCGGCGTGCTCTCCGGCCGTGCGGCCGGGGGACGAGCGAAGATCTGCGGCCGTGCGGCCGGGGGACGAGCGAAGACCTACGGCCGTGCGGCCGGGAGGTCAGCGAAGATCTACGGCCGTGTGGTGACCCTTCGGAGAGGGATCGGCCACGAGCCGGTGTCCGGAGCGTGAACGGCACCCGCCCCGCTCACAGCAGCGAACGGGCCAGCGCCACCGCACCCTCGACCGGCGGCACGCGCAGCGGCTGCGGCCGGGCCGCGGGCAGGGACTCGGCGAGCGCGGAGGTGAACGCCTCGTACAGGGCGGGCTGGGCGAGGACCGTGCCACCCGCCACCACCACGTCGTCCACCGGGACCCCGCGCGCGGCGAGCCGTACGACGAGCCCGGCGAGCGCCCGCCCGCCGTCGGCGATCACGGCCCGGGCGAGCGCTGAGCCCGCCTCGGCGGCGGCGAACACCGCGGGGGAGTGCCGGCCCCATTCTGCGGAGACGTCCGTGGCGGCCTCCAGCGCGGCGCCGAGCGCCGGCACCTCGGCCACGCCGAAGGCCGCGACCAGACCGGTCGCGAGTGCGTCGGGCTCCTCGCCGCGGTCGTGCGCCGCCCAGAGGGCCCGTGCGGCCTCGCGGACGAGTCCGGCCGCGCCGCCCTCGTCGCCGAGCACCGCGCCCCAGCCGCCGACCTGGACCGCACCGCCGTCGGGCAGCCGCCCCACCGCGACCGATCCGGTGCCGGCGACCAGTCCGACGCCCTTGTCCAGACCGGCGGCGGGAACGAGCAGTTCGGCGTCGCCCACGACCAGCGCGGGCACCCCGAGCCGCTCCTCGAGCGCGGTCCGGATGGCGTCGCACTGGCGTGGTGTCTCGCAGGCGTGGCCGCCCACGGCGACGGCGGCCGGGCGCGCGTCCGTCGGCAGGGCGTCGCGGACCAGGGCGGCCAGCCGGTCGGCCGCGGCCCCGGGGTCGTGCGGCCGCCAGCCGGCACTGTCGCGGACACGGTCGACGACTTTCACGCCGCCCGCGAGGGACCGCAGATGCGTCTTCGTTCCGCCCACGTCGATACCGACCACGTAAGGCGTGGAGTCCTGCACGGGTCCTCTTTCGTCGTTGCGTGGTCACGGCGACGGCAGGCGAACCGCACGTCGGACCACGGCAGTTGAAGAGGTAGGGAAGCCCCGGGACGGGCTTCTGCGGGCCACGGCAGGCGAGTACCGTGGAGTTCGTTAGGAAGTTAACTAACGAAGTAGGGTGCGCGTCAAGAGGCACGGAATCCCGGTGCCGCGCGACCTCTGCCGCCGCCCTGCACGGCCGCAGCACGACCTGGGGAGACCATGCGCCTGAGTGAGAGTGCCCGTGTGGTGTTCGACGTACTGGCCGGGACGGGCACGGCCACCCGCCCCCAGCTGGCGGCCGGTGCGGGCCTTTCCAAGCCGACCGTCTCCTCCGCCGTGGCCGAGCTCGAAGCCGTCGAGCTCGCCGCCCACTCCGGCAGGGCCTCCGGCGGCACCGGCCGCAGCGCCGCGATCTACCGGCTCGGACCGGCCGCCGGCGCCGTGCTCGCGGTCGACCTGGGGCCCGCCGTGACCCGGGTGCGCGGCTGCGCCCTGGACGGCACCCTGCTCGCCGAGGGCACCGGTTCCCGCCGGGACGCGGCCGACACCGTCCGCAAGGTCCTCGACGCGCTGCCCGCCGGGGCGCCGCTGCGGGCCGTCGTCGTCGCCGTCGGTGACGTCCCCACACGGGACCGCGCCGGGGAGCGGCCCGCGACCGCCAAGGCCGGACCCGTCTTCGACGCCATGGCCGTCGCCCTGCCCGAGGGCGTCCCCGTCCACCTGGAGAACAACGTCAACTGCGCTGCCCTCGCCGAGCTCCACGAGGGCGCCGCCGTCGGCCGCGACACCTTCGGCTACCTGCGCATCGGCGTCGGCATCGGTCTCGCCGTCGTCATCGGCGGCCGGGTGCTGCGCGGCGCGAACGGGGCCGCCGGTGAGGTGGCCCGGCTGCCCTACCCCTGGGACGACGACCGCGCCCCCCGCCACGAGGGCCTGGAGCAGCGCATGGGCGCGCGCACCCTGCTGCGCCGGGCGGCCGAGGCCTGGCAGGACGGTGACGGTCCCCGTCCGCGCACCGCCGAGCGGCTCCTCGCCCTCGCCGGGCAGGGCCATGCCACGGCCGGCGCCGTGGTCGCCTCGCACGCCGCCGACGTGGGCCGGCTCGCCGCCGCCGTCGCCGCCGTACTGGACCCCGGACTGATCGTCCTGGGCGGCGGCACCGGCGCGGATCCGCAGCTCCTGCCCGGGGTACGGGCCGAGCTGGCCCGGCTGAGCTGGCCCACCGAGGTGGTCAGCAGCGTGGTGGGCGACACCGGCACGGTGGCGGGCGCCAGCAGGCTCGCGGTCGCCCATGGAATTCAAACCGTGACCGGAGCTGTGCGGGCGAAGCATTGACGGCTGCGCCATCGGTCTGCCAATGTCCGGACAAGCGCTTTCTGAGTCGGCCGGGACGCCGACTCCGGGTGAGCCTCCCGCCCGTACGAGAAGTACGGCAGCCGCACGAGGGCGTGCTTGTGCGACGCCGGCCGTCATGGCCGGGGACCCCACCCGTCAAGGCGTCGCGGCCGGGCGAGGCCGTGCCCCCGGAAAGCGAATTTTTCCCGCAAACTGCACCCGTGCCGCCTCGGCTGGCGCCGTGCTTCCTCCGCTACGACGAAAAGGGATCGAAGATGACCAGTGTGGGTGTGCGGCGCTCCCGCCGACTCGGCCGCGGCGGCATACGCCGCGTGGTTCCCCTCGCTGCCGTGGCCACGGCAGGTGCCCTTCTGCTCTCCGCCTGCGGCTCGGAATCCGGCTCGGGAGGGACCTCCAAGTCGCTGACGTTCTGGATCTCCACGGTTCCGGGACAGGACGCGGGCTGGAAGAAGATGGTGGCGCAGTACAAGAAGGAAACCGGCGTCAAGGTCAACCTCGTCAACATCCCCTACGACGGCTACGACGCGAAGCTGCGCAACGCCGCGCAGGCGAACTCCCTGCCCGACGTGGCGGCCGTGCCGAAGCTCGACCCGATCTGGGCGAACAAGCTGATCGACCTCGGCCCCATCGCCAACGACAAGAACAACAAGATCAACAAGAACTTCGTCGCCAAGGACTCGTCCGGGAAGGTGCTGTCCATCCCCTCGGACATCACCGCGTCCGGCCTGTTCATCAACGAGACGCTGTTCAAGAAGGCCGGCGTCTCCTTCCCGACCTCGCCGCAGAAGACCTGGACCTGGACCGAATTCCTCAAGGCGGCGGACCAGGTCCGGGAGAAGACCGGCGCCAAGTACTCCCTGACGTTCGACCAGTCGCCGTCCCGGCTCCGCGCCATGGTGTACGAGCTCGGCGGGAAGTACGTCCACGCGGACTCCTCCGGCAAGTTCTCGGTGGACGCCGCGACCAGGAAGGCCGTGAAGCGCTTCGTCGGGATGAACGACGACAAGACCATGCCGAAGTCGGTGTGGACCAGCGGTGCCGACCCGTCGGCCATGTTCCAGAGCGGTGACGTGGTCGCCTACTGGTCCGGCGTGTGGCAGGTGCCCGCCTTCGCGGAGAGCATCAAGAAGTTCGACTGGGCGAGCGTCCCGACCCCCGCAGAGCCGGTGCAGGCCAGCGACGTCAACAGCGGCGGCATGACGGTGGGCTTCAACAACAACGGCGACGCGGCCGCCGCCGCGACGAAGTTCCTGACCTGGCTGTACGAGCCGGCCCACTACCAGGCGCTGTGCGAGGCGTCCGGGTTCCTGCCCGTCGAGACCGGTCTGAACCCCAAGTACCCCTTCAAGTCCGAGGCGGCGCAGGCGGCGTTCAAGCTGTACAACGAGTCGATCCCGCTGTACGCCCCGATCTCCGGCTACTTCAACACCGCGCAGACGAACTGGGTGCTGAAGGGCAAGAGCCTCACCGAGGACCCGACCAAGACGGAGCTCGGCAAGGCGATCAACGGCCAGCAGTCGGCCGACAAGGCGCTGGACAACATCGTGGCCGGCTACAACCAGCAGGTCGGCGGCTGAGCGCAGGCCGGCAGGCCCGGGCGGCGGGGTCGAGACACCGCCGCCCGGCCTCGGAGCCCACGCGATGCCGGGCTCATGGCCTGAGCCCACAGGAACCCATTCCACCAGCACGGAGTCAGGAAGATGACCAAACGCGCCCCGGACGTGTCCGCGAGCCCGCCCAGGAGACGCAGTAAGTACACCCTTGCGCCGCTCGTCCTCATCGCGGCCAACGCCGTGCTCTTCGCGCTGTTCTTCGTCTGGCCGGCGGTGATCGGGCTCGTCTACTCCTTCACGAACTACACGGGCGTGGGAGTGTTCCAGTTCGTCGGACTGGACAACTACAGCAACCTGTTCGGGGACTCCACCTTCTTCGACGCGCTGACCCGGACGTTGCTGTACACCGTGCTCTTCGTCCCGCTGAACTTCGTGTTCTCGCTGCTCATCGCCAACGTGCTGGTGAGCAAACACGCCAAGGGCGCGTCGGTCGCCCGCGTCTTCTTCTTCATCCCGTGGCTTCTGTCGCCCATCGTCGTGGGTGTCCTGTGGCGGTGGCTGTTCGGTGAGAACTTCGGACTGGTCAACTACCTCATCGAGAAGTTCGGCGGAAGTGCCGTTCCGTGGCAGTCGAACGCGGACCTGTCGCTGCTGGTGGTGGTCGTGGCGGCATCCTGGGCCTGGACGGGCTTCTCGATGCTGCTGTTCATCGCGGCGATCAAGAACGTGCCGGTGTCGTACTACGAGGCGGCATCGCTCGACGGCGCCGGTCCGTGGCGCCAGTTCGTCAGCATCACACTGCCGAGCATCGCGCCCACGTCCTTCATCGTCATCCTGCTCAACACGATCCACGCGATGAAGGAGTACCCGCTGTTCGCCTCCCTCAACAACGGCGGACCCGGGACGTCGAACAACCTGCTTGTCCAGTACATCTACCAGACCGGCTTCAAATCGGGCCAGATCGGCTACGCGAGCGCCGCGTCGTTCGTGCTCATGCTCATCCTGATGGCCGTCGCGATCATCCAGCTGGTCGTCAACCGGCGGGTGGAGAACCGATGACAACCACAGACATGCCACACAAGGTCGACGCCGGGCCCGGACGGGCGGTTGCCAAGAAGCGGGTGCGCGGCGCGGCGAGCGGTGGGCTTCGGCGCGCGGTGCCCGCGACGACACTGCTGTGGGCCCTGGCGGCCGTCTACGGGTTTCCGGTGCTGTGGTTCGTCCTCAGCTCCTTCAAGCCGGCGGGAGACTTGTTCACCTCGCTGACACTGTTTCCGGACGACCCCACCGTGTCGGGCTACAAGGCAGCGTGGGACGGCGCCAACTTCTCCCAGTACTTCATCAACACGACCATCGTGTGTGTGATCTCGACGATCCTCACGGTGGGAGTCAGCTGCTGCACCGGGTACGCGCTGGCCAAGTACGACAACAAGTGGCTCAAGGTCTTCTTCGTCGGCATCCTGGCCACCACGATGCTGCCGTCCGAAGTCATGCTCGCCCCGCAGTTCCTGGTGGTCCGCGACCTCGGCCTCTACAACTCGCTCGCCGGCATCATCCTCCCGGCCGTGCTCACCGCGACCGGGTGCTTCATGTTCCGCCAGTTCTTCCTGACGGTCCCCGACGAGCTCATCGAGGCCGCCCGCATCGACGGGGCGCGTGAGCTGTCGATCTTTCTGAGGATCATGGTGCCGATCTCCCGGCCCATCATGCTGACACTCGCCATCCTGTCGTTCCAGTGGCGGTGGAACGACTACATCTGGCCGCTGCTGATGCTCAACGACCCCGGAAAGTTCACCGTGCAGATCGGCATCCAGAGCCTCGTCGGGGCGCAGAACATCAACTGGTCGGTGGTGCTCGGCGGATCGGTCATCTCCATGATCCCGCTGATCGTCGTCTTCCTGGTGTTCCAGCGTTACGTCATGAACGCCGACATCAACGCCGGACTGAAGGACTGACCCACCCGTGCATCTCCCTCACCAGCGCGGCCCGTTGCACGACCTCCCCGACACCCCGGAGGCGTACGACGCCGTCCTCGCCGACGTCACCGAGCAGGCCCTGGCCCGCATGACGCCGGAGGGCAACCTCGAACACCCGGACTGTGTCGACGACATCGGCGACACGTCCCTCGGCGTCACCTCGCTGCTGGCCCTCGCCTGGCAGCGCACCAAGGACCCCCGCCTGCCGGAGGCGGTACGCCGCAGCCTCGCCTTCCACCTGGAGAAGCGGGTCTACACCGAGGACAACCCGGGCTACCCCAACCTCCGGGTGCGCAACTCCGGCCTGCCGTACGCCCGTTACACCCTGACGGCCGGCGCGCACCCCATCGGCGACTGGCCGAGCACGGTGTGGGCCCTGCTCCAGGCGGTGAACGTGCTGGACGCGGCGGACGGCCTCGTCGACGACGGACAGCGCGCCCGGCTCGCCGAGGTGGCGCACGGCTACTGGCGCTGGCTGACGGAAGCGACGTTCTTCAACCCGCAGGAGGCCGGCAACCAGGCGATCGGCTGCGTGGTCGGCGGCCTGATGCTGTCCCGGCACCTGCCTTCCCCGGACGGCGAGTCGGTGCGCCGGCGGGCCATGCGGCTGTACGAGGACGAGATCCGCGCCCACCGGGTCCGCGACCGCGGCGCGTTCCTGCCGCCCGAGCACGGCGGCGCCTACGACAACAACTACGGCCCGATCTCCCTGTCCTTCCTCGCCCAGGCCCACCGGGTCAGCGGCGAGGAGGTCTTCGCCGAGGACGGCGACGCGCTCGCCCGCTACATCGACGCCCGCCTCACGAACGGCGGCTTCGACAACGGCGGCCCGCGCTACAGCGAGCAGCACTCCGCCTTCGAGTCGGTCCTGGGCCTGCGCTACTTCAGCGCCCGCATCGGCTCCGACCTGGGCCGCTACCGGGGCGACAGCCGCTGGGCGCGGCACGCCCGCAAGGCGGACGGCGGCGTCGACGGCCACTTCGCGTGGATGCTGGTCTGGCAGATCCAGGACACCACGCGCTGGCACCGCGCCCCGTCCACGGCTCCGGCCCGGCACCAACTGCGCGCGGGCACGGTGTCGGTGGCCTTCGACGACCGTATGACCCCGTCGCTGGTCGAGGCGGCCGGCACGTACTACCTCCCGGCCGTGGTGAAGCGCCAGCACGGCTTCGGGCCGGTGGCCGACGGCTTCCTGCTGTGCCGCCCGATGGGCGAGGTCCGCGTCCGGGACGTGAGCGTCGGCGGACTGAGGGCGAAGCTGGTCACCAAGCCGGTCGTCGGCCGCGACCACGTCCTGCGGCACGTGCGGTCCCTGTACGTCACGGACGGCACGAGCCTGTGGACCACGGTCGCGGTGGAACGGCTCCCGGGCGCGCCGTACCTGCTCGCCGGCCTGCCGTACGCCGCCGACGACGGCGACCGGGTACGGCGGACGGCGGACCCCCGGGTGACGTCGGCGGGCACACTGCGGCTGACCCACCCGGGCCCGGACGACCCGCACCACTTCGACGCCCGCGCGGACACCACCCAGGAGCAGGCCGCCTTCGCCCTGGCCGCCGACCCGCGCGGCTACGGCAACCCCGACGAGGGCTGGCGCCACCTGGTCGCCTCGACCGCCCTGGAGGCCGGACCGGCCCCCGGCGCCCCTGAGGACCTGCACGTCTTCGCGGTCCGCTACGGCCCGGGCGACGACGAGTTCGCACCGGCGTTCGGGGGCGAGGGCACGGCTCTCGTGGTCCGCACCGAGGTATTCACGGCGGTGATCGGCGAGGTGGCGGGCGACGCGAACGCCGAACCCGAGCTGACGCTGTCCTGCGGAACGGACGCCTGAGAGCGGTTCACCCGGAATGTCACCGGACGGACGAGGCGGGCCTCCTACGCGTCGAGGGCGGGATGCGCGACGTCCGGTGCCTGAGCGGCGAGTTCGCTGAGGGGCTCACCGCTGAGCCGGCACACCTCCCACTCCTCCAGAAGTTCCACCCCGAGCGACTTGTAGAAGTCGATCGTCGGTGTGTTCCAGGCCAGGACCCACCACTCGAAGCGGTCGTAGCCGTTGCGCCGGCAGGTCGCGGCGAGGGCGGCGAGGAGGGCCTTCCCGTGTCCCGCGCCGCGCGCCCGCGGCCGTACGTAGAGGTCTTCCAGGTGCATGCCGCGCGTGCCCGTCCAGGTCGAGAAGCGCGGGAACCACAGGGCGTAGCCCACGGCCTCACCCGTGCCGTCGTCCTCTGCGATCAGCGCGTGGGCGGCCGGGTGCTCACCGAACAGCGCCTCACGCAACTGCTCCTCGGTGGCCCGGGCCTGCTCGGCGGCCCGTTCGTACGCGGCGAGTTCGCGGATCATGCCCCGGATCTCGGGGACGTCGTTCAGGGTGGCGGACCTGATCATGCGACCGATCATGCCTCATCGCGATGCGGCCGGGAATCGGATTCCGGGCACAGGTGAACTCCGGGACGCTGCTCGCCCTCTCGGACGCCGCCGGGGAGGTCATGGCCAGGGTTCACGCCCGCACGCGCGGCAGTGCCGACTCCGGCACCACCAGGTCGGCCCGCGCCCGGGTCGTCGCGACCAGTTCGGCGTTGCGCTGGTCCGAGCGCAGCACCCACGCCACGGCCTCCTCATGGCCCTTGCCGAACTCCTCGTGCCGGGCGATCAGCCGCCGCAGCCGCTCCGGCTCGGGAAGTTCGCAGAACCACACGTCGTCGAGCTCGGGGCGGACCCGGGCCCAGGCGCCGGTCTCCAGCAGGAGGTAGTTGCCCTCGGTCACGACGAGCCGGGCCGTCGGCGGCACCGGGATCGCCCCCGCGACCGGCTGCTCCAGGACGCGCTCGAAGCCGGGCGCGTACACCACGTCGTCCGTCTCCACCCGCAGCCGCCGCAACAGCGCCGCGTACCCGGCCGCGTCGAACGTGTCGGGCGCGCCCTTGCGGTCGCGGCGGCCGAGCCGTTCCAGTTCGGCGTCGGCGAGATGGAAACCGTCCATGGGGACGTGCGCCACCCACGGATCGCCGGATCCGTTCAGTTCCCGCACCAGTCGTTCGGCGAGCGTCGACTTGCCCGCGCCGGGACTGCCGGCGATGCCGAGGATCGCGCGCCGGCCTTCCCGGGGCAGGGCCCGGGCGCGGCGGACGAGGTCGTCGAAGGTGAGCGGCACACAGCAGAGTGTGTCACCCCTCGGAGTGTGGCGTGCGCCACTCACTGGACATCGCCGGGCCGGGGAACCGGTCCTGTATGACGCAGCTCGGTCTCCCCGAAGACATCCACGCCTGCCTCTTCGACCTCGACGGTGTCGTCACCAAGACGGCAGTCGTGCACGCGGCCGCCTGGAAGGAGATGTTCGACGCGTTCCTGCGCGAGCGCGACGGCGCGGACTTCCGGCCGTTCGACGCGTCCGACTACGACGAGTACGTCGACGGCCGGCCACGTGCCGACGGCGTGCGCACCTTCCTCGCGTCCCGCGGCATCGACCTGCCCGACGGCGACCCGGACGACCCACCCGGCGCGCAGACCGTGCACGGGCTCGGCAACCGCAAGAACGAGCTGGTCCTGGAGAAGATCCGCACCGAAGGCGTCGAGGCCTACGACGGCACCCTGCGCTACCTGGAGGCGGTCCGCGCCCATGGGCTGAGCACCGCGATCGTCTCCTCCAGCGCCAACTGCCGTGACGTGCTGCGCTCGATCGGCGCCGAGCACTTCTTCGACGTCCGCATCGACGGCGTGGTGGCCGCCGAGCGCAACCTGCCCGGCAAACCGCACCCCGACACGTTCCTGGCCGCCGCCGAGGACCTCGGCATCGAACCGGCCGAGGCCGCCGTCTTCGAGGACGCCCTGGCCGGCATGGACGCGGGCCGGGCGGGCCGGTTCGGATACGTCGTCGGCGTCGACCGCGTGGGACAGACCGACGCGCTGTACGCACACGGCGCCGACGTCGTGGTGCAGGACCTCGCCGAACTGGGGGACACGCAGTGATCACACAGCGGGCGTACACCGTCGAACCCTGGACGGTGCGGGAGACGGAGCTCAACCTCGACCTGCTGGCACAGAGCGAGTCGGTGTTCGCCCTGTCCAACGGCCACGTCGGCTGGCGCGGCAATCTCGACGAGGGCGAACCTCACGGCCTGCCTGGCTCCTACCTCAACGGCGTCCACGAACTGCACCCGCTGCCGTACGCCGAGGCCGGATACGGCTACCCGGAGTCCGGCCAGACGTCCATCAACGTCACCAACGGCAAGGTGCTGCGCCTCCTGGTCGACGACGAGCCGTTCGACCTGCGCTACGGGCGGCTCGTCACCCACGAGCGGACCCTGGACCTGCGGCGCGGCGTGCTGGAACGGATCTGCGAGTGGACCTCCCCGGCCGGCTCGACGGTCCGGGTGCGCTCCACGCGGCTGGTCTCCCTGACCCAGCGGGCGATCGCCGCCGTGGCGTACGAGGTGGAGCCCGTCGACAGCCGTACCCGAGTGGTCGTCCAGTCGGAGCTCGTCGCCAACGAGAGCCTGCCCGAGCCGGACGGCGACCCGCGCGCCGCACGGGCGCTGAAGTCCCCGCTGGAACCGGAGGAGGATCTCGCCTCGGGCAGCAGGCTGCGCCTGGTCCATCGCACACGGCGCAGCGGCCTGCGGGTCGCCGTGGCCGCCGACCATCTGGTCACCGGCCCGGAACGGACGACCACCACCAGCAGCGAGAGCAACGTGGACGTGGCCCGGCTGACCGTCACCTCCGTCCTGGAACCGGGGGAGCGGCTGCGCGTGGAGAAGCTCGTCGCGCACGGCTGGTCCAGCGCGCGCTCCCGGCCCGCGATGAGCGACCAGGTCGAGGCGGCCCTCGCGGCGGCCGCGCACAGCGGCTGGTGGGGGCTCCTGAAGGACCAGCGGGCCTACCTCGACGACTTCTGGGCGCGCGCCGACGTCGAGGTCGACGGCGACGAGGAGATCCAGCAGGCCGTCCGCTTCGCCCTCTTCCACGTCCTGCAGGCCGGCGCCCGCGCCGAACAGCGCGCCATCCCCGCCAAGGGCCTCACCGGCTCCGGCTACGACGGCCACGCCTTCTGGGACACCGAGGCGTTCGTGCTGCCGCTGCTGACCTGCACCGCGCCGGCCGCGGCCGCCGAGGCACTGCGCTGGCGCCTGGACACCCTGCCCGCCGCCCGGGAGCGGGCGGCCCAGCTAGGTCTGCGCGGCGCCGCGTTCCCCTGGCGCACCATCGAGGGCTCGGAAGGCTCCGCGTACTGGCCGGCCGGCACCGCCGCCTTCCACGTCGGCGCCGACATAGCGGACGCCGTCGTGAGGTACGTGGCGGCCACCGGCGACGAGGAGTTCGAGCGCGAGGTGGGTGTGGAGCTGCTGGTGGAGACCGCCCGCCTGTGGCGCTCCCTCGGCCACCACGACGACCGGGGCGTCTTCCACATCGACGGCGTCACCGGGCCGGACGAGTACAGCGCGATCGCCGACGACAACACGTACACCAATCTCATGGCCCGGGCGAACCTGCTGGCCGCCGCCGACGCCTGCAAACGCCACCCCGACGAGGCGGCCCGGCTCGGCGCCGACGAGGAGGAGCGGGCCGCATGGCGGGACGCCGCCGAGGCCGTGCACGTCCCCTACGACGAGGAGCTCGGCGTGCACGAACAGCACGCCGGCTTCACCCGCTACCAGCGCTGGGACTTCGACCGCACCGGCCCCGACCAGTACCCGCTGATGCTGCACTTCCCGTACTTCGACCTGTACCGCAAGCAGGTGATCAAGCAGGCGGACCTGGTGCTGGCGATGTACACCTGCGGCAGCTTCTTCGAGGAGTACTTCGACGAGGAGCAGATCGCCCGCAACTTCGCCTACTACGAGCCGCTGACCGTACGGGACTCCTCCCTGTCGGCCTGCGTCCAGGCCGTCATGGCCGCCCGGACCGGCCACCTGGACCTGGCCTGCGCCTACACGGCCGAGGCCGCGCTGATGGACCTCGGGGACCTGGAGCACAACACCCGCGACGGACTGCACATCGCGTCGCTGGCCGGCACCTGGATGGCGCTGGTCGCCGGGTTCGGCGGTATGCGGTGCACCGATGGCGGCCTGCGGTTCGCGCCGCGCCTGCCCGAGAGGTACAGCCGGCTGGCCTTCTCGGTGGGGTTCCTCGGCCGGTGCCTGCGGGTGGAACTGACCGCCGGTCAGGCCACGTACACCCTGCGCTCGGGTCCGCCCCTGACGATCCGCCATCACGGCACCGAGGTGACGGTGCGTGAGGACGCCCCCGTCACCCGCCCGGTCCCGCCGGCGCCCCGGCGTCCGGCCCCGAGCCAGCCGCCGCACCGTGCCCCGAACACCCGCTGACCTCCGGATCGAGTCAGGCACTTGGCCGAATTCCGGTCTGCACGTCCCCACCCCGCGGGTTAGCTTGGCCATGTTTTCCGATCATCGAACCTCCGCCTTCGGCCCGCGGGCCGTGGAGGTCGCAGCCGGCCTACGCGCGTAGGGGTAAGGGGTGGACGATGTCCGACGGAGCGAGCGCCCTTCTCGTTCGCAGACGAAGACGTACACAGACGGCCGCGTCGGGCACCAGCCGCAAGAGCCGCGTCGACGGACCGCTCGCCGCGGTGGCCGCCGTCTTCACCGTCGCGCAACTCGTCCTCGTCCGGCCGGTCCTCGGCCTCGGCTGGGACGAGATCGTCTACGTCAGTCAAGTCACCTCCCACACCCCGGCGGCCTTCTTCAGCGCCCCGCGCTCCCGGGGCGTCTCCCTGCTCGTGGCGCCGATCGCGTCCTGGTCGTCGTCCACGCCGCTGCTGCGCGTCTACCTCGCCCTGCTGTCCGGCCTCGCCCTCTACCTGGCCCTGCGCGCCTGGCGCGGCCTGTTCCCGACCCGGGTCCTGGCCGCCGGCGGCGCCCTCTTCGCCTCCCTGTGGGTGACCCTCTTCTACGGTCCGCAGGCCATGCCCAACTACTGGGTCGCGATCGGCGCCCTGATCACCGTGGGCTGCTTCCTGCGGGCCCGGGCGCAACCTTCCGCCCGGGCGGCACTGTGGGGCATCGCGGCGGGCGCCGCCCTCATGGCGTGGATGCGGCCCACCGACGCGGTCTGGGTGACCGCGCCGCTGCTCGTCCTCGCCCTGGTGCGCCGCCACTGGCGGCTCCTCCTCGTGCTCGTGGCAGGCCTCGCGGCCGGCGCCGTCGAATGGGTGATCGAGGCCTACGTCGGCCACGGAGGTCTCGGGCAGCGCCTGTCCGACGCCTCCCGCATCCAGGGCGGACTGGGATGGCAGTTCGCCGTCGACGACCAGCTGCGCAGCCTGGGCGGGCGTGCCCTGTGCCGGCCCTGCACCGTGTCGATGCCCCACCCCGTGGTCACCGTCTGGTGGTTCGCCCTGCCTGTCCTCGCCGGCGTCGGTCTGCTCGTCGCGGCCCGGGCCCGGCGCCTGGGACGGACCCTGGTCCCCCTGGCCTGCGCCGCCACGGCCGCACTGCCGTACCTGTTCATGATCGGCTACGCGGCGCCCCGCTTCCTCCAGCCGGCCTACGCGCTGCTCGCGATCCCGGTCGCCGACGCCCTGTGGCACCTGGCCAGAACCCCGGGCCGGACGTGGCGGCCGGTGGTGGCCACCCTGGTCGCGCTCGGCCTGGCCGGCCATCTGGCGGTGCAGATCGCCGTCCTGGAAGGCGCCGTGTCCCGCAACACCGAGAGCCGGCGCGACTGGGACCGCACCGCCGGTGCGCTGCACCGCCTCGGCGTCCGCCCGCCCTGCCTGCTCACCGGCCACGAGGCCATCCCGATCGGCTACTACACCGGCTGTTCCTCGGGCGCGACCTCCGGCCACAACGAGAACACCACGGTGGCGGACGTCCTGCGCACCGCGGACCGTCTGCCGGTCGCCCACATCGCACCGGCCGGCGGCACGCCGCCCCGTTACGCCCGCACCTGGCCCGTCCACCGGATCTCGGACCTGGACGTCCGCGTCGCACCGCCGGCGCCGCGGAGCAGCGGCCACTGAGGCATCAACTCGCGTTTCCCGCCCGCCTGGTCCAGGTAGGAGTCGGGAGACGACGGTCACGGACGAGGGGGGAACGCCATGACGGGGATCGACCACGAGGGCCGGCTGGGGGAGGAGTTCTTCACACCGGGCTCCTCGTCCTTCACCGAGTTCCTGGCGGCCCACCGCCCCGAACTGCTGGGCACCCGCCGGATCCTCCCGGACGGCGTCCACGCCGAGGGCGCCCCGCACGGCACGACCGTGCTGGCCCTCGCCTTCGGCGACGGCGTGCTGATCGCGGGCGACCGGCGGGCGACGATGGGCAACCTGATCGCCCAGCGGGACCTGGAGAAGGTGCACCCCGCCGACGACCACACCGCGGTGGCCTTCGCGGGTTCCGTCGGGCTCGCCCTCGACCTGGTGAAGCTCTATCAGGTCGAGCTGACGCACTTCGAGAAGGTCGAGGGCATCCCCATGACCCTCGCCGCCAAGGCCACCCGGCTGGCCACGATGATCCGGGGCAATCTGGGCCAGGCCATGCAGGGCCTCGCCGTCGTCCCGCTGCTCGCCGGCTACGATCCCACGGCTCCCGAGGGCGGGCGCGGCCGCATCTTCGGCTTCGACGTCGCCGGCGGCCGCTACGAGAAGTTCGGCTTCCACGCCGAGGGCTCCGGATCGCCGTACGCCCGGGGCGCGTTGAAGAAGCTGTTCCGCCCCGGCCTGACCCGGCGCGAAGCCGCCCTGGCCGCGCTCCAGGCGCTCTATGACGCGGCCGACGACGATTCCGCGACCGGCGGCCCGGACCTCACCCGCCGCATCTATCCCGTCGTGTCCGTCATCACCGAGGACGGCTTCGAGCGGCTGCCGGAGTCGGAGACGGAGGAGCTCAGCCGCGAGATGGTCGAGCAGCGCCGCGACCGGCCGGACGGACCGAACGCCGCGGTGTGAGACCCCCGGCGGCGGGGCGCACGGCTTCGGAGTTTTCGCTTCCATGGACAAGACCTGTCGCGGGCTTTACCGCACATGTGTTGCAGGTACTGGAGGATGGCGCGAGGCTGTTCCCCGCAGCCGTCGGTCCGACAGAAAGCCCCCCTTCCGATGACGGCCGCCCCTGAGTCCACTCCACCCCTTGCCGCCCCGGCTGCGGCCCAGCGCACGGTCCGGCGCCGCGTCCGTACCTCCATGACGCGGCAGGAGTGGACCAGGGCCGGGGGGATGGCCGGCGTCATCGTGGCCCTGCACGTGATCGGCTGGTTCACCCTCGTCGCGATCGTCGCTCCCGAGCACCGCGCCATCGGCACGCAGACCTTCGGCGTCGGCATCGGCGTCACCGCGTACACGCTCGGCATGCGGCACGCCTTCGACGCCGACCACATCGCCGCCATCGACAACACCACCCGCAAGCTGATGGGCGAGGGGCAGCGGCCGCTGTCGGTCGGCTTCTGGTTCTCCCTCGGCCACTCCAGCGTCGTCTTCGTCCTGGCCTTCCTGCTCACCCTCGGCGTGAAGACCCTGGCCGGACCGGTCCGCGACGGCGGCTCCTCGCTGCACGACGTCACCGGGCTGATCGGCACGACCGTCTCCGGGACGTTCCTCTACCTCATCGCGGCCGTCAACCTCGTCATCCTCGCCGGCATCTGGAAGGTCTTCCGCCGGATGCGCTCGGGCCACTACGACGAGGCCGCCCTGGAGGAACAGCTGAACAACCGCGGCTTCATGAACCGGCTCCTGGGCCGCGTCATGAAGTCGGTCTCCAAGCCCGGGCAGATGTACCCGCTGGGCCTCCTCTTCGGCCTCGGCTTCGACACCGCCACCGAGGTCGCCCTGCTCGTGCTGGCCGGCTCCGGTGCCGCGTCCGGTCTGCCCTGGTACGCGATCCTCTGCCTTCCCGTCCTGTTCGCCGCCGGGATGTGTCTCCTCGACACCATCGACGGCTCGTTCATGAACTTCGCCTACGGCTGGGCCTTCTCCAAGCCGGTCCGCAAGGTCTACTACAACCTCACGATCACCGGCCTGTCCGTCGCCGTGGCCCTGCTCATCGGGACCGTCGAACTCCTCGGTCTGCTCGTGGCGCGGCTCGGCCTGCACGGCCCTTTCTGGGACTGGATCTCCGGCCTCGACCTCAACGTCCTGGGGTACGTCGTCGTGGCGCTGTTCGTCGCCACCTGGGTCGTAGCGCTGCTGGTGTGGAGGCTCGGGCGCATCGAGGAGAAGTGGACGGGTGGCCTGGCCCGGACGGGGCGGGAAGGTTAGAGCCCGCGTAACGGGAAACGCGGAACGGGCACATGAGACAGACGAGTCGACGCAGCGCGACAGGGAGGCAGAAGCGATGGGCACGGAACCGATGCGCCCCGAGCCGATGGCGGACGACGCGTACCAGCCCACCGGGAGCAACGAGGAGCAGGAGGACGCCGCGCCTCTGGACCTCCAGGACGCCGTCGACGAACGGACCTACGACGACACCCTCGACGAGGGCTACTCCCCGCCGGAGAAGCCGCTCGGCGTCACCAAGCGCGGCACGACCGCCGCCGAGCAGCACGAGGGCGAGACCCTCGACGACCGGCTCTCCCAGGAGGTCCCCGACGTGTCCGCCGAGCCCGTCGGCGACGGCGTGGGCGACACCCCCGACAGCGACGGCGAGCCGGTCGACCCCGAGGCGGGCACCGCCCGTGCGGGCCGCCTGGTCGCCCCGGACGAGGGCGCTCACCCGGACACGACGAAGGAGACCGTCGCGACGGACATCGGCATCGACGGGGGTGCGGCCGGTGCGGAGGAGGCGGCGGTCCACGTGGTGGAGGACGACAGCGCCCTCCCGGAGGACGACGACAGGGCGTGACCTCCGGCCGGGGGCTACGGCAGCAGCTTCTCCAGCGCGGCCGGGCCCTCCGCCGCCAGCTTGCGCCTGGCCCATTCCAGGGTGTGCGGGGTGAGGTCCTTGCCTGAGGCAAGGACGAGGTCCTCCGGCGTCACGTCGGTGCCGGTGCGGGCGTGGAGCAGGCGGTCCGGGGTGGTGCGGTCCTCGGGCGGCCGGGACGCGGCGGGCTGTGAAGTCGACATGTTCTCTGCTCCTAGGGTCCGGTTCGCTGGTGCGGCCCCGGTGCTGAAAAACGGGCCCAGGACCACCATTCAACGCGCGAGCCCACAGTGCATCCGGAGAGCCCGGGCCCCGACCGCGGAACCTCCGCGGACAGCCGGCCGCAGGCACCGCCGAGAGCCCTGCCGCGAGCCCGCAGGAAGCTTGCCGGGAGCCGACCGTAACCTCGCCGGGAAGCGTACCGCCGGCTCGCAGGAAGCTCGCGCGAACCGGCCGCAAGCCCGCAGGAAGCCGACTGGCGCCGCCCGGTCGTACGGCCCCGCCGCCGGCCGCCGTCAGGGCCCGACCCGCGGACGGGGCGCGAGCACGAGCATCGTGACGTCGTCCCGCACATCCGGGCAGTACCGGGCGAGGTCGGTCCACACCCGCTCCGCCAGGGCTGCCGGGTCCTCGTCGGCGAGGCCCGGCAACCGCTCGGCGAGGGGATAGAAGACCCCGCCCGCGTCCCTGGCCTCGGTGACACCGTCGGACGCGAGGAACAGCCGGTCCCCGGGCCGCAGCCGCACCGAGACGACCTTCGCCGCAGTGGCCTCGGCCAGGCCCAGTCCCAGCGGCGTGCACGGTTCGACGTCCAGCTCGACGACCCGCCCGTCCCGCAACAGCAACGGGCCGGACTGCCCGCACGCCACGATCCGCACCACACGCGCGTCGGCGGAGAAGTCCAGCAGCACCACGGTCGCGAACAGCTCGGCATGCGGCTCGGTCGCGGAGTCCACCACCAGCCTCCGGTCGAGCCGGGCCGCCACCGCCTCCGGGTCCGGCTGGTCCAGCACCGCCTCCCGGAAAGCCCCCAGCAGCGACGCGACCGTGGCCACCGCCGACAGCCCGTGCCCCTGCACATCGCCCATGACCGCCCGTACGCCGTAGGGGCCCGCGCGCACGTCGAAGAAGTCGCCTCCGACCAGCGTCCCGCTCTGCGCGGCCCGGTACAGCCCCGCGCACCGCACCGGCCCGACCCGCTCCGGCAGCGGCGGCACCACCGCCCGCTGCGCGGCCTCGGCGACGGCCCGCTCGGTGACCAGCTGCGCGTCACGCCTGCTGCGCACGTAAGACAGCAGCACGCTCAGCACCGCGACGAAGCACACGGTCAGCAGATCGGTGCTGCCGGGATCGTTCAGCCGGAAGACCGGCACCGTCAGCACGACCACTGCCAGCGCACCGAGCACCGCCGTCACGACCGGCCCGTGCGCCAGCACGGCCAGCGGCGGGATCGCACCCAGCAGGAAGCCGATGTCGAGCGGCTCCGGACTGATCAGCTCAGCCGTGCAGACGCCCGCCAGCAGTACGGACGGCAGCAACCGTGCCCAGACCGGCGGCGGCGCGCCCCGCAGCCAGCCCCGCCGGTCCCGGTCCAGGCCCCGGTCCCGGCCTCGGACCCTGTCCCGGCGCGGCAGCCGGGAGTGCGCACCACTCACACCACCACGCTGCTACGCCTCACCCGGCGCCGCACTCCGGGCCCGCGCCGAAACGGCCCGCGTCCCGCTGGAACGGTGTGAGCGTCAGCCGCAGCCCCGTCGGCCGGAGCCACTCTCCCATGCACCTCAATGCCCCCGCAGACGGTTCCTGCACTGCACAAGGGCGTCCCTGAGGGACACGCACCCGAGGTAGACCATGAGCCGCCACCGCATGCCGACCGCGTGGGCGAGGGCGTCCACCTGGCCGACGGTGGCGATACGCCGCTCAGCGGCATACTCCTTATCGGCGCCCTTGATCCGGCACGGATTGCGCGCGATCAGCTCGTCGTCCACGGCCGTTTCCATGCGATCTCGGCCAACCTGGGGGTATGGGGCCAGCCGGCCGAGACCGCCCGAGTACTCGTCATGGCCAAACGTTGGCCTGTGCCCGGAAAGTGCCGGGATCGCTCTCCACAGGTAGTACGCACAGCAGATGACCACCAGGTACTCGTAGCACACGGCACTCCTGCCACTGCGAAACCTGCTCGGCGCCCAGGGCGATCAAGCGCGCGGTTTCCGATTCGACGTCGTCGGTCTCGATGTCGAGGTGGATACGAGGTGCGTCGTCGACCGCCTGGACTGCGGTGATCAGCCCTGGCAGGGCCTGGTGGAGCGTGGTGAACTGCGCTGCCGGTGGAAACGGTCGGGCCGTCACACCGAGAGCTGCCGACCAGAAGTCCGCTGCCCGGGCGGCCTCGGCTTCGGGTGTGTCGATCAGTACGGCGTATACGCGGCTTCTGTGCATCGTCGTCACCGCGTCGCCGGGGCGGCCGGATTGCCGTAGTAGGCGTCGGGGCCGTGCTTGCGGGTGTAGTGGCGCTCCAGGAGGTGACGAGGGGGCGGGGCGGCCGGGGAGAGGGACAGGGTGTGGAGGGCGATATCGGCTACGGCCTCGCAGATGATCGCGTGTTCCAGGGACGTGCGGGCGGTGGCACCCCAGGTGAAGGGGCCGTGGCCCGCGACGAGGGCGGCGGGGACCTCGACGGCCCGCTGGTCGTCGCCGTCGAGGAGGTCCACGATGACGTGGCCGGTGTTGTACTCGTAGTCCTTCGCGCACTCTTCCTGGGTGAGGTCGCGGGTGACCGGCACGGGGCCGTTGAAGGTGTCGGCGTGGGTGGTGCCGAGGACGGGTATGTCCCGGCGGGCCTGCGCGAAGGCGACCGCGTGGGTGGAGTGGGTGTGGGTCACGCCGCCGACGGACGGGAACGCCAGGTACAGGCAGCGGTGGGTCTCGGTGTCGGTGGAGGGGCGCAGGTCGCCCTCGACCACCGCACCGTCGGACAGGCGGACCGTCACCAGGTCGTCGATGGTCAGGGCCTCGTAGGGGACCCCGGACGGCTTGATGACGAACACGCCCGCCTCGCGGTCGACGCCGCTGACGTTGCCCCAGGTCAGGGTCGCCAGGCCGACCTGGGGGATGGCGAGGTTCGCGTCCAGTACCTCTTGGCGCAGGCCGTCCCGGACAGCTGTGGTCATCGTCGTCTCCTTCGTCACAGGGCCTGGGCGAGGCGGTGGTAGGCGGCGTTCCAGCGGATTTCCTTGGCGAACTGCTCGGTGGTGGTGTTCTCGTCGATGGTGAGCAGTTCGACGCCGGTCATGGCCGCGTAGTCGGTGAGGGTTTCGACGTCGACGGCGGAGCTGAGCACGGTGTGGTGCGGGGCGCCGGCCAGCAGCCAGCTCTCCGCCGACTCCGCGAGGGAGGGGCGCGGCTTCCACACGGCGCGGGCGACCGGCAGGCGGCGCAGGGGCTCGCTGGGGGCGACGACGTCGACGGCGTTGGCCGTGAGGCGGAAGCGGTCGCCGAGGTCGGAGAGGCCCACGACGACGGCGGGGCCCTCGGCGGCGTTGAAGACCAGGCGCACGGGGTCCTCGCGGCCGCCGATGGACAGGGGGTGGATCTCGCAGCGGGGCCGGTCGGCCGCCACCGAGGGGCAGACCTCCAGCATGTGGGCGCCCAGGACCCGCGGGGTGCCGGGGCCGAGGTGGTAGGTGTAGTCCTCCATGAAGGTGGTGCCGCCGGGGCGTCCGGCGCCCATGACCTTCATGACCCGCAGCAGCGCGGAGGTCTTCCAGTCGCCCTCGCCGCCGAAGCCGTAGCCGTCAGCCATCAGCCGCTGGACCGCGAGGCCCGGCAGCTGGCGCAGCCCGCCCAGGTCCTCGAAGTTGGTGGTGAAGGCGGTGAAGCCACCGTCGGCGAGGAAGGCGCGCAGGCCGAGTTCGAGACGGGCCGCGTACAGCAGTGAGTCGTGGCGGATGCCGCCGGGGCGCAGGGCCGGGACGACGTCGTACGACTCCACGTACTCGTCGGCGAGTTCGGCCGCCGCCTTGTCCTCGATGGCGTCGACCACGGCGACCAGGTCGTTGACGCCGTAGGTGTTCACGGAGAAGCCGAACCGCAGCTGTGCCTCCACCTTGTCGCCTTCGGTCACGGCGACGTCGCGCATGTTGTCGCCGAAGCGGGCCAGGCGCAGGGTGCGGGAGGTGTGGCGGCCGGCGGCGGCCCGGGTCCAGGCGGCGATGCGCCGGATCACCCTGGGGTCGGTGGCGTGACCGGCGACGATCTTGCGGTCGACGCCGACGCGGGACTCGATGTGCCCGAACTCCCGGTCGCCGTGGGCGGCCTGGTTGAGGTTCATGAAGTCCATGTCGATGATCGACCACGGCAGCGACAGGTTGTACTGGGTGTGCAGGTGCAGCAGCGGCCGGTCCAGGGCGCTGAGCCCGGCGATCCACATCTTCGCCGGGGAGAAGGTGTGCATCCACACGATGACGCCCACGCAGGTGTCGGAGGCGCTCGCCTCCAGGCACATCCCGCGGATCGACTCGGCGTCCGTGAGGACCGGCTTCCAGACGATGCGCAGGGGGATCCCGCCCGCCGCGTCGAGGCGCTCGGCGATCTGCCGGGACTGGAGGGCGACCTGCTTCAGCGTGTCGTCGCCGTACAGGCCCTGGCTGCCGGTGAGGAACCAGACCTCGTGGCTGTCGTGGGGGGTTGGGGAAGTCGTCATCGGAGAGTTCCTTTCACAGGGAGAGCAGGGAGGCTTTCGCGCGGATGCGGCGCAGGCGGTGCATGACGTCGTTGGTGCCGCGGCCGAAGTAGTCGTGCAGCACGCGGTATTCGGAGTAGAGGCGCTCGTAGGCCCCCGCGCGCTGAGGGTCCGGCAGGTAGACCCGGCGGTGCACCTTGCCCATGGCGTGGGCCGCGGCGTGGATGTCGGGGTACGCCCCGGCGGCGACGGCGGCGTGCATCGCGGCGCCGAGGGCCGGACCCTGGGTGGAGCCGATGATGCTCAGGGGGCGGCGGGTGACATCGGCGTAGATCTGCATGAGGAGGGCGTTCTTCGTCAGGCCGCCCGCGATGGTCAGTTCCTTCACCGGTACGGCGGCGGCCTCGAAGGCGTCGATGATGGTGCGGGTGCCGAAGGCGGTGGCCTCCAGCAGGGCGCGGTAGACGTCCTCCGGGCGCGTGGAGAGCGTCTGGCCGATCAGCAGACCGCTGAGGTCGTGGTCGACCAGGACGGACCGGTTGCCGCTGTGCCAGTCGAGGGCGAGAAGGCCGTGTTCGCCCACCTTCTGTCCGGCCGCGAGGTCGGTCAGGTACTCGTGCGGGGTCTGGCCGGCCGCGGCGGCCCGCTCCGCGTACTCGGCGGGCAGGCCCGTGCGGACGAACCAGCCGAAGATGTCGCCGACGCCGCTCTGCCCGGCCTCGTAGCCCCAGAGCCCGGGCAGGATGCCGCCGTCCACGATCCCGCACATGCCGGGTACGACACCCTGCTGGTCGGAGCTCATCACATGGCAGGTGGAGGTGCCCATGATGGCGACCATCTGGCCGGGTTCCACCGCCACGGCCGCCGGGGCCGTCACGTGGGCGTCGACGTTGCCGACGCAGACCGTGATGCCCTCCGGCAGCCCGGTCCAGGCGGCGGCCTCGGCCGTCAGCACCCCAGCTGCATCGCCGAGTTGACCGATGGGATGGTCCAGCTTGTCGGTCACGAAGCCGGCGAAGTCCGGGTTCAGTGCGGCGAGATAGTCACGGGAGGGGTAAGTGCCGTCCTGGTACTGACCCTTGTAGCCGGCCGTGCAGGCGTTGCGGACGTACGTCCCGCACAGACGCCACACGACCCAGTCGGCCGCCTCCAGCCACCGCTCGGTGCGCCGGTAGATCTCGGGGTCCTCCTCCAGTACCTGGAGCGCCTTGGCGAACTCCCACTCCGAGGAGATCTTCCCGCCGTACCGCTCCAGCCACGGCTCCTTCATCTCGGCGGCCAGTGCGTTGATCCGGTCGGCCTGGCCCTGGGCGGCGTGGTGGCGCCACAGCTTGACGTAGGCGTGCGGGCGGTTCTCCAGGCCGGGGAGTTCGCACAGCGGCGTGCCGTCGGCGAGGACCGGCAGGACCGTGCAGGCGGTGAAGTCGGTGCCGATGCCGATGACCTGCTCCGGCCGCACTCCTGCCCGCGTCACCGCCTCCGGTACGGCGCTGCGCAGCACGTCGATGTAGTCCGAGGGCACCTGCAGGGCCCAGTCGGGGGGCAGCCGGGTGCCGTCGGGCAGGTGCCGGTCGAGGACGGCGTGGGCGTAGACGTGCTCGGCCGAGGCCAGTTCCGCGCCGTCGCGGACCCGGACCACCACGGCACGGCCGGACAGGGTTCCGAAGTCGACGCCCACGACACAGGGTTCTTCAGACACGGGCGACCTCACCTTTCTTGTTCGGTATGACAGTCATTGATCGGGATACTGGACAGACGTTCGGGGGCCCGGCCGCGACCGGGCCCCCTGGCGGGTCAGTTGACCCGCACGACCTGCCACAGTTCGTCATCGGCGCCGTTGTCCGCCGACTGGACGATCAGCGCGCCGTTGGCGGTGGAGGCGGAGGCGACGTCCGCCACCAGGCCGCTACCGACGTTGACGAGCTTGTAGTAGCCGTTGCCCGCGTCCGTGAGCGTCCACTTCTGGGAGTTCGCGGTCGAGGACGAGTTCTGCACGACGGCCGCACCGGACGAGGTCGAGCCGTTGTTGTCGAGGTACAGACCGCTGTTGACGTTCTTCACGGTCCACGCCCCGCCGCTCTGCGACGTGAAGGTCCACAGCTGGCAGTTGTTGGCGGTGTTCACCCACTGGCCCGCCTGCTTGCCCACCGTGGTGGACGCGCCGGGGATCTCCAGGAACTTGCCGCTGTTCTTGTTGATCAGGCGGTACTGGCCGGTCGCCAGGTTCGGCAGGGCGGTCTGGGTCAGGTTCCAGCGCTGGCAGGCGCAGCCCGTGGGGCCCCACTGCCCGGCGATCGTGCCCACCGTGGTGGACGCGCTGGGGATCTCCAGCACCTTGCCGCTGATCCGGTTGGTGGCGGTGAAGCCGCCCGCCGGGTCGGGCGCCACGGCCCACTCGTGGTCGAGGGTGCCGTTGTCGTCCCACTGCAGGACCTTGGCGCCGTTGGCGGTGGACTGGTTCTCCACGCCCAGCACCTTGCCGCTCGCCACGTTGAAGATCTTGAAGTAGCCGGACGTCTGCTGGACGAACCGCCACTTCTGGTCATTGGCGTTGTCGGCGTTCTGCTGGGTGGCGTAGGTGCCGTTGGTGGTGGAGCCGCCCGCGATGGTCAGCATCAGGTGGCTGTTGGCATTGGACATGGTGTAGGTCGCCCCGTCCGAGATACCGCCGCCCAGGTCGATCGTGCCGTAGGTGATCGGGTTCAGGCCCGTGCTGGTCAGGTGGCCGCCGCTGAAGATCATCAGGCTGTGGCCGTCGGCCAGCGGGAGCAGGCCGCGGCTGTAGCCGCCGGGGACGGTGGAGGCGATGCGCGTCCAGGTGTTCGCGGCGCCGTTCTGCGTGTTGAGGAACAGGTCGTCGCTGCTGTTGGCGCTCACCACCAGGGTGCCGTTGGCGCCGCCGGTGGGCAGCCAGGTGATGTACGGGGAGCTCTTGGGCTGGGTGCCGTCGGTCGCCTTGAGGGCGATACCGGTGGCGGAGCCGAACGCCTCCGGGTTGGAGGAGATCTTGTAGTAGACGGCGAAGCCGCCCTCGGGGGCGCCCCAGAACTCGTACGTCATCACGTAGTTGCCGTTGGGCAGCTTGGCGACGACGGGCATGCCCGGACGGTCGCTGTAGGTCGAGGTGGCGACGTCGTTCACCACGGAGCCCCAGTTCACGCCGTCCGTGGAGACCTGGTGGACGATCTTCTGGCCGTAGTTGGGGTCACGCTGGTCGGAGTAGTACACGATCAGCTTCGAGCCGGACACCATCAGGAACGGCTCCCACACCGGGGTCTTGCCGTTGGTGGGGTCGGCCTCGCCGCCCTGCGCGATGGTGCTGACGTACGACCAGCTGACACCGTGGTCCGTGCTGGCGTACAGGTCCAGCTCGGTCGAGGACAGGTCGCTGGGGATGGAGTTGCCGGCGGCGAGGATCGTGCCGGCCGGGAAGTTGCCGATCTGGGTGGGAAGTTCGTACAGGAACGGCTGGTAGCGGTTGCCGAAGCCGTTGTGCGTGTCGCTGATGCTGGAGATCTGCGTCCAGCTGCTGCCGTTGTCCGTGCTGCGGTAGATCGGGAAGACCGGGGTGCCCGAGCTGTACTGCTCGAACGTGGCGAGCAGGGTGCCGTTCGACGATCCGCTGTACTGCAGGCGCACGGCGCGCGGGTAGAGCGAGCCGGGCGACGGGGCGGTGGACGGCGGGGTGTACATCGTCTGCGAGGCGCGCGAGATGGCGTGCGCCTGGCCGGAGGTGGGGAGGACGAGGGCGACGGCTGCTGCGAGCAGGGCCAGCAGCAGGGTGATCGCCTGGGTTCTGGGCAGGGCGCGGGATCTGGCGCCTTCCCGGGTGGTGGACATGGGCGGCTCCCAAGGAATGTCCGAAGAGGGGGTGGTGCGGGGCCCGCCGCTCCCGGGGGGAGAACCAAGGGGTTGGGAGCGGCGGGTGTCCGAGGGGTGGGTCAGCCGACGCGGCGCAGCCGGATGACGTTCCAGGAGACGGGTGTCAGGCTCGCGGTGAGGCGGCCGTCGGTGACGGAACCGGTGCCGGCGGTGTACGGGCGGACCCGGTCGGGGTCGTCCTGGGTGTTGGCGGCGCGGATGTCCGGGTCGCTCAGCACCGAGTGCTCCACCGGCGTGTAGCCGGGGAACGCCCGCAGGTCGAGGGCGAGTTCGACGTTCTCGCTCTGGTGCCGGTTGACGGCGAAGACGGTGAGCTCGTCGGCGCCGTCCGCCCCGGCGAGGTGCGTGGCGACGGCGTCGACGACGGAGACCTCGCCGAAACGTTTCGTCTCATACGTCGGCGCGACCGGCTCCACCCGCAGGACCGTGCCGCGGGCGTGCCGGGCCGCCTGGGCGAAGGGGTGGAAGGTGGTCTGCCGCCAGCTCGGGCCGCCCGCCTCGCTGCGGATGGGGGCGATGACGTTGACGAGCTGGGCGAGGCAGGCGGCGGTGACCCGGTCGCTGTGCCGCAGCAGGCTGATCAGCAGCCCGCCGACGACGACGGCGTCGGCGACGTTGTACTCGTCCTCGATCACGCGCGGGGCGACGGCCCACTCGGAGGGCTTCTCCTGCGCCTCGAAGCGGGTGTTGTACCAGACGTTCCACTCGTCGAAGGAGAGGTTGATCCGCTTCTTCCTGCGCAGCTTGGCCCGGATGTGGTCGGCGGTGGCGACCACCGACTCGACGAAGTGGTCCATGTCGACCCCGGAGGCCAGGAAGCTGCCGAGGTCGCCGTCGAGTTCCTCGTAGTAGGCGTGGCAGGAGATGTAGTCGACCTGGTCGTACGCCTCCTCCAGGACGGTGGCCTCCCAGGCGCCGAAGGTCGGCATCGCGGAGCTGGAGCTGCCGCAGGCGACCAGTTCGAGCTTGGGGTCGATCATGCGCATGGCCCGGGCGGTCTCGGCGGCGATACGGCCGTACTCCTGGGCGGTCTTGTGGCCGGTCTGCCAGGGGCCGTCCATCTCGTTGCCCAGGCACCACATGCGGATGCCGAAGGGGTCGGGGGCGCCGTTCTTGATCCGCTGGTCGGACCAGGCGGTCCCGCCCGGGTGGTTGCAGTACTCCAGCAGGTCCAGGGCCTCTGCCACGCCCCGGGTGCCGAGGTTGACGGCCATCATGGGCTCGACGCCGGCCTTCTCGGCCCAGCGGTGGAACTCGTGCAGGCCGAAGGCGTTGGTCTCGGTGCTGTGCCAGGCGAGGTCGAGGCGGGTGGGGCGGTCGGCGACCGGGCCGACACTGTCCTCCCAGCGGAAGCCGGAGACGAAGTTGCCGCCGGGATAGCGCACGGCGGTCACGCCCAGCTCGCGCACCAGGTCCAGGACGTCACGGCGCAGGCCGTCCTCGTCGGCGTACGGATGGCCGGGCTCGTAGATGCCGGTGTAGACGCAGCGGCCCATGTGCTCGACGAACGAGCCGAAGGTACGGGGACTCACGTCGGCGACGCGGAAGGCGGGGTCGATGGTCAGGGAGGCGTGCAGCATGAAGGTCGCTCCGGGAGGTGCGCGAGGAGAGGAGGAGGAACGGGCCGGCCCGTCAGGTCACTTGAGGCTTCCGACGGTCAGACCGCCGCGCCAGTACCGCTGGAGGAGGAGGAAGGTGACGATCAGCGGCAGGATCGCCACCAGGGAACCCGCGATGACGAGGGTGAACAGCGCGTTGGCGCCGGACTGGATCAGCGCTCCCTGGTACCAGGACTGCAGGCCGACGGTGAGCGGGAAGAGCTTGTCGTTGTTGAGCATCACCAGCGGCAGGAAGAAGTTGTTCCAGGTGCCGACCATGGAGAACAGCAGCACGGTCACCAGCGCCGGCTTCAGGGTCGGCAGTGCCACCGACCACAGCACGCGCAGCTCGCCGGCCCCGTCCATGCGGGCCGCCTCCAGCAGCTCGTCCGGCAGGGACTCCTGCACGTAGACCCGTACGAGGTAGACGCCGAAGGGGTTGAGCAGCTGGGGCAGGATGACCGCCCACATGGTGTTGGTCAGCGCGACCTTGCTCAGCAGCAGGTAGGTGGGGATGGCCAGGGCGGTGGCGGGCACCATGATGGCGCCGAGGAGGCTGGAGAAGAGCACGTTCCGGCCGGGGAAGCGGTACTTGGCGAAGGCGTAGCCCGCGAGGGTCGCCACGGCGGTGGCACCCACCCCGCTCACGCCCGCGTAGACGGCGGTGTTGCCCATCCAGCGCAGGTACTCGCCGTCGTTGTAGGTGAACAGCTGCCGGACATTGGTCACGAAGGCGCCCGGCGAGTGGAACCACAGGGCTGCGGTGGAGAACAGCGCGTCGTTGTCCTTGGTGGCGGCGACGACCAGCCACCAGAACGGCAGCAGGAAGTACAGGATCATCGCCACCATCACCACGTTGACGGTGACGCGTCCGCGGGCGGCGGACGGGCGGCGGGCGGTGGCCGGGGCGGTGGTGACGGCGGGTGCGGCGACGGTGGTCACTTCAGTCCGCTCCTCTTGCGTGTGGCGAACAGGAAGAAGTAGGAGCCGATGAAGACCACCGCTCCGAGGGAGAAGGAGATGGCGGCGGAGTAGTTGAACTCCGAGTACTGGAACGCCAGGTTGTAGGCGTACAGGTTCGGCGTGTAGTCCGGGGTGATCACCTGGGAGGCGGTCGGCTCCAGCACCCGCGGCTCGGTGAAGAACTGCAGGGTGCCGATGAGGGTGAACATCAGGGTGAGCACCAGCGCCGAGGAGATCATCGGGACCTTGATGCGCAGGGCCGTCTGGAGCTGGCCGGCGCCGTCGAGCTTCGCCGCCTCGTAGACCTCGCGGGGCAGGCCCTGGAGGGCGGCGTACAGGACGATCATGTTGTAGCCGGTCCACTGCCAGGTCACGATGTTGCCCAGCGAGGTCAGCATCAGACCGTGGCCCAGCAGGTCGACCTTGCCGAGACCGAGTGATTCGCTGATCGAGTTCACCGGGCCGAAGGTCGGGCTGTACAGGAAGCCCCACATCAGGGCGCCGATCACCGCGGGCACGGCGTACGGCATGAACAGGGTCATCCGGAAGACCTTGGCGAGCCTGCTCGTCACCTCGTCGATGATGAGCGCGCCCACCAGAGCGAGGCCGAGCATCAGCGGGATCTGCACCACACCGAAGACAGCCACCCTGCGCACGCCGGACAGGAACTGCGGGTCGGTGAAGGTCTGCTCGTAGTTGGCGAACCAGCTGAAGTGGTCACCGCCGACCAGGGTGGAGGTCCTCAGGCTCAGCCAGAAGGCGTAAGCCAGCGGCGCCACCAGGAAGGCCAGGAAGAGCAGGAGGAACGGGCTGACCAGCAGCAGGCCCATGCCCTTGTGCCGGGTGCGGGCGGACAGCCCGCCGGGGCGCCGGCCCGCCATGGGAGTGCGAAGTCCCTTCGCGGGGACGGCACTCGGCGGTGCCGTCGCGGTGGATCCCTGCTGTCGGAGCAGGCTCATCACTTCTCCTTGCGCGTCGTGCGGGCCCCCGCCGGCGGCGGAGCTGTCGGGCGCGGGCGCGCCGGCGGGGGCATGGTGAGCGGGGGCTCGGGCCGGTTACTGGCTGACCTTGAAGCCCTGCTTGCCCGCGTAGGAGGTCACCTTCTGCTGGACGTTGTCGTTGACGGACGACCAGGGGGTCTGGCCTTGGAGGGCCTTGCCCACCTCACTGGTGTCGGTGTTGTAGGCGTAGTCCTGGAACGGGCTCCAGTCGAAGGTCCCGATGCCGTTCGCGGCGGGCACGAACACCTTGTTGATCTGCTGGCCGCCGAAGAAGTCGTACTTCTTGTCCTGGAAGTACGACCCGTTGAGGATCGGCTTGGACAGCGGGAAGAGGTACGCCTGGTCGATGCCGATCTTCCAGGCCGCCTGGGAGGTGCCGAAGAGCTCCCGGGCGACCTCGGTGGCCTCCTTCGGGTGCTTGGTCTGCGAGGTCACCGAGAAGCTCGAACCGCCCCAGTCGCCCTGGGCGCCCGCGCCCGCGTTCCACTGCGGCAGCGGGGCGACGGCCCACTTGCCGGAGGTCTTCGCGGCGACGCTGGAGAGGTAGCCCGGCCCCCAGCCGGCCGCGATGTAGGTGGCGTACTTGCCGGTGCTGAGGCCGTTGTAGAAGTCCGTGGTGGCGTACGACTGGGTGTCGACCAGCTTGTTCTTGACCAGGTCGCCCCAGTACTCGTAGACCTTCTTGGCGTTGTCGTCGTTCAGCTTCACGCCGATGTCCGGCAGCTTGCTCGCCGAATACGTGTAGGGGCGGGAACCGGCCTGCCACATCAGGCCCTGGCGCCAGCCGGCGGCCGTCTCGTCGCTGCCGAAGTCGGTCATGTACGCCTTCGGGTCGGCCTTGTGCAGCTTGACCGCCTCCTCCTTGTACTCCGCCCAGGTCGTGGGGACCTTCAGGTGGTACTTCTTGAAGAGGTCGGTCCGGTACATCATCGCCATCGGGCCGCCGTCGACCGGGATGGCGTAGACGTGGTCGCCGTCCGAGGCCTGCTTCCAGGCCCAGTCCACGTACTTGTCCTTGTCCGCGTTCGCGCCGTACTTGCCCATGTCGAGCAGGCCCTTGGTGAGCTGGATGGTGGGCAGCTCCTGGAACTCCAGCATGACGACGTCCGGGGCGCCCTGGCCGGCCTTCAGCGCGGTCTTCAGCTTGGTGTACTCGTCCTGGCCGACGCCGGCCTGGACCCAGTCGACCTGGACGTCCTTGTGGGTCTTGTTGAACTCCGCCACGACCTGCTTGAACTGCGGGTACCAGGCCCACACCTTGATGTGCACGGGGCCGCTCTGCGCGCCGCCGGCGCTGCCGCCACCGCCGCCGCAGGCCGCGAGGAGCACGCCGGCGAGAGCGGCGGAGGTCGCCGCGACCGTGGTCCGCCGGAGGGAACGGTACGTGGGCTTGCTGCTGGACGACATGAGCGATCTCCTGGATGTGGTGCCCGAGGGCAGGACGGAGTACGGGAGGTGAGGGGAGGTGCGCCGGGCACACGGAGGACCGGCGTGAGGGGAGTGAACGGGCGACGGCATGCGGGCATGCCGGCTCGGGTGAAGGGCGGACGCTTCACGCGCGAGGCGCTCAGGTGTGCTGTCCGCCGAGGGATCCTGGCGGACGGACGTCGGTCGACGCGGGAGGGTGGGCGTGCGTGACGTCGGTGAGGAGCAGAGACGGATCGGTGATCAGCGCGGCGGGCGCGCCGGACGACGGTTCAGACCGCGGTGAGTAAAGAGTGATGCCCTGTCAGGACGGGTGCGGCTCCCGGCCCGTGAGAGGTTGCTGGTCCCACTGCGGCTCCTACTGGTCATCCCCGTGATCGCTCTCGGGGACCCGGTCCGCGGCGCGATGACGCCACGATCCCTGGGTACTCGATCCGCTTTGGATCAAGCCCTTCTGCTACGCTTTGCAGCGCTGCAAAAGTGTTAACCGAGAAGTTGCCGCGCTGCAAGAGGCGCAGGGGACCTCTTGAGGGAAAATTTCAGCGCTGAAACCGACATTCGGGATGAAGGTGGCATATGGCAAAGGGCGTCACTCTCCGCGACGTCGCGGAGCTCGCCGGTGTCTCCAGCCGGACCGTGTCCAACGTGGTCAACGGCTACGCGCCCGTCGCCGAGGCCACCCGCCTCCGGGTTCAGCAGGCCGTGGACAAGCTCGGCTACCGGCCCAACGTGCTGGCCCGCAACCTCGCCGCCGGCCGCTCGGGCCAGATCGCCGTGGTGGTGCCGTACCTGGACACGCCGTACTTCGCCGAACTGCTGCAGGGCATCATCCGCGCGGCCCGCGTACAGGGCTACAACGTCCTGATCGACCAGACCGACGGCGACGCCGAGCACGAGAAGCTGTTCCTCAGCCGGGGCTCCCAGCATCTGCTGTTCGACGGTGTCATCTTCAGCCCGCTGGGCCTGGCCCAGTCCGACCTGTCCGAGCGTGATCCGAGCCTGCCGCTCGTCGTGCTCGGCGAGCGGGTGAGCGACGGCGGTTTCGACCATGTCGGCATCGACGACGTGGCCGCTTCCCTGGAGGCGACCGAGCATCTGCTCGCCCTCGGCCGGCGCCGCGTCGCGGCGATCGGCGACCAGCCCTACCGCACCGGCGAGGCGGCCCAACTGCGCACCCGGGGATACCGGTTGGCCCACGAGCGGGCCGGCCTGCCCGTCCGCGAGGAACTCGTCGTCTCCACCCCGCGCTTCAACCGCTCCGACGGCGCGACGGCCATGGCCCACCTGCTCGACCTGGAGGAGCCGCCCGACGCGGTCTTCTGCTACAGCGACCTGGTCGCCCTCGGCGCCCTGCACACCCTGGCCGCCCGCGGACTGCGCGTCCCCGAGGATGTCGCCGTGGTCGGCTACGACGACATCGAGGACGGCCGCTACTCCAATCCGTCCGTCACCACGGTCTCCCCGGACAAGAAGGTGATCGCGGAGACGGCGGTGGAGCGACTGCTCAAGCGGATCGGCAGCTCGACCCCCGTCCCGGGCATGGAGATCCGGGCGCCGCACCGGCTGATTCCACGAGCCAGCACCATCGGGCGACAGGGCGGCGGCAGCTGACGGATCGTGAGCATGGGGGCGGGTGCCGAGGCCGGTACTTGGCGCGCCGGCCCCCGTCGACGACCGCGCATGGCAGGTCCGGGACATGCTCACCCACTGGGGGAAGTACCCCCATCGGCACGCCCCTGCGGGGGGGGGCCTCCAGCCTGGCCTGGACGCCCTCCCTCACGCACTGCTCCCCCCGCCCGCGGGGATGGCCCTCCTCAGTCTCATTGCGTTCCAGGTTGGCGTCTGGAGGCACTGTTCCTCTCGGCCGCGGGGCTGGTCCTGTCGAGGACCAGGTACACCAGCTTGCCCGTGTCTGCCCTCCGCGCCCGCAGGGATGGCCGTGTCCTGGATGTGCGAGGCGAAGTCGGCCACGTCGTCGAAGGCGAAGCCGTACGCCCTGCCGTCCTGCGCGGCCGCGTGCAGAGCGCTCTCACGCGGATGCGTGTGACGGATGCTACGGAGGGGCCGTGCCCTCGCACCGGCGTAGGGACCTGGTCATCTTCCAGGACTAACGGGCGCCGCCGTTCAACAGGTCGTCGGCCGCCGTGAGGATCTCCGTGACCCGCAGGCCGAACGCCGCGTCACACGCGTGCGGGCGGCCGGTCCGGGCGGCGGTGAGCAGGGCGTCCGCCGCCCGCATCAACGCGGGGACCGCTCCGTCGGAGCCCTCCGGCAGGACCGCGACCCCGGCCTCCCCGAGGAGTTCCACGGCGGCACCGGACGCGGCGGGCGGTGCCGTCAGACTCAGGGTGAGCGTACTCGACGCGCCGCCGCTGTGGTCGAGGACCACATGAGCCGTGTCCCCGGGGCCGTACGCCGCCGCCGTCACGCGTCGCACGTCGCCGAGGACCGGCAGCAGGACGGACAGGGCGTGCGGCCCGACGTCCCACAGGGCGCCCTTCTCCTTCCGCCACGGCGTGGCGAAGGGGCTCTCGCTGCTGAACACCGCCCCGAGCCACTGCGCCCGCCCCGTGAACCACCCCGGCACCGCCGCCTGCTCGGTGATCCACGCCGCCGGCTCGGGCTGGAAGCGGGTCGTGAAGAACACGACGGAGGCGACCCCCGCCTCCTCGACGGCCTCGACCACCGCCCGACCCTGCTCCACCGTCGCCGCCAGGGGCTTGTCGAGCAGCAGATGACACCCGGCCCGCGCCGCCCGAGCGGCGAGGTCGGCCTGCACCTCGGGAGGCAGCGCCACGGCGACCGCGTCCACGTCGGCGAACAGCGCGTCCACGTCGTCGTAGGCCCGGACACCGTGCCGCTCCGCGAGTTCCTTCGCCGCCTCGGGGCGGCGTCCCCACACGCCCGCGAAGTCGAGCTCGTCGTGCCCGCTGAGGGCGGGTGCGTGGGCCATCTGCGCCCATGGGCCGGTGCCGAGCAGTCCGATGCGCATGCCGTCGCCTCTCCACGGTGCCGTGACAGCCGACGGCCGTTTCTCGGCCGTCCGCTCGCCGAAGAGCGTGTCATACGGAACCGGCCGCTGGGGAGGCCAGGCCTCCGGCGCACCTCAGTCGCCGGGAAGTGCCTGTTCAGCCCAAATGGTCTTGCCGTTGGTCATCTGACGGGATCCCCAGCCCTGGGTGAGCTGAGCGACGAGCAGCAACCCGCGTCCTCCTTCGTCGAAGGTATGGGCCCGGCGCAGATGGGGCGCGGTACTGCTGCCGTCGGACACTTCGCAGATGAGGGTGCGGTCGTAGATCAGTCTGAGCTCGATGGGAGGCCGTCCGTACCGGATGGCGTTGGTGACCAGTTCGCTGACGACCAACTCGGTGACGAACACGGCATCGTCCAAGCCCCACTCGGACAGTTGCCGGCAGGCGGTCTTGCGCACATCCGCGACTGCGGCGGGGTCCGGTGACACCGGCCAGGTCGCCACGTGCGAGGCGTCGAGGGCTCGGGTGCGGGCCACGAGGAGCGCCACATCGTCAGTGGGGCGATCCGCGATCAGGGTGCTCAACAGGGCGTCGCACACGGCCTCCAGATCCTGAGCCGGTCGTGTCAGCACCTCGCGCATGGCGGCGATCCCCTCGTCGATGTCCCGGCCGCGGACCTCGACGAGCCCGTCCGTGTAGAGGACGAGAAGGCTGCCCTCGGCCAGCTCCAGCTCGGTCGACTCGAAGGGCAGGCCGCCCAGGCCGAGGGGAGGGCCGGCCGGGACCTCGAGGAACTCGACAGTGCCGTCGGGTGCCACGAGGGCCGGCCCGGGGTGGCCCGCGCGGGCGATCGTGCAGTGGCGCGAGACGGGGTCGTAGACGGCGTAGAGACAGGTGGCGCCGACGTCGCCGTCGAGCGGGGCCGTGGTGTCACCGCCGCCGGCGGCACGGTTGACCAGGTCGTCGAGGTGGGTCAGCAACTCGTCGGGTGGAAGGTCGACATCTGCCAGCGTGCGTACGGCGGTGCGCAGCCGCCCCATGGTCGCCGAGGCCTGGACGCCGTGGCCCACGACGTCACCGACGACCAGCGCGACCCGGGCACCGGACAGCGGGATGACGTCGAACCAGTCGCCGCCGACACCGGCCCGGGTGCTGGCGGGCTGATAGCGGGAGGCGACATCGAGAGCCGCCTGCTCGGGGAGACGTTGCGGCAGCAGGCTGCTCTGCAACGTGAGGGAGGTGTCGCGTTCGCGGGTGTACCGCCGGGCGTTGTCGATGCACACGGCGGCGCGAGCGGTGATCTCCTGGCCAAGCAGCAGGTCGTCCTGCTGGAAGCGCTGGGGCCGGCGATGGCGGGAGAACGTGGCCACGCCCAAGGTGAGGCCACGCGCACGCATGGGTACCGCCAGCACCGAGTGGAACCCGAACCGCCGCATGCGTTCGGCCCGGTCCGGGGCCGTCCGGTCCAGATCCTCCAGGGCGGCGGGCGTGATGTGCTCGATGAGTGGCCGCTCGGCGGCCAGGCACTCCGCCGCGGTGGAGCCCTCGGGATAGGGCGCCACCGTCCCGAACGGCACCACGGCTTCGGGGCAGCCCTCCAGCACCGACTGACAGGCGACCCGGCGCAGCATCACCGGACCGGCCGGAGAACCCTGCGGAGGATCCTCGCCCCCCTCGATCACCGGCAGGAGATCGACCGTGACGAAGTCCGCGAACCGCGGGACGGCCACGTCGGCGAGTTCCTGAGCGGTACGGGGCAGGTCCAGGGTGCTGCCGATCCGCACGCTGGCGTCGTTGACCAGGACCAGCCGCTGCCGCGCGAGGTGCTGCTCCGTCACGTCGTGTGCCGACAGCAGGACACCTTCGAGCCGGCCGTCGGAGCCCCGTACGGGGACGAGGGACACCGACCACACACTCTCCCGCTCATGGCCGGCGAGGTGCACCGCGGCTCCGATCTCCTGGAGGCAACCGGTCTCCAGCGCGGCTCGCATGCCTTCCTCGGCCCGCTCGCTCTCCGGGTCGAGGACGATCTCCGTCACCCGCAGGCCGCGCATCTCCTGCTCGGACAGGCCCATCACACGTTCCATGTCCGTGTTCGCCCACCGCAACCTCAGCCCGGTGTCGTACAGAGCCATCGAGTAGGGAGCCTGGGCGAAACTACGCCGCACGAACGCATCGTCCTCAGGCGTCGGTGCCGGCCGGGCCACCGGTGACACCAGCAGCCAGTCGTCCCCGTCGACCGTCCGGTGGTGGGCCAGCAGCCCGACGGTGAGGCGGTGGCCGTCCCGGTGCAGCAGCGTGGCCGTCCCGCTCCACCTGCGCAGGCCGGTCAGCGAGTCCAGCACGTGGGCCGGAGCGGCGTCCGCGAGAAGCGCGGCCGCCTTCCGGCCGACCACCTCGGGGGCCCGGTAACCGAGCAGCCGCCGCGCCCCTTCGTTCCACGAGGTCACGACACCGAGGTCATTGACGACGGCCCTGGCCGTCGCCGCACCGTCGAAACGTTCCTGCGATCCGGCGCTCGGGCCGTCGTCAGAGGCGGACGCGGATCCGGTCATGACGTCATCTGCCCTCAATCCCGCCCTGGCGGCCTTCTGCCCAAGAGCGCCCTGCGCTGGAGGTGCGTCGCACCTTCACTGTTACGACACTAGACAACAAGAGTGACAGACAGGCGTGTATCGGTCCTCATGTCAGGACGGCGGCACCGACCCCGGACGGAGGGCGGCACCCATGAAGGGCAACGGCACGAGGTGGCCGGACCCGGCCGAATGGGCCGGGAAGATCTACAGCGGGGGCTGGCGCGCATCCGAGGGCGGAACACGCGAGGTGATCGAACCGGCCACGGGACATGTCCTGGCCGAGATCGGCGTCGCCTCCTGGGCGGACGTCGCCCGGGCCGGCGCACGGGCCGCCCGAGCCGCCGGGGACTGGGCCGCGGCAGCTCCCTCCGACCGTATCGACGTCCTGCTGCGCGCATCTTCCGCGCTGCGTGGGCACCGTGCCACATTCCGCGACTGGATCGTCCGGGAGTCGGCCGGCGTCCCCGCCAAGGGTGACTACGAGATCACCGCTGCCCTCGCCCAGCTGACGCACGCCGTGGGACTCGCGTCCCTGCCCAGGGGCGAGGTCCTGGCTCCGCAGACCCCGGGAGGAACGAGTCTGGCGTGGCGGGTGCCGCTCGGCGTCATCGGCGTCATCAACCCATGGAACGCGCCGCTCCTGTTCGCGGTGCGCGCGCTGGCGCCCGCACTGGCGCTGGGCAACACCGTGCTGCTCAAGCCCGACCCCCTCACTCCGGTGTCCGGGGGCGTCCTCGTCGCGCGGCTCTTCGAGGACGCCGGACTGCCCGACGGGGTGCTGCACGTCCTGCCGGGCGGCGCGCAGACCGGGCAGGCGGTCGCGGCGGATCCTCATGTCGCCATGGTCGCCTTCACCGGGTCCGCCGAGGTCGGGCGCGTCGTGGCGCGTGTGGCGGGCGAGGGGCTGAAGCGGGTCGCCCTGGAGCTCGGCGGCAAGAACTCGCTCGTCGTGCTCGAGGACGCCGATGTGGGCGCGGCGGCCCTGGCCGGAGCCGTGAGCACCTTCGGATACCAGGGACAGGCGTGCGTCGCCGCCGGCCGCCACCTGGTCCATGCCGACCTGGTCGAGGCGTACACCGAGGCGCTGGTCGGGCACGCGCGCGCCCTGCGTATCGGCGATCCCCGCGTAGCGGGCGTCAGCGTCGGCCCGATCATCAGTGAGCGGCTGGCCACCAGGATCGAGCGCATCGTCGACGAGAGCGTGGCGGGCGGGGCGCGGGTGCTCACGGGCGGCCGACGCGACGGACTCTTCTACCCACCCACCGTCCTGGACCGGGTCGACCGGGCCATGCCCGCGTTCACCGAGGAGATCTTCGGTCCCGTCGCCCCCGTCATTCCGTTTCACAGCGAGGAGGAGGCCGTCGAGATCACCAACGACACCGCGTACGGCCTGACGGCCGCCGTGCACTCGGGATCCGTACCGAGGGCGACCGCTGTCGCCGAGCGACTGCGCACCGGCATGGTCCACATCAACGACGTCTCCGCCAAGGACGCCGCGAACGCCCCCTTCGGAGGCATGGGCATCTCCGGCAACGGCTCCCGCATCGGCGGCACAGCCAGTCTGGAGGAATTCACCCAGTGGCGCTGGATGACGGCACCCGGACCGGTGTGACCTCGCACGAACGGCGGCGAAAAAGCAAGAAAGGCAAGGAGTTCTCTCCTTGCCACTCTCAAGCTATAACACACAGGGGGTCTTGCGGCAAGGCCCCATGTCTCCCGCAAACTGTCCCGCCTAGGCCCAGGACCTGCGGAAACGGGAGCATGACGTGACCCCCCTGACCACGAGCGCGTTCGACCTTCCCGACCGCCTCTCACACAAAGCCGACCCGGCGCTGATCGCCGGGGACGAGCGGCACTTCGCCGCCGTCGCCGACTGCCTCGAGCAGTCGATCGACGAACTGACCGAGCGTCTCGAAGCCGAGCGCAAGGCCCCCGGCGGGAAGGGACGGCAGGCCATGGACCGGGACGCGGAGATCTACCGGCTGACCGCCCGCCTGCGCGCACTGCGCCGCTTCGGACTCGACCTGTGCCTCGGGCGCATGGTCGCCACCGACGGCTCCGAGCCCGTGTACGTCGGACGGCTCGGCCTGACGGACCGTGAGGGTCGCCGCCTCCTGGTCGACTGGCGATCCCCCGCGGCCGAGCCGTTCTTCGGGGCCACCCATGCCAACCCGATGGGGCTCGCCAGCCGTCGCCGGTACCGCTGGACCGGCGGCCGGGTCAGCGACTACTGGGACGAGGTGTTCACCGCCGACGCCTTCGACGGGCACGCCGCGCTCGACGACCAGTCCGCCTTCATCGCCAGCCTGGACACCAACCGCTCGCCCCGGATGCGGGACGTGCTCGGCACCATCCAGGCCGACCAGGACGCCATCATCCGCGCCGGTTCGCGCGGCGCCCTCGTCGTCGACGGCGGACCGGGCACCGGCAAGACCGTCGTCGCCCTGCATCGTTCCGCCTACCTCCTCTACTCCGACCCGCGCCTCGGGCAGCACCGCCGGGGTGGCGTGCTGTTCGTCGGCCCGCACCGGCCCTATCTGTCCTACGTGTCCGACGTCCTGCCCAGCCTCGGCGAGGAGGGCGTGCAGACCTGCATCCTGCGGGACCTCGTCGACGAGGGAGCGACGGCGGGGGAGGAGAACGACGCCGACGTGGCCCGGCTGAAGTCGTCCGCGGACATGGTGCGGGCGATCGAGAAGGCCGTCCGGTTCTACGAGGAACCGCCCACCGAGGCCATGACGGTCACCACCCACTGGTCCGACATCCACCTCAGCGCCGCCGACTGGGCGGTGGCGTTCGAGGCGGCGGAACCCGGCACACCGCACAACGAGGCCCGCGACCAGATCTGGGAGGAACTGCTCACCATCCTGGTGGACAGGCACGAGGGCGAGGTCTCCGAGGCCCTGCTGCGCACGTCGCTGGCACAGGACCGGGAGCTGCTGACGGCCTTCAACCGGGCCTGGCCGATCCTGGAGGCCACCGACCTCGTCGGCGACCTCTGGTCGGTACCGGCCTATCTGCGGATGTGCGCTCCCTGGCTCAGCCGCGACGAGGTGTGCGCGCTGCAACGCGCGCAGCCCCAGGCCTGGACGGTGTCCGACCTGCCGCTGCTGGACGCGGCCCGGCAGCGGCTCGGCGACCCGGAGGCGTCCCGCCGCGCGCGCCGGAGGGAGGCCGCCGTCGCCGCCCAGCGCGAGCGCATGGCCGACGTCATCGACGACCTGCTGGAAGCCCACAGCTACGACGACGGCGAAGGCGTGCTGGTCATGCTGCACGGACAGGACATGCGCAACTCCCTGGTGGACGACAGTGCCCTGCCCACCGCCGACCCGGACCGGCTCGCCGGACCGTTCGTGCACATCGTCGTGGACGAGGCGCAGGAGCTGACCGACGCGGAGTGGCAGATGCTGCTGCAGCGCTGCCCGTCCCGCAGCTTCACCGTCGTCGGGGACCGGGCCCAGGCCCGGCACGGCTTCACGGAGTCGTGGCGGGAACGGCTGGAGCGTGTCGGGTTCGACCGGGTCGACCTGGCCTCGCTGAGCATCAACTACCGGACCCCGGCGGAGATCATGGCGGAGGCGGAGCCGGTCATCCGGGCCGCGCTGCCGGACGTCAACGTACCGACGTCGATCCGCAGCGGCGGCGTTCCCGTCGAGCACGGATCCACCGCGGAGCTGCACTCGGTCCTCGACACCTGGCTGGCCGCGCATGCCGACGGGATCGCCTGTGTCATCGGCGATCCCACCTTCCGCCCGGCGTCCTCCCGCGTGCGTTCGCTGACCCCGGAGCTGTCGAAGGGGCTGGAGTTCGACCTGGTCGTCCTCGTCGACCCACAGGGCTTCGGCACGGGCATCGAGGGGGCGGTCGACCACTATGTCGCGATGACCCGGGCGACCCAGCAGCTCGTCGTCCTCACGAGTTCCTGAGACGGGCTCCGGCCGGGGCCCTCCCGCAGTGGGGCCCCGGCCGGAGGTTCAAGGGGGGCGCATGTCCGCACCCCCTAGGCGGCGAGTTCCTTGCGGATGCGGTCCAGCATGAACGCCGACGACTCCCGGGCCCGCTCCTCCCAGGCGAAGACACAGGACGTGGCGACACCGTCGAAGCCCAGCTCGCGCAGCGTGCCGAAGAAGGCGTCCCAGTCGACCTCGCCCTGGCCGATGTCCAGGTGCTGGTGGATACGGGCCGGGGTGCCCGGCGGGTTGAGGATGTAGCGCAGGCCGGACGAGCCCTTGTGGTTGAAGGAGTCCGCGATGTGCACGTGCTGGAGCTGGTCACCGGCGTAGCGCATCATCGCCGCGATGTCCGCCGTCGGATCGGCGCCCGAGAGGTGGAAGGTGTGCGGGGCGCAGTAGAGGTAGTTCACCCAGGGCTTGTTGATCGCGCGGACGAGATCGACGGCGGGGGTGTTCTCCTCGCAGAAGTCGTCCGGGTGTGCCTCCAGGTTCAGGGCGATGCCTTCGCGCTCGAACACCGGCAGCAGTTCCTCCAGCGAGCGCCAGAAGGCGGCCTCGCTCTCGGCGGCGCGCTCGGGCCGGCCGTTGAACTCCGAGTTCATCAGCGGACATTCGAGCTCGACGGTGATCTCGATCATCCGCTTCCAGTAGCGGACGGCGGCCTGCCGCTCGGCCTCGTCCGGCGAGGACCACTTGTACAGCGGCAGCACCGAGGACAGCCGCACACCGTGCCGGCGCAGCGACTGCTTCAGCTCGGCCACCCGCGCGTCATCCGCACGCGGGTGCAGGAAGAACGGCATGAAGTCCGCGCGCGGCGACAACTCGATGTACTCGTAGCCGAGTTCGGCCACCGTGCGCACCATGTCGTCGATCGGCAGGGAGCGGAACATGTAGGGGTCGAGGGCGATCTTCACGCGGTGCCTCCGTAGAACGCGGGGCGGGGCTTCATGTCGACGGTGACGCTCTCGCCGCCGGTCTCCAGGGACCGGACGGCGGCGTCGGTGATGACGGTGGCGGCGTAGCCGTCCCAGGCGGACGGGCCGGTGGGCTCGGTGCCGGCGGACACCGAGGCGACCCACTCGCGGAACTCGGTGTCGAAGGCCTGGGCGAACCGGTCCTTCCAGTCCTGGAGCACACCCGTGCCGTGCCGGGCGGCGGTACGGATCCCGACGGCCGGCGGGTCGGGCAGCCGCACCAGGCCGTCCTCGCCGACGACCTCGCACTGGATGTCGTAGCCGTACTGGCAGTTGACGAAGACCTCCAGGTCGATCCGGACGCCCTCGGACGTCTCGAAGACCATGATCTGCGGGTCCTTGAGATGCGCGAACCGCTTGCTCGTGGCGCGCGGGGTGACCACCTGCGCGGAGACGATCTCGTCGTCGAGCAGCCACCGCAGCACGTCGATCTCGTGCACGGCGGTGTCCTGGGCGGCCATGGCGGAGTGGTACGACTCCGGCACGGTCGGGTTGCGGTGGGCGCAGTGCACGATGAGCGGGGCCCCGAGCGAGCCGGTCGACAGGACCTCCTTCATCTGGCGGTAGCCGGCGTCGAAGCGGCGCATGAAGCCCACCTGCACCAGCCGGCGGCCGTGCGCCCGCTCGGCCTCCACGATCCGCAGACAGTCCTCGGCGGTCGTGGCCAGCGGCTTCTCGCAGAACACCGGCTTGCCGGCCGTGATCGCGCCCAGGACGTGCTCGGCGTGGGTGGGCCCCCAGGAGGTGACGAGGACGGCGTCCACGTCCAGGGAGGCGATCAGCTCCGCGCCGGTGGGCAGCGCGGTGGCCCCCGCCCGGGCCGCCACCTCGGCGGCGCGCCCGGCGTCGAGGTCGGTCACGGCCGTGACGGCGGCCCCGGTGACGACCTCGGTGAGCCGCCGGATGTGGTCCTGGCCGATCATTCCGGCGCCGATGACGCCTACACGTACGGTCATGGTCGTTCCTTCGAAGGGAGGGTCAGGAGAAGCGGGTGCGGAGTTGGGCTTCGAGGGTTTCGAGGGTGCGGCCCTTGGTCTCGGGGACGTAGCGCTTGACGAAGGCGAGCGACAGCAGGCCCGCCACCACGAACAGGAAGAAGGTGTTGGAGATCCCGATCCCGGAGACCAGGGACGGGAAGACCAGCCCGATCACGAAGTTGGTCAGCCACAGCACCACGGCCGCGATCCCCATGCCGAAGCCGCGCATCCGCATCGGGAAGATCTCCGACAGCATCAGCCAGGTCACCGGGGAGATCGCGCCCTGCTGGAAGGCGAGGAACGTGACCGTCATGGCGAGCACCGCGAACGCGCGTGCGTCACCCGAGGGCAGGAGCAGGGAGAAGACGCCGATCAGCAACAGGGCGGCGGTCGTGCCGATCTGACCGGTCATCAGCATCGGGCGGCGCGGGACGCGACCCAGCAGCCAGATGCCGACGAAGGTGGCCAGCACCGAGATCACACCGTTGGCGATGTTCGCGGTCAGCGCGCTGTCCGCGGCGAAACCGGCGTCGGTGAGGATCTGGGTGCCGTAGTACATGATCGTGTTGACGCCGGTGATCTGCTGCACGATCGCGATGCCGAACCCGACGAACATCAGCTTGCGCACCCACGGCGTGCTCTTCATGTCCTGCCACCCGCCGAGCTTGGCCTGCTCGTCCTTGACGGCGAGCGCGGACACCTCCTTCAGCTCGGCCTCGGCCCGGGCCTGCGACCGCACCTGCCTGAGGACGTCGAGGGCCTCCCCGAAGCGGCTTTGGGAGGCCAGCCAGCGCGGGCTCTCCGGCATCACCAGCATGCCGAACCAGAGCACCACCGCGGGCACCGTCGCGATGACCAGCATCCAGCGCCACACGCCACCGGACTCGCCGCCGACCTGGGCGATGATCGCGTTGGACGTGAAGGCCAGCAGCTGACCGCTGACGATCATCAGCTCGTTGCGGGTGACGAGAGCGCCGCGCCGCTCCGCGGGGGACACCTCCGCGAGATACACCGGCACGGTGACCGACGCGCCGCCGACCGCGAGGCCGAGCACGAACCGTGCCACGATCATCACCTCGGTCGTGGGGGCGAGCGTGCAGCCGAGCGCGCCGACGAAGAACAGCACGGCCAGCAGCAGGATGTTGCGCCGCCTGCCGCGCGCGTCCGACAACCGGCCGCCGGTCACCGCGCCCAGCGCGGCACCCAGCAGCAGCGAGCTGGTGACCATGCCCTCGGTGACCGGGGTCAGGCCGAGGTCCTCGGTCATGTAGGGCAGGGCGCCGTTGATGACGCCGGTGTCGTAGCCGAAGAGCAGACCACCGAACGTGGCGATGATCGTGATCAGCCTCAGCCGCCGCCTGACCGCCGGGGGAGCGTCGTCCGCGACGGCGGTGGCGGGGGGTGGGACGGGGGCCGGTGTCGTGTCGTCCGTGACGTCCATGGGCCGCTCCTTACCTGTCGATGTTCGGGCGCCGGGTACCCGACAGGCCGCAGCCGGCCAGGTGTTCGCGGGTGCTGACCGCGATCGGCAGCGGCACCCCGGGCGCACACGGGTACAGGTCCTGCTCGACGATCACGAACAACTCGGCGTCGAGCTTGGCGAGTTCGCCCACCACGTCGGCCGGCTTCGGCACCCCGGCCGGCGGTGACACGCACACCCCGCGCTTCACGGCCTCGCCGAAGGACAGGTCCTCGGCCGCGACTTGTGCCAGGATCTCCGGGTCCATCTGTTTGATGTGCACGTAGCCGACGCGCTCACCGAAGCGGCGGATCAGATCGAGGTTGTCCCCGCCGCCGTAGGCGACATGCCCCGTGTCCAGGCAGAGGTTGGTGTAACGGCTGTCGGACTCGTTCAGCAGCCGTTCGATCTCGGCTTGCGTCTGGATGTGGCTGTCGGCGTGCGGATGGACGACCAGACGCACGTCGTACTCCTCCAGCAGCAGTCTGCCCAGCCGGTCGGCGGCCCGGCCGAACCCGGCCCACTGCTCGGCGGTCAGCTCGGGCGACTCGGTGAACGCGCCCGTCTTCTCGTCCCGGTACATCGGCGGGATGAAGACGAGATGATGCGCCCCCGCGGCGGCGGTCAGCGCGGCGACCTGCCGGACGTGGGCGAGCATCTCGTCCCAGGCCTCGGGCCGGTGCAGCGCGCCGAACGCGGTGCCACCGGAGACCTTCAGCCCCCGGGCGTCCAGTTCGGCCTGCAGCCGCTGCGGGTCGGTGGGGAGGTAGCCGTACGGGCCGAGCTCCAGCCACTCGTACCCGGCCTGGGCCAGCTCGTCGAGGAAACGGGTGTACGACACCTGGTGCTCGTCGTCGGGGAACCAGACCCCCCAGGAGTCGGGGGCGGAGCCGAGGCACAGGTTGCCGACGGTCGTACGCAGCGGGGCTGGCACCGTTGCCATGGTGAGAGTCCTTCGGGGGAGAGGAAGGGGGTTGGCGTGAAACTGATGCGCTCTACTAGCGCGCTCTAGTTCGAGTACGATGACCCCTGTCCAAATGTCATGTCAATAGGGTGTTGCCGGGAGATTGCCGGGTCCTGGTACGGGCCCCGTGCGGGACACCCGTAAGGTGGTCGGCGTCGGAGGGTGGGTTCACACGTGGATGCATCGGGCAGGCAGCGGCCCACGATGGCGGACGTCGCCGAGAAGGCGGGCGTGTCCCGCGCGCTCGTCTCGATCATCTTCCGCAACCAGGCGGGGGCCAGCCGGGAGACCCGGGAACGGGTCCTGCGCGTCGCCGACGAGATCGGTTACCGGCCCGACAGCGCGGCCCGGCTGCTGGCCCGCGGCCGCAGCCGCACGCTCGGCGTGATGTTCACCGTGCACCAGACCTTCCACACGGACCTCATCACCGGCATCTACCCCGAGGCCGAGCGGCTCGGCTACGACGTCCTGCTCTCCGGCGCCACCCACGGCCGCAGCGAGGCCAAGGCGGTCGAGGCGCTGCTCAGCCACCGCTGCGAGGCGGTGATCCTGCTCGGCCCGGACGCCGACCCCGCCTACCTCGCCGAGCTCGGACAGCGCACGGTCGCCGTCTCGATCAGCCGCCGGGTGCCCCAGGCCCATGTCGACTTCGTGCACTCCGCCGAGGGCAAGGGCGTCCGGCAGGCCATGGACCACCTGGTGGAGCTGGGGCACCGCCGGATCGTGCACATCGACGGCGGACGCGGTCCCGGTTCGGCGGAGCGGCGGCGTGCCTACAGAGCCGCGATGCGGCGCCACGGGCTTCAGGCGCAGGCGCGGGTGATTCCCGGCGAGCACACCGAGGAGTCCGGTATCGAGACCGGCCGGCTGCTGCTGGCCGAACGCGACGGTGGACAGCCGTTGCCGACGGCGGTCCTCGCCGGCAACGACCGCTGCGCCATGGGGCTGCTGATGGCCCTGACCCGGGCGGGCGTCGAGGTCCCGCGCGACCTGTCCGTCGTCGGCTACGACGACAGCCACCTCTCCCATCTGATGCCGATCGGGCTGACCACCGTCCGCCAGGACGCGGTCCTCATGGCCGAGCACGCGGTCCGCTTCGCCGTCGAACGGCTTCAGAACGAGGAACTGCCGCCGAGGGAGGCGGTGCTGGACCCCAAGCTGGTGGTGCGGGGAACGAGCGGGCCTGCCCCGGCGGAGGGTTCCTAGCGCGTGCCCTTCTTCGCGAACTCCGCGACGCTGTCGACGTTGTCCTTCGTGACGAAGGCCGGCCCGGTGAGCACGGGGGCGGTGCTCCCACCGCTGAAGTTGCCGTTCGTCCTGTAGAGCCACAGTCCGTCGACGGCGAGGTAGCCCTGGAGGTAGGGCTGCTGGTCGACGGCGAACTCGATGTCCCCGCCCTGGATGGCGCCGACAAGGTCCTTGTTGAGGTCGAAGGTGGCGACCTCGGCCTTGCTGCCGGCGTCCTTGACCGACTGTATGGCGGTCATGGCGATCGGGGCGCCCAGCGTGACCACCTGGTCGATGCTGGAGTCCTTCTGGAGTTTGGCCGTCAGGGTCGACTTCACGGAGGGCATGTCGGTGCCGTTGACGTACAGGTTCTCCGTCGTGCCCTTGAAGCCCTTCTTCAGGCCGGCGCAGCGCGCCTCCAGGGCGACCTGGCCCTGCTCCTGGATCACGCAGACGGCGTGCTTGGCGCCCTGCTGGTTGAGGCGCTCGCCGAAGGCCTGGCCGGCGATGTTCTCGTCCTGGCCGAAGTACTCGAGCATGCCGAGTTCCCGCCAGTTGTCCAGGCCGGAGTTGAAGCCGACGACGGGGATGCCGGCCGCCTTGGCCTTGGCCACGACCGCCTTCATGGCGTCGGGCTTGGCGGCGGTGAGCGCGATGCCGTCGACCTTCTGGTCGATGGCGTTCTGCACCAGGTTGGCCTGGTTTCCGGCGACCGGGTCGCTGGAGTAGACGAGCTTGATGTTGTCTTTCGCGGCCGCCGCCTGGGCGCCCTTGCGGATCAGGTCCCAGAAGGTGTCGCCGGGTGCCGCGTGCGTGACCATCGCGACGGTCATCCGCGGAGTGGTGGCCTTGCCCGCGGCGGCGTCGGTGCCGCCGGACTCGGACTTCTTCCCGCCGGAGCCGCTGGAGCAGCCGGCGGCGAGCAGGGCGCCCACGAGGACGGCGGTGGTCAGGGCGGCGGATCTGTGGTGTCTGCGCATGTCGGGTGCACCTCGGTGTGCTGGGGAGAGCGGGCCGGGCCCGGTCCGGGAGGCAACTGGAGCGCGTCACTAGCGCGCTCTAGTGGCAGGTACTATGCGGGCGCCTCCGGGCGATGTCAACAGCTTTGTCAGGACGTACCAACAAACGTGACGTTCCGACGAACAGGACGTTCCGACGAACAGGACGTTCCGAGGATGCTCCGGCAGAACGGGGCCGGGGGGGGGGAGAGGGAGGGGGGGGGGGGGGGGGGGGGGGGGGGGGGGAGAGAGAGGGACCGCACCCCTACGCGAGGGCAGCAGGGAGAGGCGATGGAAAAG
>NZ_JBWKKY010000032.1:0-54309 GCF_056430805.1 Streptomyces sp. NPDC045955
GGCCCTGCCTGATCTGCGCCAGCAGCGGAGCGTCATCCAGGTTGAGCACCTTCACAGCGATACCGGTCTCCTGCGTGAACGGCGTGTAGATCGCCCTCTGCAGAGCCGCACCGTAGGAACCACCACTGTCACGGACAACCACCGTCTTGCTGTCCTTCCCACCGGTGCCGGTGGAAGCGGTGCGGCTGGTGCCGGTGCCGCAGGCGCTGAGGGCGGTCGCGGCGGCGAGACCCGCCGTCGCTCCGCCGACGCCGCGCAGGAAGAGCCTGCGATCAATACGGGCGTCTCTCATGGTGTGCCTCCTGGGGGTGGTGCTAAGGGGAAAGAGGGACGGCTGGGCTGGGGGTCTGAGGGTTGGGGGTCCGCCTCGCCGGATCCGAGGCCCGCGCCGGGGTTCGGGAGGGTGTCGATTCGCGTGGCCGTGTCGCGGGTCCTACGGGACGGCCAGGGCGGCCGGTTCCGCGCCGGGGACGACGGTGAGGGCCGTGCATGCTGGGGAAGATCCGCCCCTCGGCCGGGGCGTGGACCGTGTGTTCAATGCGTCGGCCGGGTCGATGACGTGGGCGGGGCGAACGCCCTCGGCCGGGTACTTCGAGTTCTGCGCTGGAGTCGCCGACAAGCTCGGCGGTGGTTCTTCGGGGCTGTCCGTGCGCAACGATGTGCGTCGCGAGTCAGATGCCGAGCATGGTGTTGAGCTCGTCCAGGGACTTCACGGTCACGTAGTCGTAGCCGTGGGTCACGGGGTCGTAGCCGCGGTCGAGGAGAATGAGGTTGCGGAAGCCCATGTCGTGCATCGGCATGTGGTCGTAGCGGGTGTGCGAGGCGACGTGCACGAAGTCCTCGGGGGCGGCGTCGAGCTGGTCGAGCATGTACTCGAACGCGGCGTAGCGGGGCTTGTAGTAGCCGGCCTGCTCCGCGGTGAAGACCGCGTGGAAGTCCGCGCCGAGCTTGGGCACGCTCTCCGCGAGGAAGGAGTCGTCCGCGTTGGAGAGGATCACCAGCTTGTAGTTCTCGCCCATCTTCTTCAGCGGCTCGGGCACGTCGGCGTGGGGGCCCCAGCTGCGGACGCCGTCGGCGAACCGCTTGCCCGCGTCCGGGGCGGCCTTCACGCCCCACTTGCGGCAGACCCGCTCGAAGGAGTCCTGCAGCACCTGCTCGTAGGGGTAGTACTCGCCGCGGACCTGGTCGTAGCGGTAACCGCGGAACTCCCGGACGAACTGGTCCCAGTGCTCGGCGGGGATCTGGTCGCCGACGAGCTCCCGCGTGATGGGCGTGATCGGGTACTCGATCAACGTGCCGTAACAGTCGAACGAGACGTACTTCGGGCGGAACTGAAGCGAGGGAATGGGCATGAGGGTGCTCCGCTTTCTTGTTTTACAGAGGTGGATGGGCGGTCGTGTGCCGTGGATCAGGCGGCGCCGGCTCCGGCCGGTGCGAGGAAGCCGACGGGATGGTCCGTGGTGCCGTCGAGTGCCAGATCGGCGGCGATCTCTCCCATGGCGGGCGAGAGTTTGAAGCCGCTGCCGGAGAAACCGGCCATGACGACGATGTCGTCCTCGCCGGGGAGATGACCGACGAGCGGGTTTCCGGACTCCGTGTAGCCCTCCATGTAGACCGACAGCCTGATGGGGTCGGGATTCAGATCGGGCATCAGCTCGGCGATGAGCTCGCGGAAGGTGGCGAGTTCCTCCGGGCGGACCGTGCGGTCCACCCGTTCGGGGTCGGGTACCGGCAGATAACGGGCGAGGGAGAGGCCCAGCTTGACGGAGATGCCGTCCGGTGACGGGAGCCCGTAGCAGTCGTGCGGTGCGCTGCGCACGAAGGCGGGGGCGCCGCCCGCGAACCAGTCGTGGCGGGTGGGGATGTGCCAGGAGCTGATCAGCCGGCGGATGTCCACGGACCGTGGGAGGTCGGGGAGCAGGGTGTTGATCCAGGGGCCCGCGGTCACCACGGCGGTGTCGACGTGGTCCGTGCCCTGGTCGGTGATGATGTGCACCCCGCCCCCCGCCGCGGGGACGATCTCCCGCACCGGGGTGTAGCGGTGCAGCCGGGCGCCCAGCTGTTCGGCGCGGGCGGCCGCCGCCTGGACCGACGCCTCGGGCCTGATGATGGCGCCCTCGCGGTCGAGGACGGCGGTGTGCCCGTCCGGGAGACGGTGCTGCGGATAGCGGCGGGCGAGTTCGTCGCGGTCCAGTACCTCGTGATCCAGCCGGTGGGTGGAGCTGGCGGAGAGGAGGAGACGCATCGACGGCGAGGCGGTCTCACCCATCACCAGGCATCCGCTGCGGCGTCGCAGCGAGAGGCCGGTTTCGCGCTGGAGCCGGTCCCACATCCGGTCGGCGAGTCGCAGCAGGGGAATGTAGCCGGGTTCACCGAGGTGGACGGCGCGGAAGATGCGGCTCTCGCCCCCGGCCGCGCCGCGGTCGTGACCCGGCGCGTACCGGTCGTAGCCGATGACCTCGGCTCCGCGGGCGGCCAGTCGCCACATGGCCTGGCTGCCCATGCTGCCGGCGCCGATCACGGCGACGCGCTTCGGGATGCGCATGAGGTCGCTCCTTTCGCCGGGCGGCCTGGGTGTCAGTGGTGCCCCGGCACGGTGGGGACACCGTGCGGATCCCTTCGATTCGGGTCCCTTGGGGATGGCGTTCACTCTCGACCCAGGCGAACACGCAGGTCAAGCCACACTGTGTTCCGCCTCGGGACCTTATCGAGACGATGTGTCACGGCGAGCTCGCCGGCCACGGAAAGTGCCTTGCCCCTCTTGCCACGATGATGCGCCGGTGCGAAGGTGACCCCCGATACCTCGGACGAAAGCACTCCCTATGCCGGCCAAACGTCCCGCAACCGGGCAGTTCCCGACCATCACGGAGGTTCTGAGCCTCCCCGTGCTGGCCGAAGGGATGCCGCGCGTGCTGGCCGGCGAGTCACAGCTGAACCGTGCGGTGCGCTGGGTGCACGTCACCGAACTGCTCAACCCCGCCGATTTCCTCGAGGGCGGCGAGCTGGTGCTGACGACCGGCATGCCCCATCCCGAGGACCCCTCCGAGCTGCGTGGCTACGTCGACCAGCTCGCCGACGTCGGCGCGGCCGGCCTGATCGTGGAGCTCGGTTACCGGTACCAGAGGGTCCCCGACGAGCTGGTGGCTGCCTGCCGCGCCCGTGAAGTGCCGCTGGTCGAGCTGGCCCGCGGCGTCCGCTTCATCGACGTCACGCAGACGGTGCACGCGCTCATCCTCGACGCCCATGGGGCGCTGCTGCGCCGCGGCCGGGACATCCAGGACATCTTCACTGCCCTGACGCTGCGGGGCGCGGACCCCGAGGAACTGGTGCACACCACCGCCGAGCTCACCGGGGCCCCCGTGGTGCTGGAGGACCTCACCCACCGGGTCCTGATGTGCGAACTGCTCGGCCGGCCGTACGAGCCGGTGGTGTCGGCCTGGTCCCGGCGTTCCCGGGCCACCCCGACCCCGGAGAAGATCACGCCGAGCGGCCCGGAGGGGTGGCTGATCGCGCCCGTGCAGGACCACCAGGGGCCTTGGGGGCGACTGGTCCTGCTGGAGGGCCGGCTGAACCCGGAGCCCGACCCGGAACACGTCCTGGTCCTGGAGCGCGCGGCGGTCGCCCTGAGCATGGCGCGTCTGGCCGGGCCGGCCTGGTGGGAGCGCCGGGCCCACCGCTCGGTGCTGCGGGACCTGTACGAACGGCGTTTCCGCTCCCCCGCGGACGCCCGCGCACGCGCCGAGGCACTGGGGCTGCCGACCCTCGGGCACCGCCTCTTCGCCGTGGTCATCCGCCATACGCACACCGGTACCGGGGAACACCTCGACGAGCGGATCGCGAAGGCGATGACGCAGACCGGTATTCGCGCCCTCGTCGGCGAGACGGCCCCGGGCCGGATCGGCGTCCTCCTCGCCCTGGCGCAGGCCAGTGCCTGGCAGCCGGTCGCCGAGCGGATGGGCCGTCTGTGTCGCGAGGAGCTCGGCCCCGAGGCCGTCGTCGCCGTCGGACCGGGCGTGACCGACCTCTCCGGGATCGCCCGGTCGTGGCAGGAGGCCGAGCAGACGGCCGAGGCCATCACGCCCGACTCACCCGACCGCTGGTTCTACGTCCCCGCCGACGTCCGGCTGCCGGAGCTCCTGGGCGTGCTGCGGGAGGACGTCCGCCTCCAGCGGTACGCGGAACGCCAGCTCACGCGTCTCATCGAGCACGACGACCGCAACGGCGGCGACCTGCTCCCGGCACTGCGCGCGTATCTGACGGCGGCCGGGAACAAGTCGGTCGCGGCGAAACAGGCCGGCATGTCCCGGCAGGCGTACTACCAGCGCCTCCACACCATCGAACGACTCCTCGGCTGCGATCTGGAGTCGGGCCTGCAGTGCACGTCCCTGCACGTCGCGGTGCTGGTGCTGGACGCGCGGGCAGCGGCGCCCGGCGGGTGACGAGGTCAGGTGTCGCGCAGGGCCGCGTCGATCGCGCCGAGTGAGCCCGTCAGCCGTCCGTAGTCGTCGGGGTCCAGCGGCGCGACCAAGTACCGCTCGACGACCTGCGCGTGGGCGGCGGCGGCCCGGAGGAACACCGTACGGCCGTGATCGGTCGACTCGACCAGGACGCTCCTGCGGTCCCCCGGAGCCGGCACGCGTCGCACCAGCCCGGCTTCCTCCATGCGGTCGACGAGCCGGGTGATGCCGCTGCTGGTGAGCGTGAGGTCGTCGGCGAGCCGGCGCTGCGAGATCTCCTCGTCCGGCCGCCGGCACAGCCTGATGAGGACCTCGAACATCGTGTGGCTGATCCGGCACTCGCGCCGCAGGGCCGTGTCGATCCGCTGTTCCAGGCGGGTGGCGGTCTTGATCAGCAGTCCGAAGTCGTGAACGAGCCGGCTGTCGGCGGCTCGGGCGGCTTCGTCGTCGTCTCGGTGCACGGTGTCCACCCGCCCACTTTACTGCCTCCTCACCAACTGCCGTCTCAATTACTGAGCAATCAATTGCTGAGCAGTCAACGAAATTATAAGGTGAGCGCCGACGCAGGAGAGACAGGCGGCAGAAAGGGAGATCGGTGGACCTCAAGCACTGGCTCGGCAGAGCCAACGACGTGATACAGGAGTGGGCCGACGGCTTCGGGCCCTACGAGCGGCACCCGTCCCTGCTCGTCGAGGACGACCGCTTCGCCGCCACCTTCGAGGAGTTCACCGGGCGGCTGAAGGACAACTACCCCTTCTTCCACCCGCACTACGCGGGACAGATGCTCAAGCCCCCGCACCCGGCGGCCGTGGTCGGCTACCTCACCGCCATGCTGATCAACCCCAACAACCACGCCCTGGACGGCGGCCCCGCCACCGCCCGGATGGAACGCGAGGCCGTCGCACAGCTCGCCGCGATGTTCGGTTACGACACCCACCTCGGCCACCTCACCACCAGCGGCACCATCGCGAACCTCGAAGCCCTCTTCGTCGCCCGCGAGCTCCACCCGGGCCGTGGCATCGCCTACAGCGCCGACGCCCACTACACCCACGGCCGTATGTGCCGTGTGCTGGGCATGGAGGGACACGCGGTCCCCACGGACGACCGGGGACGCATGGACCTCGACGCGCTGGAGGGCCTGCTGCGCGGCGGCCGGGTGGGCACGGCCGTCCTGACCACCGGAACCACCGGGCTGGGGGCCGTCGACCCGGTCCACGAGGCCCTGCTCCTGAAAGAGCGCTACGGCGTCCGGCTCCACGTCGACGCCGCCTACGGCGGTTTCTTCACCCTGCTGGCCGGTGCCGAAGGGCCCGAGAGCCTCGCCCCCGAACCCTGGCGGGCGATAGCACGGTGCGACTCGGTCGTCGTCGACCCGCACAAGCACGGACTCCAGCCCTACGGCTGCGGCGCCGTCCTCTTCCGCGACCCCGAGGTGGGCCGCTTCTACCTCCACGACTCGCCGTACACCTACTTCACCTCCACCGAGCTCCACCTCGGTGAAATCAGCCTGGAGTGCTCCCGTGCCGGCGCCTCGGCCGCCGCCCTGTGGCTCACCTTCCAGCTCCTCCCGCCCACGCCCGACGGTCTCGGCCGCGTCCTCGGGGCCGGCCGCCGGGCCGCCCTGCGATGGTCCGAGCTGATCAGCGCGTCCGACGCCCTGGAGCTGTACCAGGAGCCGGAGTTGGACATCGTCAGCTACTTCCCGGCAGTCGAACCCGCGACCCTGACCGGCGTCGACGCGGCGTCGGCACGCGTGCTGGCGGACGGCATGGCCGATCCCGAGCCCGTGTACCTGAGCACCCTCAAGGCAGACCGTGAGGCGTTCACCGCACGCCACCCGAAGGTCACGGCCGACGCCGACGGCGCACGCATCCTCCGCAGCGTCCTGATGAAGCCGGAGTCCGAACACCACGTGGAGCACCTCCACGACCGGGTCGAACAACTCATGCGGCCGCGCCCCGTGTGACCAGGATCGACAGTGGGCGCAAGGCACGTTCGGCCCTCCCCGCTCCCCCGTACCGCCGCCACTCCTCCCGGCTCTTTGCGGGGTCACCGGACGTGCCCCCTTGCCAACGGTCCACGACAGCCGTATTGTCGTATGAACGTAAGGCTTACGTTCGTAATATAAAGGTAAGGGAGCTCGTGATGGCGACAACTCAGCCGGTGGCGCTCGTGACAGGTGCCTCATCGGGGATCGGCAAGGAAACGGCCCGCGCCTTCGTCGCGGCGGGTTTCGAGGTGATCGGCACCGGCCGCAAGACCTCCGGGCTCACCCCGCCCGCCGGCGTGACGTACCTCGATCTCGACGTGGCCGACGACGACTCCGCCTCCGCCGCCGTCGCACAGGTGATCGACCGGTTCGGACGCATCGACGTCCTGGTCAACAACGCAGGCGTCGGCGCGGCGGGCGCGGTCGAGGAGAACTCCCTCACTCAGGCCCAGAGCATCCTGAACATCAACGTCCTGGGTGTCATCCGCATGACGAAGGCCGTCCTGCCGTACATGCGCGCCCAGGGCGGCGGACGCATCATCAACATCTCGTCCGTCCTCGGCGTCGCCCCTCAGCCCTTCATGGCCCTCTACGTCGCGTCCAAGCACGCCGTCGAGGGCTACTCCGAGTCGCTGGACCACGAGGTCCGCGAGCACGGCGTCCGGGTCCTCCTCGTCCAGCCCGCCTACACCAAGACCAGTTTCGACACCAACGCCACGCAGCCCGACACCCCGCTGCCCCTCTACGCGGAGCGACGACGCATCTTCGACGAGGTGATCGCGCAGGCGATGAAGGACGGCGACGACCCCGCCGTCGTCGCCAAGGTGATCGTCACCGCGGCCACCGACAAGAAGCCGAAGCTGCGCTACACCGCCGGCCCGCTGGCCTCACGCGTGACCACGGCGCGCCGCCTCGTCCCCGCCGGAGCGTTCGACAAGCAGATCCGCAAGAACAACCGCATGCCCGCCTGACCGATGTAGTCACGCAGCAGCAACGTCAGCAAACCGTCCGGCCAAGTCGGACCCCGCCGACATCGCGCGGATCGCCATCGACGGCATCGCCGCCGGCGCCTACGAGATCCTCGCGGACAACGCCGCCCGCCAGGCGCAGGCCGCGTTGGCCGGAGGCTTCTCCGCGCTCGACAACCTGATCGTCACCACCGCCCTCCCCTCCATCCGCGAGGACCTCGGCGGCGGTCTCGAAGACCTCGAATGGACAGTGAGCGCCCACACCCTCACCTTCGCGGTCCTGCTCATGTTCGACGAGTCCCTCGGTAACCGCTACGGCCCCCGAAGACTGTTCGTCATCGGGCTCGGGATCTTCATCGCGGCCTCGGCCGCGCTCGCACCGGGGATGGGTGTACCGCGCGTGCGGCGCAGGGCGTCAGGGCCGCGATAGTGACGCCGCTGACACTCACCCTGCTGTCGGCCGCCGTCCCCGCCGAGCTGCGCGGCACGTCCTTAGGCATCTGGGGCGCGGCCAGCGGCATCGCCGTCGCCGCCGGACCGCTCATCGGCGGCACGCTCACCGAGTCGGCACTGTTCTGGCCAGCGGCGGACTGTTCGGCATCGTGGTCCGAAGGCATCGGCGGCGCTCCGGTCGTCACGGTGGGCATGACCCTGAACGCGGCGTGAGGTCAGCATGGCCGTCGGCGTCGCGTCGCCGGCCTTCGCTGCCCGTAGTTGGACCACTCCCCCGCCGGCAACGGCTCCTGGTGCTCAGCTCACTCGGGCGACCTCATGCGAAAGCCCGGCCCGGGGACGCTCTCGATGTCCTTCGCTTCCACCGGGTGCCCTCGTTCGCAGCGAATCCGGACGTCGACGTGCGCGCCGCACTCGCGGTGTCGCGCCAGTATCGCCGGCCCCTCCGGGTCGGCGCGGTAACGGTCACCCCACTGCAGCAGCCCCATCACGGCCGGCACCAGATCCATACCCTTGGAGGTGATCACATACTTCGGCCGGCTCCGCGAACCGGGCTCCTTGTACGTCTCGGTCGCCAGGATCCCTTCCTGCACCAGCATCCGGAGCCGCGTCGCGAGGAGGTTGCGAGGACAGCCGAGGACGCGTTCGAACTCGCTGAAGCGGGACGAGCCGTACCAGACCTCACGCAGGATCAGGATCGTCCACTTCTCGCCCACGATTTCGAGAGTCCGCGCGATCGAGCAGTTGGACGTGTCCCGGTCGAGTCGGGGGTCCATGCCGGTGTGCTGAAGCACTTCGGTCCACGCATCCATGGGAGCGATGCTAACCGGGTTTTAGTTTACTTTCAGATACTCAGCTATCCAGCGATCAAGCCCCCGGCACCCACTACCGCTCCAGGAAGTCGAGGGCTTCCGCCACGAACCGCTCATGGAACTGGAAGAGACCTCCGTGACCGGCGTCGGGATAGACGACCAGGTCGGCGTTCGGCAGTCGCCGGGCCAGGTCGTAGGAGTTCTTCGTCGGCACCATCCTGTCGCTCTCACCGTTGGCGACGAGCACGGGCTGACGGATGACCGAGAGGTCCCGGGGCCGCGCGAGCCCCCAGCGGTGGATGGCCTTGAGCTGGGCGAAGTACGACGTGAGGGAGATCGCCTTGTCCCGGTCATGGGTGCGCTCCTTGAGGCGGGCCAGGAACTGCTTTCCGGCTCGGCGCCCACCCGCGGTGCGGGTGAAGAAGAGGAACTGCTTCGGGCCCTGAAGGGTGAACGGGGCCCGGACGGTGTCCAGATGGGACAGTCGGGTCACGTTCTCGATGCCCTCGCCACCCGCGGGGCCGGCGCCCGTGAGGATCGGCTTGCGGACGAGCTGCGGTTCGTCCTGCGCGATCACCTGGGCGATCATGCCGCCCATCGAGAAGCCGTGGATGTCGACCTGCTTGAGCCCGAGTCCCCGGATGAAGGTGCCCCTCACACACTGAGCACACCGCACCTACCACCCTGCGGCGGCTTCGCGGACACCGGCCAGGGAGCTGGTGCGTCAGACGCGCTGGTCGGCGGCGTCCAGCAGGGTGAGGGCGTTACTGATCCCCTGATCGAGGAGCTCCTCGGCGAGTCGACGGTCCGTCAGGGCCCGGGAGAGCTGCAACGTCCCGGCGAGCAGGCCGAGGAGACTGAGCGCCTTCACGCGCGCGGAGGGCGGGTCCTCGGGCGCCATGCGGGAGGCGATGCCGTCGATGAGGATCAGCACGCCGTCGGTGTATGCCTGCCTGGTCGCGTCGGTGCAACGCCCGATCTCGTCGAGCAGAGCGGCGTTGGGGCAGCCGTCGCCGAGGCTCTCGCGATGCTGGGGCGAAAGGTACCCCCGCACGATCTGCTCGACTCCGGCACGACCGGGCGCAGCCTGCGCGACGACATTCTCGGCCTGCACCTTCAACTGGTCGGCGAGTGCCGTGGTGACGAGGTCGTCTTTGGACGCGAAGTGGGCGTAGAAGGCCCCATTGGTCAGCCCCGCGTCCTTCATGAGCGTCGAGACTCCGGAGCCGTCGATACCGTCTTGCTTGAACCGGCGGCCCGCCGTCTCGATGATCCGCCGCCTCGTCTCCGCCTTGTGCTCTTTCCCGTACCGCACCACAGCACACGCTCCTTCACCGGCTTCGCCAGTCTATGATATTGCGAGCGTAATCCAAAGAGTCGACAGCGGTGACGGCCTGCCGTCCCTCCCCCGTGCCTGCGGAGTCACACCCGAGGGGCGGGTACCGGGAAGAGCATGCAGCTGCTGGTGGCGTGAGCGAGGATACGATCCTTCGCGTCGAGCAGCTGGGCCTGCGCGAGAGCGGTTTGGCGGCCCTTGCTGACGACCGTGCCGACGGCCCGCACGGGGCCCGTGTCCACGGTGATCGGCCGCAGGAACTTCACCGTCAGGTCGAGCGAGGTGTATGCCACGCCCTGCGGGAGGGTGGACTGGACGGCGCAGCCCGCCGCCGAGTCGAGCAGGGTGGCGAAGACGCCGCCGTGGACGCTGCCGATCGGGTTGTAGTGCTCCTCCCCCGGCGTCAGGGAGAAGACCGCCCTGCCGGGCTCCACCTCGTCCAGGGCGAAGTCGACGGTGTGACTGATCGGCGCCCTCGGCAGCCGCCCCGCCTGCACCTCGCGCAGGAAGTCGATGCCCGCCATGCGTCCGGCAGCTTCCGCCGAGATCGCGGGATCGTCCCAGTGATATGTACGCGTTCGCCCCACGGTCCGGCGCCCTTCGCTCCGACTGTCAGCTGACTTTTCCAAGTGAAGCTAGGCTTCTGCACAGCTGACTGTCAATGCTGAAGTCAGCCCCATACGATGGCGGGATGGAGTGGCTTGAGGCGAGCACGGAGAACTGCCCCGTCCAGCGCACGCTCGAAGTGATCGGGGAGAAATGGACGCTGCTGATCCTGCGTGACGCCGTCAACGGCGTCCGCCGCTTCGACGACTTCCACCGCCACATCGGCCTGTCGGAAGCCGTCCTCAGTGACCGCCTCCGCAAGCTGACCTCGGCCGGCATCCTGAAGACCGCCCCCTACCGGGAGCCCGGCAGCCGCTCCCGCAACGAATACCGCCTGACCCGCAAGGGCTGGGACCTGTGGCCCGTTCTGATGGCGCTGAGCCAGTGGGGCGAGGCCTACACCCTCGGATCCGAGGATCCTGTACTGGACGTCCGCCACACCGAGTGCGACGCCCCGGTCCGCGTCGTCGTCGAGTGCTCTGCGGAGCACTCCGCCCTCACTCCCCGCGAAGTCACCGCCCGGCTGGGAACGGGTGCCCGCCTTCGGTCGTGAGCTGATGAAGTCCATCGACCGCGCAGCCATCACTGCACCGCACAGGCCTTGACGGCTCCCCGCATCCAGCGACGTCACCACGCCTGGCCGAGCAGCAGCCGAGACCCCGGCTCAGGTGGGACCAACACCCCAACTCCTGAGTTTACTTTCCTATACTCAGGGGCTAGCGTCATGGCCATCAAGATGACCACCGGGACCCCCACACACAGAAAGCCGGTCGGCATGAAGGCATTCGTCGTCGAGAAGTACGGCAAGGACGGCGCCCGCGCCGCAGAGCTGCCCGAGCCCACGGTCGGAGACCGAGACGTCCTGGTCCGAGTGAGCGCGGCCAGTATCAACCCGCTGGACAAGCTGGTCCGCGACGGGGAGTTCAAGCAGGTCCTGAAGTACAAGCCTCCGTTCGTGCTCGGCCACGACGTGGCCGGTGTCGTGACGCGGGTCGGCTCCGCCGTACGCGGCTTCGAGGTCGGGGACGAGATCTTTGCCCGTCCGCGCGACCTGCGGATCGGAGGCTTCGCGGAGTTCATCGCGATCGACATGGACGATGTCGCGCCCAAGCCGGCCTCCCTCAGCCTGCAAGAGGCAGCCGCGGTGCCGTTGGTGGCCCTCGCCGCCTGGCAGATCCTCGTCGACCGTGCCCATGTCCAGCCGGGCCAGAAGGTGCTCATCCACGCCGGGGCCGGCGGCCTCGGCTCGACGGTCATCCAGCTCGCCAAGCACCTCGGCGCCACGGTGGCGACAACCACGAACACCGAGACCGAGAAGCTGGTCAGGGACCTCGGCGCCGACGTCGTCGTCGACTACACCAAGGAGGACTTCTCGAGGGTGCTGTCCGGCTACGACCTGGTGCTGGACTCCGTGGGCGGCGCGAACCTCGAGAAGACGCTGACCGTGCTCAAGCCCGGCGGCCTGGCCGTCAGTGTCGTGGGCCCGCCGGACGCCGACTTCGCCAAGCAGCTCGGCGCCCCCTCCTTCCTGGGCCTGATCATGAACGCGCTCAGCCGCAAGGTGCGTAAGAAGGCGAAGGCGCTGGGCGTGCGCTACGAGTTCTTCTTCATGCAGGCCAACGGCTCCCAGCTGCGCGAGCTCGGCGCCCTCTACGACAGCGGGCAGCTCCGCCCGGTCATCGACAGCACCTTCCCGTTCGACCGGACGCTCGAGGCGATGGCGCACGTCGAGCAGGGCCGCACCAAGTCCGGCAAGGTCGTGGTCTCGATGGTGCCCGACAACGGCTGAGACCGTGCCGGCCACCGCCCCTCCGTCCGGCAAGGGGCACGCATGCTCAGGAGGGCAACGTCCGTCCGCCGGACGACGCACCCTGCCAGTGGGGAGTGCGGTCCTTGTCGACCAGGGCCGCACGCACGCCCTCCAGGAAGTCCGGTGTGCGGATGGTCGTGCGCGTGAGGGCAAGTTCGGCGGCAAGGCACTCGCGCAGCGTGCGCTGCCTGCCCCGGGCCAGCAGTGCGTGAGTGATCTCCAGACTCTGCGGCGAGGCCGACTCCAGGGCGGCCAGCGCGGATGCGGCCCAGGGCGTGTCGAGGTGGCGCAGGCGCTTCTCGATCTCACCGAGGGACGGCGCGCCGAACGCCCAGTCCACGTCCCCGCGTACCTCCGCCAGCCCGCTCTGCGCCACCGGGGAGCGGCCGGCGAGGCGGTTCAGGATCACCTCCACCGGGTCGTCGGGGTGGTCGGCCAGAGCATGCCCGACCGCATCGAGCCCCTCCGCGGGGACGAAGTGCGTGGCCAGCCCCGAGTACAGGGCGTCGGCCGCGTCGAGCCGGTGCCCCGTCAGTCCCAGGTACATGCCGATCGCGCCGGGCAACCGCGGCAGAAAATAGCTGGCCCCGATGTCCGGGAAGAAGCCGATCCCGGTCTCGGGCATCGCCAGCACCGCGCGCTCGGTGACGACGCGGAAGCCGCCGTGAACGGACAGACCGAGACCACCGCCCATGCACACGCCGTCGATGAGCGACACGACCGGCACGGGATACTCGGCGATCCGGGCGTTGAGCCGGTACTCGGAGGCGAAGAACCGCTCACTGGCCTCGGCGTCCCCGGCGAGGCTGTGCTCGCGGATCGTGCGAATGTCTCCACCGGCACAGAACGCCTTCGTGCTGGTACTCGCGAGCACCACGGCGGACAGCGGCGTGTGCTCCCACTCGGCGAGCACCCGGTCGATGGCGGCGACCATGCCGGTCGTCAGGGCGTTGAGCGCCTTGGGCCGGTTCAGGAGGATGCGGCCTACGCCCCGGTGGACGTCGGCGAGTATCTCGGCCGCAGCGGTGTCAGTCATGGGTCGTCATCTCGTTTCCGCGCGGGGTGGGCACCTCGAGATCCTGACACAGGGCTGCGCCGACGCCCCGGAACGGCCGACCATGCCGTCCGGCCTACGGTAGTTGTGTCCGACGCGGTTCCACACGCAGCCACCACCGTCCCTCGATGCCACAAACAAGTGCGCGACGGGAACGTACGAGGATGTCTTCCGCGCCAGCACCGCGGACCCGGAGAGTTTCTGGCTGAAGGCGGCAGAGGCCATCGACTGGGATGTCACTCCGCGACAAGCCCTGGACTCCTCGGGCACACCGTTCCACCGCTGGTTTCCCGACGGGCGGCTCAACGTCTGCTTCAACGCGCTCGACCGGCACGTCGAAGCCGGCCGAGGCGAACAACCCGCGCTCGTCTACGACTCCCCCGTGACCGACACCCGCCGCACCTACACCTACGCGCAGCTCAGGGACGAGGTGGCGGCCTTCGCCGGAGCGCTCGCACAGCCCCCCCCCCGGAAGCCGGACGGTAGGAAGCGTTCTGGAGGGGCGATGCGTCAGCGCACGCCTGCCGCGTCGAGCAAGGTGATCACCGTGGGCGCGATGAGACCCGTCAGCTCGTCCGCTCCGATGCCCGCGCGGGCGCTGGCACCATCGAAGACCAGGCTGAGCTGCCGGGCCAGCAGGCCGGAATCGCTCGCCCCGGCCCGCTCGGCCTCGGCGCGGAAGAAGGCGGTCAGGTTCGCCTTGACCCCATGGGCGACCCGGCTCGCGGGATGACTCTGGTCCTTGAGCTCGATCTGCGCGGCCAGGTAGGGACAGCCGTGGAACTCGGGCGCGCGCGACAGCGCTTCCACCTGCTCGAAAACGTGCAGGATCCGCTCCCGGGGTGAACGGTCGTCGTCCGCCGCGGGCAGGAGTGCCGCCACGTAGGCGGAGGTGCGCCGCTCCAGACTCGCCGCCAGCAGTTCGTCCTTGCTCTGGAACAGCTGGTACATGGAGCGCTTCGACACCCCTGCCGCCTTGCACAGCGCCTCGACGCCGATGCCGACGCCTTCTCGGTAGGTGAGTGTGGCCGCCGCCTCCAGCAGCCGCTCCCTGGGGCTTTGTCTCACTTCGGTGGTCATACCGCGAGGTTAACCCAAAGGAAAGCAAATGAAAACCGATCGGTTTCCAAGGTGGCGGCCGTGCGGAGGCTCGGCGAGTGATGGCCCCGTCCTGGGGGAGGTGGAGGGTGGCCTGCGCTATGCCGGGGTCACCGTCTTCTCGGGCGTCGCCTCCACCGGGATGCGGTGCAGCCCCTTGCGGTCGTACCACCCCAGTACGCCGAAGCCGAACAGTGCCGCCGCCACGAGGCCGGCCGCCATCATGACCCAGCCCCGGGTCAGGCCCGCGTCGCCCTGGGCGTCGTAGCAGAGGATCGAGCGGATCCCGCCGGTGATCTGCCGCAGCGGCTCGAATTCCGCGAGGAAGCGGTAGAAGCCGGGCAGCGCCTCGATGGGGGTGGTGGCCCCGGCGGTCGGCACCGCCATCCCGATGAAGACCAGCGTGACCACCAGCATGCCGGGCGTGCCGAAGACCGCGAGGAGGCTGAGCGCGCCGATCCCGGCGACCGCGATGGCGCACACCGAGTACAGCCACAGCAGCGGCAGATGCGAGGCGTCCATGCCCATGATGCCGACCGCACCCGCCATGACCAGGGTGCCCATCAGCAGGGACAGTGCAGCCATGAGGGTGCCGCTGATGGCGAGGGTCTGCGCCCGGGTCGCCCGGATCAACGGGCGGTGCAGGCGCAGCGGGCCAAGTCGTTGTGGGTGTAGCCGAGGGTGTGGTCGACCTGGCAACTGATGACGTTGGCGGAGAGCATGCCGACCACCACGAGGGTGAGTGCGTAGTAGACGCCGTCAGGCCCAGACCGCTGTGCGGGTCGAGCGGATGGCCGTCCTCGACGGTGACGGCGGCCGGGTCGGCGAGTAGGAGGCGTGCCGCGGCGGGCAGTTCCCCCTGCTGGGCGCCGGTCCGCGCGGTCAGGTCGGCGGGGACGACGAGCGCGCCGTACAGCCGCCCTCGCCGAGCTCCTCCTTCAACTCCTTCTCGTCCATCACCTTTCAGTCGATCTTGCCCCCTCCCGCGGTGGACTTCGCGATCGACTCGGTGATCCGAGCTCCCAGGTTGACCTGGCCCACTCCCTCGTCCACGTTGACCAGGCCGACGGGCAGCTTGGTCATGTGATCGACCGGATCGATGTTGGCGCCGACATAGAACACGGCGAACAGGAGCGCGAGTACGCCGTGTTGACGCCGTTGGCGATCCACAGAGGTGTGGCGCACAGGACGCGGAAGGGGGGACCGCCACTTATGACGTACGCGTCTCCCGTTCGGTGGACGCGGCACGCTTCGCCGGGGGCTGCCAGCCGCCGGTGACTTCCTTGACGGGCTTGTGGGGGAATCGGCGCCGGGCGTACTCCTGCGCGGGCGAGCCCGGCAGGACGTAGAGCGTTTCCTTCTTGTCCTGGAGCGGTCGCAGCACGGTGTCCATGAACGACTTGCGGTCGTCCAGGTACGGACCCAGGACGTCCTCGCCGGCGGGGCAGACGGCGAGGCAGTAGCCGGACTTGTAGCCGGGAGGAGAGCTCAGGCTCTGCCACATGGAGGCGCTCTCGGAATCGGTGACCCGGGAGCGGTAGTCGGCGGCGTCCTCGCTGTCGGCCACGGTCTGCGCCCAGTCGGTGAACCCGCTCATGAACTCGCGGTAGTTGTGCGTGGTGCAGGCCAGCGCGTCGAAGGCGCCGTCCTTGGCGATGGCGCCGACCGGGCAGGCCGCGACGCACAACTTGCAGTCGATACAGGGGTTGTAGTCCAGCGCCTGCCCGTACTCGCTCACCTCCGCGTCCACCAGCACGGTGACCAGCAGGACGAAGCTGCCGAACTTCGGGTGGATGACGTTGCGGTGCAGCCCCATCACGCCGAGCCCCGCGGCCACCGCGACGGTCTTGTGCGCCACGACCCAGATCCGCTCGCTGGGAAAGTGGTCCATCTCCTGGGGGAAGCCGACCGACGGATTGAGCGCGCGGTAGCCGGCGTCCTGCAGCGCCTGGGTGACGCCGCGCGCGGCATGGTTGGCCTGCTCGTCGGCCTGGTGGAACTCCTGGTTGGCCACGCTGCGGGCCGGGGAACGGCAGTTGTCGCGGTTCATCCGGACCGCCATCGCGATCAGAGTGCGGGTGCCGGGCAGCGCGGACTGCGCGTACTCGCGCTCGCCGGCCAGGTCGGGGTGGTCCAGGCTCACCGCGGCCGCGTCGTCGGCACCGGCCGCCAGGCACAGCTCGCGCAGCCAAGCCGCGTCGATCACCTCCGGTGGGCGCACCGCGTCACCGGCCCTGCGTCGAGCGAGTACGGCCTGGACCGAGGGGTGGGCGGCCAGCTTCGCCGGAAGCCGGGGACTCGGCGGTTGTCCCTCGGCGTCGCGCGCGGCAGTCATCGGTGCTCCTAGTGACTCGGGTCCGGAACTCGCCCGCCTGCACGACGAGAAACCGATCAGTTTTCACCACCGTAAACTGATCGGTTTCCGCACGCAAGCCCGAGCTACAGGCCGCCCCGAGCCGCCTAACGGGAGCACCGACGGAACAGGGGCGACGAGTGACCAGGCACCGCCTCCGTTTATGTTTGCTTGCGTTCGGAAACCGATCGGTTTATTGTGAGGGAAACCGATCGGTTTCCTATTTCTTGTGGAGGCGGTCATGACCGCTCTGAAGGGCGCAAACGTCTTCGTCACCGGTGGCAGCCGGGGCATCGGCAAGGCGCTGGTGGAAGAGCTGTACGCGCGTGGGGCCGCCAAGGTCTACGCCACGGCCCGCGACCCGCGCAGCGTGACGCACCCCGACGCGGTCCCGGTGGCGCTGGAGGTCACCGATCCGGCCTCCGTGGCCGCGGCCGCCGCACAGGCCGAAGACGTCACCGTACTGATCAACAACGCCGGTGCCGCGGTCGGTGCCTCCTTCCTCGACTCCCCGGTCGACGACGTGCGCCGGGAGTTCGAGACCAACTTCTACGGCCCCCTTCTGCTCACCCGGGCCTTCGTGCCGATCATCGAGCGCAACGGCGGCGGCCACATCCTCAACGTGCACTCCGTGCTCTCCTGGCTGGCCCTCGGCAACTCCTACAGCGCGTCCAAGGCCGCCCTGTGGTCGCAGACCAACTCCCTGCGCCTGGAGCTTCAGCCGCGCGGCATCTCCGTCACCGGACTGCACGTCGGATACGTCGACACGGACCTGGCAGCCGGCGTCGACGCGCCCAAGTCCGCCCCGAGGGACATCGCCGCACTCGCCCTCGACGGGGTCCAGACAGGCGCGTACGAGGTGCTCGCCGACGACATCACACGGCAGGTCAAGGCGGGCCTGGCCGGCGACCTGACCGGGCTGTACCCCCAGCTGGCCAAGTGATCCCCTCACTGAACAGGAGTCAACGAGATGCCCAGCACCAGCCAGGACCCCAGTCCCACGATTCACGTCCCCGGGACCACCAGTCACACCATCGCCCCGCGGGCGGGACACAGCCACGAGGGAACGCTGCGCTACCTCAAGGCGGGCAGCGGCGCGCCCCTGGTCCTGCTGCACACCGTGCGCACCCAGGCGGAGCACTACCGCCTCCTCATCCCGTTGATCGCGGACCGGTACACCGTGTACGCGCTCGATCTGCCGGGGATGGGCTACTCCGAGATCGTGCCCGGGGCGTCGTACGACGAGCCGGCCATGCGCGCGGCCGTCGAGCGGCTCCTCACCGAACTCGACCTCCATGACGTGACGTTGGTCGGAGAGTCCATGGGCGCGGTGCTCGCCCTGACCACCGCGGCCGATCTGCCGGAGCGGGTCCGGCGCGTCGTCGCGGTCAACACCTACGACTTCCGCGGCGGGATCGCCCGCTCCAGCCTCCTCGCCCGCGTGGTGATCAGCGGTGTCCTCACGCCCGGGTTGGGCCCGGTGATCGCCGGGGTGGAGCCCAAGCCCGCGCTCACCAAGATCCTTCAGGGCGGCCTGGGCGACAAGAGCGCACTGCGCGAGGACTACGTGGACGAGCTGCTCCAGGTGGGCCGTCGCCCCGGCTACCCGACCGTCGCCCGGGGCGTGTACCAGGCCCTGCCCAGTCTCATCGCGGCCCGCCCGCGCTACCCCGAGGTCAAGGCCCCCGTCCACCTCGTCTACGGCGAGAACGACTGGTCCCGGCCCTCGGACCGGGAGGCCAACAAGAAGCTGCTGCCCGCCGCCGACTTCACCCAGGTGCCGAAGGCCGGCCACTTCATCGCCCTGGAACGGCCCGATGTGCTGGCCGACTTGCTGAACGCGGTGGCGTAAGCGTCCCGAGACCGCCGTGGTCACCCCCCCTTTCGGGGTGTCGCGTGGGTGGAGACCCGATCAACCATGTCTCGCGAAGGTGCCGTCGCAGGCAATGGAGCAGCACATGGCGGAGATCCAGATCGAGTGCGACGTACCCGCGGAGATGCGTGACGGCACGGTGCTGCGCGCGGATGTCCACCGGCCCGGCAGCAGCGGACCGTGGCCGGTCCTGCTGAGCAGGCTGCCGTACGGGAAGCAGATGGCCCTGGCGCTCGCACTCCCAGATCCCCGGCGGCGGCTCGGCGTGGCTTCATGGTGGTGCTCCAGGACACCCGCGGCCGATTCGCCTTTGAGGGCGAGTGGGAGCCGTGGACGCACGAGGAGAGCGACGGGTACGACACCGTACGGTGGGCTGCCGCCCTTCCCGGGGCGAACGGCTCCGTCGGCATGATCGGCGCAGCTATTTCGGCAACACGCAGTGGATGGCGGCGCTGTCCAACCCGCCGGAGCTGAAGGCGATCGCACCGACGGTCACGTGGTCCGATCCGGACGACGGACCGTGGACGCGCGGCGGCGCGATCGAACTCGGTATCACCGCGCCGTGGACCCTCATGATGGGTGCCGACGCGCTGATGCGCCGGCGGGGTCCTCGATCCCGAGCTTGGACGTACCGCGGGGTGTCCACCGGGCCGGGCTGACCGCGTTGAACCGGTCGATCCACTTACCGTCGGCGGCACGGCCCATCCACGCCGTGGATGGGCCGGATACGGGATTCGGATCGCGCGGAGCATGGCGATGCGGCCCCCGGCGGCCCATAGTCGCAGCTACCCGCACGCCGCTGTCCGGACCAGCCGCCGACGTGCGGTCGTCCCCAGCATGCCGTGTGCCGTCGGCGCCCGAGAAGGCATGCCCACCCTCGTACGCCTGCCCCTGGAGTCGCCATGCCCGGTTCCGTGTCCCCGACCCCGCCCTCCGCCGTGGTCGACGACGGTGCTCCTTCGCCCGTCGCCGTGTCGGGCCCCGCTCATGCGGTGCGCCTGACGCTGCTGATGGTGGGCAGCTGTCTGCCGATCCTGGGCGCGGTGCTGATCGCCCCGGTGCTGCCGAGGATGCAGGACCACTTCGCCTCGACGCCGGGTGCGAAGGCGTTGGTGCCCCTCGCGCTGACCGTTCCGGCGCTGTCGCTGGCGCTGCTGGCACCGTTCGCCGGGGTGATCGTGGACCGGCTCGGCCGCAAGCGCCTGCTGATCGTGGCGACCGTCCTGTACGCCGTGTTCGGAACGGCGCCGCTCTGGCTGGACTCGCTGGGCGCGATCATAGCCAGCCGCGCCCTGGTCGGCGTCGCCGAGGCCGCCATCATGACCTGCTGCACCACACTGATCGGCGACTACTACAGCGGCCGGCAGCGGGTGAAGTACCTGGCGCTGCAGGCCGTGTGCACCTCCGCGTCGGCCACCGCCTTCTTCGTGGTCGGCGGCGCCGTCGGAGCGGCGGGCTGGCGCGTGCCCTTCTGGATCTACGCCGTGGCCCTGGTGATCGCCCCGCTGATGGCCGCCGCTCTGCCCCACCCGGCGGCCCGCGCGGCCACCCACGAGGCCCCGGCCGTGGCCACGACCGGGCGTCCGTTCCCCTGGCGGCCGCTGGCGGGGATCTGCGCCCTCACCTTCTTCGGAGCGATGGTCTTCTACACGGTCCCGGTGGAGATGGCGTACCTGCTCGACGACATCGGTGTGGAGGACCCCGGCGTCATCGGTCCGGCCACGGCGATCGCGAGTGCCGCCACCGTGGCCGGAGCGGTGATCTTCGCCCGGCTGAAGCGCTCCCCGGACCCGATGCTGCCCGCAGTCTTCGCGGTCTGCGCGGCCGGTTTCGGGGTGATGTTCCTCGCCGGCAACGCCCCGCTGCTGGTCGTCGGGGCGGTGGTCAACTGTCTGGGCACGGGCATGCTGCTGCCCGCCCTCCTCACCAGTGCCATGTCCCGCCTGGCGTTCGAGGACCGCGGCCGGGGCACGGGGCTGTGGACGGCGGCCTTCTTCGGCGGTGCGTTCGTCTGCCCGCTGGTGCTGCTGGGCCTGGAGTCGGCGGTCGGTTCTCTCGCCGGTGCGGTGGGCATGCTGGGGCTGGCCGCGGCCCTCGTCGCGGCGGGACTGCCGGCGGCTCGCCGCCGCGCGGACGCCGTCGCCCCCCAGCCGCTGCCGGAGCAGGCGGCCTGAACACAGCAGACGCTGCAGACGTAGCGAACGCGGCAGCGGACCGGCCGCACGCCCTGGAACCCGTCCCCACGGCGACCCGTGGGGACGGCTCGTGCCGGTCCCGGGCCGTGATTCAGAGCCGGCCCGGCGCCGGCCCGGCGCCCTGTCCGGCGGACGGTGCCTCCGCCGTGCCGTGGCCCGTCAGCGTCGCGCCCACCTCCGCGGCCTTCTGCCGCAGCCAGATGTGGGCCGCGTCCTGGGTGTGCACCCGGTGCCACCACATCGCCTCCTGCACCGGCACCGCCTCGAACGGGCAGGGCAGGACCCGCACCGCGGCGGAACGGACCGCCCGGCGCGCCAGACGCTCCTGGATCATCGCGACCCGGCGGGTGCCCTCGACCATGTGCGGCAGCAACTGGAAGGTCTGGACGGACACCTCCACGTGGGGGCTGATGCCGAGCATGCTCAGCTGGCGGGCGGCCGGGGCGTCGTAGGGGCGCTGGTAGACGGCCCAGGGCAGGCGGGCCAGCTGGTCGAGGGTGAGTTCGTGGCCGATCTCGGGGTGGTCGTCGGCGATCATGCACAGCCAGCGGTCCTGGTGGAGGTCGACGAAGGGGAAGCCGTCGATGACGCCGTGCGGCATCAGCAGTCCGTCGACCGTGCTCAGCACGGCGGCGGTGTTCTCCACGACGGAGGGCGCCGGGTGCTGGAAGGTGAGCCGGATGCCGGGTGCCTCCTGGTGCAGGACGCGGGCGAGCGCGGCTCCGAACACGGCCGCGCCGTAGTCGGCGGCGAGCAGGGTGAACTCGCGGGTCTCGGCGGCCGGGTCGAAGTCGGCCTGGCTGGAGAAGACACGCTCCAGCAGGTCGCACGCGGTGGCACTGCGGTCCCGCAGGGCCACACCGAGCGGTGTCAGCTCGTAGCTGTTGCCGGTGCGGGCGAGCAATTCGTCGTCGAAATGGCGGCGCAGTCGGGACAGCGCCGCGCTCATGGCTGGCTGGCTCAGCCCGACGCGCTCGCCGGCCCGGGTCACATTGCGCTCCTCCAGCAGCGCGCGCAGGGCGAGGACCAGATTGAGGTCGAGTCGGGACAGGTTCATCGGGCACCGCCTATGCGAGCAAGAGCCATCCACGTCATGGATTCGACGCATCCATAGGAGCGATTTCCGTGATCCGCCGATCGCGGTCACAGTAGACCGCAACCCAGCAGGAGGAAATCCGATGGCAACGCTCGTGCAACCTGCCGGCCCATTCGCGCTCGGCACGGTCTCCGCTGCGGACGGGGAACCGTTTCCCGGTCTCCTGGCCAAGGAGCGGGTGCTCGACCTGGGCAGAGCCCTGGACTGGGCACCGTCCGACGTGCGTGCCGTACTGGAACGCTGGGAGGAGACACTCCCCGTCCTGCACGCCCTGGCGGACGACGACGCTCTGGGCTGGCGGCCGCTGGACGGCCTGCGCGTGCACGCCCCGCTGGAGCCCCGCCAGATCTTCCAGTCCGGCGCCAACTACCGCCGGCACGTGATCGACCTCGAGGTCGCCCACCGCTCCCCCGACGACCCGCGCACCGTGGAGGAGGCCCGCGCGGAGATCGCCGCGGTCATGGACCGCCGGGCCGCCGAGGACCTGCCGTACGTGTTCATCGGGCTGCCCACCACCATCGCGGGTCCGTACGACGACGTCGTACTCCCCGCATGGGCCGAAAAGCCGGACTGGGAGCTGGAGTTGGCGGCCGTGATCGCCAGGCCCGCCTACCGGGTCTCCGTCGAGGAGGCCCTGGAGTACGTCGCCGGCTACACGATCGCCAACGACCTCACCGACCGCGCGACCGTCTTCCGGCGGGACATGCCCGCGATCGGCACCGACTGGCTGCGCTGCAAGAACGCCCCCGGCTTCACCCCGCTCGGGCCCTGGATCGTCCCCGCCGAGTCCATCGCCGACCCGGGTGACCTGCGGGTCACGCTGAAGCTGAACGGCGAGACCATGCAGGACGAGTCCACCAAGGACATGCTCTTCGGCGTCGCGCGGTTGGTGTCGTACATCTCGCAGACCTCCCGGCTCCTGCCCGGCGACCTGGTGCTGACCGGAAGCCCGGCCGGCAACGGCATCCACTGGGGGCGGCTGCTGCGCGACGGTGACGTCATGGAGGGGTCCATCACCGGGCTGGGTAGGCAGCGCACCCGCTGTGTGGAGGAGAAGTCATGAGCCTGGACCGCCACGACCCGGAGGGTGCGGTCGCCGAGGCCGCCAAGGCGTACTCCAACTGGGGACGTTGGGGCGAGGACGACGTGCTCGGCACGCTGAACTTCCTCGACGAGGCCAAGCGGCGAGAAGGCGCGGCACTGGTGCGCCGGGGCGTGAGCTTCTCCCTCTCGCAGCGGTTCGACATGGACGGCCCGCAGAAGGGCTGGCGCAGGCGCACCAACCCGGTGCACACCATGCTCGACACCGGCACCGACGCGGCGCTGGGCAACCAGGGCTTCCCGCACGGTATCGGCGGCGCGGACGACGTGATCGCGATGCCGCTGCAGTGCTCCACCCAGTGGGACGGGCTCGGGCACATCTTCGACCACGGCAAGGCGTGGAACGGGCGGGCGGCCGAGAAGGTGGTCACCTCCGACGGTGACCTTGTCACCGGCATCGAGCACATGGCCCCGTACGTGGCCGGTCGGGGCGTACTCCTGGACGTGGCCCGGGTCATCGGCGACGACGACGGCAGGCCGGAACTGCCCGACGGTTTCGCGATCACCACGGAGCACCTGACCGCGACCGCCGAGGCCCACGGCGTGAGCGTCGGACGCGGCGACATCGTCCTCGTCCGCACCGGGCGCCTCGCCCGCGCCCGGCGTGACGGCTGGGGCGACTACGCGGGCGGCCCCGCGCCCGGTCTGTCGTTCACCACCGCCGGCTGGCTGCACCGTACCGAGACCGCCGCGATCGCCACCGACACCTGGGGCTTCGAGGTACGGCCGAACGAGTTCGACAACGCCTTCCAGCCGCTGCACCAGGTCGTCATCCCCAACATGGGCCTGCTGATCGGCGAGATGTGGGACCTGGACGCCCTCGCCGAGGACTGCGCGGCGGACGGCGTGTACGAGTTCTGGCTGACCGCCGCACCGCTGCCCATCACCGGAGCCGTCGGCTCCCCGGTCAACCCCATCGCCGTCAAGTAACCCGCCCGGCCGACGACGCGCTCAGCCGCCCAGCGACCGGCCGCCAACCCGGTGCTCGCCGACCGCCCCGGCACCCGGCCGCCGACCCGCTCGGCCGCCGGCCATCGGCGCCGACCCGCCGCGTGCGGCGCCACCCTCCCCTGACAGCAGCGGCGCACCCGGTCCCGCACACCGTCCCGACCTCGCACCCCGTCCCCACCCCCGGCCCGCGCTCCCAGCGGGCGAGCCGCACACCGCCGCCCGAAGCCGCGCGGCCCAACCTCGGGAGGTTCCCCGACATGGCTGACACCCTCACCCACTCCCGACCTCGCTCGAGCGGGGGGAGCCCCACCGTCCTCGTCATCGGCGGGGGCGCCTCCGGCAACGCCGTCACCATCCTGCTGCGCCGTGCCGGTGTCAGCGTGGACCTGATCGAGGCCAAGCCCGACTGGAACGCCACCACCGGCTCCGGTATCACCCTCCAGGGCAACGCCCTGCGCGTCCTGCGCGAACTGGGCGTGTGGGAGCAGGTGAGCGCCTCGGGATTCGCCTTCGGCTCGCTGGGCATGACCGCCCCCGACGGCACCGTCCTCTTCGTGGCCGAGGACCTCCAGACCGGCGGCGACGACCTGCCCGCCACCCTCGGCATGCAGCGCCCGCGGCTCCAGCAGATCCTCATCGACGCGGTCCGCGCCTCCGGCGCCGACGTCCGCCTGGGCACCACCGTCGACACCCTGGAACAGGACGCCGACGGCGTCTCGGTCCGCTTCAGCGACGGCACCGAGGGCCGCTACGACCTGGTGATCGCCGCGGACGGCCTGAACTCCGCCACCCGCGCCGCGGTCGGCATCACCGACAGACCCGAGCCCACCGGCATGGCGATCTGGCGCATCGCGGCCCCCCGCCCCGAGGGCCTGACCCGCACGGACCTGGCGTACGGCGGCCCCGCCTACATCGCGGGCTACTGCCCCACCAGCGAGAACACCATCTACGCGTACGTCGTCGAGGCCAGCCGCGACCGGGCCTCCATCGACCCGGCCACGTACGCGGACGAGATGCGTCGGCTGGCCCAGGCCTACGGCGGTTTCTGGCCCGAGATCACGAAACACATCGACGACCCGGCCAAGGTCAACTACACCTGGTTCCACCGCCACCTCGTGGAGGGCCCGTGGCACCGCGGCCGGGTCGTGCTGGTCGGGGACGCCGCCCACTGCTGCCCGCCCACCTTCGCCCAGGGCGCGGCGATGTCCCTGGAGGACGCCTCCGTCCTCGCCGAGCTGCTCACCACCCGCGACGACTGGGACGACCGGCTCTTCACCGACTACCACGCACGGCGCCTGCCCCGCGTACGCATGGTCGTCGACGCCTCCGTCCAGATCGGCCAGTGGCTTCTCGACAGGGTGCGCGACGCGGACGTGCCCGGACTGGTGGGCCGCACCATGAACGCGCTGAAGGAACTCCCGTGACGGAACACCTGCCGACACCGACGATCGACGTCCACGCCCACCTCCTGCTCCCGGAGGTGGATGAGGCCGTCGCCGGTCACCCCGGCCTCGCCGAGGCCCGCGACCTCGACGCCCGCCGCAACGGGCCGGCGGCCCTGGCCGTGAACGGTCCCATGGTCGGCGCGCGCGTGCCGAAGCTGACGGACGTCACCGTGCGCCTCGCTGCCATGGACGCGGTCGGCGTGGACGTGCAGCTGGTGAGCCCCTCGCCGTCGCACTACCACTACTGGGCCGAGCCCCGGCCGGCCGAGCGGGTCTGCCGGCTGGCCAACGAGGGGACCGCGGCACACTGCGCCAAGGCCCCCGACCGGCTTCACGGCCTCGGGCTGGTCCCCCTCCAACACCCCGACCTCGCCGTCGCCCTGCTCGACCACGCACTGGACCAGGGCCTGAGGGGCGTGGAGCTGTCCTCGCACGCGCCAGGGCGGGGCGGAACACGAGCGGTGGAACTCTCCGACCCGCGGCTCACACCCTTCTGGGCTCGCGCGGAGGAGGCCGGCGCCCTGGTCTTCCTGCACCCGTTCGGCTGCACGCTCGACGAGCGACTGGACCAGTGGTACCTGTCCAACACCGTCGGCCAGCCCACCGAGAACGCCGTCGCCCTCTCCCACCTGATCTTCTCCGGCGTCCTGGACCGCCATCCGGGCCTGAAGCTGATCGCGGCGCACGGCGGCGGCTACTTGCCCACCCACATCGGCCGCTCCGACCACGCCTGGCGGGTCCGCCCCGACGCCCGGGACTGCGCCCGTGAGCCGAGCAGCTACCTGAAGCAGCTGTACTTCGACACCCTCGTCCACGACCCGCACGTTCTGCGGGAGTTGGTGCGCGCCGCGGGCGCGGACCGGGTACTGCTCGGCTCCGACTTCCCCTTCGACATGGGCATCGAGGACCCGTTGGGCGCGCTGGGCGCCGCGGACCTGCCCGACCCCGACTTCCACGCCATCCGCGGCGAAAACGCCGCCGCACTGCTCAACCTCGCCTGAGGAGGACCCCCATGAGCAACCGCCTGCTCACCCACCTGCGGCACGTCGACCTCGCCGTGCCCGACTACGACAAGCAGCTCGACTTCTACGCCGGCGTCTGGGGCCTGACCAAGGTCGCCGAGGACTCAGGGATCTCCTTCCTCGCCGCCGAGGGCAGCCCCGAACAGTACGTCGTACGACTGCGCCAGGCCGACGAGAAGCGCCTCGACCTGGTCTCCTACGGGGCGGGCAGCCCGGCCGACGTCGACACGCTGGCCGAGCAACTCCTCTCGCAGGGCGTGCAGTTGATCTCCCAGCCGGGAAAGGTGGACACCCCCGGTGGTGGCTACGGCTTCCGCTTCTTCGACGTCGACGGTCGCACCATCGAGGTCTCCGCCGACGTCGAGGCCAGGCAGCACCGCAGGGTGGAGGAGAAGGAGTCGATCCCGGTCCGTCTGTCGCACGTGGTGCTCAACTCCCCCGACCTGAACAAGACCCGTGAGTGGTACGAGCGCCACCTCGGCTTCCGTCTCTCCGACACGCTGGGCTCGCCGCACATGGGCGAGGTCATGCACTTCATGCGGATCAGCAACCAGCACCACTCGATGGCCATCGCCAAGGGCCCGCACACCTCCCTGCACCACGTCTCCTTCGAGATGCGCGGCCTGGACGAGTACATGCGCGGCTCGGGCCGTGTGATGCGCTCCGGCGCCCGCAAGCTCTGGGGCCCGGGCCGGCACATGGCGGGCGACAACACCTTCACCTACTTCCTCGACCCGCACGGCAACACCGTCGAGTACACCACCGAGCTGGAGGAACTGGACGAGGACACCTGGCACCCCCACGTCTACGACTTCTCGCAGCCCGAGGTCACCGACCAGTGGGGCACCGCGAACCCGATGAACGAACTCATCGTCAAGGAGTCGTTCAACGACGTCGACCGCGGCGTGTTCGTCGCGCCGCCGGTCTGACCGCCCGGCCGGCAGAGTCCTCCAGCCACCAGGGGCGCGGTGATCCGCTGTCCTGCCGTGACCGAACTCCGCGCCCCCGGCGCCTCCGTGCCTGCCCGCCCGCCCCACGCCGACTGGACCCCTCCCATGCGCTTCGCCACGTACGAACACCGCGACCAACACCAGGTGGCCGTCGTCGACAAGGACGGCACACTCCGCCCCCTGTCCGGTGTCCACTCCCTGACCGGACTGCTCACCGAGGCGGGCAGCATGCCGGAACTGCTCGACGCGGGCACCAGGCTGCTCGACGCCCAGGCCGGTCCCCACATCTCCGAAGTGCGGCTGCTGCCGCCGCTCCAGCCGCCCACCGTGCGGGACTTCGTCACCTTCGAGGAACACGTCGAGGGCGTACGGCGCTCCGTGGACGGGGCCGCCGGGATGCCGGAGCGGTGGTACGCGGCGCCGACCTTCTACTTCACCAACCCCTACGCGGTGTACGGCGCGCACGACGACATCCCCGTGCCCCCTGGGTCGAGCCTGCTCGACTTCGAGCTCGAGGTCGCCGCCGTGATCGGCAAGGAGGGCCGCGACCTCACCCCCGAGCAGGCCCGCGACCACATCGTCGGCTACACCGTCTTCAACGACTGGACGGCCCGTGACCTGCAGTCCGCCGAGATGAAGGTCGGCCTCGGCCCCTGCAAGGGCAAGGACACCGCCACCACGCTGGGCCCCTACCTGGTCACCGCCGACGAGCTGGAGCGGTACCGGGACGCGGACGACTTCCTGCGCCTGGCACTGACGGCGGAGGTCAACGGCGAGGTCGTGGGAAGGGACCTGCTGTCCAACATGAGCTGGACCTTCGAGGAGCTGGTCGCCTACGCCTCGCGCGGCACCGTCGTCCGCCCCGGGGACGTCCTCGGTTCCGGCACCTGCGGCAACGGAGGCTGCCTCGCCGAACTGTGGGGCGTACGAGGCAAGCAGGACCCGCCGCCGCTGAAACCCGGCGACACGGTCACGCTCACCGTCGAGGGCATCGGATCCGTCGCCAACACCGTGGTGCCCGGCCCCGACCCGCTGCCGGTTCCCGTCGCCCGGCGCCGCCCCCGGGAGCGGCCGTGACCAACCTCCACCCCAAGAGGCTCGCCGGCAAGGTCGTCGTGGTCACGGGCGCGGCCGGCGGCCAGGGCGCCGCGGAGGCCGAGGCACTCACATGCGAGGGCGCCCGGGTGATCGCCGCCGACGTGACGGAGGCCCCCGGCTGCCGCCGCCTCGACGTCACCAGTGAGACGGACTGGGCGGAACTGGCCGCCGAACTGCGCGAGGCGTACGGGCTAGTGCACGGCCTGGTCAACAACGCGGGCATCACCTGGCGCGCCGGTTTGGACGCCGTGCGCCCCGAGGACATGGCCCGCGTCCACGCCGTCAACGTCACCGGGCCGCTGCTGGGCATCCAGCACCTGGTGCCGCTGATGCGCGCGGGGTCGTCGATCGTGAACGTCGGTTCGTCGGCGGCGCTGACCGCCCACTACCCGGTCGCGTACACGGCCAGCAAGTGGGCGCTGCGCGGCCTGTCGAGGACCGCCGCCATGGAACTGGGGCCCCGTGGCATCCGCGTGAACATCATCCATCCCGGATTCATCGAGACGGAGATGACCGCCTCCGCCGCTCCCGCGTTCCGCGAGGCGAACATCCGCGAGACACCGCTCGGCCGCACGGGAACCGTCGACGAGATCACCCCGCTCGTCACCTTCCTCCTCTCCGACGAAGCGTCCTTCATCACCGGAGCCGAGATCCCCGTGGACGGCGGCCTCACCGCGCACGGCGGTGCCAAGCCGATCTCGGACGCCCTGCGCCGGTACGTCTGAACCGCTGGTGGCACCCGAGCAGGCCGAGGGGCTGCATACTGAACCTCGCCAGCAGGCCCGCCCGGAGTCCATCCCCGGCTCCAACGGCAGCAGCCGGCATCTGTCGCCGTTTGCAGAGCACGTACAGGATGCCCTGCCCCGCAGGCACAGCCGGTCGTCCGCCGGCTGCGGCCACGGCGGCAGCAGTACGCAGTCGATTTACCCAATCACGTCACCGGATGACGCGCTCGCCCGGCGGGCCGCCAGGAGCGCCGCGCGGATGTCCGCCGCCGCTCGCGGATCGGACAGGGAGCGGCCCGTCAGCTCCTCGACGCGGCGCAGCCGGTAGCGGACGGTGTTGGGATGGACGAAGAGACTTCGCGCCGCGTCAGCGGCGGAGCCGGCGGCGGCGTACCAGTGCTCCACGGTCTCCAGGAGACGAGCCCGCTCCGCGGCCGGCAGATCGAGCAGGGGCTGAAGGACCGCCTCCACCAGGTGCGCCGCCTCGGCCGGGGCCGCGGCGACGACCATCGCCAGCGGGTCGTCGTCGAACCGCGCGACGCCGGGGCCTGTGCCCTGGAGGCCGGCCAGAGCAAGCCGGGCGAAGCGAAGAGCTTGGGGGGTGTCCCGCAGCGAGTGAAAGCACGGGCTGATGCCTACGCGGGCGCCGGAGCGGCGCAGGATGCGCAGGCAGGTTCTGTCCATGGTCGCCGTTGGCACGGCGGCCAGGCCGATCTGCTGATCGGGCAGCAGCCGCCAGGCGAAGTGGACCTGGGCCTGACGCAGTGCCGCCTCCGTCCCGGCCAGCGGCTCCTCGCCGGGTGCGTCGGCCGCCGCAGCGACGACGACGTAGGGGCCGCGGTCCGGCAGGCCCAGCTCACGAGCGGCCTCCCACAGCGTGCGGTCGGCGATGACTCCGGTGAACAGCGCCTCCACCAGTGCCGAGCGGCGCGCCTGACGCCGCGAGGTCAGCTCGGCGGTCGTCTCCCGGTAGGCCGCCGCCACCGCCTCGGCGTAACGGCCGAACAGGGCCCAGATCTCCGCGGACTGGGACACCAGCTGGGCGTCATCGACCTCGGGACGGTTGCGTGCCTCGGCGAGGATCTCCGTCCACACCAGCTCGAAGCCGATCCGGTACGCGTGCAGGGTGTCCGCCAGCGGCACGCCCTGCTCGGCGCGGACGCGGCCGGTCTCCCTGGCCGGGCTCGGGTCCTGCGCGTCCGCGCGGCCGAGCTGGTTCAGGAGCAGGTCCGCGTTGGCGGTGCACGAGCGGCGCAGGGAGTCGAAGGGGATCAGCGACTCGTTCTGGTAGGCATCGACGTCCGAGCGGATGATCTGCGCCATCCGCTCGCCCAGTTCCGGCAGTCTCGCCTGCAGCGCCGAGACCACCCCTGAGAGGTTCATTCCCGCAGCGTAACGCCGCTGCTTTGTACTCGGGAACAATCCGGGAGGGCAGACGCTGTCATAGCACACATAGGCCGTCGCCACGGACATCTGCACGATGTCGTCAACGTGAACAGCGGATTTCGACGGCGACGTTCGTGGAGGCGGTCATGGCCAATCTGGCTGAGTTCCTGGTGGAGACGGCACGGCGGCAGCCGGAACGCCCCGCACTGCGGCTGGGGGGCCAGCTCACCAGTTACGCGGAGCTCGACGAGCGCAGCGCCCGCGCCGCCGCACTGCTGCGGGCCGAGGGTGTACGACCGGGAGACCGGGTCGCTCTGATGCTGCCCAACGTTCCCGAGTTCGTCGTCCTGTACTACGGCGTGCTGCGCGCCGGAGCGGTCGTCGTGCCGATGAACCCGCTGCTGAAGACCCGGGAGACCGAGTACCACCTGAACGACTCCGGCGCGGTGCTGCTCTTGGAGTGGCATCAGGCTCCTGGCGAGGGCGCATTGGGCGCGGCCGCCGCCGGGGTGCGGCACATGGCCGTCGAGCCCGCCGCTTTCGCGGACCTGCTGGCCGGTCACGAACCGCTGCCTGAGGTGAGCGAGCCGGACGGCGAGGACGTTGCCGTGCTGCTGTACACCTCCGGCACCACCGGCCGGCCCAAGGGCGCCACCCTCACGCACGCCGGACTGCGGCACAACACCGAGGTCAACGCGGTCCATGTGCAGCAGATGACGGCGGACGACGTGGTCGTGGGCTGTCTGCCGCTGTTCCACATCTTCGGCCAGATCTGCACGATGAGTGTGACGATCCGCGCCGGTGCCTCGCTCACCCTGATCCCCCGCTTCGACCCGCAGACCGTACTGGACGCCATCGCCCGCGACCGGGCGACGATCTTCGAGGGCGTACCGACCATGTACGCCGCACTCCTCCAGCACCCCTCGGAAGCCGACGTGTCCACACTGCGGATGTGCGTCTCCGGCGGGGCCTCGCTGCCGGTGGAGATCCTGCACGGGTTCGAGCGGCGCTTCGGGTGCATGGTGCTGGAGGGCTTCGGCATGTCCGAGACCAGTCCCGTCGTCACCTTCAACCACCCCGACCGGCCGCGCAAGGCCGGATCCATCGGCACCCCGATCAAGGACGTGGAGGTGCGGCTCCTCGACGACAAGGGCCAGGACGTGGCTCCCGGCGAGATCGGCGAACTGGCCGTCCGCGGGCCGAACGTGATGAAGGGCTACTGGAACCGCCCGGAGGAGACGGCGGCCACCATCCCGGACGGCTGGCTGCGCAGCGGCGACCTCGCGCGCCAGGACGAGGACGGCTACCTGTACATCGTCGACCGCAAGAAGGACATGATCATCCGTGGCGGCTACAACGTCTACCCGCGCGAGATCGAGGAGGTGCTCCACGAGCACCCGGCCGTCGCGCTGGCCGCGGTGGTGGGCGTGGCCGACGCGCATCTGGGCGAGGAGATCGCAGCCGCGGTAGTGCTGCGACCGAAGGCCCAGGCCACGCCCGCCGAGCTCCAGCAGTTCGTCAAGGAGCGCGTGGCGGCGTACAAGTACCCGCGCCAGGTGTGGCTCGTGGACACGCTGCCGACCGGCCCCAGTGGCAAGATCCTCAAAAGGGAGATCACCGCGCCCGCGCACCCGAAGAGCTCTGGCACGTCGACCGTCCGGGCGAGATGATCTTCTCGTTGATCAAGGCGGGAGGGCAGGGCAGCTCCCGGCTGCCCTTGTCCGGGCGATCCGTGTCCATCCGCTGCGGCCTGCCGGTCGCGGCTCTTGGCGTCCGCGACCGGCCTGCGGGCGTGTTCGCCCAGTGGAGATTCCCGCTAGCTGGTTAGGTGCCGACTTCGGTGGCGTTGCTCGTGCCTTCGCGGTAGGCGTCCAGGCACTTCGTGCCCCCGTAGACGGTGAGCTGCCCGGAGGGCGTCAGGGTCCACTGCTGGTTGGCGCCGCCCGAGCACTGGTCGTAGACCTGGACCTGGACGTTGTCGTGACTGGCATAGGGGACGTCGAGGCAGCCGTTGCCGTCGGCGTTGCGCAGGATGCTCGTGTGTGAGCCGGGGTCGGCACCCCAGGCACGCTTGACGGCGTCGATACCGCTGATGTTGCGGATGCCCAGCGTCAGGTCGGCACCGCTGCCCTCGAGGTCGAAGAGCGAGTAGTAGTCGTGGTCGGGGTACTCCTGGTACTTGCCGCCGATGGCAGGCCAGTAGACCGCGCCCATGCCGAGTTCGTGGGCGGCGTCGGTGTCCGCGCGCAGGTACCACACGAAGTTGTCGGTGCTGCTGGCGTTGTTGTAGTCCTTGCCGGCGTCCGCGCCTGCGCCGCCCATCGGTGCGCCGAACTCGTCCAGGACGGTGCGCTTGGCGCAGCTGCCGAGGCTGGCCTGACGTAGCAGGGCGCAGGCAGGCGGGTGAGGCCGTGCCCTCATGCACCCGATGGCTGCGGCCCCGGGTCTACGCGCGTCATGCCGCGCCCGGATGTGCCCCGTGAACGCGGCACATCCCACGGGATGCAATCAGGCAGTCCGGGGCCGCCGTGCGCCCTGTCAGCGTCGCACCCGCGGCATCCCCAGCCCGATCCACGAGATGATCTCCCGCTGGATCTCGTTGTTGCCGCCGCCGAAGGTGAAGATGACCGCCGAGCGGTAGCCGCGTTCCAGCTCGCCGTGCAGCACCGCGCCCGCCGAGCCCTCCTTCAGCGCGCCGGGGGCGGCGACGATCTCCAGGAGCCAGGCGTAGGCGTCGCGGCGGGCCTCGGAGCCGTAGACCTTGACGGCGGAGGCGTCCTGCGGGGTGAGGGTGCCGTCCTGCACCGCGCCGACCATCCGCCAGTTGAGCAGCTTCAGCGCGTCCAGCCGGACGTGGGTCCGGGCCAGCAGGCGGCGTACCCAGGACAGGTCGGCGACGCGGCGGCCGTCGGCGAGCTTGGTCTCCATCGCCCAGCGCTGCACGTCGCGCAGGGCGCGGATCGCCATGGTGCCGTGGGCGGCCAGGGTCACGCGCTCGTGGTTGAGCTGGTTGGTGATCAGCCGCCAGCCCTGGTTCTCGGCGCCGACCCGGTGGGAGACGGGGACGCGGACGTTCTCGTAGTAGCTGGCCGTGGTGTCGTGCGAGGCGAGGGTGTTGATGAGGGTGCAGGAGTAGCCGGGGTCGGTGGTCGGCACCAGGAGCATGGTGATGCCCTTGTGCGGCGGGGCGGCGGGATCCGTACGGACCGCCAGCCACACCCAGTCGGCCGTGTCGCCGTTGGTCGTCCAGATCTTCTGGCCGTTGACGACGTATTCTCCCCCGCTCTCGGCTTCGCTCGAGCGGGGGGTGCCCCCATCCTCCCTCACCGCCCGGGTGCGCAGGGACGCGAGGTCGGTGCCCGCGCCGGGCTCGCTGTAGCCGATGGCGAAGTCGATCTCGCCGGAGAGGATCCGCGGCAGGAAGTACGCCTTCTGCTCCTCGGTGCCGTACTGCATGATCGTCGGGCCGACGGTGTTCAGCGCCATGAGCGGCAGCGGGACGCCGGCCTGGGCGGCCTCGTCGAAGAAGATGAACTGCTCCATCGCGGTCAGGCCGCGCCCGCCGTACTCCTTGGGCCAGCCCACGCCGAGCCAGCCGTCCGCGCCGAGCCGCCGGATGGTCTCTCGGTAGAACCGCTTCTGGGTGGCCGGGTCGCCGTGCCGGGCGTACGCGTGGTCCGGGACCAGTTCGGCGAAGTAGGCGCGCAGTTCGGTGCGCAGCCGCTGCTGCTCGGGCGTGTATTCGAGGTGCACGGCGCCTCCAGGCTCCCAAGGCCGGTCCTGTCGGCGCACACGGTAGAACGTGTTACAGAAATTGGGAATGGCGCGGGACGGCGGAAACGCCTCAGTCCAGCACGGCCTCGTCAGTACACGGCCTCGTCAGTTCAGCACGGCCTCCTCAGTTCAGCGTGGCGAGGAAGTCGGTGCACGCCCGCGCGCACGCACGGCACGCCGCCGCCGAGTCCTCCGCCCCGGCCTGCCGGTCGAAGGCGTGTGCCGCCTCCAGGCACACGGTCCGGCACCACTCCACCTGGACGCGGATGGTGGTCTCGTCCACCTGGTTCTGCTCGGACAGCACACGGCAGGTCGCGTCACAGACCTCCGCGCACATGATGCCCTTGCGTCGTACGAGTTCCTGGTTCTCGGTGCCGTCGGGATCCACGAGGCTCGCGCGCAACGCGCACGCCCGGGCGCACTCGGTGCACGCCTGGGCACAGGCGAAGCGGTCCTCCAGGAACCGGAACAGCTCCTGCTGGGATGTCGTCACACCGCGCGGGTAGCCCCGCCGATGCCGGTCAAACCCGGTGCCGCCAAGGGTTCCGTACGGTTTTCCGGCCCCGGCGACCGGGCACCCGGCAGGCCCGGGAACGACGACGCACGGAGGTGAGTCACATGCCCGGGCGAGAGGAACTCCCGTCGACCCTGGAGCGGTCCTCCAAGGAAGCGCAGCGCACCTGGATCAAGGCGCACGACTCGGCCGTGGAGCAGTACGGCGAGGGCGAGCGCGCGCACCGCGTGGCCTTCGGGGCGCTGAAGCACACCCACGAGAAGGTCGGCGACCACTGGGAGCGCAAGGAGGGCGGCCGAAAGGGCCCGTCGGACCCGCGCTCGGCCCGGCCCCGGCAGCAGGGCGGCCGCAGCGGCGAGGGCGTCGACGAGCGTGCCTCGAAGGAGCACCTGTACGACCTCGCGAAGCGGCTCGGTGTCGAGGGGCGGTCGCGGATGTCGAAGGCGGAGCTGCTGGACGCCGTCCGCAAGGAGAACCGGTCGAAGACCCGGTCCGCCCGGTCGGGGTGAGCAGGTTCATGGTGAGGCCCAGGGGTACTCGCGTGCCATGACTAGCGCATGGATGGAGATGGCCGCGGGCCGTGGGGCCCTCGGCATCGGGCTGATCGTGGCGGGTGTGGTGGTCGTGGCCCTGCTGCTGGGGGCCTTCGTCCTCGGCGTGCGCGTCAAGCGCAGGGAGCTGCCCACGCCGCGGCCCGACGAGCAGCCGCGACTGCCCGACGGCGGCCCGGTCCGTGAGACGAGTGAGCGCCGGGAGCCCGAGGAGGTGCCGAGAAGCCAGGAGCGTCTGACGCCGCACGAGCTGAAGGCGCACGGCAACCAGAGCGACCGCAGGAGCGCGACCCAGGAGCGTCCCCGCTGGAACGAGGGCAGCAGCGGCTCGTTCGGCAGCGGCGGCCCGGGCGGCCGCTGATCCCCGCTCCCCGCACTCCGCTCCGCACCCCACGTCGTACACGTCGTACACAGGGAAGTGAGAACCATGGCTGATCCCGCCCGCAACACGCTGCCGCTGCCGGACTACGACCATCTGCCGATCGGCGGCCTGGAGAGCCGTGTGCGGTCGCTGTCCGCGGACGAGGTGGAGGAACTGCTGGCGTACGAGCGGTCGCACGCCGACCGGCTGCCGGTGACCGAGCTGCTGGGGTCCCGCCTGGAGCAGCTGCGCGAGGGCGCCGAGCCGACGTCCGGCGATCCGGGCGCGCTGCGTCCCGAGACGGGTGAGGGGCACGGGGGCTCTCCGGTGTCACCGGCCACGTCCCCGCAGCCCTTCAGCCCGCCGCCGCACGGCACGCCCGACCAGCGGGGCAAGCCGAAGGGTGACCGCACGTAGCGTCGTCGCCGGACAGAGCTGACCAGAAGGGCCCGTGCCTGTGCACGGGCCCTTTTTGCGCGCCCACCGCTCAGGGTGAGGTGGATCGCATGCAGACTCGGCGCCTCCCCCGCGGCCTGGAGGGCAACTCGGCAGCGTTCTTCCCGCTGTACCCCACGCTGATGCGGCTGGTCTCGGAGTGCACCGGACTCGGCCTGTACGGCGCCGGCATGACGGTCTCCGTCATCGCGTCGACCGCCGCCGGCCTCGGCATCCACACGGTGACGCAACGGCTGGGCGGCCACCGGGCCGGGCTGGTCGCGGCCGGGCTGTAGGCGGTCTGCCCGGTTCGGGCACGGAGTGGTCGGGCTCCTCCGAGTCCCTCTACACGGCCCTCGCCGCATGGGCCTGTCACGCCGTCATGTCCCGCCGCTGGCTCACCGCCGGGCTGCTGACCTGCGCGGCCGGGCTCTGCCGGCCCACCGCCGCCGCGCTGGTCACCGCGCTCGCGGTCGCCGCGCTGCTGTACTTGCGCCGGCGTGCGGACGGGGTCCTGCGTCCGCTGGGCGCCGTGGCGATCGCGCCGTTCATTCCGCTCGGCCTCACCCTGCGCCGGCTCCGATGGCCCTCCCTGGCCGCGGTGCTCGGCACGGCCGCGCTGCCCCCGGGTCGTACGCGGGTTTGTGCTGTTCGAGCTCGGGGTGCCGTAGAACAGCCCCCCGGCCCTGGCGCGTTGGCTCCGAAACACTCCCTTCACGCTGGAAGTATTTAGGGGTAACGACCGCTGCCTACCGTGCCTGCCTTGTCAGTCCCCAACCCGCAGCAAGGAGGCGTGGCATGAGTACCGAGCCACGACTGGCCGAGGTCACCGAGCCGGAACCCGCGCGGAAGGCAGCACCGGGCGCCGACCAGGCCGTCAAGGAGACCCTCGAGGACTACACGCTCCGCTTCGCGCCACGCAGTTACCGGCGCTGGACCCCGATGGTGGTGGCGACGACCGCGCTCGGCGGCATCGCCTACATGGCAGACTTCTCCATCGGCGCCGGCATCGGTCTGGCCCACGGGACGGGCAACGCGCTGCTCGCTGTCGCCGTCGCCGCCGTCGTCATCTTCGTGACCGGCTTCCCGCTGGCCTACTACGGGGCCCGCTACAACATCGACCTGGACCTGATCACGCGCGGCTCGGGCTTCGGCTACTTCGGCTCGGTCCTCACCAGCGTCATCTTCGCCAGCTTCACCTTCATCTTCTTCGCCCTCGAAGGCTCGATCATGGCCCAGGGCCTGAAGCTGGGCCTCGGACTGCCGCTGTGGCTGGGCTACTTGGTATCCACGCTCATGGTGATCCCGCTGGTCGTCTACGGCATGACGGCGCTGAGCAAGCTCCAGGTGTGGACCACCCCCATCTGGCTGCTGCTGATGGTCGGCCCGCTGGTCTACCTGGTCGCCACCGACCCGGGGACCGTCGACCGCTTCCTCGCCTACGCGGGCACCGAAGGGGAAGGCGGCGTCAACACCGCCTCCGTGCTGCTGGGCGCGGGCGTGTGTCTGTCGCTGATCGCGCAGATCGGCGAGCAGATCGACTACCTGCGCTTCATGCCGCCCAAGACCGAGGCCAACAAGCGCAGTTGGTGGACGGCCGTGGTGATGGCCGGCCCAGGCTGGGTGGTGCTGGGCGCGCTGAAGCAGGCGATCGGCGTGTTCCTCGCGGTGTACATCATCGCCGAGGTCGGCCCCACCGCCGCGCCCGAGCCGATCCAGCAGTTCACGCACGCCTTCGACGCCATGATGCCGTCCTGGCTCGTCCTTCCGCTGGCCGTGGCCCTGGTCGTGATCAGCCAGATCAAGATCAACGTGACGAACGCGTACTCCGGCTCCCTCGCCTGGACCAACTCCTTCACCCGCGTCACGCGGCGCTACCCGGGCCGGCTGGTCTTCGTCCTGGTCAACCTGGGCTTCGCGCTCGTTCTGATGGAGGCCGACATGTTCAGCTTCCTCAACAGCATCCTGGGCTTCTACTCGAACTGCGCGATCGCCTGGGTGGTCACCGTGGCCACCGACATCGGCATCAACAAGTACGTGCTGAAGCTGTCCCCGCACGCCCCCGAGTTCCGCCGCGGCATGCTCTACGCCGTCAACCCGGTGGGGGTCGTGTCCTTCGTCGCCGCCTCCGCGCTGTCCATCGCCATGTACTTCCACGGACTGGGCGACACGCTCCAGCCGTACTCCCCCGTCGCCGCCGCCGTCATCGCGTTCGTCGTCACCCCGCTGATGGCCGTGGTCACCAAGGGCAGGTACTACCTGCGCCGCACCGACGACGGCATCGCCGAGCCGCTGCTCGACGAGGACGGCAACCCCAGCGCCGTCACCTACGCATGCCACGTGTGCCGACAGCGGTTCGAGCGGCCGGACGTGGCCGCCTGTCTGACGCACGACGCGGTCGTCTGCTCGCTCTGCCTGAGCACCGACAAGGTCGGCGACCACGTCCTGCCGGAGGCACCCGCCGTCGTCTGACCGGTGTGGGGCGGAGGCCGCGAGGCGCCTCCGCCCCCCTGCCGCGCTCCCACGGCGACTGCGCTGCTCTCGGTCGACGGCGGCTCCACCCCGCGCTCGGCGGTGCCAAGTCGGCCTCGGACTCCCTTCACCGGACCCCGCGAAGGGGCGCTCTCCCGCACCGGACGGCATACTGATCTTGCGTTGCGCCCTGATGCGGGCCGAGGGTCGGAGAGGAGATGACGGGACGTGACCAGCGAAGGACCGGGCGGACGGGGAACGCCCGACGAGCCGGACGGCACTCCCCCGATCCCGGACGACGTGTGGCAGAGGTTCCTCACGGACAGCGAGCAGGCCATACGCGCCTTTGCCCCCAGGGAACCTTCCGCGCGGGAGCGGGCGGCCGGACGGCGGCTCCAACCCCCGTACACCGTCGGCGACCTGTGGCAACCGGAGGACCTGTGGGTCCGCGTGGCCTGGGGCGACCTGGACCGCCGTGCGAAGGTCCGGCGTGCGGGACGGGTCGTCGCCACTGCTGCCGCCGTGGCTCTGGCTCTGGGAGCCTGGTCCCAGTTGTCCAGCGGCACGGGCACCCGGCCCGGGACGGGCACCGTGCGGCAGGTGGAGGGGGCGACCGCGAGGCTGCCCACGGCCACTCCTTTCCCGTCCGGATCCCCTGTCCCGGCCCCCTCCAGGTAGCCCACGCAGGACGGGTGCGGTCGCGCACAGCCGCCTAGGATGAGCTCACCGGCCGGGATCTGGACGCTCGTCCGGGCGCGGCCCCCCACACGCGGAGTCATCGAAGAACACGCACGCCGACGGAAGGGGGACAGACATGAGCGCGCCACGCCTGAGCAGTACGCCGTTGCCGGGCATAGGTGTCCGCTACGACCTGACGATCCGCAACAGCCGCCGGCTGTCCGTGGTCGCCCACCGCGACGGCCACCGGACGATCAGCGCCTACCGCGAGGACGACCCGGACGCCTGCGACCTGTCGGTGCGTCTGACGGCGGAGGAGGCGGCGACGCTCATCGACGCGCTGATGCCCGCGCACCACACGCCGAACCTGCTGTCCACGACCGACCTGGGGCTCGTCGCCGAGCGGATCGAACTGTCCGGCACCTCGCACTGGAACGGCCGGCTGCTGGGCGAGTCCCGGATCCGCACCGACACGGGTGCGTCCATCGTGGCGGTGCTGCGCCGGGCCGAGGCGATCCCCTCCCCCACGCCGGACTTCCGGCTCTCCGGCGGTGACACGCTCATCGTCATCGGGACCCGCGAGGGCGTGGAGGCCGCCGCCGCGATACTCGGGCGGGAGTGACCCGCCATGCACTCCTCCGCGGTGTTCCTGATCGAGTTCGGCTCCCTCATCCTCGGGCTCGGGCTGCTCGGCCGCCTCGCCGGGCGCTTCAGCTTCTCGCCGATCCCCCTCTACCTGCTGGCCGGGCTGGCCTTCGGCGAGGGCGGACTGCTGCCGCTCGTCGCCAGCGAGGACTTCGTCGCCATCGGTGCCGAGATCGGTGTCATCCTGCTGCTGCTCATGCTGGGCCTGGAGTACACGGCCACGGACCTCGTCTCCAACCTCAGGACCCACTACCCGGCCGGGGTCGTCGACGCCGTCCTCAACGCCCTGCCCGGTGCGGTGCTCGCCCTGCTCCTCGGCTGGGGACCGGTCGCGGCCGTCGTGCTGGCCGGTGTCACCTGGGTCTCCTCCTCCGGGGTCATCGCCAGGGTCCTGGGCGAGCTGGGGCGGCTCGGCAACCGCGAGACCCCGGCCATCCTGAGCATCCTGGTGCTCGAGGACCTCTCCATGGCGGTCTACCTGCCGATCGTCACCGCCCTGCTGGCCGGGGTGGGCCTGGCCGCGGGCGCCGTCACGCTGGCCATCGCCCTGGGCGTGGCCACGCTCGTGCTCGTCCTCGCCGTGCGCTACGGCCGCCATGTCTCCCGCTTCGTCTCCAGCGACGACCCCGAGAAACTGCTGCTGGTGGTGCTCGGCGTGACGCTGGTGGTCGCCGGGCTCGCGCAGCAACTCCAGGTGTCCGCGGCCGTGGGCGCCTTCCTGGTGGGCATCGCGCTGTCCGGCGAGGTCGCCGAGGGCGCGGCGAGCCTGCTCGCGCCGCTGCGGGACCTGTTCGCCGCGGTGTTCTTCGTCTTCTTCGGCCTGCACACCGATCCCGCCAGCATCCCGCCCGTACTGCTGCCCGCGCTCGCCTTGGCAGCCGTCACCACCGCGACGAAGATCGCCACCGGCTACTGGGCCGCGCGCCGCGCCGGGATCGGGCCCAAGGGCCGCTGGCGCGCCGGCGGCACGCTCGTGGCCCGCGGCGAGTTCTCCATCGTCATCGCCGGGCTGGCCGTCACGTCCGGCATCGAGCCCTCCCTCGGCCCGCTGGCCACGGCGTACGTCCTCATCCTGGTCCTGCTCGGCCCCCTGACCGCGCGCTACACCGAGCCCCTGGCGACCGTCCTGACCGGCCGACCGCGCCGGAAGAGGACGACGTCCGGCACAGCGTCGGCCCCTGTCCCACCGGGTGCCCACGAGACCCTCGACGACCAGGACATCGTCGGCCGCACGTAACCGGCCGGGGTTGGGGGACGAGCAGACGACGATATACGGCCGCACTCCGGTGCCACCGTGCGAAGGCCCGACACGCGGCGGCCCGCGCGGGCCGCCGGGGTACGGCTGCGCTGTCGTACCCACCACGCCAAGGCCCGGCAGACGGCAGCCTCTGCGAGCCAACGCGGCAGCCCCCGTCGCTCAACGACGCGCGCCCGCGTCTTTCCCGTCCGCCCCGCGGAAGCGCCCCGTCGGTGTCGCTGTCGTGGTGTGGTCAGCCCGTCTTCCAGCCGCGGCGTGTGTCGATCCGTTCCCATTCCGCGTCCCACTGCGCCATGCGCCGCCGGTCCAGGGACAGCCGGGTCAGCCAGGCGGCGCCCAGCACCATCCCGCCGGCGAGGACTCCTGCCAGGCCGCCGCCCACGGTCGTGTGCAGCCAGGCCTCGCCCGCGGACACCGGTGAGGTCGTGATGTCACCGCTCCTGTTCACCCACAGGGGAATCGTGCTCCCGGCGGGAGTCCTGGGCGGCACCCGCGCCTGCTCCGTGTGCGTGGAGCCGTCCGGCGCGGTCCACCGCACCTTGGCCCACACCCGGTGGTCGCTCGCCGCGCGGGCCGGTGACGGGCCCGGCGCGTCCTCGACGGCGACCGCGGAGACCTGACGGCTCTCCGCCCGCTGCCGTTCGACGGCCTGCTCGACCGCGCCCGCCGCCATCAGCCCCGCGCACACGCCGCCGAACAGGGCGAACAGCCACCCGGCAAGCACGACCCAGGCTTCGACGACGTCGATACGCCGTTTGAGCGCGTTGCGCCGCCACCGCCACCACCGCACGGTCATACGCTCTGAGGTTCCCATCGGCCGACACCCCTTCGTGAGCACCGGCAGCACCCTTCCAGTGTGCGCCTGAACCGTGTCCCTGTCGGCGTGGCGCTCAGCCGGAAGGCGCGGCGATCCGTACCCGGTCGCTCGCGTCACCGGACAGGAAGCACGCCATGGCGCGCCCTTCCTCGGCCACGGCCTCGCGGTCGGCCCGGGAGAAGCGGCGCAGCGGGGCGACCAGCACGGTGTCCGCCTCGACGGTCCAGGTCGCGGCGACCCGGCCGTCGACCAGGACGACGCGGGCGCCCGCTACCGACAGGCCGCGGTGGGCATCGTCGATGATGCGGCCGCGGTCGTGGTAGCCGAGGATCGCGTTGTCGAACGCCGGCAGGAACCGCACCGGCGCGGGGGTGCCCGGGTCGGGGCGCGGCGCGTCGGGGAGGTCCAGCAGTTCCCGGCCGCGCTCGTCGCGGAAGACGACCAGTTCCTCGCGCAGGGCGGAGACCGCGGCCGGCAGTCCCGCCAGTCCGCACCAGGCGCGCAGATCGGCCGAGGCGGCGGGCCCGAACGCGGCGAGGTAGCGCCGTACCAGTGTCTGTCCCACGGGATCGGAGTCGTCCGGGACCGGTGGGTCGATCTCGCGGCCCAGCCAGGAGGAGACCAGCGCGTAGCGCACTCCCGTCGTCGTACGCCACAGTCCGCGCGGCGGCACCTGCACCATCGGGAGCAGTGCGGCGACCAGCATTTCGCCCAGTGGCCGGGGCCCCGCTGACGGCCAGCGGCCGACGACGGCTCGCGCCAGGTCGCCCGTCGAGCGGGGTTCGCCGTCGGCCATCACCTCCCGCCCCGCCGCCGCGAGTTCGCCGAGGTCCACTCCCTCCAGCTCGCGGCGGTACGTACCGAGCACCCGCTGGCGCAGCATCGCGTCGTGTCGGGCCCGCCAGGCCACGAGGTCGTCGGCGGTGACGAGGTGGACCGTGCGGCGCATGAGATGGGTCCGCACCACGCGTCGCCCTGTGAGCAGTTCCGACAGCACCGCCGGGTCGAACGCCCGCAGCCGGGACCACAGCCCGATGAACGGTTCCTGAGGTTCCTGCGCCTGGAGACCGCACAGGTGCGAGACGGCGTCGAGGACCGGCAGGTCGGCGCGGTCGAGGAGCAACTGCCGCGCGAGGGTGGCGCGGTTGAGCGCCCGGGCGTCGAGAACCGTCAAGGGAGCACCTCGGCCTTCGAGTCGTGTGCCGACCCGTGGTTCGAAAGGCCCGGGCGGCTTGCCCGATCACCGTGACACGCGATGCGGTCAGGCTGTGACCGCAATCCGCCGGCTCCCCCCACCCCGCCATGACAACACCGAGGTAACCGCGCCCGGTTCGGCCGCCGGGACGTCGTTCTGCGCGGGATGGCGACGAACACGCCCGCCATCAGTCCCGACGTCGTCACGGGCGTCGAAGCAGGTGCCCCTCCGTCATGGTTGCGTAACGCAAAGACGCAGTCTCTGCAAGAAATGGGCCCAGCACCAGACGGCACACGAAGCCGGGAGGGTTGGGCCGGGCCAGGCCGGGAACGCGGTGCGCTGAACGACCCCGAGGCGAGGCCGGTGCCGCGATGACCGAGTACGAACGTTCACGCACGATGCCCGCACAGCCCGAACATGTCTTCGACCAGGCCGCGAACATCGGCCAGTTGGACACCTGGCTGCCGGAGGCCCTGCATGTCGAGGCCGGGGAGCTGCCCGCGGTCACCGTGCACGAGGACCGCACCGACGAGGACACCTCCGCCCTGCTGCGTGCCCAGCGCGACCAGATGCGGCTTGAATGGGGCACCCGCGACCAGGGCAGCTACACGGGCTGGCTCCAGGTCGCCGGGATCGGCGGTGGAGCCAGTGAGGTGACGGTGCACCTGTCGTTCTTCGACGACAGCCACGACCCCGGCGAGACGACGGTCCGTGACGCCCTGGACACCAGCCTGCGGCGCCTGGAGGAGCAGGTGCGGCTGCGCGTCGACCAGGCCGCCGGCTGATCCGGGACCACACGCCATGGCACGCGTCAAGCAGTACGCCGTCGCGGCGTCCGGACAGTGGACCGACGAGGAGGAAGGCCGGCGCCGCCTGCCGTCGGGAGAGGTGCACGCCTGGGAGCCGGGGCTGAACCAGACGGTCTGCGGACTGTCCCTCAGCCGCTCCCGGCTGGTCCGCTTCCCGCATGTCACCTGGCTGGACACCTTCCCGGAATCGGGCGGTGCGGCGGACCGGGTGCGGCGCCAGTGCCCGCGCTGCGCCTCGGCCGCCGGGCGCCGCGGCCAGGACGCACGCCCTCGGTGGCAGCGCACGAACCCGCGGCCGTGACGCCGTACAGGCCCGGACGTGCCGTACGGGCGCAGACGTTGCGGGTGGCGGGCGCCGGTTGAGCCGGGCAGCGTTTCCGGGCGGGGCCGGCGGGCACTCGCCGCGCCATGAATCAGAGTCGTCGTCCACCGATCGCCGACAGCTCGCTCGCCCTCCTGGCCAAGGGGTACACCTGGCTGCCCGACCGAAGGCGCCGCACCACCGCTCCGCTCGTGCGCGCCCGGCTGATGGGACGGCACGCAGTCGCCCTGCACGGCCTGGAGGCGGTGCGGTTCTTCTACGACGAGAGGCATGTGGAGCGCCGCACCGCCCTGCCCGGTCCGGTGCTGAACACGCTGTTCGGGCACGGAGCCGTGCACACCCTGGACGGGCAGGACCACCGCGTACGCAAGGACATGTTCCTGTCCCTGCTCACCGGGGCGGGGGCGGTCGCCGAGCTGGTGGACCGCGTCACCGCGGAGTGGGACGAGGCGGTGGAGTCCTGGTCCGGCCGCCGGGTCGTGCTGTTCGACGAGACGAGCCGCGTGCTCACCCGGGGCGTGTGCCGGTGGGCCGGGATCCCCCTCGGCGACGACGGCCCGGTAGCGCGAGACCTGATCGCCATGGTCGACGGTTTCGCCACGCCGGGGCCGCGTCACTGGCGGGCCCGGCGTGCCCGTTCCCGCAGCGAGGCGTGGCTGGGGCGTTTGGTCGAGGACGTGCGGGCGGGCTCCGTCACCGCGCCGGACGGGTCGGCACTGGACGTGGTCGTCCGGCACCGGGACGCGGACGGCCGGCTCCTCGACGCGCACACCGCCGCGGTCGAGCTGCTCAACGTCATCCGCCCGACCGTCGCGGTGTCCTGGTTCGTCGCCTACGCCGGTCACGCGCTGCGTCTGCGGCCCGGCCTCCGGGAACGCCTGGTAGAGGACGACCCCGCCTACGCCGTGGCGTTCGCCCACGAACTGCGGCGCTTCTACCCCTTCGCTCCCTTCGTCGGCGGCCGGGCCGTCACCGACCTGGAGTGGCGGGGGGAACCGATTCCGTCCGGCACGCTGGTCCTGCTCGACCTGTACGGGCAGAACCACGACCCAGCCCTCTGGGACGATCCGTACATCTTCGAACCGCAGCGCTTCCTCGACCGGCCGCCCGCGCGCGACGAACTGATCCCCCAGGGCGGCGGCGACCGCTCCGCCGGTCACCGCTGCCCCGGCGAGGACGTCACGGTCGCCCTGCTGCGGGCTCTCGGCCCACGGCTGGCCCGGCTGGAGTACGACGTGCCCCATCAGGACCTGCGCATCCCGCTGACCCGCGTCCCGGCACGCGTACGCAGCGGGTTCGTCATGGAAAACGTCCGTACTCCGGCGACCGCGCAGGGGGCCCGGGCAGACGGCATGGCGAGGACGACGTCCTGAGGACGCCCTGAGGGCGTCTCGTGAGCGCCCACCCATGCCGCCCCGGGGGTACCTCCCAGGTCCTCAAGGCACCGCCCAGCGCCAGCTCGCGTGCTGGGTGAACAGCCCGCCGAGCAGCGGCCCGAGCTGCCGCTCCCCAACGTCACGAGATCGTCGGGCTTACAGACCCGGGGCCGGAGGCACGACTGCCGGCAGCTCTGGCCTGCACACGGCGGCCGCGCTGCCCCTCAGGCGCCCGCCGGGCCGTGGGCCGCACGCCGCCCGGCGGCCACGGCCGCTCCCGCGAGCGCCGCGGCGACGGCCGTCCTGCGCAGCGCGGTGCGTCGTCGGCCGCCCCAGCCGCCGTGCACCGACCCCTCGCCCTCGGCCGGTACGTGCAGCGTTCCGTGCGTGGCCGGGGCCTCCTCGTCGTGGGACAGGTGGGTCTTGTCCGTCTGCCGTGCCATGGCCCGCTCCGTGAGGCCGGGTGCCATCCGGGCCTGGCGTACCAGTGCGCGGCCCGCGGGGCCGACCACCACTTCGCGACGAGGCCGGCTGACGAGTCGCACGACTGCCCGGGCGACGCGCTCGGGGCTGTACACGGGTGGCATGGCCACGACCTTGCGCCCGGTGTAGTTGGCCGCCTGCTGGAAATGCGGCGTGTCGATGGTCGCGGGCAGCACCGTGCACACCTCGATGCCCTTCACGCCCTCCACCCGGAGCTGCTGCCGAAGGCTGGAGCCGAGCGCGCGGACGGCGTGCTTGGACATGCCGTACGGGTGGCTGTACGGCTGCGCCACGGCACCCACGATGGACGCGATGTCGATCAGCGTGCCGCCGCCCTGCTCCCGCATCACCCGCAGAGCCGCCCGGGCCCCGTGCACGTAGCCCATCACGTTGACGTCCAGGACCTTGCGGAAGTCCTCCAGAGGTACGTCCTCGAAGCGGCCGAAGGCGTTGACGGCGGCGTTGTTGACCCAGACGTCGATGCGGCCGAACTCCTCGACGGCCCGCCGCGCCAGGTCGTCGACCGCCTTGGCGTCCGTCGTGTCGGTCGGCACGACCAGTGTCCGTGCCCCGCGGTGCTTCGCACACGCGTGGGCCGTCGCCTCCAGCGCCTCCTCGCGCCGCGCGGCAAGCACCACGGCACACCCCTTGCGCGCGAACGCCTCGGCCGTGGCCCGTCCGATCCCGCTGGACGCTCCCGTCACCACCACCACGTGATTGCGCAGGCCCATCGCATACCTCCTCACGTCTGCCCGAACCGGGCGCTTCCTGCCCGGCTCCGCGGCGGAACGAGTACCCGGCACCGCCGAGTCACCCCGGCATCATGGTTTGCCATGGTTTGTCATCCCGTGGCCGCGGCACTCGGGGCACGCGCGAGCGTCCAGTCGGCAGCGTCCGGCCGACGCCGCGCGATCCGGCCCCGGTGACGGGGCAGAACAGAGGGTGACCGATGACGACGATCGGTGTGGAAGAGGAGTACCTGCTCCTCGACCCGGTTACCGGGCTGCCGGTACCTCTGGCCGACAAGGTGCGTGCGGCGGCGGGCCTGGCGCATCTCGTGGCGGACCAGGAGGTGCAGTGCGAGCTGCTGCAGGCGCAGGTCGAGGTGGCCACGCCGGTGTGCGGCACGCTGGAGGAGGCAGGGGGACATCTCCTGAGGCTGCGGCACGCCATCGGGGCGGCGGCCGAAGCGCACGGCTGCCGGATCGCGGCCTGCGGAACGCCCCCGCTGCGCCATCGTCACCCGGTGGCCGTCACCGACCAGGCCCGCTACCGGGCCATGCTCACCCAGGCGCCCCAGCTGGTGGCGGAGCAGCTGGTCAACGGCATGCACGTGCACGTGGCCGTGCCCAGCCGGGAGACGGGCGTGGAGGTCCTGAACCGGATCCGGGTCTGGCTGCCGACCCTGACGGCCATGTCGGCGAACTCCCCGCTGTGGGACGGCCACGACACCGGCTTCGCCAGTTGGCGTACGGTGATCTTCGGCCGCTGGCCGGTCAGCGGCGGGCCCCCGTTCTTCCGTGACGTCGCCGACTACGACCGGCGCGTGACACAGCTGCTGGAGACCGGTGTGATCTCGGACAGCGGGCAGTTGTACTGGCAGGCCCGCCTGTCGGCCCGGTATCCCACCGTCGAGGTGCGGTGCCTGGACGTTCAACTGCGCGCGGACGACGCGGTCATGCTCGCGGGGATGACCCACGCTCTCGTGGACACGGCCATCAGGGAAACGGCCGCCGGGGCGCCGGTGCCCGACTGCGAACCGGAGCTTCTCCAGATCTCCCTGTGGCATGCCGCCCGTCACGGTCTGAGCGACACCTTGATCTGCCCGAACGGCCGGCCGCGCCGAGCCGGGGACGTGCTGTATCAGCTCCTGCGGCACGTCGCTCCGGCCCTCGAAGCGTCCGGCGCGACCCGGCAGGTGACGGCCTTGGTCCACCGGCTCCTCCAGAACGGGACCGGAGCGGACAGACAGCGCGCCGCTCTCGCCGAGGGCGGAATCCGGGCCGTCACCGACCTGATCGGCTCGGAGAGCAGCATGGTGTGACTGACCCGCGGCCCGTCACACCGCGGCGATGCCCACTCCGTCGGTCAGGCTCAGCGTGCCGTGCTTGTCCCTGCGGTAGCCGGTGACGGTGGAGTTGCCGGTGTTGCCGCCGTAGAAGCAGTAGCCCGCGCGCTCAAGCCAGCACAGGGTTGGGCGGGCCGGCGGCCGCTGCCAGAAGGGTGCGCATCCCGTGGTGCCTCTCTCCCCCGCGGCGCGTCCCGGTCGTGTCCGGCGAGGCACGGCCGTTCCGGGCCTTGGTGCCGGGCACCTGCCGGTGTCCGGCACCAAGGCGATCCGCCGTGCTCCCCGCGAGCCATGCTGCACGATCCGGCCCTGGCCGCGCATCGGCGGTTCCCGGCAGTGTTCCTCGGGGCTGCGTGCCGGGACCGTAAAGAAGCCGTCAAGGCAGGAGGCCGGCATCCGTACCTGACGATCTGTCGGCATGATCGGCGCCGGGTCGGCGTCACCACCCCCGCGGCCCGCCGCCGACGGCCGGGAAACGCCAAGATCGACAGGTGGTCAAGCCTGAACGGGCCTGCGAGGATGAAGGCCAGAGGCGCACGTACCAGGCTCACCAGGAGGTACCCGTGAAGATGCTGATCAACGTCCCGGAGACCGTGGTCGCGGACGCGCTGCGTGGTCTGGCGGCTGCCCACCCGGAGCTGACCGTGGACGTGGAGAACCGGGTGATCGTGCGGCGGGACGCTCCCGTGGCCGGAAAAGTGGGGCTGGTCTCGGGCGGTGGCTCGGGGCACGAGCCGTTGCACGGGGGTTTCGTAGGGCCCGGCATGCTGTCGGCCGCCTGTCCGGGCGAGGTGTTCACCTCGCCGGTGCCCGACCAGATGCTGCGCGCGGCCGCCGCCGTGGACAGCGGGGCCGGGGTTCTGTTCATCGTGAAGAACTACACCGGTGACGTGCTCAACTTCGACATGGCCGCCGAGCTGGCCGAGGACGAGGGCATTCAGGTCGCGAAAGTGCTGGTCAACGACGATGTGGCGGTGACCGACAGCCTGTACACGGCCGGGCGGCGCGGTACCGGCGCGACCCTGTTCGTGGAGAAGATCGCGGGCGCCGCCGCCGAGGAGGGCATGCCGCTGGAGCGGGTGGAGGCCATCGCCCGGCAGGTCAACGAGAACTCCCGCAGCTTCGGTGTCGCGCTGAGCGCGTGCAGCACGCCGGCCAAGGGCAGCCCCACCTTCGATCTGCCGCCCGGCGAGCTGGAGTTGGGCATCGGCATCCATGGCGAACCCGGCCGGGAGCGGCGGGCGATGATGACCTCCGGCGAGATCGCCGAGGCCGCCGTCGAGGCGGTGGTGGAGGACCTGAGGCCGCGCAACCCCGTGCTGGTCCTCGTCAACGGCATGGGGGCGACGCCCCTGCTCGAGCTGTACGGCTTCAACGCCGAGGTGCACCGCGTGCTCGCCGCCCGCGGTGTCCCCGTGGCCCGCGTGCTCGTGGGCAACTACGTCACCTCCCTGGACATGGCGGGCGCCTCCCTCACCCTGTGCCAGGTCGACGAGGACATGCTGCGGCTGTGGGACGCGCCGGTGAAGACGCCCGGCCTGCGCTGGGGCATGTGACGCGGAAGGCACAGAGGATCACCACGTACCCACCAGGCAAGGAGACCCAGTGCTCGACGCCGATTTCTTCCGCCGTTGGATGACGGCGACCGCCGCGTCCGTCGACCGTGAGGCGGAACGGCTCACCGCCCTCGACTCGCCCATCGGGGACGCGGACCACGGCAGCAACCTGCAGCGCGGCTTCACGGCTGTGCGGGCGGCCCTCGAGAAGGAGGCTCCCGGTACGCCCGGCGGTGTCCTGACGCTGGCCGGACGCCAGCTGATCTCGACGGTCGGCGGCGCCTCGGGGCCGCTGTACGGGACGCTGCTGCGCCGTACCGGCAAGGCGCTCGGGGACGCCGCCGAGGTCAGCGCGGAACAGCTGGCCGAGGCGCTGCGGGCCGGGGTGGACGCGGTCAGGACGCTGGGCGGCGCCGCGCCCGGCGACAAGACCATGATCGACGCGCTGGTGCCCGCGGTGGACGCGCTGGGCGACTCGTTCACGGCGGCCCGGACCGCCGCGGAGGAGGGCGCCGTGGCGACGACGCCCTTGCAGGCGCGCAAGGGCCGGGCGAGCTATCTGGGCGAGCGCAGCATCGGGCACCAGGACCCGGGTGCCACCTCGGCAGCGCTGCTCGTCGCCGGACTCGCGGAGGCCGCCGGTGAGTGACGAGCGGCTCGTGGGAATCGTGCTGGTGTCGCACAGCGCGGAGGTGGCCGCGTCGGTCGCCGAGCTGGCGAAGGGACTCGCGGGCGGTGGCCCGGAGGTGCCCGTCGCCCCGGCGGGCGGCACCGAGGGCGGTGGGCTCGGCACCAGCGCCGCACTGATCGCCGCGGCGGCCGCGTCCGTCGACCAGGGTGCCGGCGTCGCCGTCCTGGCCGACCTGGGCAGTGCGGTGCTCACCGTGAAGGCGCTGCTCGCGGAGGGTGACGAACTCCCGGAGCAGACACGGCTGGTGGACGCTCCGTTCGTGGAGGGAGCCGTCGCCGCGGTCGTCACGGCGGCCACCGGGGCCGATCTGGCGGCGGTGGAGTCGGCCGCCGCGGAGGCGTACACGTACCGGAAGGTGTGAGACCCGGGCCGGGCGCGCCGGAGAACGGCGCGCCCGGCGACCGTCACCGTCGACCGCCGGGCGGCAGGGGTTTACCTGGCGTCGCCCCTGACCCCCCGTCAATCACTCAGCGGGGCTGCCGACGAGCCGCCTCGCCAGCCGCTCCCCCGTCGCCACAGCCGCTGCCTGGTCCTCGATGCGCGACACGCGGACGTTCTTGAAGACGATGTAGGTGACGCCGGACGGCGTGCCGCCGCCGTGCGGGTCTGCGCGGATACCGAGGCCCTTGGCGGTCCCGTAGGACGCCTCTCCGATGATGTTCCGCGGGCCCGTGTCGCCGACGACCGCGTACTGCACCCGGTCGCGGTGGACGACGGCCACGACGGAACCACCGCCCACACCGTACTCCCGGTAGTCCCAGATGCGGCTCGGGGCGGGCACGACGATGAAGGGGAGGCGTTCGGCGCTGAGGGGGCGGCCGTCGGACTGCACGTAGGCGGTGCTGTCGTAGAAGTAGGGGTCCGTGCGGCGATTGCAGCGGGGCCCGGGCCGGCCGTCGCAGTCGATGTCCATGTCGGCCTTCCAGAACACGGCGCCTCGCGTGCCGCAGACCGGGATGTCCGCGGGTGCGCCGCTGTCGCTGCGGTACCGGCCACGGGAGACCGGAGCGCAGTCCCGCACCTTGGCCAGCAGGTCGGCGGCGCGGACGGGGGGCTCGCGCCACGCCGCCGGCTGGGGCGGGAAGGCGTGGGCTGTCGTCGGGGCGAGCAGGGCGGCGCTGGCCGCGGCCAGTGTGAGCGACTGGACACGCACGATAGTGAAGCCTCTCCTGGGGAACCTGACGGGCACTCAGCCAATCTGGCCCCGGGCCGATCACCCGGCCACCGCTGGGGGGCCGGACGGTGCACGGCCCCAACCTCCGACAGGGGCCGGGGGCCTGAATCCGTGTGAGAGCTCAGGCCGGCCCGGCCACCCGCGCCGGCGCGGCGTCTGCGACGACAGCGATCCGCGCGACAGGCCCGAACTCCGCCGGTTCCACAAGGAGTTCGGCCGTGAGGACCTTCAGCATACGTAACTCACCCGGGTGGTCACCAACGGCGGGAGGTGACGCCCCGACAGAGGGCTTCCTCACCCGCCCACTTGATGTGTTCCCGCCAGCCGCGCCATATTGGTCCGGACCATTCCCGAGTGCCGCCCCGGGAGGCAGTGTCGTGCGAGGCCTTTCCCTGCTCCCCTCCCACCTCCTTCGCATCGCGCTCTGCGCGGCTCTCGTTCTGGTCGCCTCCTGCGACTGGACCGGCACGGGCGAAGGGTCAGTCGGCTCTCCGCCCGGCGCGCCGACAGGCGTCACCGCGGCGGCGGGCACGGCGACGAGCGTGCACGTCATGTGGAACACGACCGCCCGGGCCCATGTCTATGAGGTGTATCGCGGCACCACGAAGGTCAGACAAGTGCCGGGCTCCAGGCACATGGTGGACGTCACCAGGCTCCGGCCCTCCACCCTGTATGTCTTCACCGTGCGGGCGCGGGACGCCGAAGGACGGCTGGGACCGCGCAGCCGGGCGGTCCGGGCGAGGACACCCGCGGCCGTCGCGGACGACCACTCCGCCCCCACCCGCCCGTCGGCGCCGCGAGGCCGGGCGGTCGGCAGCCGGGCGGTCCAGCTGTCCTGGTCCGCCTCGACGGACGACCGGGGCGTGGCGTCGTACGACATACATCAGGGGGACACGAAGATCCACAGCGTGGGCGGGTCCCAGACGGCCGCGGTGGTCACGGGGCTGCGGCCCGGCACGGCCTACTCGTTCACCGTCCGGGCCAGGGACGCGGCAGGGAACGTCTCCCCCGCCGCTCCCGCCGTCCGTGTCACCACGCCGGGCACGGACGACGGCCGTGCGACGGCCCCCACCGGCTTCCGGGCGACGAGCCACCGCGCGGACGGGGCGTACTACGTCGACCTGAGCTGGGTGCCGCCGCGCGTGGACGGTGAGGTCACCGAGTACCAGATCCATCTGGACGGCCGGCCCGCCACCTCTCTGGTGTACGGCGGGCACGCACCGCGTGACCGGGCCACGTACAGCTTCTACGTGGGACGGGACGCCGGTGCCGACCACCGGGTCCGGGTCCGGGCGATGCTGCCGGACGGCACCTGGGGAGGCTTCTCGGCGGAGCGGACGGTGACGACGGGTCCGGGGCGCTGACGCGCTCCGCGGCATGGTCCGGCCGTGGGAACCCGTCACCTGCCCGGCGGCACCCGGCGTGCGGCCGGGGCCGGGGGCGTCTTGGCTGACCCTGAGGCAGCACGGGCGTTCCCCGACCCTCGGCGGCGCAAGGGATGTACCGCCAACCGTGCCGCCGGAGGGCAGTCCACATGCGCAACTCATCGCCACTTCTCCGCTCCGGCCTGACCGTGGCAGCCGCTGCCGCGCTGCCCCTCGCCCTGGCCGCGGTGCCCGCCGCCGCCGGCCCGGGCATCTCCGTGAGCACCACGGGTTCCACGGTGTCGGTCACGACCAGCGCGTGCACCCAGATCAACGGCAGCTGGGGCACCGCCTCGCTTCTCACCAGCAGTCAGGGCAGCTTCGCCCAGGGCCGCCAGGTGACCCTGTCGGGGACGTCGACCAGTCAGTCCGCCGCCTGGTCGAACGTCTCCTCGGGGACGTACACCGTCATCGTCATCTGCTCGGACGGCACCACCGCGGGAACGCAGTCGGTCGTCGTCTCCCCCACCAGGTCGCCGTCCCCCACGGCCTCGCCGTCCCGCGGTGTCATGGGCGGGGTCGGCGGGAGTGCCACGGACTACGGCACCGTCACGCTCGTGGCGGGCGGCGCGCTGGTCGGGACCGGCCTCCTCGCGACGGCCTGGTACCTGCGCCGGCGCAACAGGCCGTACCGGCTCTGATCCGGTACGAACGACGGCCCGCCCTTCCGAAGCGCTCCGGCCGGGCGGGCCGCCGTCACACGCATGTCAGGCCGGGCGCTCCGCTGTCACGTCCCCGCCAGGCCGGGCGCTCCGCCGTCACATACCGGTCAGGCCGGGCGGCCAGCCGCCGCATACCGGTCAGGCCAGGCGGACCGCCGTCACATACCAGTCAGGCCGGGCGGCCAGCCGCCGCATACCGGTCAGGCCAGGCGGACCGCCGTCACATACCAGTCAGGCCGGGCGGCCAGCCGCCGCATACCGGTCA
>NZ_JBWKKY010000032.1:54406-72490 GCF_056430805.1 Streptomyces sp. NPDC045955
TCAGGCCAGGCGGACCGCCGTCACATACCAGTCAGGCCAGGCGGACCGCCGTCACATACCGGTCAGGCCAGGCGGACCGCCGTCACATACCGGTCAGGCCAGGCGGACCGCCGTCACATACCAGTCAGGCCGGGCGGCCAGCCGCCTCATACCGGTCAGGCCGGGTGGGCCGGCTCGTCATCCGGGAGTTCGGCGAAGTCCGCCAGGGCGCGCCTGAGCCATTGCGTCCAGAACGTCTCCAGGTCGATGCCGGCCTGGAGCACCAGATGCCGCAGCCGGTCCTCGGTGCCGTCCCGGCCGGGCGGGAAGTCGCGCTCCTCGATCTCCTGGTATTCCGCCAGCTGCCGCTCGTGCAGCTCCAGGTGGCGCCGCAGATCGGCCTCCAGGCCCGCGGTGCCGACCACGGCCGCCGCCCTCAGCCTCAGCAGCAGCGCGTCGCGGTGCGGCTTGGGGTCCTGGGAGGCGGCCGTCCAGCGGGCCAGTTCGGCGCGGCCCGCCGGCAGGACCTCGTAGCTCTTCTTCTGCCCGCGCGTGGGCTGCTCGGCGGGCAGGGCCCGGATCAGGCCGTCGGCCTCCAGCTTTCCCAGCTCGCGATAGATCTGCTGGTGCGTCGCGGACCAGAAGTACCCGATCGACCGGTCGAACCGGCGGGTCAGCTCCAGCCCGGACGACGGCTTCTCGAGCAGGGCGGTGAGGATCGCGTGCGGGAGTGACATGGCCTCATCCTAGGGACGCCCCTCGGCACTACAGGGCGGCCGCCAGCTCGGTGCCCTGCTTGATGGCGCGCTTGGCGTCCAGTTCCGCGGCCACGTCGGCGCCGCCGATGAGGTGGGCACTGCGCCCCGCCGCGATCAGTTCCTCGTACAGGCCGCGGCGCGGCTCCTGGCCGGTGCACAGCACGATCGTGTCGACCTCCAGCACGGTGCTCGCACCGTCGATCGTGAGGTGCAGTCCGGCGTCGTCGATCCGGTCGTAGCTCACGCCCGGGACCATGGTGACGCCGCGGTGCTTGAGTTCGGTGCGGTGGATCCAGCCGGTGGTCTTGCCGAGGCCGGCGCCGACCTTGGAGGTCTTGCGCTGGAGCAGGTGGACAGTGCGCGGCGGGGCGGGCCGCTCCGGCGCGGCGAGGCCGCCGGGGGCGCGGTAGTCCAGGTCGACGCCCCACTGGCGGAAGTACGTCTGCGGGTTCTCGTGCGCCTTGTCGCCGCTGTCCGTGAGGTACTCGGCGACGTCGAAGCCGATGCCGCCCGCGCCGAGGATCGCGACCCGGTCGCCGACGGGGGCGCCGTCGCGCAGGACGTCGAGGTAGCCGAGCACGCTCGGGTGGTCGACGCCGGGGATGTCGGGGGTGCGCGGGGTGACGCCGGTGGCGACGACGACCTCGTCGAAGTCGTCGAGGTCGCCGGCCGTGACGGGGGTGTTCAGCCGTATGTCGACGCCGTGCCAGTCGAGCTGGGTGCGGAAGTAGCGGAGCGTCTCGTCGAACTCCTGCTTGCCGGGGACCTTGCGGGCGACGTTGAGCTGGCCGCCGATCTCGCCCGCCGCGTCGAACAGCGTCACCTCGTGCCCGCGTTCGGCGGCGGAGACCGCGCAGGCCAGGCCGGCCGGCCCGGCGCCGACGACCGCGACGCGCTTGCGCAGCCGGGTCGGGGAGAGCACGAGCTCGGTCTCGTGGCAGGCGCGCGGATTGACCAGGCAGGAGGTGATGAGGCCGCTGAAGGTGTGGTCGAGGCAGGCCTGGTTGCAGCCGATGCAGGTGTTGATCGCGTCGGGCCGGCCGGCGGCGGCCTTGATGACGAAGTCGGGGTCGGCGAGCATCGGGCGGGCCATCGACACCATGTCGGCGACGCCCTCGGCAAGCAACTCCTCGGCGAGTTCGGGGGTGTTGATGCGGTTGGTGGTGACGAGCGGGACGGACACCTCGCCCATGAGCCGCTTGGTCACCCAGGTGTAGGCGCCGCGCGGCACGGAGGTCGCGATGGTGGGGATGCGGGCCTCGTGCCAGCCGATGCCGGTGTTGATGATCGTCGCCCCGGCGGCCTCGACGGCCTTGGCGAGGGTGATGACCTCCTCGAGCGTGGAGCCGCCCGGGACGAGGTCGAGCATGGACAGCCGGTAGACGACGATGAAGTCCTCGCCGACCGCCTCGCGCACCCGGCGCACGATCTCCAGGGGGAAGCGCATGCGGTTCTCGTACGAGCCGCCCCAGCGGTCGGTGCGCTCGTTGGTCTGCCGCGCGATGAACTCGTTGATGAGGTAGCCCTCGGAGCCCATGATCTCGACCCCGTCGTAGCCGGCCTGCCGGGCGAGGCGGGCGGCGCGTGCGTAGTCGTCGATCGTCCGCTCGATGTCGGCGTCGGTGAGCTCGCGCGGCGGGAAGGGGCTGATCGGCGCCTGGAGCGGGCTGGGCGCAACGAGGTCCTTGTGGTAGGCGTACCGGCCGAAGTGCAGGATCTGCATCGCGATCCGTCCGCCCTCGCGGTGCACGGCGTGGGTGATGACCCGGTGCTGCTCGGCCTCCGCCTCGGTGGTGAGCTTCGCGCCGCCCTCGTAGGGGCGTCCCTCGTCGTTGGGTGCGATGCCGCCGGTGACGATCAGGCCCACTCCGCCGCGCGCGCGGGCGGCGTAGAAGGCGGCCATGCGGGCGAAACCGCCCTCGGCCTCCTCCAGACCTACGTGCATGGAGCCCATGAGGACCCGGTTGGGCAGGGTTGTGAAGCCCAGGTCGAGGGGGGTCAGCAGGTGCGGGTAACGGCTCATCGGGCCCTCCGTGCGCGGTGTCGTGCCTGTAGTTGTAGAGGACCGCGCACGGTTTATGCAACTAGTTGCACAAGGTGATGGAGGGCACAGTGGGCCGATGACCAGGAAGGTCGAGGGGCAGCGGCGGTCACCGGCTTTCGAGGCGCACGTGCAGTTCCGTCTCCTGGTCGCCGGAGACCGTGCTGAGGTCCCGCACGTCGAACAGCGAGTCCAGCCTCATGCGGAACTGCTCGATCGCCCAGTAGCCGCCGTGCAGGTCGGCGTCGACGGAGGACGACAGCCGGGCCGGTCGCGCCCCCTCGTGCGTGTCGGCGACGTCGAACGTGCCGAGCCACACGGTCGGGCGGGTCGCGTGCAGTTCCTCGGGTACGTCGTCGGCGCACCGGTCGGACTCGAAGCAGGAACACAGCGTGTCGAACACGATCCGGGCGTCCTGCTTGCTGCACCCGCTGATCTCCACCGAGACGGAGTGGGGGTGCGGTCGCTCCTCGTCCATCGTGATCGCTCCTCTCGTGGCGTATCCGCCCCTACCCCAGCAAAGCACCACCTTCTGCCGAGCACTACCGGCGGCGCCCTGCCGTGAGGACGGGTTTACGGAGCGGGTGGCTCCGTGTTGGGAGATGGTGGAAGGTGACGCAAGCGGATCGACGGCTCCGCGCGGTAGAACAGCGGTAGAACATGGGGTGGCGGCACCGTGACGGCGTGCCGCGAGATCGGCGAAGGCGGGGCGTGGGATGAGTGCAGCCGGGTCTCCCCTGGCCGAGGGCGACGAGCCGCCGCGCGCGCCGGTGCGGCCGAGCGGGCTGCTCGACGTCCTGCGCGTGGCCTCGGTGGTCCTGGACGCCGAGGGCCGCATCGTGCTGTGGAGCCCCCAGGCCGAAGAGCTGTTCGGGTACGAGGCGCGGGAGGCGCTCGGGGAGTACGCCGCCCGGATCATGGTCCACGAGCAGCACCTCGATCTCGTGGTCAAGCTGTTCGCGGACGTCATGGGCACCGGGCAGAGCTGGGCCGGGGCCTTCCCCGTCCGCCGCAAGGACGGCACGACGCGGCTCGTGGAGTTCCGCAACATGCGGCTGCTGGACGACCAGGGGGACGTCTACGCGCTCGGTCTGTGCGCCGACCGGTCGACCGTGCACCGGCTGGAGCGCGAGGTGGCGCTGTCGACGCGGATGATCGCCCAGTCCCCGATCGGGCTGGCCGTGCTGGACACCGACCTGCGGTACGTCTCGGTCAACCCGGCGCTGGAGGAGCTCAACGGCGTGCCGGCCGAGGAGCACCTGGGCCGGACGGTCCGCGAGGTGGTGCCGCGGATGGACGTCGACGCCCTGGAGGCCGCGGCGCGCCGGGTGCTCGACACGGGGGAGCCGGTCGTCGACCAGTCCACGATCGGCCGCACCCCGGCCGACCCCGACCAGGACCACGCCTGGTCGGTCTCCCTGTACCGGCTGGAGAACGCCTTCGGGACCGTGCTGGGCGTGGCCCTCTCGGTCGTGGACGTCACCGAGCAGTATCGCGCGGGCATCGAGGCCGAGGCCGCGCGGCGCCGCCTGGCCGTGATCGCCGACGCCTCCGGCCGCATCGGCACCACGCTGGACCTGGACCGCACGGCCCGCGAGCTCGCCGACGTGGCCGTGCCGGAACTCGCCGACATCGCGGCCGTCGACCTGCTGGACGCGGTGGTGCAGGGCCGGCGGACCAGCCTCGGCCCGGCCGAGGCGGCCGTGATCCGCGCGCTGGCGGTCCAGGGCTACGACTCCGCCGAGGCGCTGGAGGCGGCCGACCCGCCCGGGCAGGTGGCCCGGTACGCGCCCGACCGGCTCATCACCCGGTGCGTGCGCACGGCCAGCCCGGTGATGCTCGCGGAGGTCGAGGACGAGGACCTGCCGCGCATCGCCCGGTCCCCGGAAGCGGCCGCTCTGCTGGGCCGGGCCGGGGTGCACTCGTATCTGGCGGTGCCGCTGATCGCGCGCGGCGAGGTGCTGGGCGCCCTGGACCTCAAGCGCACCCGCAATCCACTGCCGTTCACCGAGGACGACCTGCTGCTGGCCCGCGAGTTGGCGGCGCGGGCCGCGGTGCAGATCGACAACGCCCGCTGGTACCAGAGCGCCCGCGACACCGCGCTCACCCTCCAGCGCAGTCTGCTGCCCAGCCATCCGACCGTGACGGGCGGGCTGGAGGTCGCCTCGCGCTACCAGCCGGCCGGGGCCACGAGCGAGGTGGGCGGCGACTGGTTCGACGTGATCGGCCTGGAGGGCGGCAAGACCGCGCTCGTCGTGGGCGATGTGATGGGCAGTGGCATCCCCGCGGCGGCGGCCATGGGGCGGCTGCGTACGGCGACCAACACGCTGGCCTCCCTCGACCTCGATCCGGCCCGGCTCCTGGAACACCTCGACAAGATCACCGCAGGGCTGGAACAGGCCATCGCCACCTGCGTCTACGCCGTCCACGACCCGCATCTGCGACAGTGCCGGATCGCCAACGCCGGGCATCTGCCGCCGGTGCGCCTGCGGGTCGGCCGGCCTCCCGAACTGCTCGACCTGCCGACCGGGGTGCCGCTCGGGGTCGGCGGTGTCGCCTTCGCCACGACGACGGTCGGCCTCGAGCCGGGCGACCGGCTGGTGTTCTACACCGACGGCCTCGTCGAGACCCGGCGCGACTCCCTCGACGACCGTCTCGACACGCTGCTGTCCCTGCTCGACGGGCCCGACCGCCCGCTGGAGGAGGTCTGCGACCTGCTGCTGCGCACCCTGCACGAGCCGGACAACTTCGACGACGTGGCGCTGCTCATCGCGCGGGCGACGGCACCGGACTGAGGGGCCGCCGCCGGCGAACGGCCGCGCTCGGGCCGTCAGGGTGCGACGCCGATCACCACATGGGCGTACAGCTCCTCGGAGACGGCCAGGTGTGCCGTGAGGCCGTTGCGTTCGAAGGCGTCGAGGGCGTCCGGTGCCTGGTCGCGGCTCGTCTCCACCAGGACGCAGCCGCCGGGGGCGAGCCAGCGGGGCGCCCCGGCCGCGACCCGGCGCAGGACGTCGAGGCCGTCCGCGCCGCCGTCGAGGGCGACCAGCGGCTCGTGGGCGCGGGCCTCCGGCGGCAGCAGCCCGATCTCGTCGCTCGGTACGTACGGCACGTTGGCCGCGAGGATGCCGACGCGGCCCCGCAGGCCGCCGGGCAGCGCCTCGAACAGGTCACCTTGGTGGACGTGACCGCCGGCGGCGGCGACGTTGCCGCGGGCGCAGGCCACGGCGGCCGGGTCGATGTCGGCGGCGTGCAGTTCGACGCGGCCGAGTCCGGCGGCCAGTGCCGCGCCGACGGCGCCCGAGCCGCAGCACAGGTCCACGACGACGCCGGCGCCGGGCGCCCGGGCCAGGGCCTGCTCGACCAGGAACTCGGTGCGGCGGCGCGGCACGAAGACACCCGGGTCGACGGTGATGCGCAGGCCCCGGAACTCGGCCCAGCCGACGACGAGTTCGAGGGGCAGGCCGGCGACGCGGCGTTCGACCATGGCGGCTGCTTCGGCCGGGGTGCGGGCGGCGGTGAGGATCAACTCGGCCTCGTCCTCGGCGAAGACGCAGCCCGCGGCGCGCAGGGCGAGGACGACGGAGTCACGGGAGGACGGCGGAACGGGAGACACGGAGGGCATGGAAGCCAGGAGCCTTTCGGGATGCGAAGGGCGCTCCTGCGGTCGCCTACGGCCGGCGATCCGCGCGACATCGAGGAGAGAGCACCCGGGCTGACACAGCGGTAATGGGTCTCACCTCCTCGGTTTCCGTCGGCCGGGGTCCGTCCACAGCCGGACGGCAACACTACCCGACGGCCCGGCCGACCGGTACGGCACCTGGCCGGCCGCCCCACCGACGGGTGGTTGGGCTATGCAACGATGAATGCCGGAGGACGACGTGGTGAGGGAGGGCCGATGAAGCCTGCCGACGCCGTGGAGACGATCCAGCGGGAGATGACGGTCTTCGCGCGCCGTGCCCGTGCCGCGGCGGGGCGGATGCATCCGGAGCTGTCGCTGGTGTCGTACACGCTGCTCGGTCACCTGGAGGAGAGCGGCGGGTGCCGGGCCACGGACCTGGCCGCCCACTACGCCCTGGACAAGTCCACGGTCAGCCGCCAGGTGGCCGCGCTGGAACACGCCGGTCTGATCGAACGCCGCCCCGACGCGCAGGACCAGCGTGTCCTGCTGCTGCATCTGACGGAGGCCGGCCGGCGCATCCTGGCCCGGGTCACCGAGAGCCGCCGGGCGGTGTTCCGGGAGCGGCTGGCGGACTGGCCGGCCGAGGACCTGGCGCGATTCGCCGACTACCTCGAGCGCTACAACGCGGGCCCTGGTCGTGGCCGGCCCGACGAGAAGCACAGCGCCCGGTCATAGGCTCACAGCGCACGTACGGTTGAATACGCAATCACTGAGTACGCCGGCCCGGCGGGGCACCGTCGGGCCGGCCCGGAGGCACACCGCATGCACATCACCCGAGGCTTCACCGGGCGCCCACGCGTGGACGACCCCGGTCTGCCGCCCGGCCAGTACGACGCGGGCGACGACTGGCCCGTCCTGTCCGCCGAGGTCACTCCCGACCTCGCACCCGCCGACTGGACGTTCCGTATCGACGGTCTGGTCGACGAGCCCCGCACCTGGGACTTGGAGGAGGCGCACCGGCTGCCGCCGTCGGCGTACGAGGGCGCCATCCACTGTGTGACGAGCTGGTCGAAGTTCGGGGTGCGGTTCGCGGGGGTGTCCCTGGACGCGTTCTTCGATGTGGTGCGGCCCCATGGGTCGGCGACCCATGCCGTCGCCTACGCGCACACCGGCTACACCACGAACCTCCCGCTCGCCGACCTGACCGGCGGACGCGCCTGGATCGTGTGGGAGTACGACGGCCGGCCGCTCGCCCCGGAGCACGGCGGCCCGGCGCGGCTGCTGGTGCCGCACCTGTACTTCTGGAAGAGCGCCAAGTGGATAGCCGGCCTGCGGGTCCTCGACCACGACGAGCCCGGCTTCTGGGAGCGGAACGGCTATCACGAGCGGGGCAACCCCTGGGAGGAGCAGAGGTACTCCGGTGACTGAGACGTTCGTGCCTCCCACGCGGTTCGCCGTGCCCGGGCGCATCGCGGTGAGCGAGCAGGCCGCCTCCGTGTGGCAGACCGCGACGCTCACCGAGATCCGACGCGAGACCGCGCGTGCCGCCACCTTCCGGTTCGCCGTGCCCGGCTGGCCGGGGCACCTGCCCGGCCAGCATCTGATGGTGCGGCTGACCGCCGAGGACGGCTATGCGGCCCAGCGCCACTACTCGATCGCGTCCGCGCCGGACGACTCCGGGCACGTCGAGCTGACCCTGGATCACGTCGAGGGCGGCGAGGTCTCGGGCTGGTTCCACACCGTCGCCCGGCCGGGCGACCAGGTCGAGGTGCGCGGCCCGGTCAGCGGGTTCTTCGCCTGGCCGGGCGACCGGCCCGCGCTGCTGATCGGCGCCGGCTCCGGCGTCGTACCGCTGATGTCGATGGTCCGGCACCACCGGGCGCGGAACCTGACCGTGCCGCTGCGCCTGGTGGTGTCCGCGCGCAGCCCCGAGGAGCTCGTCTACGCCCGGGAGTTCGGACCCGAGACGACGCCCGTGTTCACCCGGAGCGCGCCCGAGGGTGTGGCGGTGGGACGTATGGCGGCCGCACATGTGGCGCCGCTCCTGGCCGAGCAGCCCTCCGGTGGGTGGGAGGCCTATGTGTGCGGCTCCAACTCCTTCGCCGAGCACGCCTCCCGGCTGCTCGTGACGGCGGGTCAGCCGGTGGACCGCATCCGGATCGAGCGGTTCGGCTGACCTGCACGGCGGCACATCCCCCGTGGTGTCAGCGGCCCCTCCCCCGGCGGTTGCCCAGGGTGGCGTGCGGCGCGCCACAAGGACCCGCCCCGGTGTTTCACCGCGGCGGCCCCGGGCACTCCGGCCGAAGGGCTCCGGCACACGGCGACCCGGGCCGTGCCGGGCGATCGATGTGCGTCGGAGGGGGTACCTGCCCCGTGTGGACACTCGCACGCGTGACGTGACGTGGAGGGAGCGGCGGCGCCGCCACCGCACGGCCGGTCCGGTCCTCCGGCCGCGGTGACGGCGAGGAGGTCGACATGCGAACCCGGGTGCGCGGCTGGCGTTGGCGGCGCAGTCCGCTGCGGCGCCGGTCGGATGTCGTCGAGGCGTGGACGATGCTGGTGGTGGCGGTCCTGATCCTGGTGGGCGCGCCTCTGGCGGGGGCGGCCGCCGCCTGGTGGGCCCATGGCGAGGCGCGGTCGCTCTCGGCGGAGCAGCGGGCCGAGCGGCACCGCGTCCGTGCCGAGGTCGTCGGAAGGAAGGGCGACTCGGTGCCGTCGGTGCAGGCCGACGGGCGGCACGCGTACCGGGCCACCGTGCGCTGGACCGAGCCGGGCGAGGGCGCGCGCACCGCGACGGCACGGGTCCCCGGGGGCACCCGGCCGGGTGAGGCCGTGGACGTGTGGTTCGACTCCCGGGGGCGGAGTGTGGCCCCGCCGGTGGACGGCACGGCGGTCTGGCAGCACACCCTCACCATGGGCACGTGCGCCACGGGCGGTGTGGTGCTCGTGGTGCTCCTCGGCCACTCCGTCGTACGCCGGGTCTCGCTGCGCCGCCGGCTGGCCGAGTGGGAGCGGGAGTGGGCCCGTACGGAGCCGGATTGGACGCATCGCGGCGCGTGAGGCGGCCGGCGCACGGCAGGTGAACGGGCCGCGGCACACGACCTGGCGAGTCCTGCGACCCCACACGTAGTGTGATCATCCGTACTGTCGTCGCAGCCGTTCCTCACCCAAGGCGGTCCTACATGGCCCTGTTCGACCTTCCTCTCGACGAACTCCGCGAGTACCGCAGCGCGTCCACCGAACCCGAGGACTTCGACGCGTTCTGGTCCAAGACGCTCCAGGAGGCGCGCGAGCACGATCTGGACGCCCGCTTCGAGCCGGTCGACACAGGGCTGACCACTGTGCAGGTGTTCGACGTGACGTTCGCCGGGTTCGGCGGCCATCCGGTCAAGGGCTGGCTGATCGCGCCGGCGGGGGCGGACGGCCCGCTGCCGCTGGTCGTGGAGTTCATCGGGTACGGCGGAGGACGCGGGCTGCCGCACGAGCATCTGCTGTGGGCGTCCACGGGCCGGGCGCACTTCGTGATGGACACCCGCGGACAGGGAAGCGCCTGGGGAGGGGGCGGGGGCACGGCGGACCCGGTGGGCGGCGCGCCCGCCTACCCCGGTTTCATGACGCGCGGTATCGACGCGCCGGAGAACTACTACTACCGCCGGGTGTTCACGGACGCCGTGCGTGCCGTGGAGGCGGCCCGCTCGCACCCGCTCGCCGACCCGACGCGCACGGTCGCCGTCGGCGGCAGCCAGGGCGGCGGCATCACGATCGCGGTGGGCGGCCTGGTCCCGGACCTGGCGGGCATAGCGCCGGACGTGCCGTTCCTGTGCGACTACCCGCGCGCGGCGACCCTCACGGACCGCCACCCGTACCGGGAGATCGGCCTGTACCTCAAGACGCACCGCGGCCGTACCGAGCAGGCGCTGCGCACGCTCTCCTACTTCGACGGCGTCCACTTCGCCGCCCGCGGCCGGGCTCCCGCGCTCTTCTCGGCCGCCCTGGAAGACCAGACCTGCCCGCCCTCGACCGTCTTCGCCGCCTTCAACGCCTGGAGCCACGAGGACAAGACGATCGAGGTGTACGACTTCAACGACCACGAGGGCGGCGGCCCCTTCCAGCAGGAGGCCAAGCTGCGCTGGATGCGCTCCTACGTCTGATCCCGCCGTCGGCCGGCGACTGATCCCGGCCGTTTCGGCGGCGGCGGTCTTCCACCAAGTCCGACCAGTCGGTACGTTCTTCGCGCCCGGGCCGCACCTCTTGCGGCCCGGCCCGGCGAGGGGTGGAGGGGCTCATGCCAGAGGACGAGGCACAGGTGCGCGGTCACTGCGACGCGCGTTTCACGGCGGTGCGCAGAGCGTTCGAGGAGAACTTCCGGGAGCGGGGCGAGCTGGGTGCCGCGGTGGCCGTCACCGTCGGCGGCAGGATCGTGGTGGACCTGTGGGGCGGCTGGGCCGACGCAGCACGCACCCGGCCGTGGGACGGGGACACGCTGGTCAACGTGTGGTCGACGACCAAGGGCCCGGTGGCGCTGTGCGCGCACATCCTGGCCGACCGGGGGCTGCTGGATCTCGACGCGCCGGTGGCCGCGTACTGGCCGGAGTTCGCCGCCGCGGGCAAGGAGAAGGTCCTCGTCCGGCACCTGCTGTCCCACCGCGCCGGCCTGGCCGGGCTGCGTGAACCGCACTCGCTGGAGCAGCTCTGCGACTGGGAGCTGACCACCCAGCGGCTCGCGGCGACGCAGCCCTGGTGGGAGCCGGGGACCACGTCCGGTTATCACGCGCTGACCTACGGCCATCTGGTCGGCGAGGTCGTCCGGCGGGTGTCGGGGCTGCTGCCTGGAGCCTTCCTGGAGCAGGAGGTGACCGGGCCGCTCGGCATCGACTTCCGCATCGGCCTGCCGGAGCAGGACTCCGGGCGGGTGGCCGAGCTGGTCCAGCCTCCGGTCGCCGCGAACAGTGAACAGGCCGCCGTCTTCGCCCAGTTGGCGCCCGCGGCGATCGCCGCGCTGACCAACCCCGCGGTGTCCGCCCCCGTGGCCCTCACGCCCGGGTGGCGGGCCGCCGAGATTCCCGCGGCGAACGGGCACGGCACCGCGCGTGCGGTCGCCGGGCTCTACGGCGTCTTCGCGGGGCGCGGCTCGTACGGGGGCAAGCGCGTCCTGTCCCCCGAGGCCGCCGAGCGGGTGCGGGAGGGCCAGGGCAGCTGCCGGGATCTGGTGCTCGGCGCCGGGTTCGAGGGCGAGACCGAGGCGGGACTCGGCCTGTGGCTCAGCGGATCCAACGGCTCCTACGGGCCCAACCCGCGCGCTTTCGGTCATGACGGCTTCGGCGGCTCCTGCGGGCTCGCCGACCCGGAGGCGCATGTGTCGATGGGGTACGTGATGAACCGCATGGGGCCTCATATCGCGAACGACCCGCGCAAGATGGCGCTGGTCGACGCCCTGTACAGCGCTCTGTGAGGGCCGGTGCGGGCGGGCGGTTTCGGCCGAACCGCCCGGCCGCTCTTCCCGGCTGGTTTAGACCAATGCTAGACCTGGTGGCGCACCGAGCCCGCACGGCTACCGAACGTCACCAACAGGAGGCGCGGCATGGCCCGCACCACCCCGCACGCCCACCCACCGACCGAGGGAGAGCCCCTGTACCGGCGGATCGCCACGGAGCTGCTCGGCGAACTGCGTGACGGCACCGTGCCACCCGGCGAACGACTGCCGGGCGAGCGGCGGCTGGCCGGGCACTTCGGGGTCAGCCGGGAGACCGTACGGCAGGCCCTGGAGCTGCTGCGCCGCGACGGCCTCGTCGCCACCGACCGGCGCGGCAGCCACGCCACGCTGTCCGGCCTGCCGGTCGAGACCCCGGCCTCGCTCACCTTCCCGGTCGGTGCCCGGGCCGCGACCCCGGGCACGGTCGCCCGCGCCACCGTGGCTTGGGAACCGCCCCCGCCGGACCACGCGGAGGCCCTCGGGCTGGCTCCGGGCCGGCCGACCCTGATCCACCGCTACCGGTACGCGACGGCCGACGGACGCGGGCTGCGTACCGCCGTGACGTCCTTCTCCGCCGTGGCCCTGGCGGAGGTGGAGGAGCTGGCCCGCTACCGCGACCGCGCCGACGGCACCGCCACCGCCCATCTGCGGCGGGCCTACGACTGGATGCGCCGGGCCGGCCTGACCCTGCACCACCGCGACGCCATCACCCCCCTCGCGAGCACGCCGTCGGTACGGGTCACCCGGCGCGTTCACGACCAGTACGCGCGCCCGCTGGAGATCACCGACCTCGTGGTGGACGCCCAACGGGACGCACTGGTCTACGAGTTCACGCTTCCGGGCCGGACGCCGACGCCGAGCGGCGCATGAGGCGGCAGGCGTCGCTCAGCCCCGGGGCCGGGAACGCCCCGGCCCGACGGCCGGCATTGTCGTGGCGCGGACCCGGGATCACGGAGATCATCGAGAGAAAGCTCAGGATCACACCCGAGGCCCACCGAGAGGATGCTTCATGAGCACGTTCACCACGTCCGACGGAACAGAGATCTACTACAAGGACTGGGGAGAGGGGCAGCCCGTGGTGTTCAGCCACGGCTGGCCCCTCAACGCGGACGCCTGGGACGGACAGGCGCGGCTGGTGGCCGAGCACGGGTTCCGGGCGATCGCGCACGACCGCCGCGGGCACGGCCGCTCGGGTCAGCCGTGGCAGGGCAACCACATGGACCGGTACGCCGACGACCTGGCCGAGCTGATCGAGGCGCTGAACCTCACCGACGCGGTCCTGGTGGGCCATTCGACCGGCGGCGGCGAGGTGGCACGCTACATCGGGCGGCACGGGACCGCGCGGGTCGCCAAGGCCGTGCTGCTGGGCGCGGTTCCGCCGCTGATGCTGCGGACGGAGGCCAATCCGGAGGGCACCCCCAAGGACGCCTTCGACGGGATCCGCGCGGCCGTGGCGGCCGACCGCTCGCAGTTCTACTGGGACCTGAGCGAGAGCTTCTACGGCTTCAACCGGCCCGGGGCCGCCGTGTCGGAGGGCGCACGGCGGGCGTTCTGGATGTGGAGCATGCAGGCCGGGCTGAAGGGCGCCTACGACTGCGTCGCGCAGTTCTCGGAGACCGACTTCACCGAGGACCTGCGGCGGATCGACGTGCCGACGCTCGTGGCGCACGGCGACGACGACCAGATCGTGCCGATCGGCGCCTCGGCCCAGCGGACCGCCCAGCTCGTCAAGGACGCGACCCTGAAGGTGTACCCGGGCGCCCCGCACGGTCTGGTGGGTGACTTCGAGCAGGCGTTCAACGACGACCTGCTGAACTTCCTGCGCGGCTGACCAGTGCCGCGACAGGCAACGTTCGCCCGTCAAGGAGCGGCGTCCGGGGCGTGCTCTGGGGGCCACGGCCGAAGGCTGGGGGAGTGCCGGCCGGAAGCCCTCGTACTGGACGTACTCGGGCTTTCGGGCGGTGCGGCGAGTGGGGGCACCTCCCACGCCCTTGAGGCAGTGGGGGAGCGTGCCGGGCGTCGCGACGGGGCGAACGTTGCCTGTTGCGGCACTAGTCCGGGGTCCGGGCGACGACGAGCCGCACGCGCGGGCTGCCGTCCCGTCGCCGCCCGAACTCCGGCAGCGCGTGGAGGTCCACCCGGAAGCCGGCCCGGGTGAGTTCACGCCGTACGTCCCCGAAGCGGAACGCCCGGTAGTACATGACGAACGGCGGCCGCCACAGCGCGTTGCGCACCCGCATCACCGTGTCGAAGCCGAGCAGCATCCAGTAGCCGAGCGAGCCCGGGCGGGGCGGGGCGACCAGCGGAAACGCGAAGCGGCCGCCCGGCCGCAGGACGGAGCGGACCTGCGCGAACAGTCCGGGCAGCTCGCGGGGCAGGAAGTGCCCGAAGGCCCCGAAGCTCACCACCAGGTCGAAGGCGGGCCCGAAGGGCAGGGCACGGGCGTCAGCACGGACGAAGGAGACCGGCGGCCCGGTCCGCCGGACCCGCTCCCGGGCCACGTCGAGCATGCCCGCACTGAAGTCGACCCCGACGACCCGCTCCCGGCACACCCCCGCCAGCACGCCGACGCCCGCGCCGGTGCCGCAGCACAGGTCGAGCCCGGTGTCGAAGGGACCCGTCCGCCGCAAGGCCGACTCGACCGCGCCGAGGACCGCGTCGGGCGTCCGGAAGGGGGTGTGGTCGAACTTCGGCGCCAGGAGGTCATAGCCGCGTTCGACGGACGACAGCGCCTGAACGGCGAGTTCGCGCAGACTGGGGCCTTCGGGGCTGAACATCGGCTCAGACTAATCGGCTCGGCCCACGGGAGCTCGCTGCTTGAGGATCCTGAGGACGCGTGCGCACCAGCGGAGGTTCTCCTCCTCGTAGGCGATGCCGCCCATCAGCGTGAGATACGGGCCGATGCGGTCGGCCTCCCGCAGGTACTCCTCCTCGCCGCGGCCGGCCAGGAGGCGTTCGCGGACGCGCTCGTAGCGGGCGAGCTTGCCGCGCGACCAGGCCTCGCGCTCCTCGACCAGCGCGCGGGTGGCCTCGGGGTCCACGCCGTCCATGGCCTGGATCTTGATGAGGAGTTCGTCGCGGATGGCGGTCGGCCGGCGGGGCGGTGTGACGGCGAAGGCGCGCAGATCCCGGCGGCCCGTCTCGGTGAGCGTGAACATCCGCTTGTCGGGCCGCCGTTCCTGGCGGACGACCCTGGCCTCGATCAGTCCGTCCTGCGCGAGCCGCTCCAGCTCCCGGTAGAGCTGCTGCGGGGTCGCGGCCCAGAAGTTCGCGAGCGACACGTCGAACACCTTGGACAGCTCGTAGCCCGAGGCCTCGCCCTCCAGGAGAGCGGCCAGCACGGCGTACTTGAGAGACATATGGACACCGTATCAACGGTTGATTAATCTACTCCGCACCTACTCAATTAATTGACTAAGGCGGGTTCGATGCGTGCATTCCGTGAGGCGGTCGAGGCACTCGACCTCGACGCCGCCGAGGCGCTGCTGGCGCCGGACGTCGTCTTCACCAGCCCGGTCGTGTTCAAGCCGTACACCGGCAAGCCGATCACGGCGGCGATCCTGCGCGCCGTCTCCGGTGTCTTCGAGGACTTCCGCTATGTGCGCGAGATCAACGACGTGAACGGCCGTGACCACGCCCTGGTCTTCACCGCCCGCGTGGGCGACCGGGAGCTCGGCGGCTGCGACTTCATCCACGTCGACGACAACGGGCTCATCGACGAACTGACGGTGATGGTCCGCCCGTTGTCGGCGGCACAGGCGCTGGCGGCGGCCATGGGCGCACAGTTCGAGCGGATCGCCGAGGAGGCACAGGCGCGCTCCAGGTGAGTGACATGCGAGCGACACGTCGGGGGCCCGTTTCCCGTGTTCTGCCGCCGCTCGCGGCTCGCCGGCGGTTGGATGTCCCCATGACGTCCGTCGATCACGACCGGCTGATGCGGGCCAACCAGGCGAACTGGGACGCCCGCACGCCCGTCCATCTCGCCAGCCGGTTCTACGGTCTCGACCAGGAGCCCGACCCCGAGCGCTGGTTCGCGCCCTGGGAGTGGGAGGACCTCGGCGAGCTGGCCGGCCGTGACGTGCTGCACCTGCAGTGTCACCTCGGCACGGAGACGATCGCCTTCGCACGGCGCGGCGCCAGGGCCGTCGGCCTCGACTTCTCCGAGGCGTCCGTGGCGGCGGCGACCGGCATCGCCGCGAAGGCCGGCGCGGACGTGACGTACGTCCGGGCGAACGTGTATGACGCCGACGAGGCCCTGGACGGGCGGCGGTTCGACGTCGTCTACACCGGCAAGGGCGCCCTGTGCTACCTGCCGGACCTGGACCGGTGGGCGCAGGTCGCCGGCCGGCTCCTGCGTCCGGGCGGCCGGTTGTACGTGGTCGAGTTCCACCCCCTGCTCAACTCGCTCGGCCCGAAACCCGCTCCGGGCGAGGGCCCCGAGCTGCTCCTGCGCCACGACTACCTGGGCGGCGGCGGTCCCGTGCACCGGGACGCGACCCACACGTACACGGACGGCCCGGCCGTCGAGGGCGCCACGGACAGTTACGAGTGGATGCACGGAATGGGCGAGGTCGTCAACGCGTTGACGGAAGCGGGACTGGCCGTCCGGCGGCTGCGGGAAAGCGACGAACTGCCCTGGCCACGCTGGCCGCGGATGGCCCGTACGGAGTCCGGCTGGTGGCGGCTGCCCGAGCCGCGGATCCCCCTCCTGTACGGACTGCTGGCCACCCGCTGACGCATATCCCCCTCCCCCGGCACTCCGTCGGGTGGTAGCCTGCAGACAGCACTCGTGCACGCCCCTGTCTATGTGGGCGCCGGTGCGGTTCTTCCTCTCCTCTCCATCATTTCCGGCATCTCGGCGACTCTGTCGTACCCGAGGTGCTGTTCTCCCGCCGCCGGAGCGTGCCTCAGGCCCTCCGTTCGCGGCTCTCTCCCTTCCCTTCGCATGTCCCATGCCTGCCGTCCGTGAAAGGACACCTCACCATGACCACCACACTCGACACGCCTCCCGCTCAGCGGCGGTCCGAGCCCCGGACCGCCCTCGGCGTCCTCGACATCGACGCGAGCGGGAAGGGGCATCTGCGCGGCGGGAACTACCTGCCCGCGCCCACCGATCCCGCCGTCTCCCCCGCCCTGATCCGCCGCCACGGCCTGCGCAAGGGCGACCTCGTCGAGGGCACCCTGGGCGACCGGCTCGCCCTCACCGACGTCGCACGGGCCGACGGCCGTACGCCCGCGGAACTGCGCGGCCGCCGGCACTTCCGGGACCTGACGCCCCTGCATCCGCACGAGCGCCTGCGTCTCGAGCACCCGGCCGCCGGCATGGCCGGCCGGGTCGTCGACCTGCTCGCACCGGTCGGCAAGGGCCAGCGCGGGCTTCTCGTGGCGCCGCCCAAGACCGGCAAGACCGTCATCCTGCAGCAGCTCGCGGCCGCCGTCACCGGCAACCATCCCGAGTGCCGGCTGATGATGCTGCTGCTCGACGAGCGGCCCGAGGAGGTCACCGACATGCGGCGCAGCGTGCGGGGCGAGGTGTACGCCTCGACCTTCGACCGGAGCGCCAGGCAGCACATCGCGCTCGCCGAGCTCGTGATCGAGCGGGCCAAGCGGCTCGTGGAGGCCGGTGAGGACGTCGTGATCCTCCTCGACTCCCTCACCCGGCTGTGCCGGGCGCACAACAACGCGGCCGCCTCCGGAGGCCGCGTCCTCACCGGGGGCGTCGACGCGTCAGCGCTGACCGGCCCCAAGCGGTTCTTCGGCGCCGCCCGGTCGGCCGAGGAGGGCGGTTCCCTCACGGTCCTCGCGACGGCGCTGGTGGAGACGGGTTCCCGGGCCGACGACTTCTACTTCGAGGAGCTGAAGAGCACGGGCAACATGGAACTCCGCCTGAGCCGCGAGCCGGCGTCCCGTCGCGTGTTCCCGGCCGTCGACATCATTGCCTCCGGCACCCGGCGCGAGGAACTCCTGCTGCCCCCGGCCGAGTTGGCGGCCGTACACGGACTGCGCCGCGTGCTGCAGAACCGGGACGGGCAGGGCGCCCTGGAGACCCTCCTGGAACGCATGCGCGAGACCCCGGACAACGCGACGTTCCTGCGGCGCATCCAGCCGACGCTGCCCTAGTAGTGCTTTGTTAGGTGTCTTGTCGGGTTGGTGGTCTGGTGCTTCCCTGTGGATATGAGGGCGGATGAACTCTCCGCGTGTCGTGCCCGGT
>NZ_JBWKKY010000033.1:0-71758 GCF_056430805.1 Streptomyces sp. NPDC045955
CCAAACACAGGGAGGAGAAAAAGTGTGGGTTGCTACTCCTCCCTCCCGCCTTTTTTTTTTTTTTTTTCTCCCCCCTCTTTTTTTTTTTTTTTTTTTTTTTTTTTTTTTTTTTCTTTCTCCCCCCCCCCCCCCCCCCGACAACGGAAGCACGCGGCCGCGGAGGCCGGGCGCCCTGGGATGAGACAGACACAAGCCACTTCCCGCCTCACCTGTCACCCCACCTGACCAGCAAGTCTCAAAACCGCAGCTCCAGCAGCACGAGCACCACAACCTGGCGGTCTGAAATCTCTGGATACGCGGGCAGTCCAGGTGAAAACGACCTCTCAGTGCCTGTTTCTGAGCTCGACATGACACAACGGTGGTCGAGATCACCAACCGGCCGGCTCGTCTGTCCGGTATGAGCGGGGGGAATCGAGAGAGTTCGGGCGCAGCTCGCACGGGTCGTGGACTCTGTCATCACGGCCTGAGGTCGCATGAGCCGGGCGCGCCCGGCGGCCCGCCTGGTGCGGGGAGGGGGTTCAGCACAGCGCCGCTGCTACCAGACTGCGATGTCCCAGTCGGATACGCTCTCGCCGCTCACCAGACGGTCGAAGACCCACCCGTCCACGCATGTCAGCAGTGTGACGGTGGCGTCGGCGTCCGGGAGGCCATGTGCGGCAGTTGCCGGTTTCAGGCGACCGAGTGGGTGATGGTGGCTTGGTAGGTGCCGGCGACGGCGGTGCTGGGCACGGTGATGGTCAGCGTGGGGTTCCAGCTGCAGCTATGTGTGTTGTTGCCGCCGTTTCTGACGAAGGCGGTGCGGGCGGCGTTGAGTGGGACGGCTTCGGCCGTCGTGGGCTGGCCGGGGGTACAGGTCCCCGTGCCGGAGGTGGCCGTGGCGGGGCCGGACCAGTAGCGGATGTTTCCATTGGGGATGGTGCCGCCGTTGGTGGTCAGGTTGGTGGCGGTGACGGTCGCTGTCCAGCTGGGGGTCACCTGGGCGTTGACGGTGATGGTGCCCAGCTGGGCGGTGCGGGTGCCGCCGATGGCGGCGGTGCCGAGGTTGGCGGTGGTGGGGGCGGTAATGGTCAGGGTGCGGGCTGGTTGTGCTGGAACGGTTGCGGGGTTTGCCGGGTGGGCCGCAGTGGTGAGGAGGGCCGCGCTCAGGAGGGCCACGGGGCGCACTCGGGTTCCCTCAGCGCTTTCTGATCAGTCGCTTGCGGACGGCGTAGGCCAGTGGTGCTGCGGCGAGGAGACCGATGGGGATCCACACCAGCGGTGAGGACCTCGTGGAGGTCAGCACGGCGAGAACGGGATGGCCCGTGCCGGCGTCAGGGAACCTGATGCGGCCGCTGGCGGTTTGCTTCAGCATGCCGGACTGCAGGGTGACCACCGCTTTCCAAGGGCCCTTCGGCAGGCTCTTGCCCAGGGTGAACGCCAGGGTGCCCTTGTGGCGTGGGGCCAGGGTGAGGACACGGTCGTTGGTGAAAGGTCCGGCGGTCAGCCCGTCCGGTCCGTTGTCGAGGCGAAGGCTGCCGCTGATATCGACTGCGCGGGCCCCGGTGTTGTGGACCCGCACACGCAGCTGCGGCCGGCCGTCTTTGGTGCGGGCCGGGATGAGTCTGGTGATGCGGAAGGAGGAGGCTAGTTCTCCGCCGGGGCCGATGTCGAGGTAGACGCGCACACCGGCGCGGGTGACCATGCCGATGTTTCCTCCGGGCCCGGGCTTGGAATGGTGCTGGGCCCAGATGACGGCATAGCGCTCTCCGGCGCTTGCGGTGCGCGGGACGCGGAGGGTGACCGGGACCGCGGCTTTCTGCCACGGATCCAACGTGAGCCGGGCGCGGGCAAGGGAGATCCAGCTGGCGACTTCGTTGCGTTTCCCGGCGGGTGCGAAGGTGAACGTGCCGCCGCGGATGGTGGCGGCCCCGGGGTACAGCGTCACGTGCATCGGGTTCGGGTTGTCGTTGACGACCTGGATGTCGCGGTGGATCACCGCGCCCGGCGGGAGATGGTCGATGATGTAGCTGGACGCGCGCGGGTCCTGCCGCCGGTCGACCGGGGCTTCCAGCAGCTTGATGCCCAGCCGGACCGGCTTGTCCTCGGAGGTGTCCGGAGGAGACGGCAGGGCCACAGCGGTGCCGGCACCGAGCGCGCAGCATGCGGCCACCAGCAGGCAGCTCAGCAGCCGCCGCATAGAGTCAGGCCACCGAATGGGTGACGGTGCCGGTGTACAGGCCGGCCGCGGCTGTCTGCGGCACGTCGACGATCAGGGTCGGGTTCCACGATGCCGAGTTGGCACCGCCGCCGCCTGTGTGTGTAAAGGCCGTGCGGGCGGCGGCCAACGTCACCGCGGACGCTGAGGTCGGCTGGCCCGGGGTGAAGACGCCGCTGCCGCTGGTGGCAGTGGCAGGACCCGACCAGTAACTCGCATTGCCGGCAGCGATTGTCTCGTTGGCCGACCCCCCGCCGGTGGTGAAGTCCGACGAAGCCACCGACGCCGTCCACGGAGCGGGCACCACACCGCGCTGATCGCTGACCGTCACCGTCCCCAGCTGCCCCGTCGTTCTGCCGCCGATGGATGTCGACGGCAGAACCGCGTTGGCCGGAGCAGCTACCGTCAGCTGCGCTCCCTGCACCGCAAAAGTCACCACGGTGTCCGCGGCCACCGCCGGGCTCACCCCAGCGACCACCACCACTCACGCAGTCCCCACGGCCGCCACAGACGGAAATCTCATCGCATCTCCCGATTAGCCGATCCATCGATGCCAGAGGATCTACCACCGACATCGAAGGTGGGCACGGCGCGGTACAGCGTCTCCCTCGGTCGCACCGGGCGTTCACCGATTTGGACCATCGTTCATTGGCGGTGCAGACGATCCGGCGGATCTCGGTGTCGAACCGCAAGGAACGGAGAGTCACCGAAACAGGCGCTGGCCTTGTCGTTTCTCGCTTACGAAACCACTTGGTTCATAACGGGGCACTGCCTTGCGTTGCGCTCAGGGGCAGGGTGGCGGTGACGGTGGTGCCCTTGCCTTCGGTGGAGTGGACTTGGGTGGTGCCGCCGTGGTTGGTGATGATGGTGTGGACGATGGTCAGGCCGAGGCCGGTGCCGGGGATGGCTTGGGTTGTGGCGTTGGAGGCTCTGAAGAAGCGGGTGAAGAGCTGACCCTGCTCGGTTGCGGGGATGCCGATGCCGGTGTCGCTGACGGTGAGGATCGCCTGGCCGTCCTGGGCGGTGGTTCGTACGCGGACCTGGCCGCCGGCGGGGGTGAATTTGACGGCGTTGGACAGCAGGTTCATCAGCACCCGGTCGACCTGGTCGCTGTCGGCCTCGCAGACGAGGGGCTGCTCGGGACAGTCCGCGTGCAGCTGGACAGAGGCTGCTCGGGCCGCTGGACGCATGACGTCGACGGCTGCGGTGACGAGCTCGCACAGGTCGACCGGTGCCTTGTGGGAGGTGTATTTGCCGGATTCGATGCGGGAGAGGGTCAGCAGGTCCTCGATCAGGGCGCGCAGGCGGTGGGCGTTGCGGTTGACGACGTCGATCATGTGCCGCTGGGGTTCTGTCAGGGGGCCGACGTCTTCGTCTTTGAGGAGTTCGAGGTAGCCGGTGATGCTGGTCAGGGGGGTGCGCAGTTCGTGGGAGACGGTGGAGATGAAGTCGCTCTTGGTCCGGTCCAGGGCGCGCAGTTCCTCCACCAGGCGGGTTTCTTGCTCGTACAGCTTGGAGGTGTGCAGGGCGCGGGCGACGCCCGTGACCATGGTTTCCGCCATCTCGGTCTCCACCGCTTGCCAGGGGTGGTCGGGGCGGGTGCGGGCCAGGCACACCGCTCCGATGGGTTCCTCTCCGACACCCATCGGGATGAGCACGAGGGAGTGCAGGCCCAGTTGGGTGGCTGCAGCGCGGTTGGAGGCCGGCAGGCCGATCCGGGCGAAGTCGCCTGGCGCCCCGGGCACCGGTGTGGTTTCGGTGAGGTAGCGGGGCAGGTCGGGCACCGTCCAGGTGGTTCCCTGACGGTAGTGCTCGCGCACCACGTCCGCGGGAATGGGGGGCAGTGCCCGCTGACGCTCGCCGGGCAGCATGCCCTCCCGTGCCGACCAGGCCCGGGCGACGGGAACAACGTCAGGGTCGTCGTCTTGCATGAGGAGGGTGAAGACGTAGTCGGCGTCCAGGCCCTCGCCGATGCCGGTGCAGGCGGCGCTGAGGACGTCGTCGACGTCGAGGCGCTCACGGATGCGCACGCCGAGCTGCCGGACGGTCTCCGACAGCCGGTAACGTTCCGCCTCGATGCCGCGCAGCCGGTCGGATTCGTCGGCCAGTTGGTTCACCGAGCGGGCGACCTCCTGGATCTCCGCGGGGCCCTGCTCCGCGGCGCGCGCGGCGTGCTCGCCGCCGGTGAGCCGGCCCAGGGTGTCACCCACTGATCTGAGGGGCCCCACCAGGGCGTGGGTGGTGCGCCGTGCGGTGTAGAGGGCGATGGCCAGGGCTGCGATCAGCAGGGCGCCCAGTGCCGCGCCGCCGGCGGTGACGATGGCGTCGGCGCGCCGCTGCAGCCGCTCGCTTTCGCCGGTCAGCTGCGTTTCCAGGCGGTGGTTGGTGGCCTCGAACGCTTCGAAGCGCCGGTTGCCTTCGCGGGTGAGCTGGGCCGCCTGGTCGCTTCGGGGGGAGGCCTGCGCCTGCTGGTCGGTCACGCGCAGGTATGCCTGGAGCTGCTGGTCCTGCCGGTTCAGGCTGTGTTCGGTTTCGCCGGTTGTGTGGCGTCGGGCATCGGAGAGGATCGCTGGATAGCCTGCGCGTGCCTGGCGGTAGTCGGCCAGCAGTGCCTGGTCGCCGGTGATCAGGTAGCCGCGCATGGAACGCTGCATGTGGGCGGCCTGGTTGTGCAGGTGCGTGTTGTCGAGCAGAGCCGGCTGGACCCGGTCGATGATCTGATCCTGGGTGGCCTTCTCCAGGAATGCCCCGGTGAGGGCACCGGCCCCGACCAGGAGGATCAAAGCGGTCATGACACCGAACGCGAGCGTCAGCCGCCGCGCGACGCAGTCATCCTTCCACCCTGGCTTGCTGGTCACGAACGGTTCCCCTCCAGTCTGCGGCCTGGTGTGGCATCGAATCCCGGTCGGGCTTGCCGCGCCACTGCGCGGTGTGTTGCGTGGGGCACCCTTAAAGCCCTGCGCGGCTGTCGGGCCGTCAGTCTTCCGCCCGGGCCAGTACGGCCTGCACGCGGTCTGCCAGCTCGCGCAGGCTGAACGGCTTGGTGAGGTAGTCATCGGCCCCCGCTGAGAACCCGGCCGCCACATCCCCCTCCTGGGTACGGGCGGTGAGCAGGATGACCGGAAGCTTCGCGGTTTTCGGATCGGAACGCAGTTCCATCAGCACGTCCATGCCGGACATCCCCGGCATCACAACGTCCAGCAGCACCACATCCACCGTCGCCTCGCGCACCACCCGCAACGCCGCCCTACCGTCGGCCACGGCCGTCACCTCATGACCGCGCTGTGACAGCTTGAAGGTCACCAAGTTCCGAAGGTCGGGCTCGTCGTCCACGACCAGAACACACGCCACTACTCCTCCGGCCGCTGCTCGGAAGCCTGGTAGAGGTCGACCATCCGGGTCATCGACGCCAGCCCGAACGGCTTGGCGAGCAACTCCGTCGTCAGATGCACCAGATCCTCAGGATCGAGAACCGAGGAGACGACCAGGTGGCATCTTCGGGTCCGCTCATCCGCGCGCAGCCGGCGCACCACCTCCCGGCCGTCAATGCCCGGAAGCAGGATGTCGATGATCACGATCTGCGGCGGATCGGCGAATGCCAGCTCCAGACCCTGCTCACCCGTTTCCGCCACATTCACCCGGCACCCCAGCCCGGACAGATGGCGCTTGAGCAGGACGCTGACATCCCGATCGTCCTCGATCAGCAGTACATGCGGAGACGCCATCCACGTTTCCCTTCCATGGCACCATCCCCGAAACTCTACTGACGAAATGGCGGATTCTGGGCGAATTGGGCAACTAGTGACGAAATGTCGGATCCGCTCTTGGCGACGTCAGACCTGACCCGCCGCCAAGCCACTTGCGCCGTTACGACGGACCCTGGCCGTCACCAGGACGCCACACCAACCGCCGGGGCCGCGGAATGTCATGTCAGACGGGCTCCGCGGAGCTCGTCACGCAGGCGCCGGGCCACCTGGCCCATGAGGGCGTCGGCGCCCGGCTGCCTGCCGGCGGCCACCCGTGACTCGGTCAGGACGGCCACGGCATAGGTTTGGCCGTCGGCGTGTTCGACGACACCGACCTCGTGGCGCAGGTTGAGCAGCATGCCTGTCTTGGACGACCACGTGGAGGCGTCGGAGTCGAAGTCCGGGGCGAGGCGGTTGCGCACGAGGTTGTTGGCCATGAAGCCGCGCACCCGCGCCGCGACGTCGGGGTGGATCGCCGGGGGTGCGGCGCCCGCGGTACCGGGCCGCGACTGCCAGAGTGCCTGCAGGAGGTCGACGAAAGCCCGCGCCGTCCCGGTGTTGGCACGTGAGATGTCGAGTTGCGGCACCCGGTGGCCGCGCCCGGGGGTGCCGGCGCCGATCGCGAGGGCGTGCGCGAGGTGTACGTCCGCCGGGTCGAAACGCTCCACTGGGGTTTCCATCAACTCGCGCATGGTGTGCCGGACGGCGATGCCGCGCAGCCCGAACTCGTGCAGGACCGCCCCGACCCGGTCGGGCGGGGTGAGTGCGAAGAGGGCGTCGGCGGCGCTGTTGTCGCTGATGCAGGTGCTGAGGTAGAGCAGGTCCTCCACGGCGATGTGGGCGGCGTGCTGGAACCGGCTGAGGCCGGTCGGACCGGGGGTCGTGATCCGCCCGGGCGGCACCACGATCACCGCGGCGCCGTCAAGCTCCCCGCGCCGGATGCGTTCCAGTGTCACCAGGGCGAGCGGGATCTTCACGAGGGATGCGACGGGTAACTCGATGTCGGGGTCGATACCGATCTCGTCGCCCGTCTCCAGGTCCCGGACGAGGAACGAGCCGTACAGCCCGCCGTCGCGCAGCGTCCGGCGAAGCTCCCCGAGCAGCCTCTCGGTACCCGTGGTCATGCGGCTGCCTCCGCGTGCTCCGTGGCGCCGAGGCACCGGGCGATGCCGTACGCGCAGGCCTGGCGTAGGCGGATCGCATCGGCGTCCGACTCGTCCGCCACGGCCAGGGAGAAGCCTCGTGCGAAGCCGGGGCCGAGTTCGCCGACGGGCCGCCAGTGGAGGCGGAGTTCGCGGGCCTGTGCGGCCGAGCACAGCAGCGCGTCGCCCCTGCTCAGCACGTCCGCCGCGGCGGCGGCCACGGCGGGTGCGACGGCCAGTTGGGCCGGGCGCAGCCCGACGGCGTCGCGCAGGCGGACGAGACGGTCCCGGACGTGCGGCACGTCGTCCTCCGGCTGAAGCAACACGCGCCGCGGCCGCCGGTCGCGGTCGGCCCGGCCGGGGCGCAGGGTGTCCAGGTAGATCGGCCCTTGCGGGTCGTCCGCGACCGCCAGTCCCAGCGGCACCGTCCAGGCCGCCTCGGTGGGAGCCACCGCGAGCAGCGCCGCACGCACATGCCGGGACGTGACGAGGTCGGACCGCTCCGCGGGCCCTGCGGGACACGGGTCGAGGAGAACTCCGTGGCCGTGCGCCTCCGCGATGAGGCGGGCGAGGGCTCCGGTGGGACAGATGGCGGGAACGGCGAGCCGCAGTGGCCGGCGCCGCGCGGCCTCCGCCTCGTTCTCGAACCGATCGGCCGACTGCACGAGTTGCCTCGCCGACGGCAGCATGTCCCGGCCGAACGGCGTCAGCGTCACCGCCCGCGACGACCGGTCCAGCAGCCGCTCGCCCAGGCGCTGCTCCAACGCGGCGACGCGGCGACTCACGACGGACTGGGCCGTCCGGGCCGCTGCCGCGCCCACCGTGAAACTGCCGTGCTCGCTCACACTGACGAACGCGCGGCATGCCGCAACAAGATCCACGCGCCCTACTATGCCAAAACAGCATGGAGTTGAACGTCCGCGTCTTGGACCTCGGCGACCCATGGGCCGGAGAGTGGTCGCCGCCCAGGGCTTTCCCCGGGCTCGCACGGTCCACTTGTCATTCGACGGCTTGGAGGTCCATTCCATGACGTACCCGCTTCGCATCCGCCGGGGCGCCGCCTGGGCGGCGGCCGGCTTACTCGCGCTCGCCGCCCTTCCGGCGTGCGGTCAGCAGACCGAGTCCGGGCCCGGCTCACCGGCCGCCTCGAAGCGGTCGACATCGCCGGCTGCGGCCACTGAACCCACCGGTCCCAAGTTCCGGGCACTGGAGCGGGAGTTCGACGCGCGGCTCGGCGTCTACGCCCTGGACACTGGCACGGGCCGGTCGGTCGGCTACCAGGCGGACGACCGGTTCGCGTACGCCTCCACGTTCAAGGCGCTGGCGGCGGGCGCCATCCTCCGGAAGTACGGGACGGACGGCATCGACAAGGTGGTCACGTACTCGCGGGACGACGTGGTCGCGGACTCGCCAGTGTCCGAGAACTTCGTCGAGACCGGCATGAGTCTGCGGGGGCTCTGCGCCGCCACTCTCTGGTACAGCGACAACACGGCGGTCAACCTGCTCCTCGACGAGCTCGGCGGCCCCGACGGCCTGGAGAAGGTGCTGGAGGAGTTCGGCGACGACGTCACCGAGATGGACCGGTACGAGCCGGAGATGAGCGACGGCACACCGGGCGACATCCGCGACACGAGCACACCGCGTGCGATGGCAGAGAGCCTGCGGGCGTTCCTGCTCGGCGACGCCCTGAAACGGGACGAACGCGAGCTTCTCCGGCAGTGGATGACGACGAACATGACCGGTCGGACGCTCATCAGGGTGGGTGTTCCCGACGACTGGGACGTGGCCGACAAGAGTGGCTCCGCCGGATACGGGGGCCGCAACAACATCGCCGTGGTGTGGCCCGAGGACGGCGGCAACCCCATCGTCATGGCGGTCATGTCCACCCGCGGCAAGCAGGGAGCCGACCGCCGCGACGCCCTGATCGCCAAGGCCGCCACCGTGGCGGCCGACGCCCTGGGCCGCTAGGTTCTGTCTCTTTGGTCGGCGTCGGGTCCAGATGAGGATGCTGGCGAGGTGGAGTGCGGCCTGGTAGGCGATCGCGAGCTTGTCGGTTCGTGTGGCCAGGCCGCGCCACTGCTTGAGTCTGTTGATGCATCGTTCGACAGTGTTGCGCTGCTTGTAGGCCTCGGGGTCGAAGCCGGGTGGGCGGCCGCCCTGGCGGCCCCGCCGCAGGCGGTTGCCGATCTGGTCGGACGGCTGCGGGATGACAGCTCGGATTCCCCGGCGCCGTAGGTGGCTGCGGATGGCGCGGGAAGAGTAGGCCCGGTCGGCCAGCACGGCCAGAGGCCGGGTCCGTGGCCTTCCGGGGCCGCTGCGGGGCACGCGGATGCGGGACATGACGCTTTCGAAGGCGGGTGCGTCACCTGCCTGGCCTGCGGTGAGGGTGAAGGCCAGAGGCCGTGCGCGGCCGTCTGCGGCCAGGTGCACCTTGGTGCTCAGCCCACCGCGGGAGCGTCCGAGCGCGTGATCGGCGGGCTCGCCGGTGCGGGCCCGCCCCCTTTTGAGTGCTCCGGCAGCGTGCTGGTGAGCCCGGACGACCGTGGAGTCCACTGACACCGTCCAGTCGATGTCGTCATCGGCGTCCGCCGCCGCCAGGACGGCGGTGAGGATCATCTCCCAGGTGCCGTCGACAGCCCATCTGATCGGCCGCTTCTGAGCGGTCTGGAACGGTCCGAGCTCGTCGGGCAAGTCCCGCCAGGGCGAGTTGGTGCGGTACTTCCACGCGATGGCCTCAAGAGTGCGGCGGTGGTCGGCCCATCGCCGGCCGGCGACTTCGTCGACGTCAGGTGAGGGTGCCGGACCTGGCTGCAGTTTGCCCCGATACGTAGAAGACTGGCTGTTCTGGCGGCCGCGAATTGCTCGGAGTGAGGCGACGGCTGCGGTCGACTTTGCTTTCGCATATGATAGTCCACATATAGGGCAAAGAGGCAGTCATGGCTGAGAAACCGATCAACCCGTCCGTATCGGATGTGACCTCGTCAGGACCCGAGAAGGCCAGCGTCGGAATTCACGGCATCACCGAATCCGCGCGGTATTCCATGGCCGAAATGGGGCCGAAGCGGAGTCTGCAGACGCTGTTGAAGGTGAACCACGTCGACGGTTTCGACTGTCCGAGCTGTGCATGGGGCGACCCCGATCCCGACCACCGGAAGATCGCGGAGTTCTGCGAGAACGGCGCGAAGGCCGTCGCGTGGGAGGCCACGCGCAAACGCGTCGACGCGGCGTTCTTCGCCGAGCACTCCGTCGCTGACCTGCGGGAGCGGGACGGTCACTGGCTGGAGTCGCAGGGCCGACTGGCCCAGCCGATGCACCTCGCCCCCGGCGCGACGCACTACGCGCCCATTTCGTGGGAGGACGCGCTCGCCCTCACCGCCGATCGCCTGCTCGGCCTCGCCGATCCGAACCGTGCCGTCTTCTACACCAGCGGCCGGACGAGCAACGAGGCCGCCTTCCTCTACCAGTTGCTGGCGCGCAGGCTCGGCACGAACAATCTGCCTGACTGCTCGAACATGTGCCACGAGTCGAGCGGCGAGGCCCTGAGCGCGACCATCGGCGTCGGAAAAGGTCTCATCACGATCTCCGACATCACCGATTACGCGGACTTGATCATCATCGTGGGCCAGAACCCTGGCACCTGCCACCCCCGCATGCTCAGCGCGCTCGAACAGGCCAAGCGGCGCGGCGCCCGCATCCTCGCAGCCAACCCGCTCCCCGAAGCCGGGTTCGGCCGCTATCACAACCCACAGACCGCGCGCGGCCTGGTCGGCCCGGGCACGCAGCTCGCCGACCGCTGGCTCCCGGTGCGCATCAACGGCGATCTGGCCCTTTTCGCGGGCCTGAACCGTACCCTGGTCGACCGGGAGGATTCCCAGCCGGGCTCCGTGCTCGACCACCACTTCATCGACCGGTACTGCGACGGCTTCGAAGCGGCCGCCACGGCATGGCGTGCCCTGGACTGGTCGCAGATCGAGACGATGGCCGGCCTGCCCCGCCGCCTGATCGAGGAATGCGCGGCCGACGTGCTCGCCGCGGACAGCGTCATCGTCTGCTGGGCGATGGGCCTCACCCAGCACCGCAACGCCGTGGCAACCATCCGCGAGATCGTCAACTTCCTCCTTTTGCGCGGCAATATCGGGCGCCCCGGTGCCGGGCCCGCCCCGATCCGCGGGCACAGCAACGTCCAGGGCGACCGCAGCATGGGCATCTGGGAGAGGATGCCGCAACCGTTCCTGGACAGGCTCCGCGACGAGTTCGGGTTCGATCCGCCCCGTGCCCACGGCCTGGACACCGTCGGCTCGATCAAGGCCATGCGCGACGGTGAGGTCGACGTGTTCATGGGCCTCGGCGGCAACTTCGCCGCGGCCACGCCGGACACGCAGGTCACGGAGACCGCGCTGGCCAACTGCGCCCTCACCGTCCACGTCGCGACCAAGCTGAACCGGTCCCATCTGTGCCACGGCACCGAGGCGTTGCTTCTGCCCTGCCTCGGCCGCACCGAGCGCGACCGGCAGGTCTCCGGTGAGCAGTTCGTGACGGTCGAGGACACGATGGCCATGGTGCACTCGTCGCACGGACGACTCCTTCCGGGATCACCGCACCTGCGCAGCGAGGTCGCGATCGTCGCCGACCTCGGGCACGCTCTCTTCGGCGACGACCTCGGCTGGCGCGGCATGCGCGACGACTACGCCGTGATCCGCCGCCACATCGAGCACGTCTGCCCCGGATTCCACGCATACGAGGAGCGCGTCCGGCAGCCCGGCGGCTTCATGCTCCCCCGGGCACCGCGCGACTCCCGCACCTTTCCCACGTCGACCGGCAAGGCGCAGTTCACGGTCAACCCACCGACCGCGCCCGAAGTTCCGCCGGGACACCTGCTGCTGACGACGGTACGGTCGCACGACCAGTTCAACACCACGGTCTACGGCCTCGACGACCGTTACCGCGGCATCAAGGGAGGACGGCGGGTCGTCTTCCTCAATCGGAAGGACCTCCGCGACCTCCACCTCCACGACGGCGACCTGGTCGATCTGATCAGCGTCAACCCGGACGGTGAACGCCGCGCCCCCGGCTTCCGCGCCGTCCGCTATCCGACGCCGCGCGGCTGCGCCGCCGCCTACTACCCGGAGACGAACGTGCTGGTCGCCCTGGACTCCACGGCCGACACCAGTAACACGCCGGTGACCAAATCCATCGTGATCCGCATCGAACCCTCCGACGGGGGAGCTTCGGTGTGACGGTCAGGTCAGAGGCGGGACTCACCCTGCTGTCAGGTCGGGGCCTCGGTCCTGGCGGCCCGGATCCGGAGACCATGGTGGAGGTCCTCGCGGCCGCCGACGACGGGGGGTTCCTCACCGAAGGCTCACAGCCCGGCGAAGTTGCCACGTTCCATGAACTGCCGTGGCGTCAGCGGGCATTCGTCTCCGGATTCGTCGCGGACCCGGCGCTCGCCCGGGCCCTGTGCGCGCGGGCCGCCGAGGCCGGGCTGGTCGTACGGGGAGGCTGGAGGCAACCTCGACTGGTCCGCCGCCTCCTTACGCGCTGGCCGCAACATCCGCAGGCTGGGCTCGCGTCACCGGCAGGCCGCCCCGCCGGACGTCGACGGCGACCTGGTCGACTACGGCGAGATCATCTCCCGCTTCCCGCAGGTCTACCCGGCCTGAACTGCTGCGCAGGTCGCTGGACCGGCTCGCCGACGGCTGCGAGTCGATCACCCGGTACCTTGGGTGCAACGAGCACTGGAACGAAGAGATCAAGAAGGTGTTCGGGGCTCCCTGAGGGTTGTCCCGCAAACGATCTTCTACGGGTTGAGGCGCAGAGGGCTGACCCGGTGGGACCAGCCGTGTCATCCCGTGAGGACTAGGTTGTGCAGGCGTGCAATGCCACGCACGGCGTGGTGGACTCCGTCGCCTTTCAGGCGACAGTCGCGGAGGATCTTCCAGCCCTTCATACGGGCGAAGGCATGGGCGCGGACCTTGCGGTGTGAGGCGTTGTGCTCCTCCTTCCACGCCGACAATTCGGTCTGACCGCGCCCGCGTCGATGCGGAATGACCAGACTGGTGCCCCGGCAGCCGCCATCCGCGATCACCGTGGTCCTGCCGACGGCGTCCTTGGCGCCGGACAGCTCCCATGCCTTGCAGTCATTGCGGTTGCCGGGCAGCGGTCGACCGACCACGACGACGAGTCCGCGCTGTCAGCGTCGATCACGATCTGATGGTTGGTGGAGTACCGATAGTTCCTGGACTGCTCGGCTACCTCGTGGTCGCGGGTGGGCACGAGGGTGCCCGTCCACGATAAGGGGCAGGCTCCAGGGTCGTCCTCGGCCAGCCGCGTCGGCCCCCTCACGCCGTAGTGCGGTCACCAACCTCACGAAGCAGCGCGGGCTCAGCCCGGAGAACGGGGCTATCCAAGACGGCTCCGACGCCGTGATCACACCAGTCACAACCGTGATCATCCAACCCGTGCCCGACAGCCCTTAACGTCGGCTGCGCAAAAGTGATCCGAGCGCCAAGCCGGTACCCAGGCCAATCAGGGCTACGCCGGCCGCTGTCCGCCATGCGGGCGCCGCTCCTGCGGCAGGCACGTCAGGCGGATTGGGGGCGACGGCCGAGCGCGTCGGCGGTCCGGCAGCAATAGCACGAGCGTGCTCCTCGCCCACAATGGCCAGGAAGCGACGACCGATACGGCTTCCCGACGAACTGGCGGTCCATGAGGTTCGGGCCCTGCTCCAGTAGCACCGCCCAGCCTCTCCGGTGAACATCCCGGACAGCATGTCCCGCAGGAGAGGCTCGCGAATGGTCCCGATCTCGTAGCCCATCCACGCGTAGTTCATCATGAGGTCGGCGTAGACATGCCGTTTCCGCTCATGAGGATCGGCGATGTCCGTGTCGCCCCAGACAGGCTGGTAAAGCGCCATGTCGTCAAGTTCCAGGCGGACGAGCTCGAGGTAGTAGCTGCGAATCCCTTGGACCTGCTCCGCCTTGGCCTGCCGGTTCTAAACAATCAGCGAACCAGCAACACCGGCCAACGCGAGCGCCGAGACGATCGCCGACGTGAAGCCGTACGCCGCACCGATCTGGCTCAGCCTGTTCCAGTCCACCCCCTTGGAACCGGAGACGTCCTGCAGCACGAACGGCGACAACAACAGCGCCGCCAGCACGGCCGCCGCAGCGGCGACCATCCCCAGAGCCCTGCCCACCCGGCGAGCCACTGATACTGCAGCCGCAGACCGATGACGAACTATCAGGAAAATCACCCCCAGGCGAGCCTGCCCCAGTGGAGCCGGCCCCCGGGTGGGACCAGGCCCTGCTGTCGGATCCCGCACTGACCGGCATGTCCCGGCAACAACTGGACGCCCTCACACGGACTTTGACCCCGCCGGCGATACACGGCGCGGTCGTCCGCCCCGGCTCGCCTTCCCCGAACAGGTCCTGGCCACCGTGCTCAATCTGCGGGTCGCCCTGGCCGCCGAACCTCTCGCCGATCGAGCTAAGGCGGTCACGGATCGCGGAGGGCAGGTCCTTCACGCTGCCGTCCACAGCACGCCGCACCCAGGGCTGGCCGCCGAAGTTGATCTCTGGGTAGATGCACACGTAGGGGGGCCACGCGGCCGACGCCACTCGGATGGCTTTGCGGCAGCGGAGTTGCCCTTTGCCCTTTGGTCCGCCGGCGTGGGCGTGTCCGCCTGCAAGACCGCCACGCCACTTCCCTCGTACACCGGCGCAGCTCACGGCGCCAGATGCGCTGCTCTCAGTCGCGGCAGATTGCCGATGTCATGGGGAGCAGGGTCAGCAGCCGAGAGCTCGCGTGCCCACGACACGGCCCTCCGTTACGCAGACGGATCCACGGCGCGTCCGGGCCGCCGACGCGTGTCCGGCGGCCCGGCGGGCGGCGAATCGCCTGTCGGCGCAGGGTGATCAGCCCTGCTTCGCCTTGTTGCTCTGCACCTTCAACGACGCCACGATCTGCTGCGTCAGTTTCTTGGCACTCGCGGCGCCGTTGTCGCTGCCGTCCGTGGACAGCACGCTGACGACGGCTGTTCCCACACGGGTGGCGATCAGCGTGGTGCCGCTCTCCCAGGCGCTGTCGGTGAGCGTGATGGTGTAGGCCCCGTCCCCGAGCCCGGCCGTGGAGGCGCCGGTGACCTTCACCGTGCTGTGGGTGTCGGAGTCCGTGTAGTTCGGGCATGCGGCGACGACCTTGGCCAAGTCCTTCACCACGTCAGCCGCGGTCCTGCCGCGGTAGACGTCGATCTCCTGGTCGAGTTCGGCGGACGTGTTCTTGTTGATGTAGGAGTTCTGCGCGAACGACACCCCCTCGACGCCGGTGAGGCTGATCCAGCTAGTGGATCCGAGGCCGGCGCAGTGGGGTTTGGCGGCGCTCTTGGTGGTCGGCGTCTGGTACGTGTTTCCGGTGTCCCTGGCGAGGCTGGGATCGGCGGCGAATCCGGACGGGAAGTACGACGCGGGCGCCAGGGCCTTCTTCAACTGCGAACCCGTCAGCAGATTCGCGTTGGGATCCTTGGTCGCGGCGGGCTTGGCGGCTGCGGTAGAGCCGCTGGAAGAAGAACCGGAGGAGCAGGCGGCGAGGGCCAGCGGGAGTGCCGCCACGGCGAGCACCTTGACGGCAGGGGACGCGAGACGCATCAAAATCCTTGAGAAAGTCGCACACTGCGCCGCGCCAGGCGGGAAGGGGGGTGCGTGCGAGCCGAAAGGCGGGTACGTCCGAAACCGGGCGGGCGGGGCCGGAAGATCACCGAGCCCAGGCAGATCTTAGAGGGCCGATGGCCACGGAGAGATGTCCGGTCGACCAAGTCTCGGTCAAACCTTCCTTATCTGGAAATTTGCCGCGCCTTGGCGAAAGGGAGAGGGCCGGCCCGAGTTCCGTCCGGATAACGGCTCGTGGCCGTAACGCGGCGCACTGCCAGTGATCGCCGACTTCGAGACGGACGAGGAGACCGGGGCCAGGGGCTGAGGGCTGGGTCGAGCCAGCTCAAGGCTGTTCTGAGCAGACCGGGCCGCCGCGTACGTCGTTGAGGTAGCTGGCGTAGGTGACGCGGCGTTGCCTGGTCCAGGCGGAGGCTCCGGAGTCCCAGGCTTCGGCGAGCGGGACCAAGTGGTCGATGTCGAGGCCGCGGGGGCCGTCGATGACGGTGTCGTCGTACCAGGAGTGCCAACGGCCCCCGGACAGGGTGCACCGGCCGGTGACCGCCGGCACCTCCACCGCTTCCTCGAGGTGAGGACTTCCCGTCCTGTCGCTGCCATCGGTCACTCCTCCTGTTTTGCCTGCTTGAGGTCCTGCACGTACTCGTCCAGCCGGTCGAAGCTCTCGTTCCAGAACCGCTCGAATCCGCCGGTCCACTCGTGGACCGGTCGCAGCCCGCGGGCGTCCAGGCCGTAGAGGCGCTGCTTGCCTGCCTTGCGGTCCCGCACCACTGGACGGCCACCGGCACCTACGCCGGCGGCTTCCCCGGGTCGAAGGCCCAGCCCGGCACCGACGTCACCTTCACCGGCACCGACACACTGCGCATCAAGAACGGCAAGTTCGTGGAGTACTGGCTGAACTCCGACACCCTCCAACTCCTCACCCACCTCCACGCCCTGTAAAGGACCACCCGCCCGCTGCCCCGCCGCCCTCACCGACCGCATGGTCGGTGAGGGCGGCGGGGCACGCGTGGCAGGCTTCCTCGGCCGTGGGACGGAGCTGCGGCGGCGGCAGCAAGCTCTGAGGGTGTGTCAGCTGACCTTGGGCGGGACCTGCTTGATGGCGTCGACGATGGGAGGTGTTCGAAGTCTCAACCCACAGGCACAGGAGCCGAAAGCTCAGTGGTGGTCGTGGATCGCTCTGAAGCTGCCGACAAGCGCGAAAGGCACCACAGCCCCGTCGAAGACCGTCGTGCCGGGGATTGCGCTGCTGGAATTTCGGGGCCCAATAGTCGCGATTGCGCCGCCATTGTCGCAGGTGATCCCAGAGAAGAATTCGACAGTCCTGTCACTGTCGTTTCGGACGTTGAAGCTGGTGGCGGGACTACTGATCACGGCGGTGCACACACCCGGCTCGGCTGAATACGTTCGCTCGTTGACGTGGATCCGTCCCTCGTCGTTCCTGAAGCCGTTGTGCGTCTGGCCGTCGCCTCCGAAGGGAACCGAGGCAGCGGCCTCCTCCACAGACGGGGCGGCATGTGGGACGGAACTGGAAGCCGAGGCGTAGTTCACACCGGTTGCAACCAGGGCCGTGACACCCACCGACGCAGCGATCGCGACAACGGCACGCCTACGCGCTCCGCCTCTCCTTCTTTCAGGCATTCCGTTCCTCCATCTCTTAGTGATGTCAGCTGAGCAGCCGACCATGAATGAAAATACTTCTACCCTTATCTGTCGCCACTTCAGAATGTGGCTGAAGGGGTGAACGAATGAGGCCGATTGGGTGTTCGAAGGCCCAAGGATGCCTTCCTGACGGGCTATCACATCACTGACTCCAGAGGAACATTGGCCGGGGCGCTGAGCCACCCGGGGGACTGGACTGACACCCCCTCACACTGCTGATGGCGTGTCATGTATTGACATCACTCCACACAAGGGCTAGGGGACCTTTGCAGCAGCGTTTTCCCTGCTTCAACCCCCTGATCCCAGCTGTTGGAAACGGTGCGGATGCGCCGGGCGCCCCGTGCCAGCCGTGAGGTGTATGCCCGTGACGAAACTGGGCCCAGTTCCCGTAAGGGTAGTGAAGAAACCAGGCAGATCGACCGTGTGTTCTTTGAATCGCTGGGCACAAGGAGCGACGGAGGTTGATAACTATGGTTCCCCTGCTACTCGTCCTGCTTCTGGCTCTGATCCTTTTTGGCGCGGGCTTCGCGATGAAGGCACTGTGGTGGATCGCCGTCATCGTGCTGGTCGTCTGGCTGCTGGGCTTCGTGATGCGCACTGCGGACACAGGCGGCCGCAAGGGCCGCTGGTATCGCTGGTAGACCACCGAACAGCAGCGAACCTGTGGGTCCCGGGAACGCCCGGGACCCACAGGCATGTCCCAGCCCAAGCTGGGGCCCCGAAGCAGCGGAACCTGGTCGGCGAACGCCTGCCGCTGCAGTACTAGGGGCCGTCTTTAGCCAAGGACATCTCCGCCCTCTTCGAACTGATGACGGAGCTGGACGACGCCCCTATCGAGCTCACCCCGAGCCAGTCATGGCACCTGGACGAGGCAGCCGCTTTTCATCGACGCCCTGGCCATCAAGGACTTCGCGGCGATGACTCCACCCAAGGCAGCACGGCAACAAACCCGAGCTGACCCGGCGTATCCTCCGCTTGGCCCTCGAGGCCTGCGGCTATGACGGCGCTCTCGTCAGCGCCCAACTGCGCAGCCTGCAACAAGAAAACCCCGAATGGCCCGACTGGGGCCTCCTCTACCAGCCTGGCAGCCGCACCCCCGCCAGAACGCCCACTACCGTCGCCCTGGCAGACGACCTCGTCCTCCAGGCTGTGCAGCACGGCAACACCTGGCTCGTCGCCCTCACTCTGGCCCTGGCAGGCACCACAGCACCGAAGGCGCCCCCCAGCCTCGCCGAGCGACTCGTAGCAGCACTGCCCGCCCTCAACGCACACACCCGTATGCAGACAGCCAGGTTCCTCGCTCGCCACTGGCCCGAACTGGCCCTCCCCGGCGCTGACGCCGTCGTCCGGGCCGGAGCCGCCCAGGCGCACGCAGCGGCCCGCGCCGACAGCCAGGACTACCGCAACCTCCAGCCGCTGCTCGCCGACCCCGATCTCCTTGTCCGCGACCAAGCCGCCCGCTATCTGCAGGACGTCCCCTCCGCCGACCTGCCCCTGCTCGAACAGACCCTGGCCAAACCGGCGCAACAGTGGACCTGCCTGGACTGCGACACCGTGCTGACCGCAGACGCAGACACCTGCAGCCGCCGCCATCCCCGCCCCGCGCCGCACCTCAAAACGCGAACTGCAACGCGCTCACAGGCCCCCCGCGAACAAGCAATGAGCCTGGAACTGGCAGTCGGCAGACCGCGTCTGCACGCCGCGGCCCTGCCGGTAACCCTTGCGTGACGTGCCCCCGCGGGTGGGGGCGACAGGGCGCAGCAGCGAGCTGCACCACCGCCACGTCCCGGAAACTGCCCCGCACGTGCGTCCTCGAACGAGTCGTTGACGTTGCCTGGGGTAACGACGATGGCCAGGCCGAGTGCCTGGCCAATCGTCGAATGCGGCGGATCTTCCAGTTTGTCCGGTGCCTGCGCCCCCTTTTAGGGGCTCCGGCGGCGTGCTGGTGGGCACGGTTGATGGTGGAGTCCACCGAAACGGTCCAGTCCACCGTGCCCACCGCGTCATCTTTGACCTGCACGTGCTCCTGCAGCCTTGCCCAGGTTCCGTCCGTCTACCAGCGGGCGAAGCGTTCATAGACGGTCTGCCAGGGACCGTAACGCTCGGGCAGGTCACGCCACGGTGCCCCGGTCCGTAACCGCCAGAGCACGCCGTTCACCACCTGGCGGTGATCCCGCCATGGCCGCCCACGACCATCAACGCGCAGCAGCAGCGGCCCCATCCGCTCCCACGCCACATCCGTCAACTCACCCCGGCCAACCACAGGATCTATGATCAAGCACGGTTAGTCACCCATGAACCACAAGTAGCTGCCCGGCGTCTCCGCACACGCTTCAAGAAGCTCGGAAAGGTCGAGCAGAGCCGCTTTCTGCTGGTAGTCCGTACACTCCTGTGTCAGGGCGGCGACTTCCTGGCGGGCGACTTGAGATTCTTGTTCGTTGAACGGAGTGTCGCCGTACGGATCCACCCAGCCGAACTTGCCCAAGCCACGCCGGCCGAGGGTGCTCAGCACCCTCGACAACGCTTTACCATGCCCGTAAGAGCCCCGCAGCAAGGTGTCTCGGGACGAACCCTTCCGCGTGGGTCGCCCCGAGTGCAGTTCCAGCTCAATTTCCATGACCCCTCCTTCAGCCTCGGACAACGAAGCTTCGCAGAGATCATTTGTCAGACAGGCCTAGGGCTTACGTGTTCTGACGATGCGTCAATGCCGGGTGAGATTCAGGACGAAACTGACGACGGCCCGCACAGCGCCCGACAGCACCGCTGCTGTCAGCGTCAGCCACGCCGGGCACTGCTTCTTGAACAACTGCATCACGACTCCCGAAGGAAGTAAGGAGGAGACATCCCGCGGACGGCACCCCTGCCGGACCGCTGGGACGACGGCTGAGAGGGCGGCGCCTGCCCGATGGCAAGCCGAACGCCACACGGGCTGGCCGCCCAGGACCCTGGATCGTCGCTCGATCCATGCTCGGGCAGCGTCTGCGGCATCAGGTCTGCACGACGTCGACCTGCTCGAGCATGGCCTTGAAGCTCCGCAGCACCGACACGTACTGCGGCGTGGGAAGCCGTCGCAGCTCCTCGTTGCACATGCCCATCACGTAGCCATTGGCCGGCTCATGCTCAGGCTTTTGCGGTGGAGGAAGCAGAGAGGCCGGTGGCACCAGGCCGGGGCTCGGTGCGTAGACCCTGCCATGCCGGTCGGGATGAATGACCAGGCCCTCGATCAGCCACTCCACGACATACAGCCCACGACGGGGGTGCCCAGGCAGGCCCAGCTGAAGATGCTGAGCCAGAGCCTCCGCCTCCACCGGCCCCTGCGCCAGAGCAGTCCGGGCGGCAGTTGTGGCCCAATGGCCCTCGAAGAGGTGGTGAAGCATCACCCGAGCACGCGTCTCATCAACGGGCCATACCTCTGCAAGCGCAGCACCTTCCTCGGTGGCGGCGTAGCGACCGCGAGCGCCGGTAACGATGCCCAGCGTGTCGAAGAAGCGCAGGCTTTCGGTGACGGTGTCGCCACTCAAACCGACGTGCTTGGCGACGTGCGTGCTCTTGACGACAAGACGCTCTGGGCCGCTGAGTCGAACGGCGCCAAGAAATACCTCGCGCTGATGGCGGAGGCCAGCCCGACCGGTCGGTAGAACCCGGCTATCTGTGTCCGTGACGGTCGTCATCAACAGGCCTCCCTCACGTGAACCGGCGCGGGAGGCACCGGGATTCGAGCAAGATATACGAACATGCGTACCGCTTTTCGAAATGGGTGAACGACCCACCCGCGCGGGTCCGCGCATGCTCGCTATAGTGGGCACGCGCAGAGCCAATCGGTGGGTTGTTTCGTGACATCAGACTGATTCGTGCGCGCATCACAGCACCGTCGGGGCCGACCGGCGGTGCTTTGCGCTGTCCGAGAACTGTTCGGTCAGGCGCTCCCCTCTTGCGACCTAGCGGTTGAGGAGAGGCAGTACACGCCCTGTCGTGGCCGGACCAAGTCGCCCATCTTCACCAGCCGGCTCAACTCGGGGCTGACGTTGGAGGAGTTGGTCAAGGGACGAGACTGGCGGACATGTTCGATGATCTCCCCCGTGGTCGCTTCCCCGCGAGACCGCAGGAAATCCCTGATCAGATCGACCACTGGCACCGATGACATGATGACGTTCTCCTCGGCCGTGGCCGACGGGAACAGCACGTCCTGCGATGCCAGGGGCGGGCCCACCACCTTGCTCAAGCGGCTCTCCACGCTCTCGAGGACTTCTCGCGAGGCTTCTGCCCGCAGCCTGGCGTCCTCGAGCGATTCCTGGGCCTCCTGGACCCGCTTGGCTGCAGCCTGCACTGCCTCTTCGTCCTCGGCCACCAGGCTCCGCAAATGTCTGGCGCTGTTGAGCAGGAAGCTCTGATGAGCCACCCTTCCCCCCTTCCTCAACCTGTGCCGGTGACCCTAGCGTTACGCAGACGCGAGCAGAGACCGCACTGAGAGAGAAGCCGCGAACTCTGCCCGCCGTTGCGGACCGGCAGCCCGCCAGTACCGCTCTACAACGGCACACTTCCGCTCATTGCAGTCTGATGACACTGTCAGGCATCGATGGAGTGACAACGGAACGTCAGGTTGACGAAGGCGGCTGCAGACCACCCACCACCTCGCGCTGGAGTGTCCGTGCACAGGGCCTGCCCATGGCACGATCACGCCAATGCAGCGCAAGGAAACCTGGGGTGCATGCGCACAGCCGCAGTCAGACATGGGTGCCGTGGTCCCTGCGCGATGGCACCATGCCGTGAGCAACTTCGGCCCTCACCGCCGAAACCGCGCAACGCAACGGCCCTTACGCCGAAACGCCCAGCCGGCTGCGAGGAAGTCCTACCCGCTCGTGCAAGTAGTCGGCGGTGAGAGCAACATGGTGCAAACTCTTGGCCACGCGTCTGCCGATGAGCATCCTGCCTTCCCAGTCCGGGTTCGTCCGTGCCCAATCGACACCACTCAGCCGGTGCAGGAACGGTGCCCACTCCTCGACATCGTGTGATGTGTTGAGCAAGGCGTTCCCCACTGACCCCAAGGCTCGAAGAGCGATGCCGTAGCTGGCGAGGTACTCCCGGCGTATCTCGCCAGCCGGGACGATCCGCTTGCGGACCAGCGCCCACTGCGGGATCACACTGTCCACGGCCTCCCAGTACACGTCCGCGAGCTGCAGACGGCGCGCGCCTTTGGCCGTGATGCCGTGCAGCAGTGTCTGGTTGGCGTAATAGAGCGCGCTCAGAGTGAACAGCTTCCGGGAACCGGCCGGAAGAACGCTTCGCTCCGTCTCAACGACCCCGAGGAACGGAGCCGCATGCCGGGCCAGCAGACGCGTCAGGATTACCAGACTCTCCTGGCCTGCTCCTGCACGCGAGGGCGGCGTCGGCCTGAGATGAACTGCCGCGGTGGACGGCACGGTCGCCCACCCGTGGTCGCGTCCGCTGGCGCGATCCCACGCGGCGGTCCATTCTTGGAGGGCTCTCTCGCTGGCTCCGCACGCCCTGACGAACGCCACGAGGTGCCGCCGGGAGGGAATACCCTGCTGGTGCATGATGCGGTGGAGCGTGCTGGGCGGCAGCTCGCCGTGGCTGCCGGCCCTCTGCGCCAGTTCCCGTAAGGACAGCACGCCCGTGCTCTGGTGCAGTCCGATCATCGCGGTATGGAGCTCGGCGAAATCCGACACGTACTCGGGTCGAATTGCCACTCCGGGCACGGCTCCTGCACCGGCCCGTGCCCCAGCCTGTCGGGCCCGGCGCCACAGCCGACGGGCTTCGGCCACATCCGACCGGCACGCTCGGGCGTAGGCTTCAGCGACCCCCATGCGAGGGACACGGCGTCCGCTTGCCGCGCGTGAGAGCGTGCTGTGCGTGTAACGCGTCAGCGCGGCCATCTCCTCATAGGTCAGACCAGCTCGATGACGCTGAGCACGCAGCCACATGGCCAGTGCATACAACGACGGCTCAGCATCTGCGGTGATCCTTCGTTCAGGGCGTCCCATGCCCAGACCTACCTCCGTCGGGGCGCTGCAACGCACGGGCGACAGTGCCGAGACGCGCCTACCGCGAGCACACCGGAGCCGAACAGCAACTCCACGACGGTCAGCGGTGAAGAACCCGCCCATGCCATGGTCGAAGCCAGAACGAGAATGACGATGACCACCGCGACCTCGCCCGGCCCCATGAGCTCAAGCGCGCATGGCGCACTGGGCGTGCACGCCGCTGATCGAAATCGTCTCTTGTGCATGATGCTGCTCCTGACGTGGGAGATTCCACAAGTAAGGTGACCTACACGGCGGTTGCGATGCCGACTCGTCAGATCCTGACACCCAGCGAGAGCGTGCCCAAGGCCAGAAGGCAGCTTTGGTGCACAGCTGTCCCGGTGATCCACCGCCGACGAACGCATGCCCCACCGCAACGGAGCAGATCACTGGCCACTTGGTGCCCGGATAGTGCACCTGCGTCCAAACAGCGACTGCGCCCCGGCAGACAGACTGAGATGCTCACAGCACGCACGCGGATCGCGCGTGGTGCGCTTCTCGTGGGAATCCACGACCTCTCTCCAAAGCGCCGCCCGCCCGGGCCAGGTCACAGACGCCCCGACACGCCGTCGCCTCCACCTCCACGACCTCGTCCTGACCACACGACGTGGAAGCCTGCGAGCACTACATGCAGCGTGGACGCTATCCGCTGCCAGCCCCCGGGCCCGGCTTCGCAGCGGTGCGGCAACGCCTGCGCTGCGCCTGGTCCAGTTTGCAGAGGCGAGCGCAGTTCGGTATTCCGGCGGCAGTGCTGCTCACCCGAGCGCGTGCCGGGCAGATCCCCGAAGGGTGCAGATCTTGTGGGGGTGCCTGGTTGGGGTGATTTCGCAGGGTTCTGCGGTGTGGCTGCCCGGGCTGGCTTCTACCGTCGTCGGCGTTGAGCCCGCCGTGGGCGCGGGCACCGTTGCGGGGTGGATGGTGTGGTGCCGTCGTTGATCGAGGCGCTTGAGGCCAGGGAAGTGGCAGCTCGTGGCCGGGCCGATCGGCTGCGCGAGCAGATCACCGGGCTTTCCGAGGAGTTGTCGCAGGTGGAGGCGGAGCTATCGCGGCTTCGGATCACGCGGGAGACGTGGACGAGGTGCTGTTCGACGGCCCGGTGGCCGCGGCCCCGGTGGGGGACGTGGAGGCGGCGGTGGCGCCGTGGACGGATCTGGCGGCGGTGATGCTCGCTGCGGAGGCGTCCGGGGACGCCACGGCGACCTCGCCGGCCTACCGGCGGATCCTGGTGGCGTTCGCCGAAGCTGAGGAGCCGTTGCGGTGCAAGGAGGTGTGCACCGCAGTGGGGCTGGGGAGGCAGGCCAATCACTGCGAATCACCCCAACGAGGTACCCTCAGAAGATCTGCACCAGTTCCAGAACGCTGTCGCCCTCGGCCTGTTGGTCTGCTGTGACCTCGGCGGTGCGATCACCGAGATGACCCTCTGAAGAGCCTTCGCCAAGGAGTAAAACCCGGTCCTCGACGGAGCTGCCGCCCCTGTCCAGGACGAAGTACCCGTAGCCGGCTGAGCGCATTGCCCAGCCACCGCCTGGTTGGTCTCTTGCGCTGTCACCGGTTCCCGGACGAAGGGTCTGCGACCTCCTGCACGCGGACGAGTGCTGGATCGGACGAGGCGCGGCGGACGTACGTGCCGGACGCGCCCGTTCGCGAGGCCCTGCGATCTGCATGGCGCAGTCGGGGGTCGAGCGGTCGGGGGCAACGTCGGGCATGTACGTCCGGGCCGGCTTACTGCGGTGTCGGCTGGAGCCGCTGCTCCAGGAAGGAGACGACCGTTTGCCAGGAGGGGGTTACGGGAAGTGCCGGTGTGATCCGGCCGCCTCGGGCGGTCTCCTCGTAGGCGTCCCGGCGTGTGTCCTGGTCGCCGAGCATGTCCTGCAACGGTCCATGTCCGGCGTGCGGGAAGGAAACCAGGCGTGCCTCGCCCCCTGCGGTGGCCAGCTTCTCGAAGAGCAGGCGGCTCTGGTGGTACGGCACGAACGGGTCCTGCTCGCCGTGGAAGATCAGGAAGGGCGGGGTGGACCGGCCGCCGATGTAGGTGAGGGGGCTGGCTGCCGCGACCTTGCCGGGGCAGTCCTTGATCGGGCAGCCGAGCAGCAACGACTCGGGTGAGCGAGCGTCGCTGTGGCAGTCGGTGAGCCCGAACACCCCGTTGAACGTCCTGCAGTTGTCCGGCATGTGCGCGTCCATCTGGAGGAAGTCGGTCGGCGGGTAGAACGGTATGGCAGCCTGGACGGCGCTGGACGGTCCGCGTACGCCGACGTCGCCCTCCAGGTGGGGGATGCCCCCGGTGACGGCGGCCATCGCCGTGGTCCAACCGCCGGAGGAGTCGCCCATGATGGCGATGCGGTGCGGATCGAGGTTGTAGGTCGTCGCGTTGGCGCGCAGCCAGCGGATGGCGCTCTTGATGTCGTACAGCTGAGCCGGGAACTGTGCCTGGGAGCTGGACCGGATCGCTACGCCGGCGACCGCGAATCCGTGTGGGTTGAGCTGTGCGGCGGCCTCGTCCGCGCCCTGGCGTCCGCTGTCCGCCATCCAGCCGGAGCCGCTGGAGAAGATCACCAGGGGCACCGGCTGCTGCGACTGCGGCACGTAGAGGTCCAGCAAGTGGCCCTGGGTGCCGGGCGGTTCGGCGGGCGCGTAGGCGAGGTCCTTCGTGACCTCCACCGCTTGTGCCCGGGCGTCGGCAGTGGGGGCGGCGGCCCCGGCAGAGGTGGCGGCGAACAGAACGGCTGTTGCCGCGGCCAGCAGCGAAGGGACGCGCCATGACGCGTGCGACCGCCATGATCGCGTGCGGCGGGTGTGCGGTGATGTGCCTTGTCGCAATCGAAGCAGCATGCTCACTCGCTCCTCGAACGATGCGGGAGAGGACGCCCCGTGGAAGAGAGGTTGCCGCGTGCCCTGAAGGCGCGGAGGACTCCCCGGACAGCATCCGTTCGCGTGGTGAAGTGTTATTCACTCTTTGAGGCAGCTGTGAGTTTGGGGTCGTAGTGGGCTGCTGTCAATGCCGTGGGGCGAGTCGGTTCAGTCGGTGCCGTGCGGCCGGGTGGGTCTCCGGAGGCTGGCCTCGCATCACCTATTGACCGCATCGCGGTGGAGGCCTAGCGTCCCGCTTGCCTGTTCGGGAAACGAACCATTGTGCGCAGTGCGCACGTACTCCAAGAGGGGCCTTATGCGAAGGCGTGTTCTCGGTCTTGCCGTAGCTGTGGTGACGGTCGCGGCAGCGGCCGGATGTGGATCCTCGTCGTCTTCGACCGGCAGTTCGCCGTCGGGCGGCGGCAAGACCACGCAGGTCACCGTCGGGATCATCCCGATCGTCGATGTGGCCCCGCTGTACCTGGGGCAGAAGCAGGGGTTCTTCAGCAAGCGCGGCATCGACCTGAAGATGGAGCTCGCCCAGGGTGGCGCGGCCATCGTCCCCGGCGTGGTCAGTGATCAGTTCCAGTTCGGCTTCAGCAACGTCACCTCGCTGATGATCGCCCAGACCAAGGGTGTGCCGATCAAGTCCGTGGTGAACGGGACCGCCTCCACCGGCGACACCAGCAAGGACATCAGCGGGGTCGCCGTCAAGAAGGACAGCTCGATCAAGTCCGCCAAGGACCTGGTCGGCAAGAAGGTGGCGGTGAACACCCTCCAGAACATCGGGGACACCACGGTCCGCGAGGTGGTGCGCAAGGACGGCGGCGACCCCTCGAAGGTCAAGTTCGTGGAGATGCCCTTCGACCAGATGCCAGCCGCTTTGGAGGGCGGGCAGGTGGACGCCGCGTGGATGGGCGAGCCCGCGCTGACCATCGCCAAGGGCCAGGGCGCCCGCGTCATCGCCTCGCCGTTCGCCGAGACCGACCCGAACCTCACCATCGCGACGTACTTCACCTCCACCAAGCTCCTCCAGGAGAACCCCGACCTGGTGAAGAAGTTCACCGAGGCCATGACCGAGTCGCTGAAGTACGCCTCCGAACACCCCGACGAGGCACGCCAGACACTCACCACCTACACCAAGATCGACGGTGAGGTGCTGAAGAACCTGACGCTGCCGACCTGGCCGACCCAGTACGACATGGCCTCCCTGGAGAAGCTGGCCTCGCTCGGCGAGGAGGACGGCATCTTCGGAGGCAAGAAGCCGGACCTGGACGCCCTGTTCTCATGACCAGGTCCGGGAGCGCTCCTGTGCTGACGAAGACGCTCGCTGCCGCCGGGACCGACACGGGTCCCGGCGGGCCGGGGGGCGGCCGGGTCCGGCGCTCGCTGGAGGGAGCCGTCACCCCGCTGCGCGGACTGGCCGGCCTGGCCGGGCTGGTGGCACTGCTTGAGGTGCTGCCGCACACCCCTCTGGTGTCCGCCGACTACCTCCCGCCCGCTTCGGTAACGGTCGAGGCCTTGTGGCATCTGCTCGCCGAGGACGCGTTCTGGACCGCGTTGGGCGACACCCTGACCGGGTGGGGCCTGGGCCTGGTCATCGCCGTCGTGGCGGGGGTGGTGACCGGCATCGTGATCGGTTCCGTGCCCGTGCTGCGAGCGGTCACCTCCTCCACCATCGAGTTCCTGCGGCCGATCCCGTCCGTGGCCCTGATCCCGATCGCTGTGCTGCTCTACGGCACCGACCTGAGGTCGAAGCTGCTGCTCGTGGTGTACGCCTCGTTCTGGCAGGTCCTCGTCCAGGTGCTGGCCGGCATGCAGGACGTCGACCCGGTCGCGGACGACACCGCCCGCAGTTACCAGCTGGGCACCCGGGGGCGGGTGAGGTACGTCATGTGGCCCACCGCGCTGCCGTATGTGATGACGGGGGTGAGGCTGGCCGCGACCGTGGCTCTCGTGCTCGCCATCACGGCGGAACTCGTCATCGGCGCGCCGGGGCTGGGCAACCAGATCGCCGTGGCGCAGAGCTCCGGCGCCGTACCTCGCGTCTACGCCCTGGTCCTGGTCACCGGCCTGCTGGGCGTCGCGATCAACCTGATGGCGCGCGCCGTCGAGCGACGCGCGCTGCACTGGCACCAATCCGTTCGAAGGGAGAGGTGAGCCGGATGACCGGGATGACGACAACCATCCTCGCGGTGGGCCGACGGGCCCTGCTGGCGCTGGGCCTGCCCGCGGTTCTGTTCGCCGTGTGGTGGTTCGGCACCGCCGGCAGCACCGACTTCTACGTCCCGCCGCTCTCCACCATCCTGCAGAAGTTCGGTGAGGTCTGGACGGGTGAGCGGCTGCTGTCCGACGTGGTACCGAGCCTGATCCGGCTCACCGCGGGCTATCTCCTCGCCGTCGTCGTCGGAGTGGGGCTCGGCCTGGTAATCGGCATGAGCCGCGTCGTACGCGACGTACTGGAGCCCGTCCTGGAACTCTTCCGGGCCATCCCGCCGCCGGTGCTGGTGCCGGTGATCGTGCTCTTCGCGGGCATCGGCGACACCATGAAGGTGCTCGTCATCGTCAGCGGCTGCATGTGGCCGATCCTGCTCAACACCGTCGAGGGCGTCCGCGCCGTCGACGAAGTGCTCGGCGACACCTGCCGCTCCTACGGCATCACCGGCACCGCACGCCTGCGGCACCTGGTGCTGCGGTCGGCCAGCCCGCAGATCGTCACCGGCATGCGGCAGGCGCTGTCCATCGCGATCATCCTCATGGTCATCAGCGAGATGTTCGCAGCCAGCAACGGACTCGGCTTCACCATCGTCCAGTTCCAGCGCTCTTTCGCCATCCCCGAGATGTGGAGCGGAGTGCTGCTGCTCGGCCTGCTCGGATTCGTCCTGTCCCTGCTGTTCCGATTCGCCGAGAACCGGGTCCTGGCCTGGTACCACGGCCTGCGCCGCGCGCAGCGCAACCCCTGACACCGTGCCCGATGCAACCCGACAAGGAGACGTCGATGCTCGACGTACGCAACCTGCAGAAGATCTACACCGGCCGGCACCGCAACGTCGAAGCCCTGCGGAACCTGACTTTCCACATCGGTGCCGGTGAACTCGTCTGCCTCGTCGGCCCCTCGGGATGCGGCAAGACCACCCTGCTGAAGTGCATGGCGGGACTGCTCGACCCCACCGCCGGCGAGGTACGCCTGGACGGCAGTCCGGTCACCGGGCCCCCGCCCGGCATGGCGGTGGTCTTCCAGGAGTACGGCCGCTCCCTGTTCGCCTGGATGAACGTCCGCGACAACGTCGCCCTGCCGCTGCGCCGCAAGAAGCTCGGCAAGGCCCGGGAGAAGGAGCTGGTGGACCACGCCCTGGAGGTGGTCGGGCTCGCCGACGCCCACGAGGCCTACCCCTGGCAGCTCTCCGGAGGAATGCAGCAGCGCGTAGCCATCGCCCGCGCCGTCGCCTTCGAACCGAAGGTGCTGCTCATGGACGAGCCCTTCGCCGCCGTCGACGCGCAGACCCGCGCCGAACTGGAGGACCTCATTCGGAAGTTGTGGCACGAACTGGGCGTCACCGTCCTGTTCGTCACCCACGACATCGACGAAGCCGTCTACCTCGGCCAGCGCACCATCATCCTGTCCACCTCACCGACCGTGGTGCAGGAGGATCTGACCATCGACCTCCCCGACGAGCGCGACCAGTTGCACACCCGCTCCAGCACGCGCTTCGCCGAACTGCGTGCGCACGTGTACGAGCAGATCCAGCGCGCCAAGCACCACAACGGCGACGCGGAACCGGCCACGGCCGACCGCAGTGGCGACCTCGCCCTGCAGAACACGGAGTCATGACACACCGGTCGGCCCCGAACGGGTGCGGTGAGGTCCCGCCCCCGCCGCACACGGGGCCGCACCCGCTCTGTGTCGGCACTCCACACTCACCAGGCATCATGGGCCGCAACGACGAGACAGCCGCCGCGGGGAGCCCATGAGATCGATCGACGCAGTGTCGTCAGCCGACCCCACAGCGATGCCCGCACCACCGGAGGAGGCCGTCGCCCCTCTCATGCGCGGTATCGCTGTGCTGCGCGGACTCACGGACGCCGGAGGAGCGGCCGCGCTCAGCGATCTGGGACGGACCACCGGCCTGGCCCGCTCCACCATCGACCGGGTCACCGGAACACTCGCCCGCATGGGGTACGTTCGCCTGGACGGCAACAACGCCGTTCTGGCTCCCCGCCTCATGGAGCTGGGCAACGCCTACCTGGCAGCACTGCGCCTCCCCGACCTGCTGAGCCAGCAGGCCGACAACCTCGCCGACGCGCTCGACGAGTCGGTGTCCCTCGCGGTGGCGGACGGTGACGGCATCCGCTTCATCCACCAGGCGATCCGTCGGCGTGTCCTGTCGCTGAGCTTCCGCATCGGCGATCTCCTGCCCGCCGAACGCACCGCTCCTGGCCCGCTGTTGGCAACCGAATGGCGCGCGCAGGACTGGGCGCGGTGGCGAGAGCGGCGGCTCGCCGACCCCGAGGACCTCGGCTTCCCGGCCATCCCCCCGCGCTCGCACAGCGCTGCGGGTGGGGACTTCGAACAGAGAGTGGAAAGGGCGCGACTGGACGGTTGGGCCCTGGACGATCAACTGATCGAGCCGGGCCTTGTGGCGGTATCCGTTCCGGTACGCGCGCCGGACGGCCGGATTGCCTGTGCGGCAAGTGCCGTGAGCCACATCAGCAGGCACAGCGCGGACTCGTTGCGCGACTCGCTACTGCCCAGACTCCGCACCGCGGTGGCTGCCATGGAACGGGAACTGGCTGCCGCCCCGCCGCCCGAACCGCCAAGTGGCCCGTCCGGTCTTGCCGCCTGGACAAGTACGTCCAAACAGGAACTGGGAGGGGAGTTCATCACATCGCTGGCCCGTGGCCTGACCGTGGTCACCGCCTTCGGCGAGGGCCGCGCGGAGCTGACGCTCTCCGAGGTCGCCGAACGCACCGGCCTGCCCCGGGCCACAGCTCGCCGCGCCCTGATAACCCTCCGGCATCTCGGCCATGTGACGGTCGACGACCGGGTCTTCCGGCTCACTTCACGGGTACTGGCCCTGGGCTATCCACCGCTGTCCAGGACGAAACTCACCCGCATCGCGCGCCCCCATCTCGCCTCCCTCACCCGGTCGGTGCAGGACTCCACGTCCCTGGCCGTCCTGGCCGGCGACCATGTGCAGTGCGCGGTCTCGGTGGCCGCGGGCCGCATCATGGACGTCGATATCGCTGAGGGCACCCGCGCGCCCGCCTACGCCACCTCCGCAGGCCGAATCCTCTTGGCGAGCCTGTCAGCCGAGGAGCGCTCCGCCCGGCTGACTCACGTGCGCATGGAGGCGCTGACCACCCGCACCGTCACCCGGCCCACCGACCTCGAGGCGATTCTCGAACGAGTCCGGGAGAACGGGTACGCCTTGGTGGACGAAGAACTCGAAGAAGGGCTCCGTTCAATCTCCGTCCCGATCCGCGACCGTGACGGCGGCGTCATCGCGGCGATCAACGTGCACATGCACAGCAGTCGCCGCTCGGTTGCGGAGTGCGTGATGAACATCGTGCCCGAACTGCGCGCCACAGCTGCTCGTCTGGAGGACGACCTGCACGTCACTGGTCGGTTCGTTCGCGTGCCGATTGCTTGAGAGACCGGGGCAGTGACGAGCTGACCCTCTGGGCGGCGACGCCGTCCTGGACGAGCAGGAGTAGGCCTTGGTCCGCCGCATCCACCCGGAAGGCGCCGACGCCGACGACGCCATCATCAGCGAGGCCGTCCTCCGCATACCTCGGCGTCGAGTGGCCGCTGACGAGGAACGACCCCTGCTCACCGGTGTCCCCGACGACGTCCTGTTCGCCACCAAGCCGCAACTGGCCGCCCTGCTCGCCCGCACTCGCGACCTAGTTGTATTGATCACGAGCGTTGTTAACGCTGGCCGGGCTTGATCATGGCGAAGGCCTCCGTGTGTGGTGGAGGTGTCGAATCTTCACCGCACGGAGGCCTTCATGTCCCACCATAATGCCCGGCTGACCGTTCACGGCAGGCGACTGCTCATCGACCGCGTCCGTTCCGGCCGTCCCGTCGCGCACGTCGCCGCAGAGATGGGCATCTCCCGTCCCACCGCCCACAAGTGGATCCGACGCTGGCGATCCGAGGGCGACAGCGGGCTCTTCGACCGCTCCAGCCACCCGCGCACGACACCGCACCGAACCACTGCCACGACCGAAGCCCGCGTCTGCCGGCTGCGCCAGAACCGCAAACTCGGGCCCGCACGCCTCGGCCCGATCCTCGGTCTGCCCGCATCGACCGTGCACCGCGTCCTGGTCCGCCATGGCCTGAACCGTCTGGCCTTCCTCGACCGGCCCACCGGAGAGGTCATCCGCCGCTACGAACGCGACCGGCCCGGTGAACTGATCCACGTCGACGTCAAGAAACTCGGCCGCATCCCCGACGGCGGCGGTCACAAGGTCCTGGGCCGCCAGGCCGGCCGCGCCCGGCGCAACAGCGTGGGCTTCGACTACGTCCACTCCGCCGTCGACGACCACAGCCGCCTCGCCTACAGCGAGATCCACCCGGACGAGAAGGCCGCCACCTGTGCAGACTTCCTCCGCCGGGCCGCGGCCTTCTTCGCCACCTGCGGCATCGACCGCATCGAACGGGTCCTGACCGACAACGCCTGGCCCTACCGCAAGAGCTTCGCCTGGCGGCAAGCCCTGGCCGACATCGGCGCGACCGGCAAGCTCACCCGCGCCTACCGGCCGCAGACCAACGGCAAGGTCGAACGCTTCAACCGCACCCTGCTCGACGAATGGGCCTACCTACGGCCCTACACCAGCAACACCGAACGCACCGACGCACTGGCAGACTTCCTCCACACCTACAACCACCACCGCTGCCACACCGCACTCGGCGGCCACCCACCGATCAGCCGTGTGAACAACGCTCCAGGTCTACACTTGCCTGGTGAAAGCCTCGATGGGGAGTAGCAGGAACCATGGCCATCATGCGACAGCGAGCTGCCCGGCCAGTTCGTGATCGCCCTAGCCTACCTTGTAGCTGAACAGGTCTTCAGCCGCCAGTGGGTGTGCACTGGCTTGTCGATCCCCGGTTGATGGACACAACTGATGTCTAGGGGCGACACAGTCCGTGCCGGACGACCTGGGGAGCACCAGACCCAGTCCTCCTCTGCGCGTGACGACGAGCGGACGTGTTCTTCGAAGATGTTTTCGCGACGGCACCTTCCGCGACCCCAGCCCGCCCCCGCGGGTTGATGAGAAGCCCCCTTACGCAGTGGCAAGTTGGAGGAGTTTCGGCCGTGGACTTTCCGCCGGTAGGCGACGAGTTTGCGCAGCGACCAGCGGAGGCTGGCCGAGCTTGGTGGGGCGGGTGGTGGCCGTCGTGACGACGAAATCCTCGTCGTCACGACTGAGCGCGCGGGGACGGCCTCCCGCCCTCCGAGGGTCCAGGCAGGCCAGGCCGATCTCATTGAACCGGTGGATCACATCGCGCACGGTGTCCTCGTCAGCCTGCACCAGCTGGGCGATCACCGGCACCCGGTTCCCGCCGGCCGAGGCCAACAACATCATCGCGCGCCGGTAGTGCACCGAATTGGTGCTGCCCCGGCGCACGATCTGCTCCAGCCGCTGCCCTTCCTGGTCAGTCAGTCTGCGCACACGGACAGGCTCGGCCACCGCGCCTCCAGCGGTCGGATCGGACGTCACCGCACATCCAACCGCCACCCCGGCGAACCTATGCGGTCAGAGCACTAGCCGAGTTTCCGCAGCACCTCGGCGATGGTGGCCCGGTATGTCTGCAGCGCCTGCAGTCCGGCGGCGTAGCGGTCATCGTGCCTGGAGATGTCCGCGGCCTGTTTCCGCGCCCGGACAGCGTGCCAGAGCTCGGCCGTATGGTGGCGGCGCTTGCAGGTGACGTCCGCAGCGGCGGTGTCCCGCTCCCGCGGCGTATGCCGGGTGTTGCCGTCGCTGCCCCGCTGCCAGGCGGTGTCCGTGTATGCCGCGACGGGGTCGGGATAGCGCGTGATCCTTGTTCTGCTACACAGCGGGACCACTCATCCCACGCCGCACGGAGGCGCGGGTCGCCCTTGACGGCCTTGTCGATCTCGATCGCCCGTGTACTTGCGTAGAGCCAGTCCCGCTTGACGTCGATGCCGTGCATCAGCCGCCGGCTCGCCTCCGCGTTGCAGGTGGGGAAGTCCGCATACTCGGCGTTGGTCATCCGGCGGCCCTTCGGTCTCAGAGCCCGCGACTTTGCCGGGTCCCAGCCGTAGCCCCAGCGGCGGGCGGCGGCGAGATCCAGGGCGCCGTAGTCGGTGCTGACCGCGGTGGCGACGATGGGATCGGTGGGGTAGCGGGGGTCGAGCGGGAAGTCCGGGTGGCCGTGCTCTGCCATGCACTGCCGGACCAGCAGCGCTGATGCTCGCTGCGATCGCTGGTAGTCCTGCGGCGTGTAGTCGTAGCGGTCGGCCGGCAGGGGGCCGAGGTCCGACGCCGTACGGATGACCTCCGGCTGTCCTGGACCGGAGACACAGAGCGCCGCCAGCACCCCCACGACACCCAGTCGCCACCCCCGCATTGTCATGCGCAGGGATGGTAGCGAAGAGCGTGCAGGGGCCGACCATGGCCCCAGCAACTCAGCCACGCGGAAGGTCACCAGATCGGATCGATCGAAACCCGCTTCGGCACGAACGCGCTGGGGCTTCATGGCGTGGAGTCAGCCCGGTCGCCACTACCGAACGCCTCCGTAGGGCATGCGGAGTTGTGGATTGAGGCAATCGGGGCGTCGGCTGGGACCGGAGCCAGGCGGCCGCGGATCACCCCATGGAATGCCACCAGCTGTGCAGCGGTGCGGCGCCTGCGCCTTTGCAGGCGTCGACGAGATGGGCGGCAGGCTGCACAGGTGCGGTGCCGCGGGTGATCATCACCGACAATCTCCGCTCCTACGGCGCGGCCCACCGCGACGTCGTGCCCTCCGTCGAGCACCGCCAGTCGAAGTACCTGAACAACCGGGCGGAGAACAGCCACCAGCCAACGAGGCAGCGCGAACGGGCGATGAAGGGCTTCCGTGGCGTTGGCGCAGCCCAGCTGCTCCTGTACGCGTTCAGCGGGATTTCACCCCACTCCCGACCTCGCCGCCACTTGATGGCCGCCCCCACTACCGGGCCGAGATGACCCTCCGTTTTCACCGTCTGGGAGCAAATCACCGGCATCACCGGTCAGCCCACGACGGCCTGAGCACAGACCCCGAACCGGTCTCCACCACATCCCAACACACGGCCAGAAACCCAAGTCGTCAACGACGTGACACACCCTACGCCCAGCTCCGCGCCGACGCCGGCGTGCCGCTGGACACGCGCCGACGGGTGCCGGGCCCGCCCCGCAACTCACGTGCGGACGGGCCAACTTCGCGGCTGATAGGCGGGCAGACTAGAGGATGGCTGTCGGCCGATCAGCGAGGGGAGGGTGTTGATGCCACTGACCGCCCGCCTGTACGGGCACGGGACGCTGGATGCGACCCTCGAAGGTCTCGGTGCCGGCATGGCATGGGAGGCGGTGTACCGGGTGCGGCCGCGCCCGGGGCTGACCTGCACCGACTGCGGGCTGCCGATGCACGCGAAAGTCTCTGGCCGCGGCGGGCGGTTCTTCGCGCACGACCGCCGCAGCACCAACTGCGCGGCCGCCGGCGAGACGGAGGAGCACCGGAGCCTGAAGCGAGCTCTGGCCGCCGCCGTACGTCAGGCCGGTCACCAGGCCCAGCTGGAGGTGATCGCCGACCACGGCGGCTGGCGGGCCGACGTCCTCGTCACCGCTCCCGGGGGCGGGCTGACCGCGCTGGAGGCACAGCTGTCCTCCGCGGCCGTCGACGACGTCCTCGAGCGCACCCGCCGCTACAAGGACGACGACGTCGGCGTGGTCTGGTTCACGCACTCTGCCGCGCGCTGGCTCTCTCAGGTTCCCGCCGCCCGCCTGTACCGTCCCGCCGGGCCGGAGGGGCCGTGGAGCCGTCTGCACCCGCTCGTGAGCCGGTTCAGCGTCGTGACCTGCTCGGAGGTCTGCGACCCGAGCCCGTTCTGGCACGGGCCCTTTCACGCCGGCTGGGACCACGGCGAGGAACGGGAGGTCCCCCAGTTCGTTGCTGACGTTCTGGACGGTCGCCTCGTCCCCCGAACCCTCACCACAGCCCTGGGCACCCGCTACGACGGCTGGACCGCCCCCGAGGACGTTAGGGCAGCCGACGAGTACGCCGCATCGACGCAGACCACGCCGCCGACACCCGCATGACGTACGGCGCCCCCACTGCGGTGCAGGAGCCGAGGATCATCCTCGTCACGGCGACGCCGCCCGTGAACCGCCCCGCCCCACCGCGCCCGGGCATGCAGCGCGCAAGCCGTCGAGGAGGCGTACGCCGCCGAGTTCGGGTCCCGTGGGTCGGGCCGTGGACCACGCCGCTGGTGCGGGACGGCCGGCCGCAGGTGGAGCAGGGCGGCTCGCGCTGCATCCGCGCCCAGGTCTGGGCGAACCGGGGGTCGAGTGGGGCGGGGGTGAGGGAGCCTGGGTCGACGCCGAGCTTGAGCGCGGCCTCCTCGTGGTTCATTCCTGCTCCAACACATGAACGATCGAGAGTCGTCGCGACTCGCGCTGCTCCGTTTCCTGGAGCGCGTGCAGGAGCGCGACCTGGCCCGCACCCGCAGGTGGATCGCCGACGAGGAGGCCCGCGAGGCTGAGCGGCTCGTCGGCGAAGCACGGCGCCCGCCAGCGCCCGAGTGGCTGATCGAGCGCGGCCTGGACCGCAGCAACATCGTCGCCGTCCACGCGGGGGAGTGCTGGGGCACCGGGCAAGTCGGGGCGGCGCGAAGCTTGCTCGCCCTCGGCAGGAGGCGGGCGTGGACCTGCTCCACGAGGCACTCACGCCCCCCCGGCGCGGATACGCCTGCTGAAGCGGGCACCGTCCCCTTGGTTCGGGTGTGACATCTGCGGCGTCCGGTGCGCTGTAGCAGGTGGGCCGCGAGGGCGGCTCCATGAGGCCCGCTTTCCCCCCGTGAGCGGGTGCTTGTCACGCAGGGTCAGGCAGGTGCACCCCCCCGTCGCCTGCCTGACCCGCGCAGCCCGCATGACCTGGGCTACGGCTGCCGGCAGCCGCATGCGGTGCGGTGTCGGGCCCGGCCGGGACGGGCTGTCTGCGCTTCTGCCGCGCTGCGGTGCGCAACGGCGCAAAAGGTTCAAAGCTCGCCCGGATCGACGACGACCAGGCAGCCTCTGACGCGGCCTCGGCGGTGTGGCAGCTGTCCGCCCACGAGGTGTTCGCCTTCGAGGGCGACGGCGCTGACTTCCGCGTCTGGGCCCTGTCTCTCACCCGCCGCCAAGTCTCGGACCATCCGCGTCCGGACCCCGCCGGGCCGCAGACGCGACCGACGACATCCGGCGTCCTCTCTCCGTGCTGACCCCGGACCTCGCGGATGCCCTGCTGTTGCGCCGGGTTGCAGGACGGGACGACGCCGCAGCCATGAGGACTGGCGGGCTCTCCGGTGTAGCGGCGGTGATGCTCAGTCGTACGGGTACGGACCTGCAGTTGCGGTGCTGGCAGCGGGCGGTACCCGGGGGTGAGCCCGTGGGATCAGGTCACGTGGTCCCGGGTTAGATTGCCGCCCGAGCTGGTCCGTGTTGAGAGCCGAGGGTGCCGTATGCGTCAGTTTCCAGAATCCGCGCTGTCCGGTATGCGTGTCGACCGATGGCAGCAGATCTGGAGCCACCGTGAGCAGTTGTTGAGGGTGGCGCGGCGCCGGTCGACGAGCCCGCAGGACGCCGAGGACGCGGTGCACGAGGCTATGGCCAGGGCTGCCGAGCGGCCGCACCTGGACGGTGACCGGCTCGGCGCGTGGCTGACTGCGGTGACTGTACGACTGTGCGTCGATCAGCACCGGCAGCTCAGCCGGGACATGGGGATACGTCGGCGTGCGGAGTCGATGCTGAGCGCACCCAGCGTCGTACCACATGAGGAAGTCGTGTGCGACCAAGCGGAGGCGCGGTGGCTCGCTCGTCAGGGCGCCGCGCTGCCGGAGAGCCAGCGGGTGGCGCTGAAACTGAAGGCGCAGGGCCTGGACGTGGCTCAGGTCGCGCAGCGGATGGGGCTGACTTACAAGGCCGCCGAGTCGCTGCTGGGCCGGGCGCGGCGGACGCTGCGGGCCGCACTGGCGGCGACGCTGGCCGCCGTGGCCGTGGGCCTGTGGCGGGGTCGTCCACGCATAAACGGGGGTACGCCGACGGCGGTGTCTCCTGCGATCCTGGCGTCCGCGGGGGCGCTGATGCTCGCAGGGCTCGTCCTGATGTTGTCTCCGGGAGCCGATGCAGAGCCCGTTTCTCGGCCTGATCGAGGCGGGCGGGCGGCCCGCGCCGCAGCGGACGTCGTGTCCGTGTCGTCGCCGCAGGAGCCGGGCGCTCGGCCCTCAGCCACTTCGGCCGCGGTCGCCGGCCAGGAGCGCCTGGGTGTGCGTGCCGCTGCAGAGACAGCAAGCCGGCTGGCCGACGACTCACGCGGGTACGACGGGCCCGGTGAAGGTGGCGGCCCTGCATCCGATCAGGGGCCGCTGCCCGGCGTGCCCGCCGTCGAACTGCCGACGCTGCCGGCCGTACCGGCGCTGCCGCCCGTACCTGTCCTACCGGTTGTACCCCGGGTGCCGTCCCTGCCCTCGGTACCAACCCTTCCCGTACCAGCGCTCGAGCCGGATGACGTCGCACGGCCAAACGCTGACGTGCCGGGTCTGCCCGGTCCGCTGCCGTCGGTGAATCCGCCACTCTTGCCGCTGGATTGATCCTGGCGCCGTCCCGTCCGCACCCCATGTGCGCGAGGTGTGGAAAGACTTCGGCATTTTCGCGAGGGAGCTGCCACCTGACTCCGTAGAGCAGGTGACAGCACCAGTGCGCCACCTGGTGCGGCAGAAGAAGCGGAGAGTTGATGGGATACATAAGCCATGCTCGGTGGCAGCGCCGCCGTGGGCTGCTCGCCATACCGATGGCGCTTGTCTGCGCTCTGAGTGCCGCGACCGTCGGCACCCCGTCCGCCCACGCGGCGGCGGTCGAGGAGACGAGCATCGGCATGCGGTTCAATGACGGTCTGGACACACGGCTCAGTGCTACGGCGTTCCGCGACGCGGCCCGTTCGGTCGGCTACACGGGCACCAGCTACACCGCCGGGCGTAGTGCGGACGACGCGTGGACGGACGGGCTGGACTCGGGTGTCTTCGCGCTGTTCGGGCACTCGAACGGCGGCATCTTCCAGACCGATGAGGGGCCCTCGGACGACCAGGACCCGATCGTGGCCGCCGGCCGGACGCAGGATCTCGTGCCTCTCTACGCGAACCTGCGGTTCTTCACCGAGTACCTGCCGTACGCCGATGTCGACGACATGCGGCTGCTGATCCTCGCGGGCTGTTACACCGCGCAGTCCGGGCAGCTCGGGAACTTCAACGAGGTCGCGGTCTCCCGCGGTATCGACTCGGCCATCAGCTTCTCCGGCCTGGTCATGTATCCGGCGACCGCGTACGGCACGGCGGCCAGTACGACGAACTACTCCGGCAACTACTTCTGGAGCCGGTTCTCCTACCACGCCACCACGGGCGTCACCGTGTCCACCGCGCTTGCCCGGGCCCGGACCGACCTCGTCGCCAAGGAAGGTTCCGCGGGCGGGTGGGACCGCTACGTGATCCGAGGTGCCGCGGCCGCTCCCGGCTCGGTCAAGCTCAAGCCGGCGGGTGAGGGCGAGCCGTTGAACAGCCGGCCCGTCGCTACCCCGCAGTTCACCGCAACCGCCGCCCTGACACCGGTCCGTACGACTACCACGCAAGGTCCCGAGGGCGAGCCGCTGACGACTGTCGAAACCGCCGAGGGAGTCGAGTACCGGTCGGCCGCCGACGGCTCGCTGGTGGACCTCGTCGGCACCCCGGCGACCAGCGGTGAGGTACGGCTCGGCGTGGACGAGACCCGTGCGGTCGCGCAGGAGTTCGTCCAGCGCAATGTTGCCGGATGGGACAGCAACTGGCAGCTGACGGCCGCAGAGCCGATCAGCCACCTGGAGGGTGACGCCCTCACTCTCCTGACCTGGCGCCCCGTGGGCGACGACGGGCACGCGGACGCGCGCCAGGTGACGGCCGAGATCGACCGCCGTACCGGAGCCGTCACCTACCTATCAACCACCCAGGGAGCGGCAGCCGGGAAGGCTTCGGCCTTCACGGTCGACCGTGACAAAGCGATCCACGTGGCCCGCACCGCGATCGGCGACGACCGGGGCGCCGCCACCGCCGTGGCCGACACCTGGAACGCCGACCGCTGGACGGTCACCGTCGACCGCGGTCTCACCGGTCGCCCCGGGGCTGAGGTGCCAGATGTGGAGCGTCTCGAGATCGACGCCCGCACTGGCGATGTGCTGTCCCACACCAAGAGCTGACGACACCGAAATACCGGAGCAGACACTCCCATGAAACTGCGTTCTCTGACCATGTGGGCCGCGGCCACGGCCAGCTGCCTCACCCTCACCCTGCTGCCCGCCGCCGCGGCGACCGCCCAGACCACCGACGAACCATCCCCAACTTCCGCCACGGTGACCGCCCCCCAGACCCAGCCGAAGGTGACACGGCTGCTGTTCGCCGTACCCCAGACCCTCGACGAGCTCAAGGTCTCTCTCGCCGGGCTCAAGCCGCTCCTGCTGCGCTACACCGGCGAGGTCGGCGGCGGCGACCAGCCGGGCCCCGGTGTCCCCGCCGACCAGGCCATCGAAAGCATGCGCGAGAGCGTCGTCGGGCAGTACGGCGTCGAGCCGCTGGTCTTCCTGGTCGTCGTGGACGGCGAAGTGCCCGCCGCCCATCTGACGGCACTCGAGCCGGTGCTCGCCGAGGCCAAGACCTTCGACTCGGACTCCGAGTCCGTAGACCGCTTGCCCCTCGGAACCCTCGAACAGGCAGCCGACGCCACCCGGGCCAGGGAGGCCCTGCTGGGCCGCAGCGACGCCATGAAGGCGGCTGCCGAAGAAAGCCGCGAGGACGCGCCCTCCTCGCCGTCGCCCTCATCGTCCTCCGTCGAGCAGCCGACGACCTCAGCCAACATCTCGAACGCCTGGGCTCCGTGGTACGGGACGATGCGGGCATACAACAATCCGTACGAGACTCCCACGGACATGCCGCGCAAGTTCCGGCACTACCTCCGCTGGTACTCCGCGAGCGACATCGCCGCCTTCGGTGACGACTTCGCGTACGAGCACAACATGTCCCTGTACAACACCGATCTGTGGGACCTCACCCGTCCCTACTGTGCGGACAGCGCCTACACGGAGTTCTGGGCCGGCTGGTCGACCGGGTTCAAGTGGAACGCAGTGAAGTACGGCTGGAACTTCCCGAGCGCGGCCGCGGCCTACTGGGACTGGGACGACACCACCGACTCCTGCCAGAAGCTCGACTTCTCCGTCGGCATCGGCTACCCGAAGAAGCTCACCGCAGGGGTGGCCTACAACTTCTGGATCGCCGCGGAGAAGGGCAACAAGTCCAGCTCACCGTACGACCTGGGCGCCCAGAAGATCAGCAACGACTGCAACGACCTCGGCATGGAGCCGGGCAGCTCCTGCACGGGGCTGAACTACGACCGGCCTGGTTCCGGCACCGAGCCCTTGGTCGGCAAGTCGCGCGGCTGGCGCGTGCCGAGCTGCGCGGACTGGGTGCGGGGCGGCTCGCCCACCTACAAGGCGAACGGCACCTACGACTGCCCCGCCAACCGCTGACGTCCGCCCCGTCGAAGAGGATACGCGCATGAACGCACACGAACACCCGGACGCTGATCGCAGCCGCCTCCTCCGCAGAGCGGGCCTGGCGGGTGCGCTTCTGCTGGTCATACTGGCCGCGCTGCTGTGGTTCGGGGCCAACGCCATCGGGGCCAAGCGGTGCATGGACGACGGCCATGGGCTCCTCGTCGAAGGCGGCGGCACATCCATGACCGAGCGGGGCTGCGAGGTTACGATTCCGACCACCGCAGGCCGGGTCACCGGGCCGCTGCCCACGCTCAGCGAGCCGGTAGCGCAAGCGGCATTGATTGCGGGACTGGCTGGTGCCGTACCGCCCAGCATCTGCCTCTGGCTGGCGACCCGGCGTCCGCGCTGACGCTTCCGCCCTGTCTCCCCGGCTGTCGCCGGGGAGACAGGCCCCAGGCCCTCGACAGGGAGCGCCTTACGCGATCCAGTCTTGCTGCTCGCAGCGGCGATCGCCCGATACAGCGGCCGCCCAGTTCCTCACCGAACAGCTCTCCCTCGGCATCCCGCTCGTCGATCACCCCGTCGGTGTAGCACAGCACCTGGTCACCGCGCTGGAGTTGGTACTCGCTGATCGTGGGGAGTTCTCCGTCCAGCCCGACCGGGAGTGTGGTGGCGCCTTCCAATGGCCCGGCGACATCGTGGTTGCGGATCAGCAGCGGTGCAGGATGGCCGGCTTCGACCCATTGCAGGTGGCCGGTGGTGGTGTCCAGGTCCATCATCTGCGCTGTGACGAATGATCGGGCCCGAACTGCTAGGCGATGGCCTGGTCCAAGAACTTCCTGTCCTTCAGCCACCACCATGACCGGACGACGTTCCTCGCCGTCGTCGGATTGGTCGCCGCCTTCATAGCCGCGGTGGGGATCCTCATCGGGCTCTTCTTCTGGTGGCCTGCGGGGGAGACATCCGTCGCTGTCGCGACCGGCGCACCGTCAGGGGCCAGGCTGGTCTCGTGACTCTCGCGGCCCGGTCCTGCTGCGGATCGGGGTGCTGGTCCTGGTCTGTCCCCCGGCGCCTTCGGGCTGCACCACCTGGCGGACGGCGCCGGGTACGACAGCTGGTTGTACGGCGACTGAGCCACACGCGCCCGGCGTGGGCGCTCAGGGCACCAGCCACAGCCAGCTGAAGCCGCCCGATTCGGCTGGGCGGCCGCCGTGCCCTTGCGGGCGGCGGTCCAACCCGCTCAAAGTGGCCTGGTGGAAGTACATCCGCCAGGCCGACGCCGTCAGACGCCACAAAGAGCTCCGCCATGCCCGACGGCCCTGGTTGTCGGCGAAGTACGTCAAATGAACGACGCCCGGAGCGAGAACGACTCCGGACATTTCGGAGACCTTGACCGGAGACTCCAGGGCCACAGAGCCGCCGGTCGTCACCGTGAGGATCGACTCCACATCCCACCGGCGTCCGGAAGCCCCAATCTCGGTGAACTCCGGGTCCAGCGGGTGCAAGCCGACCGCGGTCGGGGCCCCGGGCAGGGGCTGCCCGGTAGCTGGGGCGCCGTGACCTTCACAGTGGTCCCCGCGCTGGGCAGGGACCACACCGTTGGGAGGCTCCTACCGTCACTGGAGCCCGATGACCAGCTTATGACCAGCACCGATCTACCGCGATCACCCGATCGGTGGAATGCCTCCGATCAAGCACCAACTGCCCCTGGGCCCGCTCCACACCTCCACGTGCAGGCGGTAGCCGTCTGGGTGCCGTGGGTCAGTCGACGTAGGACTGGAGCGGGCCGCGGCGGCGGTTGTCAAATGTGGTGCAGTGGAGCTTCGCGGCCGGCGCCGGCGACTACTGAATGACCGATCGCAAGTCGCCTCGACACTTCGCTACGCGGGGCTGGTTCGTGCGCGCCCACGTCCGCATCTGCCAAGAACATCACGCCAACTCGTTGGAAGGAGCACTTTTCCGGCCGGGAGAGGAAGTGGAGATGGTGCAGTGGGGGTGGGCGGGCGAGGAAGTCGATAGGGACTCGTGGTGGACGACGAACCAGTACACCCCCGCAGCTGGCAACGTGTTCCGACCTGCGATGCCTACGCCTGGGGGGACATGTAGGGGGTTGGTTTCTCACTCAGCCGTAGGCAGCCGTCTCTAGGGTGAGCATCACGGAGTCCACTGATCGTCCCGGAGGCGTCATGCCCTTGCAGATGAAGTTGAGCGCGATAACCCTCGACTGCCCGGATCCGCTCGCTTTGGCGGCGTTCTACCAGCAGGCCACCGGTCTGGAACTTCATCCCAAGTCGAACGCTGACTTCGCCGGTCTTGACTGTGAGGACGAAGTCTTCATCGGTTTTCAACGGGTCGATGACTACCGGGCTCCGCGCTGGCCTGCACAGACTGTTCCTCAGCAGATTCACATGTGCTTCAAGGTCAAGCAGGACTTGGAAGAGGTCGAAGCCCGGCTGCTGGAGCTGGGTGCGGGCAAACCGGATCATCAACCTCATGGGGTCAGGGCGCGCGTTCTCACCGATCCGGTCGGGCACCCCTTTTGCATCGTTGGGGAGGCTGATTGAGGAGGTCACAACGTCATGCAAGCAAGACTCGCTTGCGGCGATGGCTGTGGGGCAAACGCATCGGCGTCCGTATCGCCCGCAAGGGCATCGACTCCAGCGAGCGGCTCGGCCGTCGCAGGTGGGTCATCGAACGCACCATGTCCTGGCTGACCGGCTACCGCCGTCTCAACCACCGCTACATGCGAACACGGGGGCGGACTGCCGAAATACGAGTCTGGCCAGCAGTGTTGGGAGGAGTGTGGTTGTGAAGGGGACAGTGTCCCCGGGCCTCACCTATTGCCTGCAGGGAAGATCGTTTGGCTGAAGCCCTGCAGAGCCTTTCGCCGCGTAGGCGACGCCCTTTACGACCGGGCAGGCTGATCAGTCCCGCTCGGTGATGTTTGCCGGGCGGGGGCTGACTGCTGCGCACGCATCGGGCGCCGGGATGGGGGAGTGGGGGATGGTCAGCCGCAGTCGTTGCGGTTGATTTTCAGGGAGCGGGTCTGGTCGTTGAGGTTGTAGCCGCGCAGGTCGTGGATGGAGCCGCCGCTTCGGGTGACGCACACGTGCCGGCCGCTGGGGTTGCGCTTCTCGTACACGCGGGCGGTGCGGTCGGAGTTGTTGCGGATGGAGCTGCCGCGATCACGGATTGCGGAGGGGAGGTCCTTCACGCTGCCGTCCACGGCACGCCGCACCCAGGGCTGGCCGCCGAAGTTGATCTCTGGGTAGATGCACACGTAGCCGGACGGGCAGTCGATCCCGGCCCGCGCCACGCCGACCTCGCTGGAAGCGCCAGCTGGAGCGGCCAAGGGCAGGAGGGCCAGAGCGGCGACGGCCCCGGCACGCATCACATTTTTGATCACGGCACTACACATACTGACCGCCGGGCGCCCTCCGGGCATGATTGCCTGCGGGTTCACTCCAATGGAACCGCCCCTGCCTGGTGGCGGGTTCGCGCGGCACATCAGCACGCTGCGGGCAATTGGCCAAGCTCGGAAAGCCAGGGCAAGGGCCGGGTCCCGGCGCCTGAGGGGGACGTCGCTGAAGAATATTTTCTTGCCTGTCTGTCAGTCCCCTGTGCTTTGATCACATTGACCCGGCGCGGACATGCCACATGAGTGGGTGGGTTCGCGCTGTTTGGACCAAACAGGGGGTTACAACTTGAGACCGAGAACACTGTTGTCCGTTGGGGCTGTGACGCTGGGGCTGCTGGGCAGTCATCTGGGCGTCGCTCTACGCGGCGGGTGAGCCGGAAACGGGTGCGGACACCTCGCTGACCACGGGTGTGGCCCTGACCGATCCGGTCGCTGATGAGGTGTCACTGGAGTCGGAGGCCGCCGACGGTGACCCGGACGCCGCACCTTCGGCGGAAGACCTGGCCCTGGGCGCGGAGAGTACGGTTGGGGAACCGGAGGCGGCCCCGGACGCCGCGGAAGACGGAGAGCGCGTCGGGCTGGCCGCCGGCCGGCAGGCGACCTGCGATGAGCGGGTGAAGGACGTTGCCGAGACTCCCGGTGCACAGTACGCGGCCTGCGCGTCGCCCCTGGAGCCAGCGGTCGAGCTCACCTCCGACGAACAGGCTGCTCTGTCACAACTCGAGGCGCCTGCCGACACCTCTGCGGCTGAGTCAGCCGTCCTGGCGGCCGTACCGGACGCTGGGCAGGCCGGATCAGAAGCCACGCCGCAGACTGCTGCGGAAGACGAAACCTCGTCGGTTGCACCGGCCGACGAGTCGGACACCGCGGTCGCGGCAGCCAGGGCCAAGCCGTGGAAGGAACCCAAGTGGTGCATCGACGAGGGAGTGGACTCCACGTGGTACATCGAGCGCATGCGCGGCTGCGGCATCTGGCGCAGTGGGGTTGAAGTCGAAGACGTGCGCACGGGACGCAAGATCGGCGGTATCAAGTACATCGTCATCGGCTACTCCTTCTCGGCCCGCGACTCCAAGACATGGGCCTACCAGGTGAGGCTGCTGGAGACGAAGCGGTGGGGAGGGCAGTGACTGGCACCACGGTGTCTGGGAGCGCTTCGTGTATCGGCAAGTGCAAGGTTCCGAAGAAGAGCTTCCCGGGCCAAGCGATCTCCAAGAGTGCCGAGCCCTACGGGCAGTTCTTCATGGACACCACCATCAACACCGGTGCCTCCAAGCAGCGGGGAACGGGCCGGAGCGTCGCCTCCTGGACGTTCAGCAACCGGGAGTGGGTGGCGCCGTCTGAGCCGATGAAGCTGTCCACCGTGGACGTCCGCTGTGACAACGCACTCCCCGGCGCCCCCCGCCAGGTCGGCTGTGTCAACCTCGCCGCTGTGCCAGTGATCAGTTACAGCCAGACCGGGCCGTGGCCCGAAATCGCCAAGCACATCAAGGACGCCCAGGCCACCGGCCTCCCGGGCAAGTACGGCACGACGAACTTCCTGACACGGCTTACCGACCGCAAGAAGATCAGGGAGAACCGGGAGAAGGCGTGCCCGTCGAGCTTGGAGCGCCCGCCGGGCAAGTTCTGCGACGAGTACCCCTTCGCCAGTACCTGGCAGGGCGCCAAGTACGGCAATGGCAAGTTCAGCCGCCGCATGGTCAATGCCAAGCAGAACACCGACGCTGGCAAGGATCTCAAGGGCTTCTACACCTACAGCCGTGTACTGGAAGGGGACCGGTTCCTGGTATGGATCAGGTAGACCCAGCCAGATGAGGCCAGACGAGGCCACCGTGAATGAGCCAGCCCGTACAGGCACAGCCCTGGTGCACGCTGAGTACCACCTCTTTCAGATCACGGACCCGCAAGGGCCTGCGGCCGACGACCTGGACGCAAGCCGCACGGGCCTGGTGTCCGCCGATGGTGGAGCCATCGAGGTGACCACCGGGATCCACACCGGAGACGTCCAGGTCACGGTCGAGCCGCACTCGCAGCGGCCCGATCCCGCCCTGGGCTGGGAAGAGATCGCTGAGATTTCATGCCATTCCCCCTCCGGGGAACTGCTCGTGACGTCCTTCATGGACGATCCGGTGGATCTGCCCTCGCTGGCGTCCCAGGGCCCCGGCTCATACCGGCTGCGTGTCCACGCGCGCGGCCGGGACAGGGCCGTCGACCAGACGACGGTGGACGAAGTCGTGGAGTCGTACCTGATCCAGAGCTGGCCCGCTGCACGCCAGGACGCTCTCCTGCTGAAGGCGACAGACGCCTACGGCTCCCAGGTGCGAGCTCGACAGGCCGAGGACACCATCGTCATCGACGACGAGGACTCACTCGATACCCAGACCGGCCGGGAACGCGACATCCTGCACCGGGCCGAACGCGGCGACTACTCCTGACTCGCGATCATGCGTGTTGTGCGGTTGGGGCGGCAAAGCCGCCCCAACCGCACAACACCTGCTCTGGCAGGGGCACTCCCTGCCTCACTAGCTGATCCTCTGCCCGTACGGTGCCGCTCTCCGACCCGCCGCGCCCGTACTGGCTGGGCCGTTCGGTTGGGGCGTGCCTTCACAGACGGCCTTTACTGCGCGCGGTCCCGCCTGCGGCCCACGGCGGCCACCGGCACCGACGTCGTGAACGCCGGTGTCCTCAGAAGCCGTATATCAACCGATCTTGGTACGTGTGGGTCGAATAGGGGTCCTTGTCGGATGATCTTCCGGCGGTACGTGCTTGAAGGCAGGGGTGAGTGCCCGTCTGTGGCCGTTGCGAGATGACTTGAGTGGGCTTTCAGTTCAAGTCGGGGCTAGCCTGACGGGTCCTGCTCGCTCGATGGTGAGGAGAGTAAGTGGCCACCCTGATCAACGCCGTTGATGTCCGTCCGCGCGTGTCCTACAGGACCATCCAGATCGGCCCCATCCTCTTCGAGCAAGCGCCGGCTGAGGACGACATTGTTCAGATCCCGGGGGAAGGCTGGAGTCTTACCTCCAGCGACAACGATTTTTACCCTTTGGTGCGTTTAGAGGTGTGGGACGGACCCGCTCCTCAGCCATCAGGCTCTTGGGAATATGAACGGGCTTTCCAATCTCCGATGGCAGATCGCCTCGCGGTGGTCGACTTGAGTGGCGTCTGCTACGGCGAGATCCCGCTGCGACCGGGGCGCTATCACCTGCGTTTGCTCTGCCGAGGGCGAGATCACGTTGAGGCATTGCTGGCACTCGACCCCTTCCCTCCTGAAGGGCCGCATGAGGATCCCCTCGAGGTATGGGTTGTCCAGATTTGGCCTTATGTCGACTGATGAGTCGCCTCTCAACCGATCTTGGAACGTGTGGATCGAACGGAGTTCCAGGTCGGGTGATCTTCCGGCGGTACGCGCATGAAGGCAGGGCCTCCTGGTAGCTCGGGGGTGCGATCCCATTCCGAGCGGTAGGAGGCCCTTTTGCCGTTGTTGTACGCGCCTGAGCCCGTTGACTTCAACTCGCCCGCCGTGTCGTGCGATTGCCTCGCGCACGTGTACGGCAACGCGGCCGATCATCCCGATCGGGTCCGCCGGTATCCGTAGGACATGACGGACGAGGAGTGGGCGGCCATCCGGCCGTTGTTGCCGGTGCCGGCCTGGCTTCAAGGACGGGGCGGACGGCCCGAGGGTTACTGCCACCGCCAGCTGCTGGACGCGGTCCGCTACCTGGTCGCGGGCGGGATCTCCTGGCGGGCGATGCCTGCGGACTTCCCCGCATGGGCCCGGGTTTACGCCTTCTTCCGCCGCTGGCGCGAGCATGGCTGATCGCGGAGTTCCACGACCGGCTGCGCAGGAAGGTCCGTGAGCGCGAGGGCCGCGAGGCCGAGCCCACGGCAGGGATCATCGACGCGCATCGGTGCGGGCCGCCGCGACGGTGCCAGCCGCCTCACGCGGCTACGACGGCGCGAAGAAGGTTCCGGGCCGCAAACGGCACATCGTGACCGATACCCTCGGCCTGCTCCTGGTCGTCGCGGTCACCTCCGCGAACATCGGCGACCGGGACGCCGCGGCGGGCCTGCTGACCCGGCTGCGCCGCCTGCACCGCGACATCATCCTCGTCTGGGCCGGCGGTGGCTACACCGGCAGCCTCGTCGGCTGTGCCGGGAGAAGCTCGCTCTAACCTTGGAGGCCCTTCACGGCCGTGGCCCGCTCCCCGCTGCCGTGGGCGCGGGCCTGCGGGTGATGGCCTCCGCGCCGCTGCACGGCGGCGAGCTCCCCGGCATGGTCGACTAGGAGCTCGCTGACCTCATCCGGCCGGGCCTGCCCCCGCAATGGCGTGCGTTATGGCGGTCGCGTCATGCCCAGGAGTGACGGCCGTCCTCATCGCCTCCCTCCAGTGCGCCACACTGGAGGGAGGCAGCCGACGCCGTCGCTCAACCCTCCCTGACCGGCCAAGTTGCGGGAGATCACTGGTGATACTCGCCTTCCCTTGACCCGGACACCGAGCGCCGCATGCGCGCCCACCACGCCCTCGCCGCGACGGCCCTTGACGTGCAGACCGAGCCGGGCGGGGAGTTCTGGGGATGGGCCGGGCGCACCCTGGGTGCTCCGGCCCGCACCGGTACGGGCGCGCCCGTGTGGCTGCGGCTGGTGTCCGCGCCGGCGGACAAGGCGCCGGGAAAGCTGTGGGACGGCGCCCTGGACGCCCAAGAGGCCTTCGGTGACCTTCGACGGGCACCGGCCCGCGCTCCTGGCCGTCCACGACGCCGTCGACGACGCCATCGCCTACCGGGCGGAGCTGTCGGTGCGCGTCGACTAGCTGGTGCTGTCCGACGATCCGATTCTCCAGCACGACCTCTAACTGCCGGACGCCTGTTGGAACGACCTCGCCGGGACGCTGGAGAAGGTGGCGGCCGTCAACACCGATCGCGTCGCCGTAGGGCAGCAGTACATGGAGCGGGCCATTGTAGTGGTCGCGCCGACAGTGGGTGCGGTTCCTGCTCCCGAGTACGGCTCAGAGGATCGCGTCGAAGGCCCGGCTGAGGCGCTCCGCGTCCTCGAACATGTCCATCTCTTCGACGGTGGGCAGTTCCACCCGACAGTAGCCCTTAACCTCGGCCCGCAGACCCTCCGGCATGTCAACGGCGTCACTGAGATAGAACAGCTCGGTCCGCGCGCCTTCGATGTCCGGAGCCGACGGCCACTCCGCCACCGAGACGAAGGCGATGCCCTGCAGGAGCTTGCCCAATCTGAACCAGCGGAACTCGGCGCGCGAGGTCCGCTCCTCAACCAGAGCAATCACCTCGTCCAGCACGCCCGAGTACGCCATCAGGACGGCCGGGACAGCCTTGTCGGTCTGCCCCAGCCGGGTCCTGATCTCACGCAGCGGTGCGGTTTCAGCCTCCTCCAGGCCGATCAGCCGAAGCGCTTGCAGGAACTCCTCGAACCGGCCAGATTCGGTGAACTGGAGCGCGACGGCACTGCCGACGGCGGAGCCAGCCCGGAAGAGTAACCGCGGCCGGTTCTCGGCGGGCTTGGGCACCCCGGCGCCCACTGGGGCCATGGCTTCCCCAGCCGCGATCCGCCGCAGATTGAGCAGGATGCCCGTGTCCAAGTCCAACGCCCTGGCCAGCCGCGCGACCGTGTCCGCTCTCGGCACCGGTCCCGCGAAGACGTTATGGATGGTGCCGCGGCTCACCCCTGCCTTGCGGGCGAGCTGGGTCTTGTCCCATTCCATGCTGGCCTGCTTGTCGGCCAGCTGCCTACGCAGCTCGACGAGAGCTTCCTCAGGCCTAAGGTTCTCCGCGCTCACACGCCCCCCAGCGTCGGGTGTTCACCAGTGTCCAGGTGTACATAGCTTTGTTCAGATCAACCACGTTTGACACCGATTCCAGGAAAGTCGGTCGCGTCAACGCCCCGACCTCTACTGGGAGATCGCCGTGAACCACGTCGCCGTCGTCCTGCTCACTGCCGCCCTGGTCGTCGTGCTCGCCTTCCTGGTCGGCGCGACGGCGGGTGTGCTCGCCCGCCTCGACGGCGCCACCTACCCCGCTGCCTTCGCCCGCGCTGGCGCGGCCTTCGCCGCCGTCCTCGCCCTCGCCGCCGCCATCACCGGCGTGCTCGCCCAGATTCTCACCTGACGCCGCAGCAGTCCTGTTCCCGGCTCGGCCCGGGATCGAGACCCTCGTCGGTCCGGTGCCGAACCTTAGAACGCCCTTCAAGGGCCCACCGCCGGGCGAAGACTCCCGGAGCAGCCTGGCCCGTCGCTGTTACTGGTCGTTCTACCCTCCTCACGGGCCACCATGGAGTACCACGATCAACGACGACAAGACGGTGATGTACACGGAGAGCATCTCCGGAAACCTGCTCGGCCTGATCCCGGTCACGTTCGACCCGGAGCACCCGCCGCGCCTGAACATCCCGCTGATCTACTTCACCAACGTGAAGGTCACCCTGGCCGGCCAGTTCGGCGGCACGCTGACCGTGCCGGGGCTGCATCAGTACATCACCGACTGACGCCGCCTCCGAGGCCTCTCCGGGAGCTGCAACAGACTGTGCCCCGCCGGGTTCGACCCGGCGGGGCACAGACGCGTTTTCTGCCGGTGGGCGGGTGCCCAGGGTCAGTCGTCCTCGCCTTCCTCGTCCTCGAAGCGCGGCAGGACGTCGGTGTCCATGCCGTACTCGCCGAAGAGGTCGACCAGGGCTCTGGTCATGGCGTCCAGACCGCCTTCACGGACGACCACGAGGTCAGGGATCCGCAGGTACAGGCCGTCGGCGCACTCGCCGGTGGTGGACCGGTCGTCCATCACCTCGGCGATCTTCCGAAGGGTCATGAACGTCGCGGTCCACCCCTTGCCGCCACGGGCGCGGACGACCGCGTCGACGTCCTCGACAGTGTCGGCGTCGTCATCCAGGGCGAGTACATAGGTGACGGAGAAGTCGGCCGTCTCCACGGTCACCAGTGGCTCATGAGCCATAGATCTTCAGCAACTCCTTGATGACGTGGGGCTCGTGCGGCTTGTCGGACTTACCGATGATCTCGAAGCCGCCGTCGACCTCGCGGAAGAAGAGCCGTGCGCCCTTGTCGCTTCGAAGGGATCGGATGCCGTGTGACAGCGCCTGGGAACCCCTGCCCGGCTGGTCGTTGCCGTCCATGAGCTTGTTGATGAGCTGGTCATCTCGCGCTGCACATCCTGGTTCGCCGTGGACTTCTCCGCGAGCTTGGCGAGCCTGCTGTTCTTGCCGAGCGCCGAGGTCACGCAGATCTTCGGCTTGCCAGCGGAGGCGGCATCCGGGGCCTTGCCGGCGGGTGCAACCGCTCGAAAGCGAGCCGCCGTTCCTCCCACACGACCAGCTCGCCGTCCAGCGCGGTCGCGTCCGGCAACTGCGCGGCGCCGGCCAAAACCTCCGGGAACGCGGAGGCCATCGCGGTTCCGCGCCTGGAGCGCAGCACCACCTTCCCCGCATCGACGGAGACCAGGGCCCGGAACCCGTCCACCTTCGGCTCCGCGGCCCAGCCGGGCCGAAGATCGGGATCGGGCACGGGCGAGGTCAGCATCGGCTCCGGCAGCGTCCACGTCACGCACCATGCCTTCCACGCTGGCCGGCCGCCGTTCGAGTGCGAGCACCGCCTCAGGCGGGCAGGGTGAGCTCCCCGTGTGACACTGCTCGTCGGTCCCTTTCGAGCGGAACGGTCGTTGTGTGGTCATGGAGTTGTCGGTGCAGGCCGGGCCCGGAGTGGAGAAGGCAGCCGAACAGGTCGTCGAGAGCGCATGTCACCTCGCGGACCTCGCGGACCCGGACGGCTGGAGCACGGCGGCAGCCGAGGACGTCCTCGACGCGATCGACATCCTCGCCGACACCCTTGGCAGCATCGGAGAGGACCTCGCGCAGGCCCTCGCCGCGGTGGCGACCGCCCCCGCCGAAGCGCGCCGGCGCCTGGGCATCACCGTGGACGACCAAGCGCCGGGGCGGGACAGCGCGGCGTCGGTACCCACGGGTGGCACGGGGCGAAGGCCGCCCAGGCGTCGCGGGCTCGGACCGGGCTTCCGGGGCATCCGCACGGACCGCTGAAGGTGCTCGTCAGGAGCGCGTGTTGATGTACCGGACGCCCGGGCCCCACTTCTCCATGGCCGGGGCCATGCACCACTGGCACAGCGGGCAGCCGCCGCGGCCGTACTTGTGGGTCTTGCGCTGGCACGTGGCGCACGGCCCGACTTGATCGCCCGGGCAGGTCATGGCAGAGGGGTCGGGCTCGGTGACCGGCGGCGCGGGAGTCGTCATCGTCAAGTGTCCTGTTCTGAGCGGCCGGCACCGATCGCCTCGACCGCAGGATACGGCGTGAATGACACGGCTGTTCGATCATCCTCTGACTGGTTAGAGGCTGCCGTCCGCACGCAAGGCCTGCGCTACGGGCTGGAGCAGCTGGACGCGCTGCATTACGCCAAGTTCGAGGAGGCGGTCCGGGGCCTGATGCGCCGGGACCGCTGCCGGGACGCGCAGCGGGTCGGCGGGGGCGGTGACCTGGGCGCGGACGTGAAGGCCACGGATCCGCTCGGGCAGCGCTGGGTGATCCAGTGCAAGCACCGCCGCCACGGCGTGCGTGGCTCGGCAGTCGGCACGCCGGATCTGCAGGTTCTCAACGGGACAGCGAGGCCGGTGCACGGGCGGACGTCGCGGTGATCGTGACGAACGGCAGGGTGACCGCGCCGGCCGCGGACTTCGCCAAGCAGCAGCGGCTGCATGTGGTGGACCGCCAGACGCTGGCCGTGTGGGCGGCGGGCTCACGGCCGCTGTGGGAATTGCTGCGGGCCGTACCGCCTCCCAGGCGGCCAACGTCTCTGAGTTGAATACGGCGGCTTGTTGGCCTCGGTGTCGGGACTGTGGCCGGTGGTTGCCGCTCGACCCGGGCCTTGGCCCACCAGCCGGTCATCAGCATCCGGCCGCCGGCGGGCAGGGTGAGGTGAGAACGCTCGGGGTCATCCACTCAGGTCGTCGTGCCAGCCGTCCTCGGTGTAGAGGACCGCGCGCAGGCCCACGTCGGCAGATGCTTCCCGGATGTCGGTGATGGCCTGGCTGAGCGGTCGGCGCAGGGTCGGCGGGGTGGCGAGGAAGCACTCCCGGCACCGGTCCAACCAGCGGGGCCTGTGGGGCGGGTCGTGGAGCACGCCGCTGGTGCGGGACTGCCGGCCGCAGACGGAGCAGCGCGGCTCGCCCTGCATCCGCGCCCAGGTCTCGGCGAAGCCGGGCGCGAGCGGGGCGGGGGTGAGGGAGGCCGGGTCGACGCCGAGCTTGAGTGCGGCCTCCTCGTGGTTCATGTGCTCCTGGGGGTGGGGTGGGCTGTGTGGTGCCACGATCATAGAATCGAACGCATGAACGATTCAGGGGTGTCGCGACTCGCGCTGCTCCGTTTCCTGGAGCGCGTGCAGGAGCGCGACCTGACCCGCACCCGCAGGTGGATCGCCGACGAGGAGGCCCGCGAGGTGGAGCGGCGCGTCGGCGAAGCGCGGCGCCCACCCGAGCCTGAGTGGCTGATCGAGCGCGGTCTGGACCGCAGCAACATCGTCGCCGTACACACGGGGGAGTGCTGGGACCCGGGCAAGCGGGTGAGGCCGGCGACCAGGGCGCAGGCCATCGACGCGCTACGTCATCAGGTGCCGGCGTGCTCGAAGTGCAGGCCGGACACGGCGCTCGGTATCGAGGCCTAGGGTCTGTTGCGAAAGTGGATCTTGATCGTCGATGATCGTGGCTTGGGGGGCGTGGTGACCTGACGAACGGCCAGTGGTCCCGGTCGGAGCCGTTGTTGCCGCAGGGCATCAAGCCGGGCCGTCCGCCGGTGTGGACGCGGCGGCAGCTGATAGACGGCATACGGTGGCGGACCCGGACTGGTGCCCCCTGGCGTGTGCCGGAGCGGTACGGCCCGTGGGACCGGGTCTATGACCTGTTCAGGCGCTGGCAGCGCGATGGCACCTCGGCGCGGATCGTCACTCAGCTTCAGACCCAGGCCGACGCGAAGGGCCTGATTACCTGGGACGTGAACGTCGACTCCACAGTCTGCCGGGCCCGCCAGCACGCAGCCGGTGCGTCGAAAAAGGGGATATGCAAAAGGAGCCGCCTGGCGGCCTTGCCGTCGAGCCTGCCGACCACGGCCTCGGACGCTCCCGAGGCGGGCTGACCACCAAGATCCACCTCGCTGTCGAGCAGGGCCAGAAGCCTCTGTCCGTGCTGATCACGGCCGGACAGCGGGGCGATTCCCCGCAGTTCGAACCGGTTCTGGAGGCGATCCGGGTCCCCCGGCTGGGGCGCGGGCGGCCCCGCAAGAGACCCGACCGAGTGCGGGGCAGACAAGGCGTACGACTCCCGCCGCAACCGGGCCTGCTTGCGCAGACACGGGATCAAGGCGACCATCCCGGTCCCGGCGGACCGGGTCCGCAACCGCCAGAAACTCGGCTCCCGAGGCGGTCGGCCACCGAAGTTCGACAAGACCGACTACCGCGAGCGGCATGCCGTCGAGTGCGGGATCAATCGTCTCAAGCGCCACCGAGCCGTGGCGACGAGATACGACAAGCTCGCCGTCCGCCATGAGGCGACCGTGCTGGTCGCAGTCCTCAACGAGTGGCTGTGACCAGCACTTTCCCAACCCTCAGCCCAGCAGCTGCGTGAGGCGCTCGAGGTCGTCGTGTACGGACTCCTGTTCCTCCGCGGTGAGGTGGACTGCGGTGGCCGCGGCAATCGCGGACGTCGCGGTTTCTTTGTCGCCGAGACGAGTGGCGACGTCCGCACGCAGCACGAGAAGACGAAGCAGTTGCACAGGCGTCGGTCGCTCGTCCTGTAGGCGCAGCGCCCCGTCGATGATCTTCGCGGCGCCCGCCAGGTCCTCCTTGGAGTCGGCAAGGAGGGAGGCATGGTGCACGGCCCGGGCGAAGGTCTCCTTGGGGGCCGGACGGTGGTGCTGGTTGTCGCTCGTCTGCTGCCCTATGCGGATGCAGTTGCCGCCCGGATCGGTCATGAGGAACTGCCGCACGCCGTGTGACGTGTTCTTCAGCGGCCCGATTCGCGGCAGCCCGCGGCTCGGTACTCGCCCGTAAGCCGCCTTCAGCCGGGCCCGAAAGGTCTCGTGCAGCCCGTCGATGTCATAGGTCTGGACGATGCATGTACTGAACGACTCAGCCGGCTCGTAGTGCTTCATCCCGAAGAAGTGGAGGTGTATGCCGCCGTGCTGGACGGCTGCGTACGGATTGGGGTTCTTCTGCTGGAAGGTCACCTCGAACCCAAGGGTCGTATAGAAGTCGAGAACGGGCTGGATGGTCCTACACGGCAGGATCGGAATCGTCTTCTCGCTCACACCGCCCACTCTAGTCAAAGTTGAATAGGGGCTGAGGGATACGTCGGCGATGCGCTTGTAGGCCCTCGGCGCCGTACGCCAGCACTAGCCCACGAGGGCCTCAGCACAAAATCCACTTTCGCAACAGACCCTAGGCGCTGCGCGGCCGGCGCCCGGAGCTTTTCTTGGCCGCGGCCTTCTTCGCGGTGGACTTCTTGGCCGGCTGCTTCTTCGCCGTCTTCTTCTTCGGCGGCTCGTGCACGTCGGCGTCCTCGCCACGCGACGCCCGCGCTTTCTGCACGGACTCGGTCAGCGCGGCCATCAGGTCGACTATCTGCCCCGGCTCCGACTCCGGCTCCTGAAGCTTCGGCGGCTCGCGGTGCTCCCGCTTGGCCTCGATGATCTGCGAGAGAGCCTCGGTGTAGGTGTCCTGGAACTCCTCACCCTCAAGATCTTCGCGGGTCATGGTGTCCATGAGCGCGAGCGCGCCGTCGATCTCCTCCTCACTCAGCTCGACCGGCGGCGGCAGCAGCTCCTCCGGCGACCTGATCTCATCCGGCCAGCGCATCGCGTGCAGAACGATCACGTCGTCCCGCACCCGCAGCAGGCCCAGCCTCTCCCGTCCGGACCAGGCGTACTTCGCGACGGCCACCTTGCTGCTCCGGTCGAGCGCCATGCGCAGCAGCTTGTACGGCTTCGCGGCGACCTGTCCATTCGGCGCCAGGTAGTAGCCCTCGCCGATCTTCAGAGGGTCGACGGAGTCCAGCGGCACGAAAGCGACGATCTCGATCGCCTTCGCCGTCGGCAAGGGCAGGTCACGCAGCTCCTCGTCGCTGATCGGGATGACCTGCTCCTTGGTCAGCTGGTAGCCCTTGCCGATCTCACCCTGGTCGACCTCACGGTCCTCGATCTCGCAGTACTTGCGCACCCGCACCCGGCCCATGTCCTCCAGGTGGTACTGGTGGAACCTGATCGAGTGGTCCTCCGTGGCGCTGGCCACGGAGATCGGCACGGTGACCTTCTCTGAACTAGCGGCTGAGGTGTATGTGTGATCTGGGTGGGCAGCCGGACTTCCCTCCTCCCGCATCGAACGTATGCGCTCCCTGCCTGCTTCATGGTGCCGGTACGGCACCGATCTGCTGCATGACTCCAAGGAGGTCGGGCTGACCTCGTTCGCCGACAATCCGGCCGTCGGCCAGGTAGTAGAAGTTCATGGCCTGCACCGAGACCCTGTTGCCGCTTGCGGGGATACCGAAGAACTCACCGGCGTGCGTGCCGCGCATCGTGAACCGTGCAGCCACCGTGTCGCCTTCCCCGATCATCTCCTCCAGGGTCCACTGCACGTCCGGGAATCCACTGCGCATCATGCCGATGACCTCCATGTAGCCCTCGGGGCCTCGAAGCGGCTCCGGATGACTCGGTGCATGGAACACCGCGTCGGGAGAGATGACCTCGCGGCCAAGATCCTCATCGGCTGTGTTGATGAACTCGACGAAGCGGTTCATCACTGACTTCACGGCTTCGAGCGGCATGTTTCTCTCCTCATGGCGGTGGTATTCCGACTCAAGGTAACATCGATTCGATGTGTACATCGTTTCGATGTGATTGTGGGATTCTGAGGGCATGCTCGAACTAGCGATACTGGGCTTCCTGGCCGGGGGTGCTCTGCCCGGGCACGAGCTGCGCCGGCGGGTTTCGCAGCTGACTGGGTACACACGGCCGGTCAGCGACGGCAGTCTGTATCCGGCGATCAACCGTCTCACCAAGGCGGGCCTGCTGGAGCGGCGCGCCGACCCGGGTGCGGGCCCAGCGCGGTACGTACTGAGCCTGACCGGCGCCGGGCGCACCGAATTGCTGAAGCGGCTGCGCAAGCCGGCCGACCACGAGATCACCGACTTCACCCGCTTCTTCACTATCCTGGCGTTCCTCTCGCACCTGCCCGAGGTGTCCGAGCAGCACGCGGTGCTGCGCAGACGGCTTGAGTTCCTGGAGGAGCCGGCGAGCTTCTTCTACGACGGTGACAGGCCGCTGCGGGCCGAGGAGGTGGCCGACCCCTACCGGCGCGGCATGCTGCTCACCGCCCGTGCCATCAGCAGCGCCGAACGCGCCTGGCTACACGCTGTTCTGGACAGTGACGAGCCCACCAAAAGCACTTCCTTTCCGCTCGACGAACCCGCGAGCTGACCGGCCCTGGAGGTACGTCCATGCTTGCATCCTGGTACGACGAACAGGGCCCTGCCGCCGATGTCCTGCACGTCGGCGAACTACCCGACCCCACCGCCGGCCCCGGCGGTCCGCGTCCGCGTCACCGTTTCGGGCGTCAACCCCGGCGACACCAAGAAGCGGCGCGGCTGGCTCGGCTCCTCGATGCCCTACCCGCGGGTGATCCCGCACAGCGATGCCGCCGGAGTCATCGACGCGGTGGGCGACGGAGTCGACGCCCACCGCTTGGGACAGCGGGTATGGGTGTACGGCGCCCAGTCCTACCGCCCCTTCGGCACCGCAGCCCAGTACACCGTCGTGCCTGCGGATCTGGCCCAGGCCCGCCTTCGCCTGGACGCGGTGCGCGAGGCGCCGGCCGGCCGCCGGTTCGAGGTGCCGTCCCGACTGCCGGAGCGGGACACGTTCCAGGGCCGACGACGTCCCTGTCGAGATCGCGGTGGATAAGCGCGCTCGTCGATGGCGGCGTGGAACCAGGATCTGGCAGCAAGCCCGGCCACATTCTGGTCCTCGACGAGCGGGCCTCCGGTCTGACCTGATCCCGCCACACCACGGGCCCCAGGGGAGAGGTCATCCCCGGGGCCCGGCACATGGAGTCGTGCTGCTCAACGACCGCGCGCCTGACGATTCACGCGGTGCAGCGACGCCCCCTAGTGCTGTGGCCGGAAAGGTTCGCCGGGTTTGGGCAGGCCGCGGTAGCGACGGGGCTTCCGTCCCAGCGGATGCCTTCTCTCCTTGGATGCGGGCGAGCTCCTCGCTCGGGGCGGCGAGCACGTCGGGGTGGCGGGCGTTGGTGTTCCGTCCGTGCATCCCGAGCTCTCTGCACGAGCTCCTTCCGGAAGGTGTGGGGACCATTTGAGCTGAAGGTGGCGACTCGTGCCCGACTGCACTACGTGGTCGGTGATCGAGTCACCGTTCCCGGCGGCGAACCTGGAATGCCAGTCCCTCTGGGCTGCTCAACCGCACAACACGACGACCGGTCTCCTCGGACCAGGTGGCCGAGTCGTGGTCGTGGTCGTGTGCGCGGGCGACGACGCTGTCCAGATCGTCGACTTCGACCGCAAGTTCCCACTGCGGGTCGGATGGCCCGGGTCCACGCGCGGCGATGAAATCGGCGCAGGTCAGAGGGGCGCCAATCGTCTCCCCGTAGAAGTGTCGGGCTTTGTCAGGCTGATCGCAGGTCAGGACCATGCGGTGTGGAGCACCCGCAATCTGTGGTGGGAAGGTCCATCCCGTGAAGTGGTGTGGCTGCCACAGGGAGAAGGCGGCACCGACCGGGTCGATCAGTGTCGCCAAGCGGCCTTGATCGCCCGCGTCGAAGGGAGGCACGACAAGGCGAGCTCCGTTCACCGTCGCCGCTTCGGCACGACGATCGACGTTGTCGACTGCCAAGTAGTAGGCAATGTGGGCGGGTGTGTCTGGTGGGTAGACCGGATTCGCCAAGTCGCTCACACCGCCGATCAGGTGGCCGTCGATGGCCACCTTGGTGGCCCTGCGCCAGTCGTCTTCGTCCACCGCGAAGCGCCATCCCAGCGTCTTCGAGAAGAAGGTGGCGGTGCCGGCTAAGTCACGAGTTTTGAGGTCCATCCAGCAGAACTCGTTCAATGAACCCAAACGTGTCGTCATACGTTGCTCCTCGTCGTCTCGATGCTGGCTATCGGAAGCTCAGACGACTCCGCAAGAGAATTTCCACTGCGGTGCATGTCTCCTGGTCATCGGGGCCCCTCGGCGGCACGCCCACCTCGGGCCGCAGCTCGGCCTGGTCGGACACACCGTGCTCCACCACTCCGAGTGCCCGGTGGCGGTGGTCCCGCAGCGAGCATGACATGCCGGGTCCCAGCACGGTGGGGCCGTGTCGCTCCTCGTGCCGTGATGAGGTCGACCGTCCTCCCGGCGTCTTCCAACGGTCTGGGGCGACGGAGGTTCTGGAGCTCGGCGCCGGGCACGGCCGCGACGCTCTCTACTTTGCCCGCGAAGGTTTCACCATGCGGGCCACCGACTTGAGCGCTACCGGTCTGGACCAGCCGCGCCTACGTACAGCCGAGGCGTTCGTCAGGTCGCCGCCCGCGTCTCGCGTATCCGGTACTCGCTCGGGCTGACCCCGTGTTCCCTCTTGAATGCGGCGCTGAGGGCGAAGGCGTTGGAGAAACCGACGCGGCCCGCCACCGTGGCGAGCGTGGCGTCGGGCTCGCGCAGCAGGTCGGCGGCCAGGGCGAGGCGCCGCTCCCTCAGGTAGGTCATGGGCGGCCGGCCGACGAGGGTGGTGAAGCGCCGGGCCAGGCTCGCCCGGGACACGCCTGTCCTCGCCGCCAGGGCCGGCAGCGTCCACGGATGGGCGGGATCGGCCTGGATCAGGCGCAGGGCGGGGCCGACCACGGGGTCGCTGTGGGCCCGGTACCAGGTGGGGACCTGAGCGCCGGGACGGGTGAACCAGGCGCGCAGGGCGGTGATGAGCATCAGGTCCAGCGTCCGGTCCAGCAGGATCTGCTGTCCGGGCTCCTCGCGGGTGATCTCCTCGAAGGTCGTCGGGCTGACGGGGCAGGCGCCCACGTTCGCCTCGATGACGGCCAGGGACGGCAGGGCGGCGAGCAGCCGGCCTGGAGTTCCGCTGTCCACGGTGTACAGGCCGCTCAGCAGGAGCGTGCTGTCCGCCCCTGCCGTGTCCCAGGTGCCGGCATCCGGAACGCGCGCGCCGACCAGTTGCTTGCCCTGCGTGGAAGTGCAGCGGCCCCCGGGATGGATCATCACGTCCGGTTCGGTGGCCGGGTCGTCCGCGATCACATATGGTGCGCCCCCGCACAGCACGGCGACATCACCGCAACCGAGCCGGACCGGGTCGCCGCCTTGGGGGGTGATCCAGGCGGAACCGTGCAGGAGGACCGCGAGGGCCAGCGGCGAGCCGTCCTCGAAGCGCACCGCCCAGGAGCCGGTCAGGGAGGACTGGTTGAAGATCGCGCCACTGGTCCGTACCCCGTTCAGGAGGTCCGTCAGCGGATCCGTGCTGGTCAGTCCAATGGGGCCATCCATGCCGGTCAGCGTAGACGAACGAGTATGGACCTGAGCCTGCACGGCATGGCCGGGGCCAACGGTGACTGGTTCAGTTGAATCCATGAACGACGAGACGATCCTGGTGACAGGCGCTACGGGCAAGACCGGCCGCCGAGTTGTGCGGCTGCTTCGGGAGCGTGGCGCGGCAGTCCGCGCAGCCTCCCGTACCGGTACGCCGTCCTTCGATTGGACGGACCGGAGCACCTGGGGGCCGGCCTTGCGGGGTGTGACCGCGATGTACCTGGTCGTCCCCGACCTCGGCAGCCCGCACGCCGCGGAAACCATTGCCACGTTCGCCCGGCAGGCCGCGGCGGCCGGGGCCCAGCGAGCGGTGCTGCTGTCCATGCCCGAGGGCGGGGGCCCGGACCACGAGTCCGTACTTGCCGCAGAGGGGGCACTGGAACACGCGGGCCTGGAGTGGACCGTGCTGCGGCCGCGGTGGTTCTTCCAGAACTTCAGCGAGGATTTCCTGCGCCACCCCGTGTTGGGCGGTGAGGTACGGCTGCCGGCCGGGGACGGCAAGGAGGCGTTCGTCGACGCCGAGGACATCGCCGAGGTCGCGGTCGCCGCACTCACCGAGGCCGGACACGCCGGGTGGTACTACGAGCTCAGCGGCCCTCGGCTGATGTCCTTCCAGGATGCGGTCGAGGAAATTGCTCGGGCCACCGGCCGCGACCTCCGCTACGTGCCGCTGACCCCGGAGGCGTACGCGGACGAGCAGCGCGCTCAGGGAGTGCCCGAGGAGTGGGTGCAACTGTCGACCGGTCTGTACGAGTACGTCCGTTCCGGCGGCCTCGCCACACTCGGCGATGGCGTGCAGCGTTCGTTGGGCCGGTCTCCCCGGGACTTTTCCGACTACGCCAAGACCGCTGCCCGGCAGGGCGTCTGGAACACCTGACCTTCTCGAGCCCGCCACGCACGTACTACCCGTACCCAGCCCATCAGTTGGTCGGCGGTGGGCACAGGCGCAGGCGCCCGATGCCGGTAACTGGTGTCGTCCGAGGGACGATTGGCCACCTGGCTCCGCGAGTCCCATCCGTGCGCCGTCGCTGTAGGAACCGCTGGGCCAGGTTGTGGCTGTGCACCATGGTGATCCGGGGCTGGCTGTCGGCCCCGCGTCAGCCTGCCGTTTTGCCGGGCCGGGCGCCATGCCGACCGCAGTCGGCCGGTCCCGGCGGCGTCGGTTGCCGTCGTGGAAGTGATCCGCATCGGCCGCGCGATTCCGGCCCCATTTCACTCGACACCCGGTGCGGCGGGACAAGGACACACCCACATGGGCAAGGCCACCAGGACAAGGGCCGCGACAACAACGAGAGCCGCGGCGGGGCGCGAAGCCCGCATGCAGGCGATACTCCGGGCCCGCGAGCGCCGCCACCGCATCTTCCTCATGGCGATCAGCGCCATCGTCCTCGCGTGGTTCGTCGGTTACTGGGGATTCAGCGCCCGTGAGGACAGCGAGCGGAAAGCTGCCGCGGTCAGGAAACAGGTAGACGGCGAACAGGTCTGGGATGCCGACACACTCAAGTACAACCACGTCAAAGGCGCCGTCGACTACCCCATGACTCCGCCCGTCGGAGGTAACCACCACGCGGCATGGATGACCTGCGAGGGCACCGTCTACACCAAGCCGATCCGCAACGAGAACGCCGTCCACTCTCTCGAACACGGTGCGGTGTGGGCCACTTACAACGACACGGCCACCGCCACCGACATCAAGGAACTCGCCGACACGGTCACCAGGACGCCTTACACCATGATGAGTCCCGTCAACGGCCAGTCCGGAACGATCATGCTGTCCGCCTGGGGACACCAGCTCAGCGTCGACACGGCATCCGACCCCCGCGTTCAGGAGTTCATCACCGCCTACGTACATGGCCCGCAGACTCCCGAACCCGGCGCCCCATGCACAGGCGGCCTGACCTCGCCCTGATGGGCATGCCTGCCCTCGCGCCCCGAAGAACCTGAGGGCGAGAGGCGACCTGCACGCGTTGCCCGCGATGCTGTTCAGGGCTTACGTCGGCTGTGTCTGCCTTTGAGGGCGCGACATCGGCAAGATTCCCCTACGCCTGCGGATTCCTCGTCGGCACCTTCAACACGGCAGCGAGCCGCCCACCCCGCTGGGCGTTCTCATCCTCCGCGCCTTCCAGAGCATGCCATTCGAGTGCAGCGCCGACGAGCCGAGCTCGTACGGCCCTGGAGACGTCGCGCGCCGGTACAGCCCGTCCCGGTCCAGCGCGACGTCGCCCGCAGGATCTGGTCGGCCGGTGCGCATGCCGGGTCCCGGCCATGCGGCGAAGCCTCATCTTCTCCCGGCCGAATCGGCGGTCGGCGGTCCGGCCGCCGACGGAATCGCTTTGCGCGCCGACGCATCTGACGAGTTCACAGCCTTCTGAATCGCACCGGTCATCCACCTCTGAACGGCATGTATTCGTGCAGGTGGAGCAGGCACGGGGTGCGTGGCCTCGGGTTTCTCCTCCGCTAACACCCCGCTGGCACGATCTGTCGATGTCGGGGAACGAAGATTTCCCGGCCGTTTCGGTTGACCTTGGTTCAAGGTCGGCAGGGGTGCTGAATGCCCGACGGCTGCCTCTTCCCGAGGTACGGATGCGCGAAGCGCTGGCGAACGCGTTCGGGGATTTCCCGAATTTTTCAGTGGAACAAATCAGTGGTGTCAGGAGAAAAGTTATGGAGACGACCGAGGTCGTGGTGGTCGGCAGTGGCCCGACCGGGCTGCTACTCGCCGCCGAGCTGGCGCTCGCGGGCGTCGATGTGGTGGTGCTGGACAAGCTGCCCGAGCGCCGCGTCCAGGCCAAGGCACTCAACCTGCAGCCGCGCACGGCTGAGGTACTCGACCTGCGTGGCCTGCTCGACGACGCGCACCAGCGTGCCATCGCCACCGTCACCGAGGGGCACTTCGCCAGGCTGCCCGTGCCGCTTAGCTACGACGGCTGGTCGGCCCGGCGCCCTTACCAGGTCGGTATCCCCCAGGCGCGGGTCGAGGAGTTGCTCGAAGAGCGTGTCGTCGGCCACGGGATCCGCGTCCGTTACGGGCACGAGCTGGTCGGCCTGTCCCAGGACGACGAGGGCGTCACGGCGACCGTGCGCGGCCCGGACGGCGACGAACAGACGCTGCGGGCCGCATATCTGGCCGCCTGCGACGGCGGCCGGAGCACCGTACGCAAGCTGCTCGGTGTTCCCTTCCCCGGTACCGATGCGCGTGCTTTCGGCATCGTGGCCGACGTGGTGATCGGCCAGGGCTCGGAAGCGGTGCCGACCCAGTGGACATCCACGGCGAGGCTGTTCGCCCGCAAAGCGCCAGCCGGGCGGGTCACCGCTCTGATCCCGCTGGACGAGCCCGGCCACTATCAGCTGTTCACCATCGGCCCGGACATCCGCCCGGAGAGCCGGGACGCCCCGGTGACGAAGGCGGAGCTGGAGGTCGCCCTGCAGGCGTCCTACGGCGAGGAGGCCGAGATCGCCGAGGTCCGCCAGGCCACCCGGTTCACCGATGCCTCGCGGCAGGTCGAGCAGTACCGGGTCGGGCGGGTCCTGCTCGCCGGGGACGCCGCGCACATCCACCTGCTGGCGGGAGCCCAGGGGATGAACCTCGGCATTCAGGACGCGATGAACCTCGGCTGGAAGCTCGCCGCCGAGGTGCTCGGCCAGGCCCCCGAAGGGCTGCTGGACACCTACCACGCCGAGCGGCATCCGGTGGCCGCGGAAGTGCTGGAGAACACCCAGGCACAGGGGGCGTTCATGTTCGCGAAAGAGGACCCGGGGGTGGACGCGCTGCGGGGGCTCTTCACCAAGCTCCTGGCACTGCCCGAGGTCAACCGCTATCTCGCGGGCAGGATCTCCGGCTTCGGAATCCGGTATCCGATGGGCGGCGCCGACGCCGGGGCGCCCCATGAGCTGCTGGGCGCCCGGATGCCGGACGTCCGGCTTGTGGACGGCCGCTGGGTCAGCGAGCTGCTGCGCACAGGCCGTGGCGTCCTGCTGACCTCGGACCCCGCGTTTGCCGACGCGGCCCGCCCGTGGGCCGGCCGTGTCGACGCGGTCCGGGTGCCGGAGATCCCGCTCACGGGTGAGGGCGCCGACGCGCTCCTGATCCGCCCGGACGGCTACGTCTGCTGGACCGCTCCGGCCAAGTGCGACCTGGAGACCGCCCTGACCACCTGGTTCGGCGCTCCCGCCTGACGCGGACTTGCGCATCCGGCTGCCGGTCCTGAATTCCTGGAAGTATTCCGCGTTTGACAATCCGGCCAGCTTTGTGTGCACGGGATATTTCTTCCAGTGGCTGTTTTGCTCACATGTCGACCGGACCGTCAAGCCCGAAAACAATCACACTGCATACGGTTCTCGGAGTTCGATATCAGCGGCAGTCGGGTGTTAGGGTCCCGTCCCGAGGTCAGGCTGTGCATCGCAAAGCACTCGCATTGCTCGATGAACACGGCACTTGACATAGCGCCATTCGTTCGTGCAGCCACTTCATTCGGATGCTCCCGGAAGTGATTTGACATTGCAGGTTTCTTCCTTGTCCGGGTGAAGCTTATTTTCCGCGCCCCCTTCGTCATCCCTTGGAGCTCTCCTTGTCTGCCGACAGCACGACCACCGCCCCCGCGCAGGCGGGTACCGATACGTCCGGGGCTTCCCCGGGCGGCCGGAACCTCGGCCTGGCGCTCTTCGTGATCGCCGCGGCCCAGCTGATGGTCGTTCTCGACAACACCATCACCAACATCGCGCTGCCCAGCATCCAGACCGACTTGGACGTGTCCGACGCGAACCTGGCCTGGATCGTCAACTCCTACGCGCTCGCTTTCGGCGGCCTGCTGCTGCTCGGCGGCAAGGCCGGCGACCTCTTCGGCCGGCGTCGCATGTTCCAGGTCGGCATCATCGTCTTCACCCTGGCCTCCCTGCTGGGCGGCCTGGCCCCGAACGAGGGCCTGCTCATCGGTGCCCGCGTCCTGCAGGGCGTCGGCGCCGCGATCGCCGCGCCCAGCGCGCTGGCCCTGATCACCACGACCTTCCCGGCGGGCAAGGCGCGCAACACGGCGATGGGTGTGTATGCCGCCATGGCAGGCATCGGCGCCACCGTCGGCCTGCTGCTGGGCGGCATACTCACCGACGGACTCGACTGGCGCTGGGTGTTCTACGTCAACATCCCGATCGGCCTCGCCGTCCTCGCTGGCACCAAGACTCTCGTCGAGGCCGAACGCCACCCCGGCCGCCTGGACATCCCCGGCGCGATCACCGGTACCGGCGGCCTGATCGCCCTGGTCTACGGCATCACCCGCGGCGGCGAACACGGCTGGACCGACAGCCTGACCCTGGTCTCCTTCGCCACGGCGGCGGTGCTGCTCGTCGCGTTCCTGCTCCTCCAGTCGCGCGTGGCGGACCCGATGATGCCGCTGCGCCTGTTCAAGGACCGCAACCGCTCCGGCAGTTACGCCACGATGCTGTTCATCGGCGCGGGCATGTTCGCCACCTTCTACTTCCTGACCCTCTACATGCAGCTGATCCTCGGCTACAGCGCGGTCAAGACCGGCTTCGCCTATCTGCCCTTCAGCGTCGGCATGGCGGCCGCCGCGGGCATCAGTTCCAAGCTGGTCACCTACTTCGCACCGCGGCTGATCGCCGGTCCGGGCCTGATGGTCGCGGCGGGGGGCATGTTCTGGTTCGCCACCCTGGAGGCCGACTCCTCGTACCCGGCGCACCTGATGCCCGCGATGTTCGTCACCGCCCTCGGGCTGGGGATGGCCTTCGTCCCGATGACGGTGACCTCGGTGAGCGGCGTGGACCACCTGGACACGGGCGTCGCCTCGGCGCTGTTGAACACCGCGCAGCAGATCGGCGGCGCGCTCGGTCTCGCAGTCCTGTCGACGATCTCCACGTCGGCGGCCAACGACAAGCTCCCGGAGGCGGCCTCCCGCCTCTACCGGGGCCTGGCCACCAAGGACTTCGGCCTGGTGTCGAGGGCGGGTGAGGCGCTGACGCACGGCTACACCATGGCCTTCGTCGCCTCGGGAGCCATGTTCCTGGCGGGCCTGGTGGTCGCGGGTCTGGCCGTCAACGCGGGCAAGCAGCAGCACACCGAGGGCGCGGCACCCGTCCACATGGGCTGACCTCACGAAGGGCGCCGGACGCTCGGCGCGTTCCTGCACTACCTTCCGCGGACGGTACGTGTGGTCCTGGTCAGCCGGCGTGACATCCCGCCGGCGGTCCATCGGGAACTCGACCCGACCTCGGTGGCCTCTCTCCGTGAAGAAGACCTCGCCTTCACCGTCGAGGAGGCGGCTGACGCTCTCCGGCTCAACGACAACGCCACGATCGACGCGGCCGAGGCGGTGTCGGCGACGGGCGGTTGGGTCACCGGCGTGCTGTTCGAAGCCTGGCGCTCAGAGGAGCACACCGCGATCGTCGGGGGAGAGGCCGACCCGCTGCACGGCTACATCTCCTCCCGGATCCTCGGTGAACTGCCCGAGACGGATCGGGACTTCCTGGTGACGACCTCGGTCCTCGACGCGGTGACGGCCGAGCGTGCCAGGGCACTTGGGCTGGACAGGCCCGCGCAGCGGATGCAGTCGCTGAGGTCGGTCCGCTTGCCCGTCGTCTGGTCACCGGACGGGCGCACGATGCGCTGCCATCCGCGCCTACGGGAGTTCCTGGTGGAGCAGCTCAGCCGTTGCGACGACGCGGAACTGCGCCGGATCTGCCGGGCCCACGGCACACTCCTGGCCGGCGAGGGTCACGACGAGGAGGCCACCGAGGTCCTGCTGCAGGCCGGAGAAGTCGGCGAGGCACGCGTCTGCGGGGCGCGCGCCGTCCGGCGAGTGATCGAGCGACTGGACCTGCCCGTGGCCGAACGCTGGCTGGCGGCATTCGGCACGGCCGGCCACGAGCCTCAGGAACTGACCACGGCACGACTCATGCTCGCCTGGGCCCGCGACGACTACCGAGGGGGAGTGGCCATCGCCGACGCGCTTCTCGCCTCCGGCGCCCGGGACGAGATCGCGCGGGCATCCGAGCGGGCGGCGGCGCTGATGATCTACTGCTACGCCCAGTGTGGCCGTCTCGATGATGTGGCCGAGATCCTGCGGCTGGCCGGCCCCGGCGCGGAAGTCGCCGCCGTGCGCTACACACTCGGGACGATGTATCCCTCGTACCGCACGGATACGCCACCGGAGCTGACGGGCGGGCCGTTCGACGCGGCCGTGCTGTTCGCGAAGTACTGGTTCGGCCACCTGACCGACCTCGACGTCTCCCTGGAGTCCCACTGGGGCACCTCGCTGGCCACTCCATGGCAGATCGGGGCGCTTCGCGCGCAGGGCCACACCCGACGGGCCCTGGAGTTGTACGAACGAGCCCGCGACTCGGCTCCCAACTCCCTGAGCCTGCACGCGGTCGTACCGGAACTCCTGTTGGACGCCGGGCGCCCTGCCGAAGCGATCGCGGCCATCGAGGAAGGCCGTAAGCTCGCCCTCGACGCCGGGGCACGCGCCTGGTACCTCGGATTCACAGAGGGGCTTGTCAGGCTCAGAATCCGTGACCACCGTGACGCCGCGGAGTCCATGGCCATACTCGACGAACTGGAGAGCGACCCGCTCATCGAGTGCGCGCAGCAGCCCCTGGCGAAAGCGCGAGCATGGCGAGGATGGCTCTTGCTGCGCGGCGGTTTTGATGCCGACGCACTCGACTGCCTGCGCGATGCCGTATCGCTCATGCAGGCCGGTGGCCTCTTCCAGGAACTGCCCATCGCCGCGGTACTCCTGGCGGAGGCGGAATGGCGCGCCGGCCACGAGGACGAGGCCGACCGGGCCGCAGACCTGGCCCTCGAAGTATCCGGCCGCCAGAACTCCCACCACGTACTGCTCCAGATCCTCACCGAGTTTCCCGCCGTTGCGTCACGACGCATCGACGCCGAGGCCGAAACAGACACCCCATGGCACGCGGTCGGCCGGGCACTCGCCGCCCAGGGAGCGAACATCCAGGTCCAGGAGCGCATTCCGGCCGTGACGGTCACGGAGTTCGGACGGCACGCCCTGGCCGTCGACGGCATCGAAGCCCACCTGCGCATCAGCAAGAGCCTGGAACTGCTCTCCTACCTGAGCAGCAGGCCCGGCCAATCCGCCGATCGCCGAGATGTGCTGGACGCCTTGTTCGCACGCGATGACCGCTCGTCCCGCGCCTACCTGCGCCAAGCCGTCCACCAGCTGAACCTGGCACTGCCGCCACAGTGGCGCCTCAGCGTCGAACAGAACAGACTGACTCTCGCCAGCGAGGTGACGCAGGGATGCCAGTCGCTGCTGTTCGAAGCCGACCTCGCCCAGGCACACCGCCTGGTCGGCCGGGCAAGGCTGTCGGCGATCGAGGAGGTACTCGCCCGCAACCGAGGCGACTACCTGCCGGAGCGCACCTCGGAGTGGGCGGAGGAGCGGCGACGGAAACTGTCCCAGCAAGCCGCCGACGCACTCTCGTCGGCGGCCGAACTCGCACTACAAATCCACCAGTACGTCGACGCCGCCCACCTTTGCGACCAGGCGACCGCCATCGACCCGCTCCGCGAGGTGGCATGGCGCGTACGGATGCGCGCGGCGAACGCCCTGGGCGACTACGACGGCGTCCTCACGGCATTCCAGGGCTGCGAGACGGCACTGGCACGGATCGACGCCTCACCCTCGCCCAGCACGCGCAAGCTGCTCAAGCAGCTGCAACGGTAATGTCCCGGCGACTCCGAGAGGTCCAGCCCGACGATCGAGTGCGTGGCGGTCCGCTTGCCCTGGGTCGCCTAAGGGTTGTCCCGTAAGTGATCTTGCCGTGGGATGATCTAGGCCGTGGCTGGTGTGGTCACGGCGTCTGAGCCGTCCTGGATAGCCCCGTTCGCCGGACTGAGCCCGCGTGCCTTCTGCAAGTTGATGAGGCAGCTGCGCCGCGAGGGCAGCGACGCGCCGCGCCGTGGTCGGCCGTGGAAGCTGTCCCTGGAGGATCGGGTGCTACTGGTGGCCGCGTACTGGCACACCAACTTGACCCTGCGCCAACTCGCGCCGCTCTTCGGAGTGTCGAAGTCCACCGCCGATCGCGTCATCGACCACCTCGGCCCCAGGCTCACGCTGGCCCCGCGCAGGCGCTTCGCCAAGGACGCGGTGCTGATCGTGGACGGGACGCTGGTACCCACCCGCGACCACAAGGTCGCCGAGCAGTCGAAGAACTATCGTTACTCGACGAACCACCAGGTGGTCATCGACGCCGACACCCGCCTGGTCGTGGTGGTCGGCCGGCCTCTGCCGGGGAACCGCAACGACTGCCGGGCATGGGCCGAGTCCGGTGCCAAGCAGGCAGTCGGCAACACTACGACGATCGCGGACGGCGGCTACCTGGGCACCGGGCTGATCATGCCGCACCGCCGGCGCAAGGGCGAGGAACTACCCGACTGGAAGCATGCCCACAACAAGAGCCACAACGGGTTCGCGCCCGCGTCGAGCACGCCTTCGCCCGTATGAAGACCTGGAAGATCCTGCGCGACTGCCGCCTGAGAGGCGACGGTGTGCGCCACGCGATGCACGGCGTTGCCCGCCTACACAACCTCGCTCTCACGGGATGACTCCCGCCGCATGCGGGACCTGAGAGGTCCACGGGAGACTGGCCTTGGGGGGGAGGGGGGGGGGGGGGGGGGGGGGTCGAGGGGGTCTCCCCAGGAAGAAGGGGGGTCCCCAC
>NZ_JBWKKY010000034.1:0-62786 GCF_056430805.1 Streptomyces sp. NPDC045955
GGGAGAAAGGAAGAGGATGGGCGAAGCGGAAAAGGGCTCGCACTACCCTTGGGGGGGGGGGGGGGGGGTGTGTTTTTCCCCCCCCCCCCCCCCCCCCCCCCCCCCCCCTCTCCATGCGTGGGGCAGGCCCCGCGGTCATGCGGCGCGTACGGCGCCGAAGCGGATGTCGTACGACGTCTGCGGGTGCATCGTCCGCAGCATCCGCTCCCCCTCGGCGGTGACCTCCTCCCGCTGGGCCGCGGTGAGCCGGCCGAAGGGCTCGATGACGAGGGCGTGCTCCTCCAGTCGCCACAGACCCGCGAGGAATCCGTCGACGAGGAGGGTGCGGTGGGCGATGTTGCCCTGCCAGGCGCGGCCCCGGTACTCGGGCGGGACGACGCGGGTGCGGTCGGCGTGGTAGAGCAGCAGGTTGTCGAACTCGGGCAGGAAGCGGGGCGGGGCGGGGGTGTCCGGGTCGGGGCGGGGGGCGTCCGGGAGGTCGAAGAGCTCGGTGCCGCTCTCGTCCCGGTAGGTCACGAGCCGGGGCCGGAGACGTTCGAAGGCGTCGCGCAGGCGGGTCAGTCCGGACCAGGTCTGCATGTCCCGCACGGAGGCCGGGCCGAAGGCGGCGAGGTAGCGCAGGACGACCGCGTCGGGCGTGGCGGCCGGTTCGGCGGGACGGCCCAGCCAGTGCTCGGCGGTGGTCAGACTGACCTGCCCGCTCCGGCCCCACAGGCCGCGCGGGGTCACCTGCACGAGCGGCAGCCGGCACCGGGCGGCGACGGACAGGGCCTGCGGATCGGCGTCGGGCCACTCCTTGAGCAGGGCCTCGCGCAGTTGCCTCATGGTGCGGGGCTCGGTCTCGACGAGGTCGCGGGCGAGGGCGGCGAGCCGGTCCAGGTCGACACCGGCGAGTCCCTCGCGGAAGTTCGTCAACTCCCGGTCCCGGGCGGGCTGCACCAGCGGACGCAGGGTCAGGCAGTCGTCCGCGGTGTGGGTGTGGATGGTGGAACGCAGGGTGACGATCCGGACGACCTCGCGGTCGGCCATCAGCCCGGACAGCGCCTCGGGGGTGAATCCGTCTAGGCGGGCGGCGAGCGCGTAGTACGGGGGCTTGACGCTCTGCGCCTGGAGACCGACCAGGTGCTCGACGGCCGCGGCGGCGGAGAGCCGGGCCGGGCGCAGGAGCAACTGGCGGTCGAGGGTGGCGCGGTTGAGGGCCCGGATACCGAGGTGGGGTGCCGTGACGCTCCGCTTGGTGTTCGTCATGTGGGCACGGTAGCGAGAGTCGCGGACAGGTTCTGGCCGCGATGGCCGAGACTCCCGGAGCCGGCGGTATTCCGGGCGCGGCGGGGTAATGGGACGTCGATCAGCCCCCAGTTGAGAAGGAGCCGAGGATGACCGACGACGCCTGCCTGTTCCTGCTTGACGACGCGTCCGCGCGGCTCGGCGTGGCCCCTGCCGCCGTCGGGGAGCTCGCCTGTATGGAGACTCCCGCGGTACGCGCGTGGCTGGACGCTCAGGGAAGCACGCCGGACTCCCCGCAGCTGCGCCTGCTGCCGCCGGAGGAGACGGCTGCCGTTCCCGAGTCAGCGGAACGGCTGCCCGTCCCGCTGAGCGACGAGGAACTGAGCCGGGTCCGACACCGGATGGCACCGGAGCCGCTCGCGCGGGTCGAGGAGGAGTTGCTCGCCTACCGCGACTGCGCGGACGGGCGGGACGGCCTGATCGGACGCGCGCTGGCCGCCGGCGTGACACCGCACCGCATCGTCGAACTGACCGGGGTGGACCCCGCGACGGTGACCGCTGCGGCGAGCCGCTGAGGACGCCGCGGCTGCTCGGCCGGCGTCCGCGCTCACGCGCCGGGTCCCGGGTCCGGCTGGACGGCTGACTCGATGCCGGCGCGGGCCGCTTCCAGCTGGGCGGCGAACGCGATGCCGAGGAAGAGCGCGACGGCGGTGAGGTTGGCCCACAGCAGCAGGGCGATGAAGGCGGTGAGCGGCCCGTACACGGCGCCGAAGGCACCGCTCTCCTCGACGTACAGCGCGAGCAGCCAGGTGGCCGACACCCACAGCAGCAGATGCACGGCCGAGCCGAAGGCGAGCCAGGTGTAGCCGGGCTGGACGCGGCGCGGCGACCAGCGGAAGATCACGGCGGAGGCCACCCAGGCCAGCGCGAGCCCCACCGGGATGTCGAGCACACCCCACCACCGCGACCCGCTGTCCTCCCAGCCCGCCGAGTCCGCCACGGCGTCGCCCACGGCCTCGCCGGCGACCAGTACTGCGAACCCCAGCACCAGGGGCAGACCGGCGGCGAACGCGAGGACGATCGCCCGCCCGTACTTGCGCGGGAAGGGACGGTCGCGCTCGATGCCGTAGATGCGGTTGGCGCCGCGCTCGATCTGGCCCATGGCCGAGGCGAGGTTCAGCAGCGCGAAGCCCAGACCGAGCCACAGGGCGAGCGTGCCCCAGACGTCGCCGTGGGCGGTGCGCCGCGTCCCTTCGAAGGCGTCCTCGACGATCTGCGCGCTGGCCCCCGGCACGATCCGGCCGAGCGTCTCCTCGATGACCCGGCCGACACCCTCCGTGTGCACCGACGTGGCCAGTCCGACGAGCGCCACGGTGCACGGGACCAGCCCGAGCACGACCTGAAAGGCGAGGGCCCGCGCGTTGGTGAAGCCGTCCGCGTACCGGAACCGTGCGAAGGAGTCGGTCAGCAGCCGCAGCCCTCCGTAGTGGCGCAGGGCGGTGAACGCCTCGTCTCCGGAGAGCTCGTCTCCGATCATGTCCCGGGTCTGCGGGACGTGGACGGCGGTACCCATGGCGTGCACACTCCTTGTCGTAGGGCGGCTCCCTGCCGGAGGCTGCTCCCTGCCGGAGGCGGCCCCCTGTCCGGCTGCCTTGTGAACGTCTCCCCTCAGGGGAGATCGGGATCACAGAAACGGCGAGGGAAAGGTCACAGCCTCGTCCACTGCTGCTCCTCTGTGTCCGTGTCCTAGCATCCGAGCATGACGGTCCTGCCTGACGACGGGCTCGAGCTGGCCGGCGACTTCCCTGATGTGCCCCATGAGCAGTGGCAGCGCCTTGTGGCGGGTGTGCTGCGCAAGTCGGGCAAGGAAGTGGAGGGCGCCGAGGCCGAGGAAGCCCTGTCCACCGCGCTGGAGGACGGGCTGCGCACCCGGCCTCTCTACACCGCGCACGACACCGCGCCCGAGCCGGGCCTGCCCGGGTTCACTCCCTTCGTTCGGGGCGGCCGGGCCGAAGGGAACACGCTCGGCGGCTGGGACGTACGGCAGCGGCACGCGGTGGCCGACGGTGGCGCGGTGCTCGCGGATCTGGAGAACGGCGTCACCTCCCTGTGGCTGGCCGTGGGGGAAGGCGGCATCCCGGTGCCGGAGCTCGGCCGGGTCCTCGGCGGCGTCCATCTCGACCTCGCCCCGGTCGTCCTCGACGCGGGGCGTGACTCCGGCGCCGCCGCGCGGGAGTTGCTGCGGCTGTACGAGGAGCGCGGTGTCGCCCAGGGGGTGGCGCGCGGCAATCTGGGCGCGGATCCGCTGGGGCACGAAGCCCGGAGCGGACAGCCGGGCGACGTCGCTGCGGCGGTGGAGCTCGCACGGCGGTGTGCCGAGGGGTACCCGGGGCTGCGGGCGCTGACCGTGGACGCGCTGCCGTACCACGAGGCCGGCGGCTCGGCCGCCCAGGAGCTTGGCTGCTCGCTGGCCACGGCGGTGGCGTACCTGCGGGAGCTGACCGGGGCCGGGCTGAGCGTCGAACAGGCCTGTGGGCAGCTGGAGTTCCGGTACGCGGCGACCGCCGACCAGTTCCTCACCATCGCCAAGCTGCGGGCGGCGCGCCGGCTGTGGGCGCGGGTCGCCGAGGTCTGCGGGGCGCCGCGTGCGGGGGCGCAGCTCCAGCACGTCGTGACGTCCCCGGTGATGATGACGCGCCGCGACCCGTGGGTGAACATGCTGCGCACGACCATCGCCACGCTGGCCGCCGGGGCGGGCGGGGCCGACGCGGTGACCGTGCTGCCCTTCGACCACGCCCTCGGCCTGCCGGACGCGTTCGCGCGCCGCATCGCCCGCAACACCTCCACCATCCTCATCGAGGAGTCCCACCTGGCCCGGGTGATCGACCCGGCGGGCGGCTCCTGGTACGTGGAGCGGCTCACGGACGAACTCGCCCACGCGGGCTGGGAGTTCTTCCAGCGGATCGAGCGGCTCGGCGGCATGGCGGCCGCGCTGCGCTCCGGAGAGGTCGAGCGGGACCTCGCGCAGACCTGGCAGGCGCGCACCGGCAGGCTGGCCAAGCGGCGCGAACCCATCACGGGCGTCAGCGAGTTCCCGTACCTGGCGGAGAAGCCGGTGGTGCGCGAGAGCGCGCCGGAACAGCCGTCCGGCGGGCTGCCGCGGGTACGCCGCGACGAGGCCTTCGAGGAGCTGCGGGCCCGCTCGGACGCGCATCTCGCCGCAACCGGCTCCCGGCCGCGGATCTACCTCGCCGCGCTCGGTCCCGCCGCCGCCCACACCGCACGCCTGACCTTCGCCTCGAACCTGTTCCAGGCGGGCGGCATCGAGCCGGTCACCGAGGGCACGTTCGCGGAGAGCGGCGCGACGGAGGCCGTGCTGTGCTCCAGTGACGCCCTGTACGAGGAGCAGGCGGCGGCCCGGGCCGCGGAGCTGAAGGAGGCGGGCGCCTCGCACGTGTTCCTCGCCGGGCGGCCCGGGGAGTACCCGGGTGTCGACGCGTACGTCTTCGCGGGCTGCGACGCCGTGGCCGTGCTGTCCGCGACCCTCGACCGCATGGGAGTGTCCCGATGACCGCCCCTTCCGGCCCGTCCGTCCCCGACTTCTCCGGGGTCGAGCTGGGCGTCCCGGCCGCCGACGGCGGCCCCGACGAGTGGCGTTCGGCCGTCAAGAACGCCTCCGGCGGGGACGACCTGCTCTGGGAGACCCCGGAGGGCATCGCCGTCAAGCCGCTGTACACCGGGCGTGACCTGGAGGGCCTGGACTTCCTGGAGACGTACCCGGGCGCGGCGCCGTATCTGCGGGGCCCGTACCCGACGATGTACGTCAACCAGCCCTGGACGATCCGCCAGTACGCCGGTTTCTCCACGGCCGAGGAGTCCAACGCCTTCTACCGGCGCAACCTCGCGGCCGGGCAGAAGGGCCTGTCCGTCGCCTTCGACCTGCCCACGCACCGGGGTTACGACAGCGACCACCCGCGCGTGACCGGTGACGTCGGCATGGCGGGCGTGGCCATCGACTCGATCTACGACATGCGGCAGCTGTTCGACGGCATTCCGCTGGACAAGATGACCGTGTCGATGACGATGAACGGCGCCGTGCTGCCGGTGCTGGCGCTGTACATCGTGGCGGCGGAGGAGCAGGGCGTGCCGCCGGAGAAGCTGGCGGGGACCATCCAGAACGACATCCTCAAGGAGTTCATGGTCCGCAACACCTACATCTATCCGCCGAAGCCGTCGATGCGGATCATCTCCGACATCTTCGCCTTCACCTCGCAGCGGATGCCGCGCTACAACTCCATCTCCATCTCCGGCTACCACATCCAGGAAGCGGGCGCGACGGCCGACCTGGAGCTGGCGTACACGCTCGCGGACGGCGTGGAGTACATCCGGGCGGGCCGTGAAGCCGGCCTGGACGTGGACGCGTTCGCACCCCGGCTGTCGTTCTTCTGGGCGATCGGCATGAACTTCTTCATGGAGGTCGCCAAGCTGCGGGCGGCGCGCCTGCTGTGGGCGAAACTGGTCAGGCAGTTCGACCCGCAGAACGCCAAGTCCCTGTCCCTGCGTACTCATTCGCAGACCTCCGGCTGGTCGCTGACCGCCCAGGACGTGTTCAACAACGTGACGCGCACCTGCGTCGAGGCCATGGCGGCCACCCAGGGCCACACGCAGTCGCTGCACACCAACGCCCTCGACGAGGCGCTGGCCCTGCCCACCGACTTCTCGGCGCGGATCGCCCGCAACACGCAGCTGCTGCTCCAGCAGGAGTCCGGCACGACCCGCGTGATCGACCCGTGGGGCGGCAGCGCGTACGTGGAGAAGCTGACGTACGACCTGGCCCGGCGGGCCTGGCAGCACATCCAGGAGGTCGAGGCCGCGGGCGGCATGGCCAAGGCCATCGACGCGGGCATCCCCAAACTGCGCATCGAGGAGGCCGCGGCCCGCACCCAGGCCCGGATCGACTCCGGCCGGCAGCCGGTCATCGGCGTCAACAAGTACCGCGTCGAGACCGACGAGCAGATCGACGTCCTGAAGGTCGACAACTCCTCCGTGCGCGCCCAGCAGATCGAGAAGCTGCGGCGGCTGCGCGCGGAGCGGGACGAGACGGCCTGCCAGGACGCGCTGGACGCGCTGACCCGGGCCGCCGCCGGCGAGGGCAACCTGCTGGAGCTGGCGGTGCGCGCGGCCCGCGCGAAGGCCACCGTCGGGGAGATCTCCGACGCCCTGGAGAAGGTGTACGGCCGGCACGCGAGCCAGATCCGTACGATCTCCGGCGTGTACCGCAACGAAGCAGGGGAGTCCCCGTCCGTGGACCGCACCCGCGCCCTGGTCTCCGACTTCGAGGAGGCCGAGGGCCGTCGCCCGCGCATCCTGGTCGCGAAGATGGGCCAGGACGGCCACGACCGCGGCCAGAAGGTGATCGCGACCGCCTTCGCCGACCTCGGTTTCGACGTGGACGTCGGCCCGCTGTTCCAGACCCCGGCCGAAGTGGCGCGGCAGGCCGTCGAGGCGGACGTGCACATCGTCGGCGTCTCGTCGCTGGCGGCCGGTCACCTCACCCTCGTACCGGCGCTGCGCGAGGCGCTGGCCGAGGAGGGGCGCAAGGACATCATGATCGTGGTCGGCGGGGTGATCCCGCCGCAGGACGTGCCGACGCTGCTGGAGATGGGCGCGGCGGCGGTCTTCCCGCCCGGGACGGTGATCCCGGACGCGGCGTACGACCTGGTGAAGCGGCTGTCGGACGGACTCGGGCACGACCTGTGATCGATGTCGACGCGTATGTGAAGGGCGTACTCGACGGGAAGCGGGCGATCATCGCCCGGGCCATCACGCTCGTCGAGTCGACCCGCCCCCAGCACCGGGTGCTGGCCCAGGAATTGCTGACCGCGCTGCTGCCGCACAGCGGGCGGGCCCGGCGGATCGGGGTCAGCGGGGTGCCCGGTGTGGGCAAGTCGACGTTCATCGACGCGTTCGGCTCGATGCTGACAGGGCTCGGGCACCGGGTGGCGGTGCTCGCCGTCGACCCGTCCTCCAGCCGTACCGGCGGCTCGATCCTCGGCGACAAGACGCGGATGGAACGGCTGGCCGTGGACCCGGCGGCGTTCGTCCGCCCCTCCCCCACCGCGGGCACGCTGGGCGGCGTCGCCAAGGCGACCCGTGAGTCGATCGTGGTGATGGAGGCGGCGGGCTACGACGTGGTCCTGGTGGAGACGGTCGGCGTCGGGCAGTCCGAGACCGCGGTCGCGAACATGGTCGACTCCTTCCTGCTGCTCACCCTCGCCCGCACGGGCGACCAGCTCCAGGGCATCAAGAAGGGTGTCCTGGAACTGGCCGACGTGATCGCCGTGAACAAGGCGGACGGCCCGCACGAGCGCGACGCCCGTGCCGCCGCGCGGGAGCTGGCGGGCGCGCTGCGGCTGATGCACGGCAAGGACGCGTTCTGGGCCCCGCCCGTGCTCAGTTGCAGCGCCCGTGAGTCGAGCGGCCTGGACACGGTGTGGGAGCGCCTGGAACAGCACCGCACGCTGCTGGACTCCACCGGCCGCCTCACCGCCAAGCGCCGCGACCAGCAGGTCGACTGGACGTGGACCATGGTCCGCGACGAGCTCCTCGGGCGCCTGCACGCCAACCCGGCGGTGCGGGCGCTGGCGCCGCTGCTGGAGCGGCGGGTCAGGGAGGGCGAGCTGACGCCGACGCTGGCGGCGGAGCGGATCCTGGGGGCTCTCGGAGGTTCCGGCTCGGAGAGTTCCTGAGCGGAAACGGCACGGATGGCGATTCCGCACACCCGGCTTGCATGACTATGCAAAGTGATACATACTCTTTCTATGTCCAAGGTCCTCACCTCCCTGCCCGCCGGCGAGCGCGTCGGCATCGCCTTCTCGGGCGGTCTCGACACCTCCGTCGCGGTCGCGTGGATGCGCGACAAGGGCGCCGTCCCGTGCACCTACACCGCCGACATCGGCCAGTACGACGAGCCCGACATCGCGTCGGTGCCCGGCCGTGCGAAGACCTACGGGGCCGAGATCGCGCGCCTGGTCGACTGCCGTGCCGCGCTGGTCGAGGAGGGCCTGGCGGCGCTGACCTGCGGCGCGTTCCACATCCGCTCGGGCGGGCGGGCGTACTTCAACACCACGCCGCTCGGCCGTGCCGTCACGGGCACGCTGCTGGTGCGCGCGATGCTCGAGGACGACGTCCAGATCTGGGGCGACGGCTCGACCTTCAAGGGCAACGACATCGAGCGGTTCTACCGCTACGGCCTGCTCGCCAACCCGCACCTGCGGATCTACAAGCCCTGGCTGGACGCGGCGTTCGTGACCGAGCTCGGCGGCCGCAAGGAGATGTCGGAGTGGCTGCTCGCCCACGGGCTGCCCTACCGCGACAGCACGGAGAAGGCGTACTCCACCGACGCCAACATCTGGGGCGCCACGCACGAGGCGAAGACCCTGGAGCACCTCGACACCGGCGTCGAGACCGTCGAGCCGATCATGGGCGTGAAGTTCTGGGACCCCGAGGTCGACATCGCCACCGAGGACGTGACGATCGGCTTCGAACAGGGCCGCCCCGTGACGATCAACGGCAAGGAGTTCTCCTCCCCCGTCGACCTGGTCATGGAGGCCAACGCCATCGGCGGCCGGCACGGCCTGGGCATGTCGGACCAGATCGAGAACCGGATCATCGAGGCCAAGAGCCGCGGCATCTACGAGGCCCCGGGCATGGCCCTGCTGCACGCCGCGTACGAGCGTCTGGTCAACGCGATCCACAACGAGGACACCCTCGCCCAGTACCACTCCGAGGGACGGCGGCTCGGCCGGCTGATGTACGAGGGCCGCTGGCTGGACCCGCAGGCGCTGATGATCCGCGAGTCGCTCCAGCGGTGGGTCGGCGCGGCCGTCACCGGCGAGGTGACGCTGCGGCTGCGGCGCGGTGAGGACTACTCGATCCTCGACACGACCGGCCCGGCGTTCAGCTACCACCCGGACAAGCTGTCCATGGAGCGCACGGAGGACTCCGCGTTCGGCCCGGTGGACCGGATCGGCCAGCTCACCATGCGCAACCTGGACATCGCCGACTCGCGCGCCAAGCTGGAGCAGTACGCCGGCATCGGCCTGATCGGCACCGGCAGCCCGACCATCGGCGCCTCCCAGGCGGCCGCGACCGGGCTGATCGGCACCATGCCGGAGCTGCCGCAGGGCGGCGCCGAGGCCATCGCCTCCCGGGGTGCGGTCTCCGAGGAGGACGCGTGGCTGGACCGCGCCGCGATGGACTCCGGCACGGACTGATCGCTTGCGGTGTCCCGTGACGCGGGGCGTCACGCGGAAGGCCGGCCCGGCACCCGGGCCGGCCTTCCGCGTGTCCCGGCTCTCCCGGCCTGGCCGGCAAGGACGTGCGGCACGGACCCGGACTGCTGCGCAGGGCGGCGGTCCACCCTGCGCAGGCCGCGGACCGACCGCCCCTCAGCGCGTCCCGGCCATCTCCCGGACCGGTGTGTCGAGGGCGTCGAGGCTGCGCAGGATGTCCTCCACGCGCTGCTTGGCGTCGCCGAAGAGCATCTGGCTGTTCTCCCGGAAGAACAGCGGGTTCTGGACACCCGCGTACCCGGCGGCCATCGACCGCTTGAAGACGACCACGTTGGCCGCCTCCCACACGTGCAGCACCGGCATCCCGGCGATGGGGCTGGCCGGGTTGTCGGTGGCGGCCGGGTTGACCGTGTCGTTGGCGCCGATGACCAGGACGACCGAGGTGCCGGCGAAGTCGTCGTTGATCTCGTCCATTTCCAGGACGATGTCGTACGGCACGTTCGCCTCGGCGAGCAGCACGTTCATGTGCCCGGGAAGCCGGCCGGCGACGGGGTGGATGCCGAAGCGCACCTCGACGCCCCGCTCGCGCAGCTTGCGCGCCAGCTCGGCGACCGGGTACTGGGCCTGAGCGACCGCCATGCCGTAGCCCGGCGTGATGATCACTGAAGAGGCGTCGCGCAGGAGTTCCGCGGTCTCCTCCGCGCTGATCTCCCGGTGCTCCCCGTGCTCGCCGTCGTCGGCCGCCGCCGGGGTGCCGAAGCCGCCCGCGATCACCGAGATGAAGGAGCGGTTCATCGCCTTGCACATGATGTACGACAGGTAGGCACCGGAGGAGCCGACCAGCGCGCCGGTGACGATCAGCAGGTTGTTGGCGAGCAGGAAGCCCGAGGCGGCGGCGGCCCAGCCGGAGTAGCTGTTGAGCATGGAGACGACCACCGGCATGTCACCGCCGCCGATGGAGGCGACCAGGTGCGCGCCCAGGGCGAGGGCGATGACGGTGACCGCGATGAGCAGACCCAGGTTCGGGCGTGCCACGAACGCGATGGTCAGCCCGACGAAGGCGACCAGGGCCCCGATGTTCAGGACGTGCTTGCCGGGCAGCGTGAGCGGGCGGGAGTCGATGCGTGCCGAGAGCTTCAGGTACGCGACGACGGAACCCGTGAAGGTGACGGCACCGATGAACACCCCAATGAACACCTCGGCGTGGTGGATGCCGAGCAGCGAACCGGTGAGCTCGGCGTCGACGTCGAGGTAGCCGTTCCAGCCGACGAACGCGGCGGCGAGGCCGACGAGGCTGTGCATGATGGCGATCAGCTCGGGCATGCCGGTCATCTCGACCACCCGTGCCCGCCACAGTCCGATGCCCGCGCCGATGGCGGTGGCGACGGCGATCAGCACGAGACCGGTGGCGGTGATGTCCTTCGACGCGAGGCCGACGGTGGCGGCCAGCGCGACGACCATGCCCGCGATGCCCCAGACGACTCCCGAGCGGGAGGTCCGGTGCTGCGAGAGCCCGGCGAGGCTGAGGATGAACAGCAGCGCGGCGACGACGTAGGCGGCTTCTGAGGCCGTGACTGTGGTCATCCGTGATCAGCCCTTCGAGAACATGCCGAGCATCCGGCGGGTGACGGCGAATCCGCCGAAGATGTTGATGCTCGCCAGCAGGATCGCGGCGAACGACAGCACGGTGACGGCGGTGTTCCCGTGCCCGATCTGGAGCAGCGCGCCGACCACGACGATCCCGGAGATGGCGTTGGTGACCGACATCAGCGGGGTGTGCAGCGCGTGGTGCACGTTGCCGATGACGTAGAAGCCGATGACGATCGCCAGCACGAACACCGTGAAGTGGCCGATGAGTTCGCTCGGCGAGAAGGCCGTCACCAGGAACAGCGCGAGCGCCCCGGCGCCGACGAGGGCGTACGAGGACCACGCGGGGCGTGCGGGCTTCGACGGTGGCGCGGCCGGCTGCGTGCCGCCGGCGGACGCGGGGGCGGGCGCCGGTGCGGCGGACACCTGGACGGGGGGCGGTGGCCACGTCTTCTCGCCGTCGCGGACCACGGTCATCGACCGCTGCACCACGTCGTCGAAGTCCAGGACGAGCCGGCCGTCCTTGCCCGGGGTGAGCAGCTTCATCAGGTTGACGACGTTGGTGCCGTACAGCTGCGAGGCCTGTGCGGGGAGCCTGCCGGGCAGGTCGGTGTAGCCGATGATCGTCACGTCGTTGTCGGTGACGACGGCCTTCCCGGCGACCGTGCCCTCGACGTTGCCGCCCTGGGCCGCCGCCATGTCGACGATCACGCTGCCGGGCTTCATCCGTGCGACGTCCTCGGCGGTGATCAGCCGCGGCGCCGGGCGGCCCGGGATGAGCGCGGTGGTGATGATGATGTCGACGTCGGCGGCCTGCTCGGAGTACAGCTGCGCGGCGAGCCGGTCGTAGTCCTCCGAGGTGGCCCGCGCGTAGCCGTCGGTGCTCACCTCCTGCTCGACGCCCACCGACAGGAACTCCCCGCCCAGCGAGCGGACCTGCTCGGCGACCTCGGGCCGGGGGTCGGTGGCGCGGACCACGGCACCGAGGCTGCGGGCGGCGCCGATCGCGGCGAGCCCGGCCACACCGGCACCGGCCACGAGCACCTTGGCCGGCGGCACCTTGCCGGCGGCGGTCACCTGGCCGGTGAAGAACCGGCCGAAGGCGTGCGCGGCCTCGACCACGGCCCGGTATCCGGCGATGTTCGCCATCGAGCTGAGCACGTCCAGGGACTGGGCGCGCGAGATGCGCGGCACGGCGTCCATGGCGAGCACGGTGATCGGTCGCCGCGCCAGTTCGTCGACCAGTTCCGGGTGCAGAGCGGGGCCGATCAGGGCGATCAGCGTCGCCCCGTCCCGCAGCCGGCCGATCTCCTCACTGGAGGGGCCGTTCACCTTGAGCACGATCTCCGCCTGCCACGGGTCGCCGAGCCGGGCTCCGGCCTCCTCGTAGGCCGCGTCGGAGAAGCGGGACGAGGCTCCCGCCCCCGGTTCGACCACCACCTCGTAGCCGAGCGCGGCAAGTCTTCCCACGGTGGCCGGCGTCGCCGCCACCCTGGTCTCGCCCGCAGTGGACTCGGCGGGTACGCCGATCCGCTGGGGTTCCGGTTCCGCTGGGACCATCGTCTCCCTCTCCGTCGTTGGGGTGCCTGTCCTCCTTGGTGCCCGCATCCTGCACCTTCGACGCGGCATAGGCGGCGGGCCGTGGTCACATGGCCGACGAGGCCGTCCTCACATCGCCGGGGGGTTGCCGTGAGGCGCATTCAGGGGTAGTCGGTGTGACCCCTGGGTCGGAAGGGGCTTGTGATGCGTCACGGCCACGCGGGGCGCAGACTGAATCCGTGAGCAGCACGCGCCCGGGGCGCGACGGGACCGCGGCCCCCTCCCGAACGGTGCCGCAGCAGACTGTGGCGCTGGCGGCGATGATGTTCGCCGTCGCCATGACCTTCATCGACCAGACGATCGTGTCCATCGCGGCACCGGACATCGTCCGCGAACTGGGTCTGTCGTCGTCCGGCATGCAGTGGGTGGTGAACGCCTACCTGCTGTCCCTGGCGGCGTTCTTCGCCCTCGGCGGGCGTCTCGCGGACCTCTACGGCCCTCGCCGGATCGTCGTCATCGGCACGGTGGTGTTCGTCGTGTCGTCGGTGCTGTGCGGCTGTGTCCCGGCGGGCGGCGCCGCGCAGGCCTGGCTGATCGTGTTCCGTGCCACCCAGGGACTCGGGGCCGCGCTGCTCTTCCCCGCGGCGCTCGCCGTGGTCGTGGCGGTGTTCCCGGTCGAGCGACGCGGACGCGCTCTCGCCCTGTTCTTCGGTGTCTCCGGCGCCCTGACGGCCCTGGGCCCGCTGCTGGGCGGCTGGCTCACGGCCTGGACGTGGCGGGCCGTGTTCTGGGTCAACGTGCCGGTGGCGATCGTGGCGCTGGTCCTCACGTCCCTGGCGCACCTCTCCGACCGGCGGCGGTCCGGCACCCTGGACGTCCCCGGCGCCGCCCTGATCGCGGCCGGCATGGGGCTGAGCGTCCTCGGCTTCCAGCAGGCCTGGTCCTGGGGCTGGGACAGCTGGGCGACCTGGGTGTGCGTCGCGGGCGGCCTGGCGGTGCTCTACGGGTTCGTCCGGTACGAGCGCCAGGTCCGGCATCCGCTGATCGACCTGCGGGTCTTCCGCGACAAGGCGTTCACCGTGGACGCGGCGGTGCTGTTCTTCGCGATGCTCGCCTTCGTCCCGGTGTTCTTCTTCAGCTCGGTGTACGCCCAGGTCTCCCTGAGCGCCTCGCCGAACCAGGCGGCCCTGTTCCTGCTGTACTTCTTCGCGGGCTTCGCGATCGCCTCGCAGTGGGGCGGCCGGATCCTCGACAAGCAGGGCGCGCGTCCGGCCCTGAAACTGGGCACCGCGGTGGGCTGCGCCGGGTTCGCCCTGTGGGCGAACAAGCTCACCGACCTGTCCATGCACGACCAGTGGCCCTACGCGGCCCTCGCCGGGGCGGGGATCGGCTTCGTCCTCGCGCCCGCCTCGACGGACGCCGTCAACCGGGCCATCGGCGCCTCCTACGGCGAGGTCACCGGTATCACCCAGACCGTGCGCAACTACGCGGCGAGCGTGGGCCTGGCCGTCTACGGCACGGTCCTGACCCACGTCACGACCGAAAAGGTGGTGCAGACCCTGCGGTCCCGCGGCATGCCCGCCGGCGACGCGGACGCCGTGGCCCGGGACATCACCGAGTCGGTCACGGGCAACGGCGACTCCCGGCCGCCCACCGGCACCGGCCCCGCCGCCGAGGCGACACGGGACGCGATGAGCGCCGTCCGCATGGACTTCGCCGAGGCCAACCAGTGGGTGTTCTACGGCATGGCCATCGCCCTGGGCATCGGCTTCCTGTGCGCCCTGCGCCACCCGGGCGGCCGGGCGGCCACCACGGCGGCGGAGAAGGGCGAGCCGGTCGGGCGGACACGCTGACCGCCGCGCGGGAACTCGTCAGGTGAACAGGCCGGTCGTGCGCTTCTGGATCTCCTGTGGGGTCAGCTCCTCGATCGTCTGGGAGATCATCCAGAGATGGCCGAACGGATCGGCGAGACGGCCGCCGCGCTGCCCGTAGTGCTGGTCGGCGACCGGGTACACCACGCTCGCCCCGCCCCGCAGCATGGCCTCGGCCACGGCGTCGGCGTCGGCCACGTCCAGTGCCATGATCACCGGGCTGCCGCCGAGCGAGTCCGGCGCCGGATCGCTTGCGTCGGCGTCCTTGACCGCGATCACCGCGCCGCCGAGCCGCAGCATGGCGTGCACGATCTTGCCGTCGGGGCCGGTGTACCGCTCGATCTCCTCGGCGCCGAACGCGGTCCGGTAGAAGTCGATCGCCCGGGGCCCGTCGGAGACCACGAGGCGGGCGTAGAGCCGGGTGAGGGACGGCTTGTCGTCTGTGTTCGTCATGCCTTCACGATGGCCGGGTCCGGGCGGCCGTGGATTGTAGAAAACGGCCGGCCGGGCAGGACCCGTCACCCGTCGAGCGGAACGTGGTTGCGTTCCCGGGGCGAGCGCGGCGCGTACGCGGTCGGGGTGATCCCGGCGAGCGCGCGGAACTCGCGGATCAGATGCGCCTGGTCGTGGTAGCCGCACTCGGCGGCGAGGAGCGCCCAGTCCGGCTCCCCGGACCCCGCGTTCACATGGCCCAGCAGCCGCTGGAAACGCCGTACCCGCGCATACCGCTTCGGCGGGAGTCCCAGCTGTTCGGTGACCCTGCGGGCCAGCCGCCGGGAGGTCCAGCCGAGCTGGTCGGCGACCTCGCCCACCGGCGTTCCGCGGTCGAGCAGCACCGCGGCGAGACGGATCGCCGGGTCGGGCTCCAGGGCACGTTCCGCCCGCCGCAGCAGGACCGTCTCCAGCTCCCGCAGACATGCGTGCGGGCCTCCGGCGGCCATGGCCTGAAGCAGCCGCTCGCGCAGCACCGCACCGTCCGCGCCCCACAGCTCGTCGAGCCCGGCGAGCCGGTCACGGACCGCGCTGACCGGAACGGTGAGGAACGGATACGCCCCCGCGGGCCGAAACGCCACCCACAGGACCGCGCGCTGCTGCGCCGGGTCGATCACCGCCGGCCCCGTGTACGGCCCCTGCAGGGCCGCACCCCGGGTCCGCCTGTCCGACGAGCCCAGGACGTCCCCGTCGAGGTTCACCAACAGCTGGGCCCCGCCCGTCGGCAGGGACAGCTCGGCGGGGTGCGCGAACCGTCCCTCGACATAGCCGAGCGCACCGATCAGCGGCGCGAGCGCCGGCGCCGACGGCCGGACCGTGAGCGAGACGGGGATCTCCTCCGCCGTGCGAGCCATACGCCCAGCCTAGGATCCCCGCTACACCGCCAGCCACACCGCCTGGTCGGGCCCCAGCAGGCCGTCATCAAGCGGCCCGCTGGCCAGGAGAAGCTCGGTGTGTGCGGGCAGCTTGCACGGCTCCGTCGAGAGGTTGACCACGCACAGGAACCCCGGTTCGCGGCTGAAGGACAGCACGCCCTCCGGGGCGTCCAGCCAGGTCATCGTGCCGTCGCCGAGGGCGGGGTGCTCGCGGCGGATGCGCAGGGCCGTGCGGTAGAGCTCCAGCATGGAGGCGGGGTCGCCGGTCTGGGCCTCGACGCTGAGTGCGGCCCAGTCGGCGGGCTGGGGCAGCCAGGGGTCGGCCGTGGTGTCGTCGGGGCTGAAGCCGTAGGGAGTGGCCTGGCCCGACCAGGGGATCGGGACGCGGCAGCCGTCACGGCCGCGGTCGGTGTGGCCCGAGCGTTCCCAGATCGGGTCCTGGAGGGCGGATTCGGGCAGGTCCTCGACCTCGGGGAGGCCGAGTTCCTCGCCCTGGTAGACGTAGGCGCCGCCGGGCAGGGCGAGCATCAGCAGGGCGGCGGCCCGGGCACGCCGGGTGCCGAGCTCCAGGTCGAGGGAGCCGTCGGGTTCGAACCGCGCGTTGGCCATCCAGCTCCGCGCGGCGGTACGGCCGTAGCGGCTGGGGTGGCGCATGACGTCGTGGTTGGACAGCACCCAGGTGGCGGGGGCGCCGACGGAGCTCAGCATGGCGAGGGAGTCGTCGATGACCGCGCGCAGGTCCTTGGCGTCCCAGCCGCACATGAGGAAGTCGAAGTTGAAGGCGGTGTGCAGGCCGTCCCGGCGGACGTAGGCGGCGAGGCGTTCGGGGGTGTCGGCCCAGGCCTCGGCGACGAAGGAGCGGTCGCCGGGGAACTCGTCGGCGACCTTGCGCCAGGCCCGGTATATCTCGTGCACTTCGTCGCGGTCCCAGTGCGGGTGGTCGACGTGCTGCCGGACCGGACCGTTCGCCTCGTCGCGGCGGGGCGGCAGGTCGGGCAGTTCGGGGTGTTTGATCAGGCCGTGGGCGACGTCGATGCGGAAGCCGTCGACGCCCCGGCTGAACCAGAACCGCAGGATCGACTCGAACTCGGCCCGCACCTCGGGGTGTTGCCAGTTGAGGTCGGGCTGCTGGGGTGCGAACAGGTGCAGGTACCAGTCGCCGTCGGGCAGCCGGGTCCAGGCCGGGCCGCCGAAGCAGGACACCCAGTCGTTGGGGGGCTGGGTGCCGTCGGGTCCGCGGCCGGGGCGGAAGACGTAGCGCTCGCGTTCCGGGCTGCCGGGACCTGCCGTCAGCGCGGCCTGGAACCAGGCGTGCTGGTGGGAGGTGTGGTTGGGCACGATGTCGGGGATGACGCGGATCCCGTGCGCGTGTGCTTCGGCGATGAGCTGTTCGGCGTCGGCCAGGGTGCCGAAGCGGGGGTCGATGGCGCGGAAGTCGGCGACGTCGTAACCGTGGTCGGCCATCGGCGACTTGTACCAGGGGTTGATCCAGACGGCGTCCACGCCGAGGGACTTCAGGTACGGCAGGCGGGAGCGGATGCCGGCGATGTCGCCGACGCCGTCGCCGTCGCCGTCGGCGAAACTGCGGATGTAGACCTGGTAGATGACGGCACTGCGCCACCAGGGGGCGGTGGGGGACACATGGCTCCTTGTGGAAGACGGGTGGTCACTTCGCGGCACCGGCCGTGAGCCCGGCGACGATACGGCGCTGGAACAGCAGCACCATCACGACCAGCGGAATGGTCACCACGACGCCCGCGGCCATCTGACTGCCGAACGGCGTCTGGTACGTCGTCGCTCCCGAGAACTTGGAGATGGCGACGGTCGCGGTCTGCATGCTCGGCTTGTTGGTCATCGACAGGGCGATGAGGAACTCGTTCCAGGCGGCGATGAAGGTGATGATCGCGGTGGTGAAGATGCCCGGCGCGGCGAGCGGGACGATGACCTTGCGGAAGGCCTGGCCGCGGGTGCAGCCGTCGACCATGGCGGCGTGTTCCAGCTCGTCGGGCATCTGCCGGAAGAACGTGGTCAGGTTCCACACCGCCAGCGGCAGCGTGAAGGACATGCTGGGCACGATCATGGACTGGTAGGTGTTGATCCAGCCGATGTCGGTGAACAGCTTCAGCAGCGGCACGACGATCGACACCACCGGGAACATCGAGGTGGCGATGATCAGCGTGAGGATCAGCCGCTTGAAACGGAACTCCAGCCGGGCCATCGCGTACGCGGTGAACGTGGCCAGCAGCAGCGACAGCGCCGTCGTGACGCCGGCGACGATCAGGCTGTTGAGCAGGGCCCTGGTGAAGCCCTGGCCCGGGCTGAACACGGACCGGTAGTTCTCGAGCGACACCGGGGAGGGGAACAGGGAGGTGCTGAAGATGTCGCCGGTGCTGCGGAGGCTGGAGACCAGCATCCAGTAGAAGGGGGCCAGGCAGTAGACCACCACCAGGGCGATGCCCAGATAGGGCAGCCATTGCCGCCACTTGGCCGTGAGGGTCATGCCGTCACCTCCCGGACGCGGCGGCGCGGCGTTGCGACGGCGTGGCTCTTGCGTTTCTTCGTCCCGCCGACGCCCCCGATGAGGTCGGCGCCGAGCAACCGGACGAAGGCGAGCGCGATGAGGAAGACGTAGAGGAAGAGGAGCACCGCGTAGGCGGAGGCCGGTCCGAAGCGGACGTTGGAGGCCTCGTTCTGCGCGAGCATCGACAGCGTCTCGACGGAGCCCTTCTGGGCGCCGATGAGGATGTAGGGCAGGTCGAACATCCGCAGCGCGTCCAGACAGCGGAACAGCACCGCGACCATCAGCGCGGGCTTCACCAGCGGCAGGGTGATGCGCCAGAACTGCTGGAGGGCGCTCGCCCCGTCGAGCCGGGCCGCCTCGTAGACCTCCTTCGGGATCACCTGGAGGCCGGCCAGGACCAGCAGGCCGATGAAGGGGGCGGTCTTCCACACGTCGGCGATGACGACCGCGATCTTGGCGGAGAAACCGTCGGCGGTCCACAGGACCTGGTGGCCGAGGAGGACGTTGGCGATCCCGTCGGCGTTGAAGATCCACTTCCAGAGCAGTCCGGAGATGGCCGTGGGGATCGCCCAAGGGACGAGGATGCCGGCCCGCACCAGGGACCGGCCCCGGAAGGCCCGGTGCATGATCAGTGCCATGGCGACGCCGATCACGGTCTCCAGCGACACCGTGACGGCGGTGAAGAAGGTGGTGTTCCAGAAGGCGTTCCAGAAGCGGTCGCCGGCCTGGGTGAAGATGTCGGTGTAGTTCTTCAGCCCGACGAACGGCTCGGTGTTGCTGATGAACCCGGTCTTCGGGTCCAGCCCCTTCGGCCCGTACAGGGACTCGTCGAGTGCCATGAGCGTCGGGTAGAGCACGACGACCGTCAGCACCAGCAGCGTCGGGGAGACGAGGAGCGCGGCCAGGCGGCCGGTGCCCGCGGTGGCCCGGGGGCGGCGGCGCCGGGGGCGTTCGGGGGCCGGGGGCCGCCCGGGGCGGCGGGCGGCCGCCGTCCCGGGCGCGTGCGGGGCGGTGTCGGGCGGGATCGCGGTGCCGGCCATGACCCGCGGCCTCACTGCGCCGTCAGCTTCTGAAGGTCCCCCTGGAGGTCCTTCAGTGCCTGTGCGCTGCTCTTCTTCCCGGTGAGCGCGGCGTAGACCTCGTTCTGGATCGCGGCGGTCACGTCCCCGTACTGCACGACGCGCGGGCGCGGCACGGCCTTCGTGATCGACTGCTTGAGGTCGGGCAGGTACGGATACTGCTTGTCCAGGGACGCGTTGTCGTAGAGGTCGGCGTAGGGCGGGGCGAGGGAGGCGTTCTTGAGGAAGTAGGTCGCGCTCTCCTCGCTGGTGAAGAACTTCATGAAATCCAGTGCCGTGGCCTTGTTCTTGGCGAAGGACGACAGGGCCAGGTTGGAGCCGCCGAGGCTGGAGGCGCCGGGGCCCGTCAGCCCGGGCAGGGGTGCGACGGCGAACTTGCCCTTGATGGCGCTCTTCTGGGCGAGGGAGTACACGTAGGGCCAGTTGTTCAGGAAGATCAGCTTGCCTGCCTGGAACGCCTGGCGGCCGTCCTCCTCCTGGTAGGTGATGGCCTCCTTGGGGATCGTCTTGTCCTTGAAGGAGTTGACGAGGAAGTCCAGGCCCTTCTTGGCCTGCGGGGTGTCGACGTCGGGCTTGCCGCCGGCATCGACGATCTTGCCGCCGGCGGAGTTCACGGCCTCGGCGAAGTTCACCGTCAGTCCCTCGTACTTCTGGAACTGCCCGGCGTAGCACGACATGTTCTTCGCCTCGGGGAGCTTCTTCACCTTGGCGCAGTCGGCGGTCAGCTGGGCCCAGGTGGTGGGGGACCGGGTGATGCCGGCCTTCTTCAGCAGGTCGGTGCGGTAGAACAGCAGGCCGCCGTTGGAGCTGGCGGGGACGGCGTAGAGCTTGCCGCGGTACTGGCCGGTCTGCACGACCGGCTGGAGCATGTTGCCGAGCGGGAACTGCTTCGCGGGCAGCGGCTCGATCCACTGGTGGGCGGCGAACTCCGACGTCCACACGACGTCGGTGGCGAGCACCGTGTAGGCGTCGGACTTCGTCTCCGCGTTCTGGATCATCTGCTGGCGCTGCGAGTCGGCGTCCGTCGGCAGCTGGATGAAGGTGACCTTCTCCTTGGGGTGCGCCTTGTTCCAGCGGTTGATGATCGTCTGGACGGTGCCGGTGGTGTCCTTGCCGGCGACGTACGTGATGGGGCCGCGGCCCTTGAACGACGCAGGCGCGGCCTGCGTGGACTGGCCTGAGTCGCTGCCGCCGGACGAGCCGCAGGCGGTGAGGAGGAGTCCGGCGGCGGTGAGCGCTGCGGAACACTGAATCGCTCTGGCGGTGCTGGTCTTCACTGTCTCTCCTGGTCGTGATGGACCGACGTCGTGTCTGTTCCCCCGGAATGGCTTTGGTCATGAGATTGCGTTGCCACGGCATTCCGCTGATAAAAACCGCAGTTCACAGCGGACAAGAGGCGTCCCTCCGGGGCGACTTCGAACCTGTCGAGACAACGTTTGCACGCTAGGAGCGCCAGTCCGCGAAGTCAATGCGTTGCGACGTGGTAAGAAGGCAAGAATCAGGTGAGACAGCGCTGCCATCAAGTGCCATGGAGCGCAGGGTTCCTGTGCTAGCGTCCGGCGCATGCCACCAGGTCAGCGGCACCCCACGATGGCTGACGTCGCCGAACGGGCCGGGGTCTCCACCTCCACGGTCTCGCGCACGCTGCGCGGGCTGTCCACCGTCTCGCCGGAGGTCCGCGCCCGCGTCGAACAGGCCGCCCGGGAGCTGAACTTCGCGGTCTCGCGCCATGCCGCGAGCCTGGTGACGGGCAGGACGTGCAACGTCGCGGTGCTGGTGCCCACGCTCAGTTCGTGGTTCGTGGGCGCGGCCCTGTCGGGTCTCGCCCTCGTCCTGCGGGCGGCCGGCATGGAACTGACGGTCTATGTGATCCCCGGCATGGCCGAGCGCACGGCGTTCTTCGAGCGTCTCCCCGCGCGGCGCAACGCGGACGCGCTGCTGGTGTTCTCCTTCGACCTCACCGAGGAGGAGACCGCCCGCCTGGACAGCCTGGGCATGCCGGTCGTGTACGTCAGCCAGCACGTCGACGGCCGCCCGAGCGTCTACGTCGACGACGTGGCGGGCGCCCTGCGCGGCACCCGGCATCTGCTCAACCTCGGCCACCGCCGGATCGCCTACGTACGGACGGTGGGCACGGGCGGCTTCTCCTTCAGTTCGCAGGAGCGGCTGGTGGGTTACCGGCAGGCGCTGGCCGAGGCGGGGCTGCCCCTGGACGACGACCTCGTGGTCGCCACCCCGGCGGGCGACAAGCGGGGCGCCGCCGAGGCCGTCGGCAGGCTGCTGGGGCTGCGGGAGCCGCCCACCGCGGTCTTCGCCGAGCAGGACGAGGTGGCCGTCGCCGTGATCTGGACGCTGCGCGCGACGCGCGTCGAGGTGCCCGGGCAGGTGTCCGTGATCGGCTTCGACGACCAGCCGGTGGCCCAGTGGTTCGATCTGACGACCGTGGCCCAGTCGCCCTCGGCCATCGGCCGGGAGGCCGGCGCGCTCGCGCTGTCACTCGTCAACGGCCCCGGCGGGGACCGCGAGCAGCACGTCGTACTGCCCACCCATGTGATCCCCCGCACGACCACCGCCCCGCCTCCCGTGCCGCGGAGCACAGCCGAGAAGCTGTCCCGGCTGCCGCCGGCCTGACGTCAGGCGCCGTGCCCGCAAGACGCCCCCGGCCTAGACTCGGCCGAAAACGAGGGGGCGGTTGCGTATGACCACCGGAGAGAACACCGTGGGGGACGTCTTCAGCGCGGGGGCGCAGGAGTTCCACAGCTGGTCGCGGGTGCTGTGGGACCCGGTCGGCGAGGCGACGGCGGACGTGGCCGGCCTGACCGGCGGTGAGTCGGTGCTGGACGCCTGCTGCGGGGCGGGGGCGTCGGCGCTGCCGGCCGCGCGGGCCGTGGGGGCGGCGGGCCGGGTGGACGCCGTGGACCTCGCGGACGGGCTGCTGGCGATCGGGGAGCGCAGGGCACGCGAGGAGGGCCTGGCGAACATCCGCTTCCACCGCCACGAGGTCACCTCGTGGCCCGTGCCCGGCCCCGGCTACGACGTCGTGCAGTGCGGGCTCGGGGTGTTCTTCTTCCCGGACATGGACCGGGACTCGGCCGCGCTGACGCGGATGCTGCGCCCCGGGGGCCGGTTCGTCGTGACGGTCTGGGAGAAGGGCGCGCTCGGCGGCTGGCAGGCGGCGTTCCGGGGCGCGGTCCTGACGCAGCGCGATCTGCCCCGCCCGCCGCAGATGGACCAGCTGGCCCGGATCGACACCGCCGGCACCCTCGCGGCCTGGCTGACGGGCCTGGGCGGGAGCGAACCCCGGGTCGTCCAGCGGCGCTTCGAGGCTCCGCTGTCCCCGGAGACGGGGTGGACGCTGGCCACCGGAAGCGGGACGCGCCGGATGCTGGACGGGCTGTCACCGGTCGCCGTCGAGCGGGTGCGGGCCGAGTTCACCGCCCGGCTCACCGCCGACTCGGTCACCGACCTCGACGTACGCGTCCTGACGGGGACGGCCCGCTTCCCCGGCTGACCGGCCGGCCGGGCGGGGCGGCGGGCAGGAGGCCGCGGCCGGCCCACGCCCGCAGGGGCCGCAGACGCCGCTCAGTTCGAGGGTGTGCTCCAGCTCCGTGTAGCCCGTGGTCTCGGCGAGCCTGTCGGCCCACTCCTCGACGGCCTCCGCGTCCACGGGCCGGCTGCGCCCGCAGCGGCGGCAGATGAGGTAGTGACGGTGCCCGCCGGCCGGCCGCCCCAGGTAGAGCCGCTCACCGCCCTCGTCGCGCACGACGTCCACCAACCCGGCGCGGTCCAGTTCGCGCAGGGTGCGATAGACGGTGGTGAGCCCGACGGTGCTGCCGCAGTCGGCCAGCAGCGCGTGCAGTTCCTGTGCGGAGACGAACTCCCGGCAGCCGCCGAGGACATCGAGCACAGCCCGGCGCTGCCACGTACTGCGCAGCCCCGGCGGGTGGACGCGCTCCACGGCAGGGCTCTCCTCCGCTTCGCCCATCACTGGACTCCTTGCTCGGCCGGCGCGGTCATCGGCCTCCCATGCTAGGTGAACATGATTTTCACCGCGATGACCGGCTCGGGGCCCGCCCATGTGTCGGCGCCTGCGCAAACCGTTGACGGAGGTAAGAGCCCCACTTATCTTCTGATCGAATTCACGAACTGCGTTCGACATTGCGAACACAGTGGCCCCTTTTGGAGAACTCCCTTGAGACGCACAGCCGTCCGGCTGCTCCTGGCCGCCCTCGTCACCCTCGCGACCTGCCTCGCGGGCGCGCCCGCGCACGCCGCCGTGCCCGACTCCCCCGCCGTCACGTACACCAACCCGATCGCCGAGAAGCGGGCCGACCCGCACATCTTCAAGCACACCGACGGCTACTACTACTTCACCGCGACCGTCCCGGAGTACGACCGCATCGTGCTGCGCCGGGCGACCACCCTCCAGGGGCTGAAGTCGGCCCCCGAGACGACCATCTGGACGAGGCACGCCAGTGGCGTGATGGGGGCCCACATCTGGGCGCCGGAGATCCACTTCATCGACGGCAAGTGGTACGTGTACTTCGCGGCGGGCGCCACCAACGACGTGTGGGCGATCCGGATGTACGTCCTGGAGGGCACGGGCGCCAACCCGCTCACCGCCGCCTGGACCGAGAAGGGGCAGATCAGGACCCAGTGGGAGAGCTTCTCCCTGGACGCCACCACCTTCGTCGTGAACGGCGTGCGCTACCTGGCCTGGGCGCAGCGCGACCCGTCCGTGAACAACAACACCGACATCTACCTCGCCAGGATGGCCAACCCCTGGACGATCACCGGCACTCCGGTGATGCTGTCGCGGCCCAGCTACTCCTGGGAGACCGTCGGCTACAAGGTCAACGAGGGCCCGGCGGTCATCCAGCGCGGCGGCAAGGTGTTCATGACGTACTCCGCCAGCGCCACCGACAGCAACTACTGCCTGGGCATGCTCACCGCCTCCGCGAGCGCGAACCTGCTCAGCCAGGCGTCCTGGAGCAAGAGCCCCACGCCGGTGTTCGCCAGCAGCGCCGCGACCAGCCAGTACGGCCCGGGCCACAACTCCTTCACCGTCTCCGAGGACGGAAAGAGCGACGTCCTCGTCTACCACGACCGCGACTACAAGGACATCAGCGGCGACCCGCTGAACGACCCCAACCGCCGCACCCGCGTGCAGAAGGTCTACTGGAACGCGGACGGCACCCCGAACTTCGGCATCCCCGTGGCCGACGGCGTCACCCCGCAGCGCTTCTCCTCGTACAACCTCCCGGACCGGTTCATCCGCCACTACGACTACCGGGCCCGCATCGAGGCGAACGTCACCAAGCTCGCCGACTCGCAGTTCCGGGTCGTGCCCGGGCTGGCCGGCAGCGGCACCGTCTCGCTGGAGTCGGCGAACTTCCCCGGGTACTACCTGCGGCACGAGAACTTCGAAGTGTGGCTGGAGAAGAACGACGGCAGCGCGCAGTTCGCGTCCGACGCCGCCTTCCACCGGCGCGCCGGGCTGGCCGACCCGGCGGGCGTCTCGTACGAGTCGTACAACTACCCGGGGCGCTACGTCCGCCACTGGGAGTACCTGCTGAACGTGCAGGCGGTGAGCACGGCGACCGACCGCGCGGACGCCACCTTCTACGCCCAGTGACCAGGGAGTCGTCGCCCGTAATGCCCTGATTGTCTTCCCGGTGGGCGGGCACTCAGGGCGTGTGCACATTCAAGACGGCATGCGACCGCGCAGGGTTCTGCTGACCGGGTGGTTCAGCTTCCGGGACGGGGAGGCGACCGCCGGGGACGTGCTGGCCCTGCGCCGGGTGGAAGACGTACTGCTGGGCACGGGCATCCCCTACGACGTCGCCTGGAGTCCCGGCTTCCGACCGGAGGCCCTGCATCTGGACCGGCTGTGGCCCAAGGACTACTCCCACCTGGTGTTCGTGTGCGGCCCGCTGCACGGGCCGCAGATCGAGGAGCTGCACCGGCGGTTCGCGCACTGTGTGCGGATCGCCGTCGGCACCTCGGTGATCGACCCCGCCAGCCCGGCCGTGACCGGCTTCCACCGGGTGCTGCCCCGGGACGGGCCGGACAGCGAGCCGGTGGAGGACCTCGCGGCCCGCGCCCCGGACGCGCCCGCCCGGCCGGTCGTCGGGGTCATCCTCACGCACGGGCAGCAGGAGTACGGGGAGCTGCGGCGGCACGCGCAGGTCGCCGAGGAGGTGACGCGCTGGTTGGCCGGCAAGGACTGCGGCCGGCTGGAGCTGGAGACGCGGCTCGACACGCACGACTGGCATCTCAGTGCCACCCCCGCGCAGCTCCAGTCCGTGCTGGCGCGGCTGGACCTCGTCGTCACCGACCGGCTGCACGGGCTGGTCATCGCGCTGCGGGTCGGAACCCCGGTGCTGGCCGTCGACCCGGTCGAAGGCGGCGCGAAGATGACCGCGCAGGCCCGGGCCTGCGGCTGGCCCGCGCTGGTGCCCGCCGAACGGCTGGACGTCGGGCAGTTGGACCGCTGGTGGGACTGGTGTCTGACCGGCGGCCGGGTCACCGCCCGGCAGATCCGTGACGGGTTCCGTGAGGGCACCGTGCCGGACAGCGCGGACCGGCTCGTCGAGGCGCTGGCGCGGCCGGTCCCCGGTTAGTTCCCGGGTTTCACGGGGCACCCGCTTGTACGTCCGCCGCTGTAGTCCCCCGTCGCACGTCCCCCGCCTGTACGTCCCCGTGGTACGTCCCCCCGGGAGGAGAGACGGTCCGGCCGCCCGGAAGGAGAAAGCGCGTGTCCATCGGCCGACTTCCCGAGAACGAGCAGCGCATCCTCGACGAGATGGAACGCGCGCTGCGCCGCGACCGCCGCCTCGACCGCCGGCTGCGCACCCTGCGACTGAGCCGCCGCCCCGACCCCGCCCGGCTGCTGACCCGCCTCGGCTCCTACCGCCCCCGGATCTGGACGGTGGCGGTCCTGCTCGCGGTGTCGGCCGGGCTGATGGTGGCCGGGATCGTCACCTCCGAGCCGGGGGTGATCTGGGCCTTCGCCGCCCTCTGGCCGCCGACGCTGTTCGCCCTGTTCCGGCTGATGTGCCGGTGGTGCGGGGGCTGAGCGTCCACCGCTGATCCGACGGGCTGAACCCGCACCCCGCGTCGGGGGGTGCGGGTTCAGCCCGTGTAGCGGCGGGCCTTCGAAGCGCGCTGGGCCGGTTCCAGCAGGCGCAGGCGGGACTCGACCTGGTGCGGGAGGACGCGGCGTTCGCGCAGCACCCAGGGGAGGGCGGAGGCGGCCTCGGCGAAGGCGCGCAGGGACGCGGTGTCGCGCGGCACCGTGCGGGCCAGGTCCACGGTCCGGCGCAGGGCGGGACCGGCCGGGCGGCGCAGCCAGGTGAACCACAGGGTGTTGCGGATGCCGTGGGACCGGCGCAGGGTGGCGTCCCGGGCCAGGGACGGGTGGTGGTGCACCACCAGGTGGTCGGCGTACGTCAGCCACCATCCGTCGGCCGCCAGGTCCGCGGCGAGCAGCTCCTCCTCGCCGCCCAGCCACAGCCGCGGATGGAAACCGCCCGCCGCCCGGAACGCGTCGGTGCGCAGCACGGTCGCGGCGGCCAGGAAGGAGCCGAGGGCCGGCCCGGGCAGCCAACCGGGCCCCGGGACAGGCGAGTTGCGCAGTTCCTCGACGATCGGGTCGTCGGTGCCGTCCGGTTCGACGACGATCCGGGCCGTGACCGAGCCCACGGCCGGGTACCGGTCGAGCAGGTCGGCGGCCCCCGCCAGCGATCCCGGTGCCCACCAGGAGTCGTCGTCGCAGAAGGCGACATAGGGCGTGCGGACCTGGCGGATGGCCAGGTTGCGGCCCACGGCGCCGAGGTTGCGGCCGGGCCGCAGCAGCCGGACCCACGGGTGACTGCGGGCGACGGCGTCGGCGGTGCCGTCCGTGGAGCCGTTGTCGGTGACGATCACCGGTGGCTTCTCCGGCAGTTCGGCGAGCCGGTCGAGCGTGCGCAGCAGCTCCCGCCGACGGTTGTGGGTGATGACGACGACGGTGGTACGGGGGTCGGTCATGCGGCGGCTCCCTCCAGCAGGCGCGCGGCCCGCTCCACGTGCGGCGGCAGGGGCCTGCGGGCACGCAGGGCTGCCGGCAGCCGGGCGAGCGTCCCGCGCAGGGCCTGCCGGGCGTGGTCGTCGTGCCGGGCCTCGGCGGCGAGGGCCCGGGTGCGGGCGAGTGCGTAGGGCACGGGGCGGCGCAGCCAGGCGGTGAGGAGTTCGTTGCGGCGCTGCACGACCGGCCGGCCGGTGCGGGACGAGGGCGCGGGGTGGTGGTGGGCGATGATGTCCGGGCAGTGGGTGACGCCCCAGCCGCGGGCCGCCATGTCGTAGGCGAGGAGGGTCTCCTCACCGCCGAAGAACAGCAGCCGGTGGAATCCGCCCGCGTCCAGATAGGCGCTGCGGCGGACGACGGAGGCGCAGGCCAGGAAGCCCAGGACCTGGGTGCCGGGCAGGTCTGCGGCCGGCCCGAGGGGCGAGGCGGCGAGCACCTCGTTGAGCGGGTCCGGGTCGGCGGCGGGGCCGACGAGGGTGCGGGCGGCGATGAGACCGAGCCGCGGGTGCCGCTCGAACAGACGGGCCGCCCTGCTCAGGGCGCCGGGAGCCCACCAGGAGTCGTCGTCGCTGAACGCCACGTAGGGCGTGTCCAGGGCACGGGCGCCGTAGTTGCGGGCCAGGGCGCCGTGGTTGAACGGCAGCGCCAGGACGTGAACCTGCGGGAAGTCGCGGGCGAGCAGGGCGCGTGTGTCGTCGGTGGAGGCGTTGTCCGCGACGAGGATCCGGGGTCGTTCGGGGAGGGCGACGAGGTGGCTCAGGGCCTCGGCGAGGGCGGCGCAGCGGTTGCGGGTGGCGATGACGATGCCGACGGGTGTGGCGTCAGGACGTGGGATGGTCATCCTGCGGTGCCCTCTCACAGGTGTCGGATGCCGGGCAGTTCGTCGAGGGCGCCCAGCACGTCGTCGGGGGTGATGCGCAGCAGCGCGGGATCGGGGCGGCGGCCGTGCGGGTCGCCCTCCGGGCCGTACCACAGCGCGCGGTGGCGCGGGCCGGGCGGCGGGCCCCAGCGGCTCGGTGCGACCGGGCCGAAGAGGGTGACGGAGCATGTGGCATGGGCGACGGCGAGGTGGGCGATGCCGGTGTCGCCGCTGATCACGGCGTATGCGTCGGCGACGAGGGCGGACAGCCGGCGGAACGGGAGACCGCCGCCGAACACGTCGGTGTCGGGCAGACCGGCCTGCTTGGCGAGCCGGGCCACCAGGTCGCTCTCGTCCGCGCCGCCGGTCACCACGACCCTCAGGCCCCGGGCGCGCAGCCCGTCGGCGACCGCCGCGTACCGCTCGACGGGCCAGCAGCGGGCGGGTGATCCGGCGCCGGGGTGCAGCACGACCGCGCCGGGTGCCGGGGAGGCGGTGCTCGGCCGGGGCAGGTACAGGTCGCCCGGGTCGGCGTCGATGCCGTACGACTGGAGCAGCCGGCACCAGCGGTCGCGTTCGTGTTCCTCCGCGTACCAGGGCGGGCCGTCGATCTCGGGCATGTCCGGGTGGGCGAAGGCGAGCAGCTTCAGCGGACGCAGCCCCATCAGGAGCCGGTGGCTGGGCGGTCCGTTGCCGTGCAGGTCGACGGCGACGTCCGGCGGCGGACCGCTCCAGTCGAGCGCGCGCGGCACGCCCCGCCCCGGCGCGGAGGCGGGCAGCAGCCGGTCCACGGCCTCCGTCGCCTCGGCGACCGGACCCAGCTCGGCGGGCGCGGCCAGGACGAGCTCGTGCCGGGCGTGGGCCCGCCGCAGGGCACGCAGCGCGGGGACCCCGGCGAGGAGATCGCCGAGGCCCAGTGCGCGCAGGACGAGGAGGCGGGGCGACGTCGGTTCGCGTGCCGTGTCCGGTGTCATGGCAGCAGACTGCCGTGAGTCCTGCGTGTGTGCCCCCGCAGCCCCGCTCATCGGGTGCCGCCCGGCTGTCTGCCTCGCATCGCCGGTCATCGTGCTCCTTCCGCCGCCCGTTCCATCAGGGCCGTCGAGGAGCGGCCGTCGAGGTAGGGCAGGAGGACCGCCTGGCCGCCCCACTTCTGGAGGAGGGCGGCTTCCGGCAGGTCGGCGGCCGCGTAGTCGCCGCCCTTGACCCAGACGTCGGGGCGCAGGTCGGCCAGGAGCCGTTCGGGGGTGTCCTCGTCGAAGACGGCGACCGCGTCGACGCAGGCCAGCGCGCGCAGGACCCGGACCCGGTCGGCGAGCGGGTTGACCGGGCGGCCACCACCCTTGCGGCGGCGCACCGAGTCGTCCGAGTTGACGCACACCACCAGGCAGTCGCCGAGCCGCCGGGCGGCCTGGAGCAGGCCGACGTGGCCGGCGTGCAGCAGGTCGAAGCAGCCTCCTGCGGCGACGACGGTGCCGTGGGCGGCGCGGATCCGGGCGGCCAGGGCGTACGGGTCGTCGTCGCCGGGCGGCGGTGCCGGTGCGGCGTCCGCGCTCGGTACGGCGGCCGCTCCGCCCGCCGCGACGAAGCCGGTCGCCGCGGCGACGGCGCCCTCGACGGCCTCGGCGACCAGGACCCCGTCGGCGAGCAGCCCGGCGGCGGTGGCGGCGAACCGGTCCCCAGCCCCGCAGCTGTCGCCGGGGTGCGCGGCGGGCGCGGGGACGAGCAGCGGATGCTCCCCGTAGGACAGCAGGGCGCCGCGGGAACCGAGGGTGACCGCGACGGCGGCGGCCCGCCAGTGCCGAACGAGGGCGGCGGCGCTGTGGGCGGCGGCGTGCAGGTCCCGGCGTGCGGTTCCGTCCTGCGGGGCGAGACCGTGGGCCTCCTTCTCGGCCGGTGTCACCAGCCGGGTGCCGGGCACGGGGGCACCGCCGCGCGGGTGCGGGTCCCAGACCAGCGGCGGGCGGGCGACGAGGACATCGCGCAGGGCGTCGGCGGTGCCGCGGCCGTAGTCGGAGACCAGGACGGCGGGTGCCGCGCGGACGGCCTCCCGGGCGGCGTCCGTGGCCTCGCGGGTGCGGCCCGCGCCGCGGTCCAGCCGGACCACCGGTCGGTCCTGCGCGAGGACGCGGGTCTTCTCGGACAGCGGGCCGGTCAGGGGCAGCGGGACGAGGGTGAGCCAGGGCTCCAGGAGGCGGCGCAGCGCGCGGCTGGCCGGGTCGTCGCCCACTCCCGCCACCAGCGTGACGTCGCGGCCGTCGCGGGCCGCGAGGTAGGCGGCGAGTGCCGCGCCGCCGGGCCGGGTCCGCTCCCCGCAGTCGTCGACGACCGGCACGGGCGCGTCGGGCGCGAGCCGTTCGGCGCGGCCGGTCACGTCCCGGTCCAGCAGCGCGTCACCGACGACGACGAGGGGTGCCTTGCCGTTCATGTCACCTCCTGCCGTTGCCGTCGTGCCGCGGGTCACCGCCGTCACGCCACCGGCCGTCGCGGTCCCGCCGGCCGCCGTCGCCGTTCGGCCGACCGCCGCTGCCGTCACGCCACCGGCCGTCACCGTCACGCAGGCCGCCATGCCCGTCCTGCCGGCCGTCCCCGTCCCACCGGCCGCCATGCCCGTCCTGCCGGCCGTGCCCGTCCTGCCGGCCGTCGCCGTCCCACCGGCCGGCGTCGTGCCTGCGCCAGGTCCCGTTCCCCACCGCCGCGTCGAACGCCTCGCACACCATGTGCACCGCCACCAGGTGGAGTTCCTGCACGGTGGCCCCGGTCGGCGCCTCGACGCACAGGGACTCGTCGCTGCCCGCCATCAGCGGGTTGGGCGCGGGGCCGGTGAGGGCCCACACCCGCACGCCGGCCGCCCGGGCGGCATCCGCGGCGGACAGCAGGTTGGCGCTGGCTCCGCTGGTGGACAGCAGCATCAGGACGTCGCCGGGGCGGCCGTGGGCGCGCACCTGGCGGGCGAACACCTCGTCCACGCCGTAGTCGTTGGCGATGGCGGTGGTGCTGGAGGTGTCGGCGTGCAGGGCGATCGCCGAGAAGGCGGGCCGGTCGTCGCGGTAGCGGCCGACGAGTTCGGCGGTCAGGTGCTGGGCCTGGGCCGCGCTGCCGCCGTTGCCCGCGGCCAGCAGCCGGCCGCCGCCGGTGAGCACGGCCGCCAGGTGCTCGCCCCACCGCTGTGCGATGTGTGCCGAGGCGCGGAACGAGGTCAGGGCGTCCTGGAGTTCGTCGCAGTGGCCGGTGACGGGCGGGTGCACGGTCATCACGCCACCTCCTTCTGCTGTGCGTGTCCGGCGAGGACCTGGCGGTGGACCTGCTCCACGCCGTCGGCGACGCGCCGCCAGGTGTAGCGGTCGAGGACGCGTTCGCGGCCGGCGCTGCCGTAGCGCCGGCGCAGTGCGTCGTCGGCGAGGAGTTCGCGTACGGCGGCCGCGATCGACTCGGGGTCCTGGGGCGGGACGAGCCGGCCCGTGGTGCCCTCGGCGACGCTGTCACGGTGGCCGCCGACGTCGGTGGCGACGACGGGCACAGCGCAGGCCATCGCCTCCAGCGGCACGATGCCGAACGGCTCGTAGAGCGGGGTGCACAGCACCAGGTCCGCGCTGCCGATCAGGGCGGGCATGCCGTCCGGGTCCACCGCGCCGAGCAGCCGCACCCGGTCGGCCACGCCGGTGCTCCGCGCGAGCCGCCGCAGCCGCCGCGCCTCGGGGTCGTCGGCGAGCCGGTCGGCGGCGGGTCCGCCCGCGATGAGGAGTTCGGCGTCCGGGATCCGGGCGAGGGCCCGTACGGCCTGGTCGTAGCCCTTGCGCGGGACCAGTCGGCCGCAGGCGAGCAGCCGGTGCCGTGCGCGGGGTGCCGGGACACCGTCGGACCGTGCCCCGGGCCGGAAGTGCCCGGCGTCCACCCCGCAGGGCACCACGGACACCTGGCGCCGCGGCACGCCCAGCTCGGCCAGTTCGTGCACCTCGTCGGTGCAGGTGGCCAGAACGCGGGCGCAGCCGCGGCCGATCTGCCGCTCGATGCCGACGCGTTCGGGCGGGCTGGTGTCGAGCCTGCCCTGGTGGCGGCGCTTGACGGTGCCGAGGGCGTGGAAGGTCTGCACGACGGGCACGCCGTGCGGCTGGGCGCCGATCCGGGAGGCCATGCCGGACATCCAGAAGTGGGCGTGCACCACGTCCGGCCGCTCGTGGGCCCAGGCGCGGGCCAGCCAGGCGCCGAAGTCGGGCATGTACGGGAACAGTTCGTCCTTGGGGACGGGCTCGGCCGGTCCGGCGGGCACGTGCTCGACGACGGCCCCGCCGGGCAGCGGCACCCGGTCGGGCAGGCCGGCCGCGTCGCGCCGGGTGTAGACCGTCACGTCGTGGCCGCGCCGGGCCAGTTCCCCGCTCAGGCGGGCCACGTACACGTTCTGGCCCCCTGCGTCGACGCCGCCGAGCGCGGCGAGGGGACTCGCGTGCTCGGACACCATGGCGATCCTCATCGGGCCACCTCCTTCAGCAGCCGCTCCCAGTCGTCCAGGAAGCGGGACAGCCCGTAACGGGCGAGCGCCGCCGCCCGTGCTCCCTCGCCGACCATGCGCGCGTGCAGCGGGTCGGCGACGAAGTCCCGTACGGCGCAGGTCAGTTCGTCGATCCGGTTGGAGACCACTCCGGCGCCGGGCGGTACGGCTTCGGTGACCTCGGTGGTGGCGAGCGCGACGACGGGCATGCCGAGATGCATCGCCTCCAGCAGGGACAGGCCCAGGGAGGTCCAGCGGACGGGGTGGACGTAGACGCGTCGCCGCGCCATGGCCGAGTGCAGTTCGCTCTGGGTGAGTTCGTGGGAGCGGCAGTGGTCGGCGGGGATGCCGAGATGGCCGGCGAGGCCCTCGGTGCCCATGCCGAAGACGTCCAGCGGAGCCGCCTCGGCGAAGGCCGGCAGCAGGTCGGTGCCGGTGGTACGGCCGCGCCGCAGCGGCTCGTTGACGGCGACTGCGGCGCGTTCCAGCTCCCCGGTCCACAGCGGTCCGGGGTCGACGATGCCGTGCTCGATGACGGTGCTGGGCGTCGGACCCGCGTCCCACATCAGCCGGTTGAAGTGCGTGACGTGGACGAGGGTGACACCGGGGATGCCCGCTGCCGGGTGGCGGGTGTCGGGCACCTCGCCGTGCGGGGCGTTGTGCTCCAGGTACACCAGCGGCGGGCGGCGGCCCAGCCACCGGTCGACCAGGTCGAGTTCGTGCGGGCGTTGCAGCACGACGACGTCGATGTCCTCGTCCCGCAGCCGCTCCGGCGGCACTTCCACGACCGAGTCGGGCCAGTCCCAGGTGCGGGCACGGCCGAGTCCGTCGGGGCCCCGGTCGGGGGTGACGGGGACGACGTAGGTGTGCGGGCCCTGCACGAACGCGGTGGTCCACGACCCGTGCACGTGCCAGAGCAGGATCCTCATGCCGCCTCCCCCATCAGCTTCTCCACGGCGGTCACCACGTCGTGCGCGGTGACCGTGTCCAGGCAGGGATGACCGGGCACGGGGCACTCGCGCGCCCTGCTGTCCGCGCACGGGGCGTCCTGGTCGCCGAGCAGCACGTACGGGACGCCGTACGGCCGCCAGCGCTCGGCGGGGACGACCGGGGAGAACAGGGACACCACCGGGGTGCCGACGGCGGCGGCGAGGTGGGCCGGGCCGGTGTTGCCGGTGACGACGACGGTGGCGCCCGCGAGAACGCCGGCGAGTTCCGCGGCCCCGGTGCGGCCGCCGAGGTCGAGGGCGTGCGAGCCTGCGACGTAGGCGGTCAGGTCGCTCTCCCCCGCGCCGCCGGTCACCACCACGCGGTGCCCGGCGGCGGTCAGTTCGCGCACCGCCTCGGCGCAGCGGTCGGGGCTCCAGGCGCGGGCGGGGACGCTGGCGCCGGGGTGCAGGACGACGTACGGCTCCGGGCCGGTGAGCCCGGCGGTGGCGGGCGGCGGGAGCACTCGGGGCCGGCCGTCGTCGGCCGGCGGGAACCCGGCGGCCTCGGCGAGGTCGAGCCCGGCCTCCACCTCGTGGGCGTGCGGTGCGCGGTGGTGGCGTACGTCGAGGAGGGAGCCGGGGTAGTCCTCGCTGTCGGCGGCGATGAAGTCCACGCCGGCCAGGCGCAGCAGCAGCGCGATCGGCAGCGGGGACTGGTGGAAGGACGTCAGGACCAGGGCCGTGTCGGCGTCGATGGTGTCGAGGAGCAGCTCGACCTCCCCGCGGCCGACAGGCGGGGGCGTGAAGCCCACCCAGGGCGCGTCCCACACGAGGACGTCGTCGACGCCCGGGAGCAGCCGGGCGGCGGGCGCGCCGCGCGGTCCGCACAGGAGGGTGACGGTGTCGGCGCGGGCGGCGACCGCGCGGATCGCGGGTCCGGCGAGCAGGACGTCGCCGAAGCTGTCGAGACGGGTGACGAGTGCCTTCACGCGTCCCTCCCCCGCCCCGGGGCGGCCGTGAAGGCCTCCTGGATCGGGCGTTCGTCGGCGAGGACGCGGCCCCTCGGCGGTCCGTCCAGTACGGCCCGGACGGCGGTCAGCAGGTCCGGGGCGACATGGTCCGCGTCCGCGATCTCCTCGGGCCGGGTCTGCGCGGTGGGGACGAGGATGCCGTGGGCGCCGGCGCGGCGGGCGGCCTCCACGTCGGCCCCGATGTCGCCGATGACGACGAGGTCGGCGGGCTGGGTGCAGATCCGCCCGGCCGCCCACAGCACCATGCCGGGCTGGGGTTTGCGGCAGTGGCAGCCGTCGTCGGGGCCGTGCGGGCAGACGGCGAACACGTCGAAAGGGCCGAGGAGTTCGTCGACGCGGTGGTTGACGCGGCGGACGTCGGCGTCGGTGAGCAGCCCGCGCGCGACACCGGACTGGTTGGTGACGACTCCGGTGCGGATGCCGCGTTCGCGCAAGCGGGCGAGCGCCTCGCGGGCGCCCTCGACGGGGCGTACGCGGTCGGGGTCGGCGTTGTAGGGGACGTCCTCGACGAGTGTGCCGTCGCGGTCGAACAGCACGGCCTTGACCGGGCTCATCGTGTCACCTCCTGCCAGGAGGGGGCATGGCGGTGGCGCAGGGCGCCGGTCAGCCGGTGCCAGGTCGCGGCCGGCGGGATCAGCACGCTGGTCGCCAGCATGGTCGTCACTTCCTCGCGGGTGCGCGGGCCGGGCGCGATGCGGGCCCGGGCGAACTCCGCCGTACCGGCCGCCCAGCCGAGCGCGCAGGCCGCCGCGGCCCGGCCGTGTCCGGTGGCGGCGAGGGCGCACGCGGCAACGCCCGCGGTGGTGATCGCCGCGTGCTTGCGGATCCGGCCGCGCGGCGCGACCGCCTTGTCCCACCAGTCGGGTCCGTGCAGCTGCCGCATGAGGGCGTCGTCGGCGTTGCCGCGCTGCTGGCGCACGGACACCCAGCGGGAGGCGGGGCGCACGGGGTGGCGGGTGGTGCGGCGGCCCTGCCGGATGCGCCAGCCCGCGTCGAGGAGGCGCAGCGCGAGGTCGGCGTCCTCGCGGAAGGCGCGCCGGAAGCGTTCGTCGAAGCCGCCGACCTGCTTGAGGGCGTCGGTGCGGTAGGCCATGTCGGCGGTGATCCAGTGGGCGCGGGCGAGTCCGGCGGTGCCGCGTTCCCAGTCGGTGGGGCGGCGTTCGCCGGGCAGCGGGACGGTGATGTCGCCCTGGACGCCGGCGATGTCGGGCGTCGCCTCGGCGAGGTCCTCGGCCAGTTGGTCGGCCCAGTGGGGGCCGACCTGGACGTCGTCGTCGAGGAACACGGTCCACGGCGCGGTCACGGCCCGCAGTCCGGTGTTGCGGGCGGCGGCGGGCCCGCGTCCGCCGCCGGTCAGCACGGTAGTGCGTTCCCGCAGGTCGCCGAGGACGCTCAACGGGTGCTCCAGCTTTCCGGGTTCGGGGTCGGGCCGGTCGTCGACGAGGACGATCTCCTCGGGGCGCGGCCCGGTCGCGGCGGCGAGCGCGGCGAGACAGTCGGCGAGGGTGTCCCGTACGAGGGTGGGGATGACGACGGCGTACGAGGTCATGCCGCTGCCCTCCCCGTGTCGAACGCCCGCCCCCGGCGGACCGCGTACGGGCCGATGGCCAGCAGGTCGACGGGTGCGGAGCCGAAGCACTCCAGAGCGTCGCGCGGGTCGTCGACCATGGGCCGCCCGGCGGTGTTGAGGCTGGTGTTGACGACGACGGGGAGTCCGGTGCGCCGCTCGAAGGCACTCAGCATCCGCGCCACCAGGGGTTCGCGCCGTTCCTCGACGGTCTGGATGCGGGCGGTGCCGTCGACGTGCACGACGGCCGGGACGCGGTCGCGCCACTCCTGGGCGACGTCGTGCACGAACAGCATGTACGGGCTGGGCAGCGGGCCGCCGGAGAACAGGTCGGCGGCGCGGTCGGCGAGCACCATCGGGGCGACGGGCCGGAACTCCTCTCGGCCCTTGACGTGGTTGAGGCGTTCCAGGTTCTCGGCGCGGCCGGGGTGGGCGAGCAGGGAGCGGTGCCCGAGGGCGCGCGGCCCGTACTCGCTGCGGCCCTGGAACCAGGCGACGACCCCGTCGCGGGCCAGTTCCTCGGCGACGGTCTCGGCGATGTCGTCGGGCTTGTCGTAGGGGATCGCCGCCGTGTCGAGCCAGGCGCGCAGTTCGTCGTCGCTCCAGCCGCGGCCGAGGTCGGCGCCGGGCATAGGGCCGGGCTGTTCGGCGAGGTGCAGCGCCCCGCCCAGCGCGGTACCGGCGTCCCCGGCGGCGGGCTGCACCCACACGTCCCGGTACGGGCCCTTGGCCACGATCTTCGAGTTGGCGACGCAGTTGAGGGCGACGCCCCCGGCCATCGTGAGCGCCTCGCCCCCAGCCTCGCGGTGCAGCCAGTGCACGAGTTCCAGCAGGACCTCTTCGAGGACGGCCTGGGTGCTCGCGGCGAGGTCGGCGTGGTCCTGGTTCCAGGGTTCGCCCTTGGCGCGGGGTGGGGCGAAGGCGGCCCAGTCGACTCCGTGGGCGCGAAAGCCGCCGTGGCCGGTCGCGTGGACGTACTGGCGCAGCTGCGGCAGGAAGCGCGGGGTGCCGTAGGAGGCGAGGGCCATCACCTTGTACTCGTCGCTGCTGCGGAGGAACCCGAGGTGTTCGGTGAGGTCCTCGTAGACCAGGCCGAGGGAGTCGGGCAGCGCCTGGGTGGCGAGGGTGTCGAGCTTGCCGTCGCGGTAGCGGCCGGCCAGGTGGGAGGCGGCCTCGCCGCGGCCGTCCAGGACGAGGACGGCGCTGTCGGGGTGCGGGGAGGCGGGCCCGGCGGAGGCGGCGTGCGCGACGTGGTGGGGGACGAAGACGACCCGCTCGGGATCGAGGCCGGGCAGGGCCTCGGCGAGGAACTCGGGGGCGCGGCGCGCGTACTCCAGGCGCAGCGGGTCCCAGGGGTCGTTCAGGCCCATGTCGCGGGCGGGCCGGGCCAGCTTCGGGTCGAAGGAGTAGGTGACGGCGTCCAGGTCTGAGGGCTTCAGGCCCGCCTGCTCCAGGCACCAGCGGGCGGACAGCTCGGGCAGTTCCCACGCGGAGAACGGCAGCGGGCGCTTGCCGTGCTTGCGCCGGCTGAAGCGCTCCTCCTCGGCGGCCGCCACCGTGTGGCCGTCGACGACGAGAGCTGCGGCCGGGTCGTGGAACAGGGCGTTGATACCAAGGATGCGCATGTGCTCCGTCCCGAGCTGTGTGGCGTACTCCGGCGTCTCGGCGAGTGCCGTCCTGCGGCTGTCTCAAACACTTGGAGACAACTGACCGCCCGATAGCCGGATTTTTCACTGCATGTAGTGCTGAAAGCCCGCGCTGTGATCGGGCTCAGGCGGCAACGGAGCGCGAGAACCAGCCAATGGTCCGTTCCAGCCCCTCGCTCCAGCCGATACGGGGCTGCCAGCCGAGCCGTTCCCGGGCCAGCCGGGTGTCGGGGCGGCGCCGGGCCGGGTCGTCGACGGGGCGGTCCACGAACCGGATGCGGGAGGCGGAGCCGGTGATCTCCACGGTCCTGCGGGCCAGCTCCAGCATCGTGATCTCGTCACCGCCGCCGATGTTCACGGGCCCGGTCTCGGTGGAGGCGGCCAGCGCGAGGACGCCGTCCACGGTGTCGTCGACGTAGCACAGCGAGCGCGTCTGCCCGCCGTCCCCGGCGACGGTCAGGGGCATGCCGTCCAGGGCCTGCGCGATGAAGGTGGGGACGGCGCGGCCGTCGCCGGTGCGCATGCGGGGGCCGTAGGTGTTGAAGATGCGGACGATGGCGGTGTCCGTGCCGCGCGCCTGGCGGTGGGCGGTGACCAGGGCCTCCGCGAACCGCTTGGACTCGTCGTAGACGCTGCGCGGTCCGATCGGGTTGACGTTGCCCCAGTACGTCTCGCGCTGCGGGTGCTCCAGCGGGTCGCCGTACACCTCGGAGGTGGAGGCGAGAACGAGGCGGGCACCGTCGGCGTGGGCCCGCTCCAGCGCGAGGCGGGTGCCGGTGCTGCCGACGTCGAGGGTCTCCAGCGGCAGCCGCAGGTAGTCGGCGGGCGAGGCCGGGCAGGCGAAGTGCAGGACGAGGTCGAAGCGGCCGGGCAGCGCCCTCCAGACCGCCGGGTCGGTGGCGTCACCGCGCACGAAGCGGAAGCCGGGCCGCTGCTCCAGGTCGGCCACGTTGGCGCGGGAGCCGGTGGCCAGGTTGTCCAGGCACACGACCTGCGTGCCGGCGTCGAGCAGCCGTGCGCACAGATGGGATCCCACGAAACCCGCACCGCCGGTCACCAGGGCCCGGCGCCAGGCATGTCCGCTCACGGGACTCTCCTTCCGCTGGCGTTCACTTGCGCATCGGCGCGAGTAACCAGGCGGGGAGCCGGAACACTATAAAACGGGCGTATACACAGTGTGTATAGTCCCGGCATGCCTTCTCTGACCAAGAAGATGAGGAAAACAGGGATCGCGTTCCGCACGGCCGGAACGCTCGCGTCGACCGCCGCCCTGACCCTGCTCCTGAGCGGCTGCTCGGGACTCGACACCACGGCTCCCAGCACCGTCCGCGCACAGGCGGCGGACCTCCGGGCAGCCCGTTTCGGCACCGCCGACTGCCGTGAGGTGAAGTGCATCGCGCTCACCTTCGACGCGGGGCCGAGCGAGCACTCCGCACGCCTGCTGGACATCCTCGGCGAGAAGCAGGTCCCGGCGACCTTCTTCCTCCTCGGCAAGCGGCACATCGAGAAGTACCCGGAGCTGGTGCGGCGGATGGCGGACGAGGGCCACGAGGTGGCCAGCCACACCTGGGACCACAAGATCCTGACCCGGCTCAGACCCGAGGAGATACGCGAGGAGCTGGAACGCCCCAACCAGGAGATAGAACGCCTCACCGGCCGGCGCCCGACCCTGATGCGCCCGCCGCAGGGCCGCACCGACGACACCGTCCACGAGATCTGCCGCGAGCTGGGCCTCGCCGAGGTGCTGTGGAGCGTGACGGCGAAGGACTACACGACGACCGACCCGGACCTGATCACCCGCCGCGTCCTCGCCCAGGCGTCCCGGGACGGGATCATCCTGCTGCACGACATCTACGACGGCACGGTGCCGGCGGTTCCGGGGATCATCGACGCGCTCAGGGAACGGGGGTATGTGTTCGTGACGGTGCCGCAGTTGCTGGCACCCGGGAGGGTGGAGCCGGGGAAGGTGTACCGGTAACCGTCCGGGCGTTCCCTACGATCGTGCCGTGGTGAACATCCTGCTCGAACGCACGGTCCCGCTTCCCCTCGACGAGGCATGGCGGCGGATCACGCTGTGGCCGCGGCACGGCGAGGTGGTGCCGTTGACGGCGGTCAGGGTAGATCCGCCCGGGCCCACCCGCGTGGGCACGGTGATCGTGGCCCGCACGGGCGTCGGGGCACTGGCCTTCGACGACACGATGGAGGTCACGGTGTGGCAGCCACCGGAGGACGGGGCGCCGGGGATGTGCCGCCTGGAGAAGCGGGGCCGGGTGGTGCTCGGCTGGGCGGAGCTGGAGGTGCGGCCGGGGCCCGGGGGCCGGGCCCGTGTGGTCTGGCGGGAGGAGATCCGGCTCCGGCTGTTGCCGTCGCTCTTCGACGGCGCACTGCGGCCCTCGGCGCGGTATGTGTTCGGCCGCGCGCTGAACCGTCTGCTCAGACGTCCGTGACGCCCCGGCGGCCGCCGGGGCGGAACTTTTGTCCACGACAGGAGCGGCCGGTTCGGCGACCGTGGAGGCATGCGCGGTTACGAAGCGGAGAGAGCCCGGCTGGGGAGCAGGTATCTCAGCGACCTCAACATGCTGGTGAACGTGGGCGGCAGGGAGCGCACCCGCAGGGACTTCGAGGCGCTGTGCGAGGCCGCCGGACTGTCCCTCACCTCCGTCACCCCGCTCCCGGAGGCGGAACCGTTCTCGCTCCTGGAGGCCGTGGCCCGCTGACCCGGCCCGATGCGCGGGCCTCAGGCCACCGACCCGATCCGCCCCACCGCCTTCGCCTCCGGCTCGTGGTGGATCGGCGTGTGGGCCCCGGTCAGCGAGGCCCCGCTGCCACCGCGCCTGGCCGCGACGATCTCCGACGCGATCGACAGGGCCGTCTCCTCGGGCGTACGGGCCCCGAGGTCCAGGCCGATCGGCGAGTGCAGTCGGCTCAACTCCAGCTCCGTCACGCCGACTTCGCGCAGGCGGGCGTTGCGGTCCAGGTGGGTGCGCCGGGAGCCCATCGCACCGACGTACGCCACCGGCAGCCGCAGCGCCAGCCTCAGCAGGGGCACGTCGAACTTGGCGTCGTGGGTCAGGACGCACAGGACCGTGCGGCCGTCGACGTCCGTGCGCTCAAGGTAGCGGTGGGGCCACTCGACGACGATCTCGTCGGCCTCCGGGAAGCGCGCCCGGGTCGCGAAGACGGGGCGGGCGTCGCACACCGTCACGTGGTAGCCGAGGAACTTGCCGATGCGGACCAGGGCGGCGGCGAAGTCGATCGCACCGAAGACGATCATCCGGGGCGGGGGGACGGATGACTCGACCAGGAGCGTGAGCGGCGCTCCGCAGCGTGAGCCCTGCTCTCCGATCTCCAAGGTGCCGGTGCGGCCGGCGTCCAGGAGGGCTCCCGCCTCGGCGGCGACCGTGCGGTCCAGTTCCGGGTGGGCACCGAAACCGCCGTCGCAGGAGCCGTCGGGCCGGACCAGCAGGGCCCGGCCCGTCAGTTCGCGCGGGCCCGACACGATCCGCGCCACCGCCGCCGCCTCCCCTCGCGCGGCGGCGGTGAGCGCGGACGCCACCACCGGGCGGACCGGATCGCCGGCCCGCACCGGGGTGACCAGGATGTCGATGACGCCGCCGCAGGTCAGACCCACGGCGAAGGCGTCGTCGTCGCTGTAGCCGAAGCGCTCCAGGACGGTCTCGCCGTCCCGCAGCGCCTGCTCGCACAGCTCGTAGACCGCGCCCTCCACGCAGCCGCCGGAGACCGAGCCGATCGCCGTGCCGTCGGTGTCCACCGCGAGTGCGGCCCCGGGCTGCCGGGGCGCGCTGCCGCCGACGGCCACCACGGTGGCCACGGCGAAGTCACGGCCCTGCTCGACCCACCGGTTCAGCTCCTCGGCGATGTCCAGCATCTGTCTCGGTCTCCTTGGGGGTTGCGGCGGACGGGGCCTCAGTGGACGCCCAGCCAGCTCTCGATCGGGTTGAGGGCGAAGTAGACGAGGAACACCGCCGTCAGGATCCACATGAAGGCGCCGATCTCGCGCACCTTGCCCTGGGCGGTCTTGATGGCGACGTAGGAGATGACGCCCGCGGCGACACCGGTGGTGATGGTGTACGTGAACGGCATCAGCACGACCGTCAGGAACACCGGGACGGCGGTGGCCCGGTCGGCCCAGTCCACGTGCCGGGCGTTCATCAGCATCATCGCGCCGATGACGACGAGGGCGGCGGACGCGACCTCCTGCGGCACGATCGCGGTGAGCGGCGTGAAGAACAGGCAGGCCGCGAAGAACGTACCGGTGACGACCGAGGCGAGGCCCGTGCGGGCGCCCTCGCCGACGCCCGTGGCCGACTCGATGAACACCGTCTGGCCCGAGCCGCCCGCCACACCGCCGATCGCACCGCCGGCCCCGTCGATGAACAGCGCCTTGGACAGGCCCGGCATCCGCCCCTTGTCGTCGGCGAGCTTCGCCTCGGTGCCGACGCCGATGATGGTCGCCATCGCGTCGAAGAACCCGGCCAGCACCAGCGTGAAGACGATCATGCCGACGGTCATCGCGCCGACCTCGCCCCAGCCGCCGAACTCCACGTCCCCGAAGAGCGAGAAGTCGGGCATGGACACCGCGCCGCCGTGCAGTTCGGGGGCGCCGGCCGCCCACTGCTTGGGATCGATGACACCGGCGGCGTTCAGGATCGCGGCGACGACCGTGCCGCTGACGATGCCGATGAGGATGGCGCCCGGGATGTTCCGGGCCTGGAGCATGAAGATCAGCAGCAGGGTGCCGGCGAAGAGCAGCACCGGCCAGCCGGCCAGTTCGCCCGCCGGGCCGAGGGTGACGGGAGTGGACTTCCCCTGGTGCACGAAGCCGGACTTGTAGAAGCCGATGAGGGCGATGAACAGGCCGATGCCCATGGTGATGCCGTGCTTGAGCGCGAGCGGGATCGCGTTCATGATCATCTCGCGCAGGCCGGTGACGACCAGCAGCATGATGACCACGCCGTACATCACGCACATGCCCATCGCCTGCGGCCAGGTCATCTCGGGCGCGACCTGGGAGGCGAGGACTCCGGAGACGGACAGGCCGGCGGCGAGGGCGAGCGGCACCTTGCCGACGAGACCCATGAGCAGGGTGGTGAGGGCCGCCGCGAACGCGGTCGCGGTGATCAGGCCCTGCTGCGCGAGGGTGTTCCCCGCCGCGTCCTTGCCGGACAGGATCAGGGGGTTGAGCAGGAGGATGTACGCCATCGCCATGAAGGTGGTGACGCCGCCACGCACCTCGCGCGCGACCGTGGACCCTCGGCGGGATATGTGGAAGTACCGGTCGAGCCAGGACCGTCCGGCCGGGACGCGGGTGCCTTCGCCCGCGTCTTCGGCTGTGGTCCTCGGCTCCAGTGACTGCTGGGTCATGTGGGCCTACTCCCAAGTTTCATAGGGGGTTGGGATGCACGACCCGGGGGACGGCCCGAGACGAACGAAAGGGGTCCGGGGGACATGGTCCCCCGGACGGAGCTCTCCTGCTCAGGCCTCGGAGAGGGACGTACCCGTCAGGTGCTCGGGCCGTACCGGAGTCCGGTTCAGCTCGAGCCCGGTCGCGTTCCGGATGGCCGCGAGGACCGCCGGGGTCGACGACAGGGTGGGCGCCTCGCCGACGCCGCGCAGTCCGTACGGGGCGTGGTCGTCGGCGAGTTCGAGGACGTCGACCGGGATGGTCGGCGTGTCGAGGATGGTCGGGATGAGGTAGTCCGTGAAGGAGGGGTTCTTCACCTTCGCCGTCTTCGGGTCGACGATGATCTCCTCCATGACGGCCACGCCGAGGCCCTGTGTCGTGCCGCCCTGGATCTGGCCGAGCACGGACAGCGGGTTGAGCGCCTTGCCGACGTCCTGGGCACAGGCCAGCTCGATGACCTTCACCAGGCCGAGCTCGGTGTCGACCTCGACGACGGCGCGGTGCGCGGCGAAGGAGTACTGGACGTGCCCGTTGCCCTGGCCGGTGCGCAGGTCGAAGGGCTCGGTCGGCCGGTGCCGCCACTCCTCCTCGACCTCCACGGCCTCGTCCTCCAGGACGTCGGCCAGATCACCCAGGACCTCGCCACCGTCGGTGACGACCTTGCCGCCCTCCAGGAGCAGTTCGGCCGTGGCCCAGGCCGGGTGGTAGGAGCCGAACTTGCGGCGGCCGAGCTCCAGCACCTTCTCGCGGACCAGCTCACAGGCGTGCTTCACGGCACCGCCGGTGACGTACGTCTGCCGGGAGGCCGACGTCGAACCGGCGCTGCCCACCCGGGTGTCGGCGGGGTTGATGGTCACCTGCGTCACGCCCAGTTCGGTGCGGGCGATCTGCGCGTGGACCGTGACACCGCCCTGCCCGACCTCGGCCATGGCCGTGTGGACGGTGACGACGGGCTCGCCGCCGACGACCTCCATCCGGACCTTCGCGGTCGAGTAGTCGTCGAACCCCTCGGAGAAACCCACGTTCTTGATGCCGACCGCGTAGCCGACACCGCGTACGACGCCTTCGCCGTGCGTGGTGTTGGACAGGCCACCCGGCAGCTCTCGTAGGTCGGCGCCCTCGCTGGACTCCCACTGGCGCTCCGGCGGCATCGGCATCGCCTTGACGCGGCGCAGGAGTTCGGCGACCGGGGCCGGCGAGTCGACCGGCTGCCCGGTCGGCATGAGCGTGCCCTGCTCCATGGCGTTGAGCTGCCGGAACTCCACCGGGTCCATGCCGAGTTTCTTCGCCAGCTTGTCCATCTGCGCCTCGTAGGCGAAGCACGCCTGGACCGCGCCGAAGCCGCGCATGGCGCCGCAGGGCGGGTTGTTGGTGTAGAGGGCGATGGCCTCGATGTCCACGTCGTCGATCACGTACGGGCCGACCGACAGGGAGGAGGCGTTGCCGACGACGGCCGGGGAGGCGGAGGCGTAGGCCCCGCCGTCCAGGACGATCCGGCACTTCATGTGCGTGAGCTTGCCGTCCTTGGTGGCCCCGTGCTCGTAGTAGAGCTTGGCGGGGTGGCGGTGGACGTGCCCGAAGAAGGACTCGAACCGGTTGTAGACGATCTTGACGGGCTTGCCCGTGCGCAGCGCCAGCAGACAGGCGTGGATCTGCATCGACAGGTCCTCGCGGCCGCCGAACGCACCGCCGACGCCGGACAGCGTCATCCGCACCTTCTCCTCGGGCAGGCCGAGCACGGGCGCGATCTGGCGCAGGTCGCTGTGCAGCCACTGGGTGGCGATGTAGAGGTGGACGCCGCCGTCCTCCTCCGGCACGGCGAGACCGGACTCGGGGCCGAGGAAGGCCTGGTCCTGCATGCCGAAGGTGTACTCGCCCTCGACGATCACGTCCGCCCGCCTGCGGGCTTCCTCCACGTCACCGCGGACGATCGGCTGGCGGTGGAGAATGTTCGGGTGCGGGACGTGACCGGCGTGGTGGTCGTCGCGGTTCTCGTGGACCAGGATCGCGTCGGGCGCGGTCGCGGAGGCCTCGTCGGTGATGACGGGCAGTTCGCGGTAGTCGACCTTGATCTTGGCGGCGGCGCGGCGCGCGGTCTCCGGGTGGTCGGCGGCGACGAGCGCGACCGGCTCGCCGTGGTGGCGGACCTTGCCGTGGGCGAGGACCGGGGTGTCCTGGATCTCCAGCCCGTAGTTCTTCACGTCGGTCGGCAGGTCGTCGTACGTCAGCACGGCGTAGACGCCCGGCGTGGCCAGGGCCTCGCTCGTGTCGATGGACACGATCTCGGCGTGCGCGACGGTCGAGCGGAGGATCTGGCCCCACAGCATGTCCTCGTGCCACATGTCGGACGAGTACGCGAACTCGCCGGTGACCTTGAGGGTGCCGTCCGGGCGGAGCGTGGACTCGCCGATGCCGCCCTTGGTGTGCGAGCCCTGGGTGATCTTGGTGGGGGTTCCGTTGGGGGAAGACACGATCAGACCGCCTCTCCCTGCCGGGCGGCCGCCAGGCGGACCGCGTCCATGATCTTCTCGTAGCCGGTGCAGCGGCACAGGTTGCCCGACAGCGCCTCGCGGATGTCCGCGTCGGTCGGGGTCGGGTTGCGCTCCAGCAGCTCGTCGGCGGCGACCAGCAGACCGGGCGTGCAGAAGCCGCACTGGACGGCGCCGGCGTCGATGAACGCCTGCTGGATCGGGGAGAGCTCGGTGCCCTCGCCGGTCTGGGAGTCCTGGCCCTTGGCCGCCCACTGCTGGGCATCCCGCAGCGAGGTACCGCAGGCACCGGAAGCGCAGCCGCCCTCGGAGCGCTGCTTGACGTACTCCGCGAGCCCCTCGACGGTGACGACCTCGCGGCCTTCCACCTGCCCGGCCGCGACCAGGCACGAACACACCGGCACCCCGTCCAGCCGGACCGTGCACGAGCCGCACTCGCCCTGCTCGCAGGCGTTCTTCGAACCCGGCAGGCCGAGCCGCTCCCTCAGCACGTACAGCAGGGACTCGCCCTCCCACACGTCGTCGGCTTCCTGCGGACGGCCGTTGACCGTGAAGTTGACGCGCATCACGCAGCTCCCTCGGTGGTGCGGCGGGCGCCGCGGTAGGACTCCCAGGTCCAGGTCAGCGTGCGGCGGGCCATGACGCCGACCGCGTGGCGGCGGTAGCTCGCGGTGCCCCGGACGTCGTCGATCGGGTTGCAGGCGGCGGAGCACAGGTCCGCGAACTGCTTGGCGACCGACGGGGTGATGATCTTCCCGTTGTCCCAGAAGCCGCCCTCCTCCAGAGCGGCGTTCAGGAACTCCTCGGCGGCCTTGGCCCGAACGGGTGTCGGTGCGGCCGAACCGATGCCGGTCCGCACGGTCCGCGTCTTCGGGTGGAGCGCGAGCCCGAAGGCGCACACGGCGATGACCATCGCGTTCCGGGTCCCCACCTTGGAGAACTGCTGCGGCCCGTCGGCCTTCTTCACGTGCACGGCGCGGATCAGCTCGTCAGGGGCCAGCGCATTGCGCTTCACACCCGTGTAGAACGCGTCGATCGGGATGCGACGCGCCCCGCGCACCGACTCCACCTCCACCTCGGCGCCCGCGGCGAGCAGGGCGGGGTGGGCATCGCCGGCCGGTGAGGCGGTGCCGAGGTTGCCGCCGACGCCGCCGCGGTTGCGGATCTGCGGGGAGGCGACCGTGTGCGAGGCCAGGGCGAGCCCCGGCAGCTCGGCGCGCAGGTTCTCCATGATCTTCGTGTACGGCACGGAGGCACCCAGCCGCACGCTCTCCTCGCCGACCTCCCACTCGCAGAGGTCGCCGATGCGGTTCAGGTCCATGAGGTACTCGGGCCGGCGGTGGTCGAAGTTGATCTCGACCATCACGTCGGTGCCACCCGCAATCGGCACAGCGGTGGGATGCTCGGCTTTCGCGGCGAGCGCCTCCTCCCAGCTGGCGGGGCGAAGGAAGTCCATGACCGGCTCTCTTCTTCGTCTTCTCGTGGGGCGTTCAGATTGAGCCAATCCGTGTGCGGCGGTCCCGGCTCGTTCAGGTGCTGTCAACGCGTAGTGACCTCAGTACACAGGGCGGTGCTCCGGCGCGGTCAGTCACGGAAACCATGAAGGAGTTGGCTGGCCAGGACGGGCATCTTGTAGATTCGTATGAACGGAGGCCATCAGCAACCTCCTCGTTTTCCTGTGGAAACGCGCGACACAGCCGCGTGACCTGGGACACAGCCAGGACCGGCAAGATCCACCATGGATTTCGAGACAAAGAACGGCGGCGACGAGAATGCGGCTGCGCGCACTGCTGGACACCGACGCGCTGGGCCTCAAGCTGCTCGGCGGCGAGGACGAGCTGGACCGCACCGTGCGCGGGGTGATGACCACCGACCTGCGCGACCCCAGCCGCTACCTCTCGGGCGGCGAGCTGGTGCTCACGGGCCTGGCCTGGCGCCGGGACGCCTCGGACTCGGAGCCGTTCGTGCGGATCCTGGTGCAGGAGGGGGTCACGGCCCTCGCCGCGGGCGAGGCCGAACTCGGGGACGTGCCGGACGACCTGGTCGAGGCCTGCGCCCGCCACCGCCTGCCGCTCTTCGCGGTGCACGAGTCGGTGGCGTTCGCCACGATCACCGAGCACGTCGTACGGCAGGTCTCCGGCGAGCGCGCGGGCGACCTCGCGGCCGTGGTCGACCGCCACCGCCGGATGATGACCTCCGGCCCGGCGGGCGGCGGCCCGGACGTCGTCCTGGACCTCCTGGGCTCCGACCTGGACCTGCGCGCCTGGGTCCTCTCCCCCACGGGCCGCCTGATCGCGGGCCCGAAGGCGTCGGGCCCCGCCCTCACCGCCGAGACCTGCGGCCGGCTGGCGGCGGAGCACCTGGCCGCCACCCGCACGGGCCGCCGTGCCCCGCACCGCGTCCTCGTGGGCGGCACCACCTACTCCCTCTTCCCCATCCGCTCGACGGGCCGCTCACCGCAGACCGCCCGGGACGCCCGCGAGACCGTGCTGTCCGACTGGCTGCTCGCCGTCGAGGCGGACGCCGGGGACTGGGCCGAGGAGCGCCTCGACCTGCTCCACGGCGTCACTCAGCTGATCGCGGTCGAGCGGGACCGCCGCGACGCCGCCCGCACCGTCCGCCGCCGCCTCGCCCAGGAGGTCCTGGAACTGGTCCAGACGGGCGCGGCCCCAGGGGAGATCGCCGCCCGCCTCCGGGTGGCCGCCCCCGTCCTGCTGCCCGGCCTCGGCGCCGCGCCGCACTGGCAGGTGGTCGTGGCCCGCGTCGACTGGGACGGCGCCGAGATCGAGGAGGGCCCGGTCGCACAGGCCCTGCTGGAGGAGATCCTCGTCGACCCCCTGTCGCCGGGCCCGGAGCACTCCGACCGCATCGCCGTGGCCCACACGGGCGACGAGGCCGTCGCGCTCGTCCCGCTCCCCGCCGTCTCGACGGAACACGGCGGCTCCGGGAGCGACGTCCGCGCGGACGCGCTCCTGGAGTCCGTACGGGACCCCCTGACGGCCGGCCTGAACGACGACGGCCGTCTCACGCTGGGCGTCAGCGCGGCCGTGCACTCGGCGGAGGGCATGCGCGGCGCGCTGGAGGAGGCCCGCCACGCCCGCCGGGTGGCGGCGGCCCGCCCGGGCCGGGTCTGCGCGGCGGGCCACCAGGAACTGGCCTCCCACGTCCTCCTGCTGCCCTTCGTCCCGGACGACGTCCGCCGCGCCTTCACGGCCCGCCTCCTGGACCCGCTGCGCGAGTACGACCGCCGCCACCGCGCCGAGCTGATCCCCACGCTGGAGGCGTTCCTCGCCTGCGACGGCTCCTGGACGCGCTGCGCCACCCGGCTGCACCTCCACGTCAACACCCTGCGCTACCGGGTGGGTCGCATCGAGCAGTTGACGAGCCGTGACCTGTCCCGCCTCGAAGACAAGCTGGACTTCTTCCTGGCGCTGCGGATGAGCTGAGAAACGGGGCGTCCCGGCCCAAACACGAGACGCCCCGGAGTCCCACGACTTTGTGAAATCCTTCACCCACCCTCTTGGCCCGGCCCCGCGATTCGTGCTGAGATGCCGCCACCACTCAACAGCTCGATGGCGTGCTCGGGGAGGGCAACGTGGCGCATTCCGCCATGTCTGGTAACGGAACGACCGCCGGTGACGATCCCCTCCAGACCGCGGTATGGCGGCTGCGCTCACGCGCGTGTTGGTCCGACGCGGCCGCCCTGCTGCCACCGGTCACCCCCGCGGCGGCGCTGCAACGCGCGTCGCTGCTGGTGGAACGGTGTCTGTACACGGAGCAGGGCTGGGAGGAGGCCGAGGACGCCCTGCGCACGGCGGAGGCGCTGGCCCACAGCGACGACGAGCGGGGCGCGGCCGCTTGTGAACGCGGGTACTTGGCCTACGCCGCGACAGTGCTCGCGGTGCGCGACCGGGCCGACGAGGCGCGGGCGGCGTTGGGGCGGGCCGCGGCGCTGGTCCCTCCGGGGGCTCCGCAGCGGGCCCTGCTGGACTTCCGTCGCGGGCTGCTCGCGGAGAACCTGACGCGTTCCCCGCAGGCGGCACGGGCCGCGTACCGCCGTGCGCACGCGGGGGCGACGGCGCAGTCCGACCCGTTGCTGCTGTCGTTCACGTGGCGGCACCTGGCCGGACTCGCGTTGCGGGAGGGGGAGTTGGCGGAGGCCCGGCACGGTTTCGCGGAGTCGCTGCGGATCCGTGAGGAGCTGGGTTACCTCGTCGGTACGGCACCGGCGCTGGTCTCGCTCGCCGACACGGAGACGGAGCCGGAGGCGTCGCGACTGCGGGAGGAGGCCCGCCGGCTGTTCCGCTTGCTCGGGGGCGTGCCGACGTGGCTGGCGCGGCAGTTGGCTCCGGCCCCTCCGGCGGCCACGGCTTGACGACGCCGGCAGGTACCCGGCGCTGATGCCGGGCCGGGTGGGTCCGCGACCCGGCGGAACGGGGTGCCGCTGCACCCACCCGTGCCGCCTGGGGGCACCCCAAGGCCCTTGAGGCACTGAGGGAGGCACGACTGCCCCCAGCTGAGTGCGCCCGCACCCGCGCACCCACGGAAGGGGCCGTGTCGGGGGGCCGCCCGCAGCGGTTGGCGCGTCAACGGACAGTCATTCGGTATCCGACCCCAGCGCGCCCCTCCGAGGGCGCCCCCCCGGCGCGGTCCCGACCCACCACCCGGCGTCAGGCGCGAGTGGCGCACCCCCACTCAGCCCGCACCCGCGAAATGCTCCCCCACCAGCGCCCGCACCACGTCCAGATCCCGGGCGATCAACGCGTCCAGCAACGCCGTGTGCTCATGCGCGTCCGCCACCAGGTCGGCCCGGACCCGCATCCCCGGCCCGCTCCCCACCAGCGGCCACTGCGCCCGCCGGTGCAGGTCCTCCGCGATCTGGACCAGCTGTTCGTTCCCGGAGAGGGACAGCAGCGCCCGGTGGAACCCCCGGTCGGACTCCGCGTAGGTCGCGCGGCAGCCGGAGGACGCCGCGCGGACCGTCGCCTCGGCGAGGGGACGCAGCGCGGCCCAGCGCTCCGCCGGCACCGTCCGCGCCAGCCGCAGCATCACGGGCACCTCGATCAGCGCCCGCACCTCGGCCAGCTCCGCCAGCTCCCGAGCCCCCCGCTCGACCACCCGGAAGCCACGGTTCGGCACGACCTCGACGGCACCCTCCAGGGCCAGCTGCTGCATGGCCTCGCGCACCGGCGTCGCCGAGACCCCGAACCGCTCGCCCAGCACCGGCGCCGAGTACACCTCCCCCGGCCTGAGATCCCCGGCCACCAGCGCGGCCCGCAGCGCATCGACGATCTGCCCGCGCACCGACGACCGCTGAACGACGGGCCGGCTTCGCGGAGCAGCCGGCAGGGCGGGCTCACCGTGCGTGTGCTCCCCGCGCACCTCGGCACCGGCGCCAGGCCTGACCCGACCCGTATCCGCCGCCCCGGCCTGCTGCGGCACCCGGCCCTGCCCACCCGGCGCCCCCGCCCGCGGCACCTCAGCCCCGGCGGAGCCCTGCGCGCCCTGCTTCACGGCTCGGCTCCTCCTCCGGACGTATCGGTACTTGGGGTCATTACGGCGGGTTGTTACTCGTCCGTCAAGCACCATAAGCGCACCGGCTGCCAGTTCAAATCTCAGCGATCTTCGGTAAGGTAAGGCTTACCTCCAAACGACCCAGCGGACCGGTGATCACATGCCCCAGCCCCCTTCGGCCCTCTCCGGCGCGTACGCCCGTCTGGCCGAGGTCCTCCCGGGGCTGGCCATCACCGAACTGACCGCCGAGGACGAAACCCCCCAGGGCGGCACCTGGATCACCGCCGCCGCTCTCGCGGAAGCCGGCCCCGGCCTCGACGCCTTCCTGTCCTGGGACGACGCCCAGATACGCCGGGACTACGGCCGGCAGGCACGGCCGGACGTCATCGCCGGCTTCGGCCTGCACCGCTACGCCTGGTCCGCCTGCCTCCTGATCACCGTCCCCTGGTTCCTGCACCGCCGCGTCCCCCGCTACCCGGTGACCCACGTCTCCTACGACCGCACCGCCCCCACCCACCCCGTCGGCCACCTGGCCGTCCGCCCGGCCGGCTTCGCCTGCCTGCCCGGCGACGAGGCCGCCGCACTGCCCGGCGCCCGGGTCGTCCCGGACGAGGAGGCCCTGCGGGCCGAGGTGCGGTCGGCGGTCGCGGAGCACCTGGAGCCGATTCTGGCCGGTTTCGGCCCCCGGATGCGACGCCGCGGCCGGGCCCTGTGGGGTATGGCGACGGACGAGATCGTCGAAGGGCTCTGGTACGTCGCCCAGCTGCTCGGCGAGATCGAGGAGCGGCGCGCGATGCGCGAGCTGGAGCTGCTCCTGCCGGGCGCGACGAAGCCGTACGTGGGCACGGCGGCCTTCCGCGAACTGACCGACCCCGACGGCGAGCCGCTGCGCACCCGGGACCGCGTGAGCTGCTGCATGTTCTACACCCTGCGCCCCGAGGACACCTGCGCCACCTGCCCGCGCACCTGTGACGCCGACCGGGTCACCAAGCTGCTGGCCACGGCCAGTTGAGGCCACCCCGGGCAGCCCCGGACAGAGCAGTCCCGCCACCCCGGTAGGATCATCGCCGAACCGGCCACCCACTCGCGCGCGGCCGGTTCACACCTTCCTCACGGGTCGCGAAACTTTCCGGGGAACCACCCGTACGGGTAGTCTTCTTCGAACTCAACTCCTGCCCCTCAAGCGGCAGTTCGAGCAGAATGCCGCCCTGGGCAATCCCTTGCACTTCCTTGGCGGCCTCTTGCCCCGAAACCCCCTGAGGGCCGGTGGGATTGGGCCACTATGGCGGGCGTTACGCCCTATCCCAATGCAAGGGACCACCCAGATGAGACTGACCGACATATCGCTGAACTGGCTGCTTCCGGGCGCCGTGCTGCTCCTGGGCATGCTGGCGGCGGTGGCGGTGCTCGCGCGCGGCAAGCGCTCCTCGGTCAAAGACACGAGCGCGGACGATTCCTGGGAGCGCAGCGAGGAACGCCGCAGACGCAAAGAGGCCCTTTACGGCACCGTCTCCTACGTCCTCCTGTTCTGCTGCGCGGCCGTCGCCGCCGCGCTCTCCTTCCACGGCCTGGTCGGCTTCGGCGAGCAGAACCTCGGCCTTTCCAACGGCTGGCAGTACCTCGTCCCGTTCGGCCTGGACGGCGCGGCGATGTTCTGCTCCGTACTCGCGGTGCGCGAGGCCAGCCACGGTGACGCGGCGCTCGGCTCGCGGATACTGGTCTGGACGTTCGCGCTCGCCGCGGCCTGGTTCAACTGGGTGCACGCGCCCAGGGGCGTCGGCCATGACGGCGCCCCCCACTTCTTCGCCGGCATGTCCCTCTCAGCGGCGGTCCTCTTCGACCGCGCGCTGAAGCAGACCCGCCGGGCCGCCCTGCGCGAGCAGGGTCTGGTGCCGCGCCCGCTGCCGCAGATCCGTATCGTGCGCTGGCTGCGCGCCCCGCGCGAGACGTACAGGGCCTGGTCGCTGATGCTTCTGGAGGGTGTGCGCAGCCTGGACGAGGCCGTCGACGAGGTGCGCGACGACAAGCGCAAGAAGGACGAGGCCCGCCAGCGGCGGCGCGACCAGCAGCGCGTGGAGCGCGCCCAGTTGAAGGCGATCAGCCGCGGTCACCGCGGCCACCTCGGCCGGGGTGGCGGCCGGCAGCTGGAGGTGCAGGTGGAGCGCGGCTCCTCGCAGGTCTCCGCGGAGCCTGCCATATCCGCGCCGGATCCACTGCCCGTCCGCTCGCGTCCCTCCCTTCAGCCCGTTCGCCACGGGGCTGACCCGGTGACCGTCGACCTGACCGCGGAGGACGACACGCAGGCGCTGCCGCGTCTGGACTCCCTGGAGCGCAAGCTCAAGGACCTGGAGCAGCAGTTCGGCTGACCGAGCGGCTCAGAGACAGTGCCCGGAAGGGGCGTGGCCTGCGGGCCGCGCCCCTTTCTCCGTTCTTCTGTGCTTCTCGCTCCGTGCCGCCGCGTTCACGCCGCCTCGGCCTCCAGCTCGAACCAGACGGCCTTGCCCACGCCGTGCGCCCTGACTCCCCAGGCGTCCGCGAGGGACTGCACCAGGAACAGGCCTCTGCCGTTCGTACCGTCGTCGGCGACCTGTACGCGCAGGCGTGGTCTGCGGGCCACGAAGTCCCGTACCTCCACCCGTAGTCCACGGGGTCCGACGGTGGCCGTCAGGACCGCGTCGTGGTCGGTGTGGACGATCGCGTTGGTGACGAGTTCACTGGTGAGCAGTTCCGCCACGTCCGCTCGCGCCGTCCTCCCCCACTGCCTGAGCAGCTCCCGCAGGGCTCTGCGGGCTTCCGGCACGGCCCGCAGGTCGGCCCGCCCGAGTCTGCGCCTCAACTGAGGCGCCGGCACCTGCTCCGTGACGTCTTCGGCCTGGTCCTCCACCGTCTTCGCCGAGAAGGCCCCGATCGTTATGGGACCGCCTCCTCGTGCCTGCCTCTCCATGACCCCCGCCCGCGCGCCGATGTCGGTTCCCCTCCTGCTCGAACACGTTCACGGGGATCCATGCCCCGTCGGACACGGGGCAGTCATGTCGGATCGTCAACGACCGGATGTTCGGCCATCTCGCCGGGACGGACGGTGCGGCTGCACGGGCCCTGAGCAGTACGGCGGCGGAGGGTCGGGGGACAAGAGGGTAGCCGGAAGACGTCCCGCGCCGGATCCTGACCGCCGGAGATCGGACGAACTGCCGATGGCCGACTGCCGATCCCTCCGTACGCGGCGAAGGCGCGGGCGGCTGGTCGCCGCGCGCGGCGGCCCACTGAAGTTGGCCGAAGAGCGACGGTCTCCCCCGGTTCCTCGCCCGGTACGAACCGTCCACCCCGCGGCGGGAGGACGCCCCCCTCCACCGCCGAGACGACCCACTCCCACCGCCAGGACGACCCACGCCCACGCCAGGAGAGGCCACATCCACGTCGCGACGGCCCGTGATCACATCGCGGCGACCCCGGCACACCCCTCACGGGGCGACGGACGCCGACGGAACGCTCAATCGCGGGCTACGCCGCTGCCGTCGGACTGAACCACCGCATGGGGCACGGCAGCCCGGACGCCCTCGGCGGCGGACGGGGGTGGCAGTTCGCCGGAGCCGCGTCGGACGAGAACGCTCGGCAGGGTCACGGTACGCGGACGGGCGGTCGGATCGGCGATGCGTTCAAGGGCCAGGAGGGCGGCCTGCCTGCCCAGTTCGAACGGGTCTCTGGTGATCGCCGAGATGCCCAGTCCTGCGGACAGGTCGTTCTCGTCGAGCGCGACGAAGGCGGTGTCGCGACGGTTGACGATGCGGTCCAGCAGGACGCCGCTGCTGATGCCGAGGTTGAGGGCGAGCACGGCGGTCGGGGGCTCCGGCCTCTGCATCAGCTCGGTGACGGCCGCGTTGATCTCCTGCGGGCTGGTCAGGCCGGTGACCACGAGGTCTCGGGGTTCGGGGACCGCGTGGCGCGCGAGGGCGGCGCGGTAGCCCGAGAGTCGTTGGGCGGCGCGGAAGGAGCCGGCCCGGCCGGCCAGGGCCGCGATCCGGCGGTGGCCCAGGCGCAGCAGCTGGTCTGTGGCTTCGTCGACCGCCTGGTCGTCCGTGGTCATCACGACGTCGACGTCCAGTCCGTGGGCCGGGCGGCCGACGAGTACGACGGGCGTGCCGTAGGTGTACTCGGGCCGCAGAAAGTCGCGGTCGTCGCCGTCGGGCATCATGAGCAGGGCGCTGACCCTGCGGTCGATCATGATGCGGGCCAGTTCGGGCTCGCGGGCGGGGTCGTCGTCCGTCGAGCCGATGAGCAACTGCAGCCCGTTGCGGCGCAGTTCCGCCTCGGCGCCCGCCGCCACCCAGGCCTGGAAGATGTTGGTGAACCCGGCCGTGACGAGTCCGACCACACCCGAGGGGCTGCCATGGCGCAGGTTCCGGGCCATGGGGTTGGGCGAGTAGCCGAGCCTGCGCACGGCTTCCATGACCCGCTCCCGTGTCGCGGCCTTCACCACGTCCGGCTTCTGCAGTGTGCGGGTGACCGTGGCCGTGCTGACCCCGGCCGCACGCGCCACATCGGTGACCGTGACCCGCTGACGATCGCCACTACTCAAAGTAACTCCACCATGTCGCAAAGTGACCCACCCATGACTGCCGTCCTACTGGATTGTAATCGTTGACATTGGCTTGTCACGAGGAGCATACTCCTGGACAACGCGAATGTTAACGATGACATTTGTAAGGAGCCGAATATGCGTGTGTGGTCTCGGGCCGGCGCGGTGGCGGTGGCGATCGCCGTGGTGGCCGCGGTGGCAGGTTGTCAGAACAACGAAGGCACCAATGCCAACCCCAAGGTGCTGACTTACTGGGCGTCCCAGCAATCTCCCAGCGTCGAACGCGACAAGGAGATCCTCGAACCGGAGCTGCGCAAGTTCACCGAGCGCACGGGCATCCGCGTGAACCTGGAGGTCATCCCGTTCACGGACCTGCTGAACCGCATCCTGACCGCCACGACGAGCGGCAAGGGCCCGGACGTGATCAACCTGGGCAACAGCTGGGCGCCCTCCCTGCAGGCCACAGGCGCGCTCGTCGAGTGGGACGACGCCATGATGGCCAAGATCGGCGGCGCGAAGCGGTTCACCCCGGTGTCACTGCAGACCGGCGGAGCCGAAGGGCAGACACCGACGTCCGTCCCGCTGTACAGCAAGGTCTACCAGCTCTACTACAACAAGAAGCTCTTCGAGCGGGCCGGCATCACGAAGCCGCCCGCCACCTGGAAGGACTTCGTCACCACGGCCAGGAAACTGACCAAGGACACCGACGGTGACGGCCGCACCGACCAGTGGGGCCTGGGCGTGCGCGGGCAGGCCAGCACCATCGCCGTGCACTACGCCTACATCCTCGGCTCGGCCCGGGGCGCGGAGTTCTTCGCCGGCGGCAAGCCGACGTTCGACTCGCCGGCCGCCGTCGAGGGCATCAGGCAGTACCTCTCCTGGATGGGCAAGGACAAGATCGTCAACCCGTCCGACGCGGAGAACGCCGACTGGGCCGACGTCTACGAGGCCTTCGCCGACGACCGCATCGGCATGATGCTGGTGCAGACCCTCGGGCAGACACTCAAGGACTACGACCTCACCGACAAGGACTACGGGGTCGCCCCCATGCCCGCCGGCACGGGGCCGGGCAGCAAGAACGTCGGGTCCTTCCTGGGCGGCACCAACGCGGCCATCCTCAAGTCGACCGACAACATGGACGGGGCGACCGAGCTGATCAAGTTCCTCACCGGTCCGCAGGAGCAGGTCACCCTCAACGCCGCGTACGGGACGATCCCCCCGGTGAAGGACGCCAAGGGGAAGGCCTTCGAAACCGACGAGGCGAAGATCGCCCGCCAGACCATGGCCACGCGCGCGATCCCCCTGCCCAGAGTGCCGCAGGAAACGCAGTTCGAGACGCTGATCGGAAACGCGGTCGTCAACTGGCTCTCGGACACGGCCACAGGCAAGCAGCCCGGTGACGAACAGATCAGCTCCGCACTCGAGGACGCGTCGGCCAAGGTCAGCGCGGGTGGATGAGCCGGAAACTCCCAGCAAGGCGGCACGCGACATGACCATCTACTCAGGTGCTCGCGCCGGGGCGGGCGACGAGACCCGACGGCGACGCAAGAACGGCGACAGAGCCCTCACCGGCAAGGACTTGAGGAGCGGCAAGGATCCGGACCACGGCACCGACCGGAGAAACCGCCGGCGCCGCTGGACTCCGTACGTGTTCCTGCTGCCGGCCCTGGTCCTGGAACTCGTGGTCCACTTCGGTCCGATGGTGTCCGGTCTGACGATGAGCGCGATGAAGCTCACGCAGTACCAGCTCGCACACTGGTGGCAGGCCCCGTTCGCCGGAGCGGACAACTACAAGGCCGTGCTGGACTTCAACCAGCCGGTGGGTGCCTCACTGCTGAACTCCTTCCTCGTCACCCTCGGCTTCACCATCGTCGTCCTCGGCGCCTCCTGGTCCATGGGCCTGGCCGCGGCGGTATCCCTCCAGCGCACCCGCCGAGGCGTCGGGTTGCTGCGCACCCTCTTCCTCATCCCCTACGCGCTGCCGGCGTTCGCCGCTGTGATCACCTGGCGTTTCCTGCTCCAACGCGACAACGGCATGCTGAACCACATCCTCGTGGACCAGCTCGGAGTCCTGGACGACAACGCCTTCTTCCTCATCGGGTCCAACTCGTTCTGGTCGCAGTGCGTCGTGGCGATCTGGCGGCTGTGGCCCTTCGCCTTCCTCATGATCATGGCAGGACTGCAGTCCATCCCCGACGAGGTCTACGAGGCGTCCAGCCTCGACGGAGCCGGTCCGTGGCGTCAGCTCCGGGAGATCACGCTGCCCATGCTGGCCCCCGTGAACCAGGTCCTCCTGCTCGTGATGTTCCTGTGGACGTTCAAGGAGTTCGAGACACCGTACGTACTGTTCGGCGGCAGCGCACCGGAGGAGGCCCGCCTCCTCAGCGTCGAGATCTACCAGAACTCGTTCGTGACGTGGAACTTCGGTCTGGGCTCGGCGATGAGCGTGCTGCTCCTGCTCTTCCTGCTGCTCGTGACCGGCGTCCACCTCGCCGTGACCCGAAGGAGGGCGAGCCTCTATGAGGCATGAAACCCGCGGATTCCGCATCTTCCGGCGCACCACCCTCACTCTTCTGACGGCGTTCGTCTGCGCCCCCCTCTTCGTCATGGCGAGCACGGCCGTCAAACCGCTGAGCCAGGTGCAGGGCGAGTTCCGGTGGATCCCGAGCGAGCCGACCCTGACCCCCTTCTTCGACATGTGGACCACGGTTCCGCTGGCCCGGTACTTCGCCAACTCCATCGTGGTCGCGGGTCTGGCCACCGTCTTGTCCGTCGCCGTGGCCTTGCTCGCCGCCTACGCCATCAGCCGGTGGCGCTTCCGCGGCCGCGAGGCGTTCAAGGTCACCATCCTGTCCACCCAGATGTTCCCGGGCATCCTGTTCCTGCTCCCCCTCTTCCTCCTCTTCGTGATGGCGGACCGCTACACGGGACTCTCCCTGGTCGGCAGCCGGCTCGGCCTGGTCATCACCTACCTCACCTTCTCGCTGCCGTTCTCCATCTGGATGCTCGTGGGCTACTTCGAGACCATCCCCCGTGAACTCGACGACGCGGCCAAGGTCGACGGCGTGGGACCCGTGCGGATGCTCTGCAGCATCCTCGTCCCGGCCGCACGGCCTGCGATCGTCGCGGTGTCGATCTTCTCCTTCATGGTGGCCTGGGGCGAAGTCCTCTTCGCGTCGGTGCTGACGACGGAGCAGACCCGTACCGTCGCGGTGGGCCTCCAGGCCTACGCGAGCGAAGCGAACGTGTACTGGAACCAGGTGATGGCCGCATCGCTCGCCGTGTCGGCGCCCATCGTGATCGCGTTCCTCGTGCTGCAGCGGCACATCGCCTCCGGCATGACGGCGGGAGCCGTCAAGTGAAGCCCGTACTCACCGACGGCCGGCTCGGCACGCAGCCCTCGCCCACCCTGGTCGAGCAGGTCAACGCCGTCGAACTCGCCAACGAACTCGCCGACGCGGAGCACTTCGTCCTCATCGACCTCGCTCACGCCCTCATGCTCACCCGGGAGCGGGTCTTCGACCCGGCACAGGGCCGGGCCATCGTCGCGGCCCTGCTGGAGCTGCTCGAGGACGACCCGCGAGAGGCGCTGGCAGGCGACCCGGCGATCGGCACCATCACCCTCCAGATCGAGCGGTACCTCGAAGAGAAGTGCGGCCCGGGCGGTCTCGACATCCAACGGGCCCGCAGCAGGATCGACCAGAACGCCACCGGCCTGCGCATGGCGGACCGGAAGGGTGCCCTGACGGTGATGAGCACACTCATCGGTCTGGGCGAGGCACTCCTGGACGCGGCCGAGAGCCACGACGACGTTCTCGCCCCCGGCTACACCCATCTGCAGCACGCCCAGCCCACCACGCTGGGCCACTATTTCAACGCCCACTACTGGCCCCTCTCACGCAATCTCGCGCGTCTGAGCCAGGTCTACGAGCGTCTCAACGAGTGCCCGCTGGGCGGAGCCGCGCACAGCGGCACCGCGTGGCCGGTCGACCGCGATGCCACCGCGGCCTATCTCGGCTTCGACCGGCCGGTCCGCAACGCACGCGACGCCGGAATGTCCTCCGTCGACGTCGGGGCCGAACTCGCCGGTGCCCTGGGACTGACGCTGTCGGGCATCAGCAGGTGCGCCTCGGACCTGTTCTACTGGTCGTCCTCGGAAGTCGGCATGGTCCGCCTCCACCCCTCCCTGTGCGGCACGTCGAGCATGATGCCGCAGAAGCGGAATCCCATCGCGCTGGAGCGGATACGAGGCCTCGCGGGTGATGCCGCCGGCTGGGGGGCCAGCCAGCTCGGGATCCTCCACTTCGCCACCTCCACCGACTCCGACCAGGCCTATGTGCTCAACCGCATTCCCGCGTACTGCCAGGCCACGGCCGGGGCGGTCACACTCCTCACCGAGGCGGTGGCCACCCTCGAGGTCCACACCGGCCGTCTCGGTGAATCCGCCGGACGCCACTGGTCGACGTCCAGTGCGCTGGCCGACGACCTGGTGCGCACCCAGGGCCTGAGCTACCGCGGCGCCCACGAGGCCGTGGCCCGCCTCATCACCGCCCACGAAAGCGCGGGCGCGACCGACGGCGTCGTCCGCGCGGACCTGATCGACCAGCACTTCCGGCACTATTCGGCCGAGGAACTGGCCGACGTCCTCGACACGCGGAACTTCGTCGAAAGCCGCACCAGCGCGGGCGGCACCTCGGCGACTCAGCGCAGGAAACTGGCCGCACAAGCCGCCGAGGACCTCCGAGCCCACCGGCGCACCGTCGAGGCGCGCATCGAGGAAGTGGAACAGGCCCGGGTCCGGCTCCTGCGCGATGCCACCTCACTCACCGAGGGACACGGGATCTGACGCCTCACCTCATCTCACCTCACTCACCGGAGCATCCGACGAGAGGACCTGCCATGCCTTTCTGGTCTGCCACCATTCCCACCCGAACCCCGCACGGCGGCTCCGGTGTGCACGTCTTCATCGTGGACGCCGACCACTACGAGGACGCCCGCCGCCACGCACTGGCGCGGGCCGACCTCCCTGACGCACGGCGCCATCGCCGTAACGCCGCTCTGGACGTCCAGGCCGTCACCGTCACGGAGATTCTTCCCAGTTGGAGGACCTGGGCGCTGCGCTAGCCGGCGCGAGCAGCCCCCTGAACCGGGGGCCAGGCCGCCCCGTACCTGGTCCCCTCGCCGTCGCTGGTCCGGCCGGAACTCCCCTGACACCGGCCGGACCAGCGACGGCCCCTGGGCCCCTAGAGCCGGGGCACGTTGCGCAGGTTGGAGCGGGCCATCTGGACCATGCGGCCGACCCCGCCGTCCAGCACCATCTTGGAGGCGGACACGGCGAACCCGGTCACCATCTCCGCCTTGATCTTCGGCGGGATGGACAGGGCGTTGGGGTCGGTGACGACGTCGACTGGGATCCCTCCGGGTTCCATCAAGTCACAGGAGACCTCCTCACGCCTCCCAAACGGCCGCGGCCGTACGGTCGTCCGCATAACCCTTGACCCGTACTTGGGAGTCCGCGAGGAACGCGGCGAGGCCGGGCGGCTCGGAGCGGGACCACCGCTCGGCGAGGTAGTCGCCCAGTTCGGGTTCGCCGCGCAGCGGGTCGGCGAGGCCGGCGCTGCACACGAGGAGCGTGTCACCCGGGCGGGCGACGGAGGTACGGAAGCGGAAGGGTTCGCGGGGTGGTTCCGGGGCCGGTTCGTAGGGGCTGGGCGGAGTCGGGATGCCGAGGTCCATGGTGAGCCGGTCGCCGTCGGGCGTCTCGGAGGGCGGCGATCCGAAGCCCACGACGGGTTCGCCCTTGATCTCCGTCACCTGCGGTTCGATGTCCTGCCACTCGCCGTCCCGCAACCGGAACAGCCCGCCGGGACCGACACCGAAGAAGACGCGCGTACGGCACTCGGGGTCGGCGGGCAGCAGCAGACAGCGCAGGCCGGCCGCGTACTCCTCCGGGTCGACGCCCTGTTCGGCGGCACTGGCGCGGAGCTTGCCGAGGCTGCGGTCGGTGAGGCGGTGCAGCCCGGACTTGAGGTCGCCGCGCCGCCCCGCCCTTATGTCCTCCACGAGCCGCGCGTGACTGCGCCCGACGGCCCGGCCGATCCAGTGACAGGCCTCGGCGGCGGCCCGGTGCGCCCCCGGTGTGGCCCGGGCCCCGGTCGCCATCGCCACCAGCAGCAGCGCCTGCTCACCGGTGCCGAACCGCGCGGTCAGCAGCGAGTCCCGCCGTGGCTCCCCCCGGTACCGCGCGGAGTCCCCCCGCACGGACACGGCCCGCAAGGTGCAGGCCCCGTACCGGGCCCCGTCGAGCACGGTGTCCGCGACGAGGTCGTCCAGGTCATCGGGATCGGCGAGCGGAAGGGCGGTGGGCTCGGCGTCGTAGGTGGGCGGCCGCGAGCCGACGTGGCCACGGGGCCGGGGGGAGGACGCGGGGCGCTCGAACCTGGATTCGGATCGATCGGGCGGGAGGTCGGCGGACGGTGGTGGGGTGGGCGGGAAGCCGGGGGGTGGAGGTGGGGTGGATGCGGAACCGGGGGGCGGAGGTGGCGCGAGCGGGGAGCCGACCGGCGGTGGTGGCGTGGGCGCGGAGCCCACGGGCGGGGGTGACGTGGGCACGGAGCCCACCGGCGGTGGTGGCGTGGGCGCGGAGCCCACGGGCGGGGGTGACGTGGGCACGGAGCCCACCGGCGGGGGTGACGTGGGCGCGGAGCCCACGGG
>NZ_JBWKKY010000035.1:0-57093 GCF_056430805.1 Streptomyces sp. NPDC045955
ACATGTGCTCTTCCGATCCCCCGCGGAGCGGGTACCCCATCGCTGCGCGATGGGCAAGCGAACCACCGTGCTGCGCACGGTGGTTGCGCTCACGCTCCGCGTGAGCGCTGGCGGGAGGCTGCGCCTCCCGCTCAACCTCGGTGCTGCGCACCGAGGTTGATAGTCCGTCCGCTGCGCTCCCGGACTGGCGGGACTGTGTCCCGCTGCCAGGCTTCCGCTTCGCTCCAGCCTGGCCGGCGGGTCCGCTGCGCTCCCCCGCCTGACGGTCCCTCCGGCTGCGCCTCCAGGACCTTTCGGCCCGCTGGCGCGGACCAGCTGGCTACAGGCGGGGGTGGGTCCTGCCTGGCGTTTTGCGATGGTGACGGGCTGTCACCATCGCAAAACAAGGGTCAGCGTCTGCGGGACCAACCGGTCCCGACCCCCGGCCATATGCAGAGCCAGATACATCAGCGGTCCAGGTCGCGCGTCGTGCGGCCCGAGGCTGCAGCAAAAAGGGGAAGGCGAACACGGTACGCGTACGTCTGGTCCGGTCACGCTTGGTCTCGCGGCCCGGTCCGTCCCTCGAAATCGCGTCGCACTCCCGCCCCTTGGTCGTCGACCAGATCTGCCTCGTCGGGGAAGCCCAGAACGGTGCCGCAGTGCTTGCATAGCCTCCCGTCTTCGGCCGACGTGCCACACGCTTTGCAGAACCGGTTGCCCATCTCGTCCTCAGTCTTCTGTGTCATGGCGCTCCAAGGCAGGCGGACCATGAGAGAAATGGAGTACTCATCGGCTCAGTGCTGATTCGCCAGGGCTGATGCTGGTTCACGAAGAAGCGTGCTTCGTTTTAAGGATGCGATAGACTCTGGAATCAGGTGGCTCCAGGTCTGTGGCATCAGGAGGCGCTCCCAGCGTGATCTTCCGTTCTGGATCAGGAAGGTGGGCCTGGTTTCTCGACGAAGGGGACGCAGTCCATCTTGCCTTGTCTGGATGCGCCTTCGCTCCTCGCTATGTGCAGCCCTTCGTTCAGCTTGCAGGAGAAGGCAGACTGAAATGGCGATGAAAAACCTCCGTCCCCACCAGCGGGAAGCCGTGGACGCGGTACTCCGGGCACTCGAATTGCCTGCACGATCGGCTGTGCCTCCGCGGGGGCTCCGCACTCAGGTGATCATGGCGACCGGGACTGGCAAGACCCTCGTGGCCGCCCGGAGCGCCGAGGAGCTCCGGGCGGGCCGAGTGCTGGTGCTCGTGCCCTCCCTCGACCTGCTTGCCCAGAGCGAGGCCGCGTGGCGCGAGGGAGGCCGCACCGGGCCGATGATCGGGGTCTCCTCCCTGCGAGGTGAGGAGGTGTCCTTCTCCAACACCACGGACGTGGACGAGTTGGTCGACTGGGTGCGGCGGCCGTTCGACCGCGTCACCGTGTTCGCCACGTACGCTTCGCTCGGGCTGGGCACGCTGGAGCGCGCACACAAGGCCAGCCTTCCGGGGTGGGACCTGATCGTCGTGGACGAGGCCCACCGGGTTTCGGGCCGGATCGGGAAGCCCTGGGCAGTCGTCCACGACAACACCCGCATCCCCGCCCTGCGCCGCCTCTACATGACCGCCACCCCCCGGCTGTGGCAGCTGGACGAGGACGCCGGCCAGGGCGCGCCGGGTGAGCTGGTGGCGAGCATGGAGGACGACCCGGATGGGCCGTTCGGCAGCAGGGCGTTCACGTTGACGCTCTCGGAGGCCATCGACAGGGGAATTTGTGCTCCCTACCAGGTGGTGTGCGTGGACATCACCGACACCCAGCTCCAGGCCGCCCAGCTCCTGGGCGAGGACGCGAGCTCCGAGCAGGTGCGCGGGGCGCGACTCGCCGCCCTGCAGACCGCCTTGGTGAAGGCGTCGGCCGAGGAAGGCTTCCGCCGCACGCTCGTCTTCCACCATGTCGTCAAGGAGGCCGAGGCGTTCGCGGCCGGCCTTCCCGATGTCGCCGCGCAGCTGCACGCCGCCGACCCTGAGCTGTACCCCAGGAGGATCTGGGCCAACTGGCTGTGCGGCGATCACAGGCCGGGGTACCGCAGGCGGGTGCTGGACGAGTTCGCCGAGGGGATCGCCACGGACGGCACCGTCGTGGAGAAGGGCTATCTGGGATCCGTGAAAGTCCTGGGCGAAGGCGTAGACACCCGCAACTGTGACTCCGTGTACTTCGCGGACGTGCGCGGCTCCATGCCCGACCTGGTCCAGGCCGTCGGCCGAGCACTGCGCATGCAGCCCGGCGAAGGCAAGACCGCCTCCCTCGTCGTGCCGGTCCTGCTCGGGCCGGGCGAGACGACGGACAACATGCTCACCTCACGGGCGTACGGCGGCCTCGCGAAGCTGCTGGAAGCGCTCAGAGCGCACGACACCCGGGTCGTGGAACAGCTCGCCGAGCAACAGGCACAGAGCCGTGTCCGAGGCGTTCAAAGCCGCAGCGGAGAGGAAGGCGAGGGGGCCGAGAGCGACCGAAGCGACTTGCTGTCGGTGCCAGCCCGGCAGTTGCTGAAGTTCAGCACACCGCGCGACCCCGCGCAGCTGGCCGCGTTCATCAACCTGCGCGTCCTCAACCCCGAACACCAACACTGGCGACGCGGCATCGAAGCCGCCACCATCTACCACCGGCTCCACGGCAACCTGCGCGTGCCGTTCACGTACCGCGTCCCCGGCCGCGCCGACCAGGAGGCCGAAGCCGAGGGGTGGCCAGCCTCGCTCGCCGCGTTTCCACTGGGGCAATGGACCGCCGACGCCCGCCGCTTCTACGCCCGCGGGGACATGGACGAAGACCGCGTCCAGCAGCTGGAGAAGCTGGGCATGGTCTGGTCGCACTTCGACGTCGCGTGGGAAGAAGGCCTGGCCGCCGCCCGGGGGTGGGCCGCCGAACACGGGCATCTCCTGGCGCCGCTGGACGCCACCTACCAGGGCTACCGGGTAGGGATATTTCTGAAGAACGCCAGGGCCGCCGCGCGGAAGGCCGCGGAGATCGAGCAGCGGCGTGCCGAGGGTCTGCCGGTTCAGTCGTCAGCCGGCGCCTTGTTGGAGGAGCGCCGCGAGCAGCTGGAGGAGATCGACCCGTCATGGTGCCCGGCCTGGCCGGTGGAATGGCAGCGCTGCTTCCACCTGACCCGGCTACACCTGGAGGAGGGCGGCGAGCTGCCCACCGAGCCGGGCGTCGTCGTACGCCAGGGCGAGGACCTCGGACGATGGGTGCGCTCGGTCCGGCTCGGCTGGGACAAACTCACCACCGTCCAGCAGTGGATGCTGGAGCACATCCTCGGCGTCCAACCCGCCACCCAGAACGAGAAACCCAAGCCGCGCACCTCGCAGGCAGACAAATGGGCCCTCAACTACGCCGCCGCCCGCCAGTACTACGAGCGCGAGGGGCACCTTCGCGTACCCCGCAAGCACATCGAACGGATCGCCGTCACCAGCGGGGACAGGGACGCGAGCGGCCGCGAGGACCAGGAGGAACGGGAGCTCCGCCTCGGGGCATGGATCGGGAATCAGCGGAGCAGGGCCGCGACGCTGTCACCGGAGCGCATCGAGCAGCTGTCCGCCATCGGCATGCGCTGGACCTAGAGGTTCTGCCGCGCGGCTGCCCAGGCGTCAGCGGCCTTCTGGTTTGGTAAGCGAGAGCGGACAACGTTTGTCGACGGTTTCGGACAGCATTTTGGCGATCAACGCCGCAGAAATGTTGACGAGAACCGACAACGCTTTGGCCGCCTGCCAGGACGTCCTTGTCAGCCACGCCGGCACGTGGGGGCTGGCATACCCGCTGCCGCTGCGAGAGGCTGACCCATCACGGGTTGATCTTCAGCACACGGAGGCTACGAGCTCATGGCAGCATCAGGGAACCAGCTCTTACCAGCAGCAGGTGCATACAAGATCGATCAGGCGGCATCAACGATCCGCTTCGACACACGCGCCATGTTCGGGCTGCTCCCAGTCCGAGGTACCTTCGCCATCGGTAATGGCCGCATTACTGTGGCGGACCCGGCAGACGAGTCGTTGGTGCACGTCGTAATAGAGGCAGGAAGCTTCGAGTCGGGCAATCAGCAGCGTGACGACCACGTCAGGTCCTCTGACTACCTGGACGTGGCTCGGTATCCCGAGATCGGCTTCCGGAGCCAGCGTGTGGAGCGATCCGACGCTGATGCCATTTTGCACGGCGAGTTGACTGTCTGCGGGGTGACTCGGCCGATCGCCGTCACACTCGCCACGGTTGCCCACGAGGGCAAGCGGATGACGGCGAGCGGCACTACCACGATCGACCGGTACTCCTTCGGCATCACCAAGGCCAAGGGCATGACGGGCCGGCATCTCAAGATCACTTTGGAAGTCGTCGCGCTCTGCTGAACCGATCATGGTGCTACGCAGCGCACGGACCAGCGTGACAATGATGAGGTCAGCCTGCGGCGTCCTGCGCTCGGGCCGCCCTGGTGCTGGCGAGCCGGTAGGACTCCGTGCCGGTCCCGATGATGTTCCCGCCGAAGGTGAGGCGGTCGACGATGGCCGCGCAGAGCCGCGGGTCGGTGAACGTCCTGGTCCACCCGCCGAACGATTCGTTGGAGGCGATAGCGACGCTGTTCTTCTCCTCGCGTTCGGTGAGCACCTGGAACAGCAGCTCAGCGCCCCTGCGGTCCAGCTCCATGTAGCCGAGTTCGTCTATGCAGAGGAGATCGACGCGCCCCAAGCGGGCGATGGTTTTGGTGAGGACCTTTTCGTCCGCGGCCTCGACCAGCTCGTTGACCAGTTTGGTGGCGAGTGTGTAGCGGACCCGGAAGCCGGCCATGGCGGCCTCGGTGCCGAGCGCGATCAGCAGGTGGGACTTGCCCGTGCCGGAGTCGCCGATGAGGCAGAGCGGCAGGCCCTTCTTGACCCATTCGCAGGTCGCCAGGGTGTGGATGACCGCGGCGTCGATGCTCCCGTTGGCCTCGAAGTCAAAGGTCCGCAGCGACTTCTCCCGCGGGAACTGTGCCGCCTTGATGCGTCGTTCGGAGCGTCGCCGGGCCCGGTCGTCACACTCGGCCATCAGTAGTTCGGCGAGGAAGCCGCGATAGGACATCTGGTCGCGGGCGGCGGCTTCGGCCAGGTCGGGGAACTGGGCCCGGATGGTGCAGCCGGAGCATGCGGCATGCCTGGTCGACGGCGGCGTCGGCGGCCTGTTCGGTCAGCCCGCGGTGGCGTTTGAGGGTCACGGCATCTCTCCCTGGATGGCGGGGCGATCGGCCGGCTGCCGGGCTCGCAGCAGCTGGTCGTAGGCCGCGACCAAGGGCGGCGGCCGGGTGTCGGGCGGCAGCTGGGCCAGCCGCCGTTCAGTCAGCGAGGTCACGTTCGTCCAGTCCGGCTTGGCCGGGACAAGATCCGCGACCTCGTCGGCTTCGGCTGCCTTCCGTGCCTCCAGGGCGACGGCGTCCGCGGTCAGGGCGCCGGCCCTGAGTGCGGAGGCAAGCCCGGCGACCAGGTGTTCGTGGGATACGTGGCGGCCCATCAGCAGGACCTCGATCAGGGCCCGGTGCCGTCCCGTTCGCCGTGGGCAGCCTTCGCTGCCTGCCACCACGCGTCATGGACGGGCGTGAACTTCCCTGCGGAACGGGCCTGTTCAAGGGCGGTGGCCCCGGGAAACGCTCCGGGCTTGCGGACCAGGGCTTCCAGGTAGTGGTCCAGATCCAGCCGGGCCTGCCCCTGGGCGATCAGCCGTTCGTGACGGGCGACCTCCAGCTGACCGTCGTAGACCACCAGCTCAGAGGCGTGAAGCATGGCCCGAACAGTCCGCCCGATCAGCCGCACCGGCACTGAGTAGCGGTTGGTGCGGACGCTGATCTGACTGAAGCGGTCCGCCCGCAGGCTGAACAGCCTCGCGGTCTCGAAGGGTTCGTCCGGTAAGCGTTGCAGCAACGGCCGTTCGACGGCCAGGCGCTCAAGCCGCTCGTGCGCGGCATCCCGCCGATCCGCTCCCGGCGCGGACCGCGCAGACGACGGCCCGCCAAGCTGCATGCCGACAAGGGCTATGACTACGACGACCTGCGCCGATGGCTCCGCAAGCGCGGCATCCGGCACCGCATCGCCCGCAAGGGCATCGAGTCCTCCACCCGGCTGGGCCGGCACCGCTGGACGATCGAGCGCACGATGTCCTGGCTGGGCGGCTGCCGCCGTCTGCACCGCCGCTACGAACGCAAGGCCGAACACTTCCTGGCCTTCACTGCCATCGCCTGCAGCCTCATCTGCTACCGCAGAATCGCCAAATGAGACGACGTCTAAAGCGGCTGCAGACGGCGACATCCTGCCCCCTTGCGGATCAGCGTCACCAGATCGGGGCGCGCGGACGCCGCCGGGGGCCGATGCCCCGCTATAGACATCATTCTCCGCTGCCCGGAATGTACCCCGCAGGTGACCTTTTGCGTACGTGGCCGAATAGGCCCTGACATTATGGCCGGGTGTAACGCGGCGGCGAATACCGGGCGCTGTAGAGGGAGGAAACATACCCGTCAGAGCGGATTCCCCATGCACAACACCGGCCCGGCTTCCGGATATCAGACCTACGACCAGCCCCCAGCGTCCGACCGCTCCGCCCGCAACCAGGCCGCCGCACGCAGAACGGCCCTCACCATCTGCACGATCGCCGACACCGCGGCCGGTCTGCTGGGCCTGTGGATCGTGCTCTACCTGCTCGACGCCAACCAGGCGAACCCCTTGGTCGAATTCGTGCACGGAGCGGCGGACTGGCTGTCCGGCTGGGCCCAAGACATTTTCACCATGGACACAGAGGGGCTACGCATCGTCCTTAACTATGGACTTCCGGCCGCGATTTATCTGCTGATCGGTCACGGAATCGCCGTACGGATCAACCGAGCCTGATGTGACGTGAACGTGGCGCTTCTGTGGTGCCTCGCGACAGCCGAGCGCCGTGTCGGCACCACTGCTGCGGAAAGTGCCCGACATGGAAAGGCCAGCACGGTGACAGACAGTCCGAATAAGGGGGATCACCCGCCGATCTACGAGGACCTGGTGCGCGAACGAGGAGACGCCGTGGCAGACGCTCAGTCGGCTGCCGAGCACGCGCAGCACAAGGTCGCCCAGCTGCTGGGCAGCCACCCGCTGGACCAGCCGCATCCCCCGGGTGTGACAGATGAGACCAACGGTGCGCTGTAGCAAGTGGGTCGCAAGATCGACCCCGTGACGCCCGCTTTCCCCCCGTGAGCGGGTCTCGTGCTGGGGCGGGCAGGCACATCCCCCCCGTTACCTGCCCGGTCCCAGCACACACCCATGTCCTCACGTTCCGGGTTCGCTGAACTCATACCCACACAGCCGGGCCATGCGACCAGAGGATGGACGAGCAAGACGTGGTGTGCCCTCCTGACGCCTGGCTGGGCTGAGCACACACGCTCACGCTGCTCGGCCAGCGGGTGGTGAACCTTTCAGACTTGCCCACTCACTCGTGCCGATCTCGCGGGCTCGTGGTCGCGCGGCTGCTCGCCGCAGCCGAATGACCACGGCGGCGCGGGCGGGCTGCGCGAGCGGCCTCGGTGCCGCCGCCGTGGTCCGCCCGACGCCCCGGAGGCAGCCCGTCAGCCCAGGCTCGACGGGACGATGCCGTAACGGCGCATCTTGCGGTACATCGTGGCGCGAGAGATACCGAGGTCCTGCGCGGTGCGCTGGACGTTGGAGTTGTGGTCCATCAATCCGCGCAGGATGGCGTCGCGTTCCAGCGCCTCGATGGTGGTCAGGACCCTGTGCGAGGCCACCCGGCATTCCGGCGGGAGGTCTTCGGCACGGATCATCGGGTCGGCGAGCCGCCGCGCCAGCCCGCGCATCACCGACTCGAGCTGCCGGACGTTCTCCGGCCAGGGGCATCGCTGCAGCATGGTCAGGGCATCCGGGGCGAGCCCGCTCTCACCGCTCGGCCGGTACTTGCGCAGGAAGAACCGCGCCAGGTGCTCGATGTCGGCGGGGCGACGGCGCAGGGGCGGCACCTCCACCAGGGCACCGCAGAGCTGGTCGAGCTGGTCATCGGTGCTGACCATCGAGGGCTGGCTGGTCAGGACCAGTTGCCCGTCGGCGGTGCCGTCCAGGTGCGTCAGGAGGTTCCTCAGCCGCTGCCGCAGCTGGTCGCCCAGCAGGTGAACGTCGCGCACGACGACCATGTTGGACGGCACGGCGAGCAGCTCTCCGATGTCGTGCAGCCAGGCCTCGGTGACGGCCGGCGCATCGGACAGCGGAGGCTGCGTCATCTCCAGTCGGCGTCCGGCGCCGTGGGCCCGGTGCAGGGCCTCGACCAGCGTCCTTTTGCCGGCACCGGCCTCGCCCAGGAGGTGTAGTGACGTCCCGGCGACGAACGCCGCCCGGCTGTCGGCGACCGCGCGCAGCCAGTTCGGGGACGAGCCGACCAGTGCCAGGCCGGACCGGGCGGGCGCGGCGGAGACCGCGGGTCCCGGCTGCGGGCGTCCGATCAGCCGGACTCTGAAGACGGCGCCCGCGTCGCTGTCCTCGCGCCGGCAACGACTGACCCTGAGTTCGGCGACCCGTCCGGAGGGAAGGGCGAGGCTGCGCGTCCCCTCCGTGCGGGGGCTGTCGGCGATCTCGCGGGCGTGATCGAGCAGCGCGTAGTGATCCGGGCCGGTCACCGCCGTGCTGAGCTGTTCGTTCATCATGACGACATCGCGGTTGAGGGCCAGCACGGGCCCCGGACGCACCGCAGAGCACGCCTCTATGTAGTCATGGAACAGGGCCCGCTCGCGCCGCGAGGTGATCGCCGCGATCTCACCCTCGATCTGGGCCGCGACCGAGCGGGCGAAGGCCATCAGCATGCCGTCGGAGCCCTGACGGATGGTGGTGAGGTTGAAGGCCCCCAGCAGCGTGCGCCGGGTGGGATGCAGGATCGGTACGGCCGCGCAGTGGAAGTCCCGCAGCGCCTCGACGTAGTGCTCCATTCCGGCGATCATCACGGGACGGCCGCTGGCCAGCGCGGTCCCGATGCCGTTGGTGCCCACGTAGCGCTCGGCGAACACATGGCCCGGGGCCAGCCGCACACGGTTGAGGTTCGTCGTCAGCCCTTCGTGGGAGACCTTCCGGGAGAGCACCACCCCGTTCCGGTCCGTGATCATCATGGACACCGGGTCGTCGGCGAGCTGCTCGTGCAGCCGGTCCAGGATCGGCAGCGCCGCCCTGGCGAGGGGGCTGTCGAGATTGGGGTTGTCCAGGTACGGGGCGTCGAGGCTGCCCGACTTCACCTTGTGCTCCAACGAGCGCTGCCACGAGGCCACCACGAGCGGCCGGGCGCTGGGGTCCTTGGTGACTTCCAGGTAGAGCTCTCTGGCGGCTCTCAGCGAGCTTCCTGGCTGGTGGCGGGGCATTAACACTCCCGTACTGCGCTCGTCACGTTCCCTCAATGCAGTGATTGGACCAGCCCGACGGCGTGGCGCCTACGGCGTGTATCACATTGAGACATCCACGGACGATTTCTGAGACATCGGCCTGCGAACGGCGGCCTGTGTAATCGGCGCACCACCCACCCGCCGACTCGCAGGGAGCCGCCATGAAAGCCGTGCAGGTCATCGAGTACGACGAGCCGCCCGCGCTCGTGGACGTGCCCGATCCGCAGATCACCGGCCCGCTCGATGTGATCGTGAAGATCGGGGGCGCCGGAGTGTGCCGGACCGATCTGCACATCCTCGAAGGGCAGTGGAAGGACAAGAGCGGAGTCACTCTGCCGTACACGATCGGCCACGAGAACGCCGGCTGGGTCGCGGAGGTCGGCCAGTCCGTGACCCATGTCAAGGTCGGTGACCCGGTCATCCTGCATCCGCTGGTGACGTGCGGTCTGTGCCGCGCCTGCCGGGCCGGAGACGACGTGCACTGCATGAACTCGGCCTTCCCCGGCATCGACACCCACGGCGGCTACGCCGAGTACCTGAAGACGACCGCCCGCTCGGTGGTGCCCCTCGCCCCGTCCTTGGAACCGGCCTCGGTGGCGGACGAGGTGGGTGCGGCAGCCGTCGTTGCGCTGACGGCCAGGGCGGCCATGGCGGCAGGGAAGAGGAGGCGTATCCGATGGCGTGCGGTGGTGGTCATGATGGCTCTCGCATGTCTGGTCAGTGGGACGCGTGTCAGTCGGTGCAGGTGGTGCCGGGAGCGGGCAGCGCGCGGGTGGTGAGGTAGCGGTTCGTGGCGTCGCGCACGCACTGCGAGAGCAGGAACATGCTGTAGTCGTCGCCTTCACGGCTGAGGACGACGCTGCCGGGCAGCTGAGCCGCCATGGCGAAACCCGCGCTGTGCGGAGCGAGAGCCTGATGGGTCGACTGCAGGACGAGCGCGGGCGGCGCCCCGTGTACAGGGGCGCCGCCCGCCACGGGGTGGGCGGGGACAGGCCAGCCGAGGCAGCCGGTGAGCGCGGTCCATGAGCGCACGGCACCACCCAGGTGCGGGGAGATCCGCGCCAGGTCCTTGCGCAACCGGGTGAGCTGGTCGAACGTGGTCACCGGGCGCGCGGTGTCCAGGCAGGCGGGGACCTGGACCTGGACGGGGTCGAGGGTGTCGTCGGGTTCGTAGGTGAAGTCGGTGGCGTCGTCGGCCTGGGCCTTGACCACGGCCCGGGCGAGGGCGGGCCAGGTGACGCCGGAGAGGGTCAGGTAGTCCTGGGTGGCGCTGCGGATGTCCTCGCCGGTCAGTGGTCGGCCGCCGCCGGCGGTGGGGATCGGGCTGCGGTCGGCGCGTGCGACGAGGGCGTCGTACTCGGCTGCGGCGTCCTTGCCGTGCAGGGCGCAGTCCGTCGAGGTGGCGCACCATGTGGTGAAGCGGCGGAACGCCTCTTCCGCTGTGGCTGCTTCCCTGCGGATTCGCTCGGCGGGAGCGGTGGTGTCGTCCAGCGCCGTGTCGAGGACCATGGTGCGCAGTCGGCCGGGGTAGAGGTCAGCGTAGGTACGCCCGAGCAGCGTGCTGTAGTGGATGCCGTACCAGTTGAGCTGCCTCTCGCCGAGACCGGTTCTCACGGCTTCGAAGTCCCGCGCGGTGCTGGTCAGGTCGACGTGGGCAACCAGGGGGCCGTTGCGGCGCAGGCAGTCCTTCGCGAAGGCGCGGTTGTGGGCCACGAGCCTGTCGAACTGCGCCTGGTTGCGCGGGAAGTGGCTGACGCCGACGGGCTTGAGGGGCGTGGTGCAGCGGATCGGCGTGCTGTGGCCCACTCCGCGCGGGTCGACGGCGACCAGGTCGAAGTTCCGGCTCATGTCGCCGGCGAACGACGGGAAGCCGATCCGCATCGCCAGCCGGAGCTGTTCGATCGACGACCCGCCCGCGCCGTCGTTGAGCAGCAGCGTGCCCTGGCGACGGGCCTGGTCGTCGGCGGGGCGGCGGACCAGGGCGAGGGTGAGGCTGCCCGCGGGCGGGTGGGTGTAGTCGACCGGGACCCGCAGCGTGCCGCACTGCATGCCCTCGAACTCCGCGTCGGAGCAGGCGCTCCAGCTGATCCGGCTCGCGGGGGTGGTCGGCTGGGCGCGAGCGGGGGCGGCGACCGCCGGGGTGGCGAGGGTGGCCGTGGCGACGACGGCGGCGGTGAAGGCGCGCCGGGCATACGTGTGGAGTCTGGACATGGCGGGGATCTCCTGAACGTCTTCGCGCCGTGACGGCGCAGAGGAGGTGCGGGGACGGTGAGGCGGGTGTTCGCCGGTTTCTGCGTGGATCGTCAGGCGTGCAGGACGATCTTTCCGGCGACGGTGCCGGACTCGGCCAGCCGCATCGCCTCGGCGGCCTGGGTCAGGGGCAGCTCGGCGGCGATCTGGGCGGTGATCTCACCGCGCCTCAGCGCTTCGAACACCTCGGTGAGGTCGGCGCGCAGCCGGGCCTGGAAGCGGCTGCGGCTCAGGGCCCGGCCGGCCCAGACGTTGAAGAAGTAGGCGCGGCGGCGGTTGGGTAGGGCATTCCACAGCCACACCCGGCCCAGCAGCTTGAGGACGGGCCACTGCTTGGAACCCTCGTCGTCGCGGGTGGAGGCGCTGCCGTAGGAGACGAGCGTGCCGCCGGGCGCGAGCAGGTTCCATGAGTCGACGATGCTGCGGCCGCCGACGTGGTCGAAGACGGCGTCCACGCCGAGCGGGGCGAGTTCACGGACGCGGGCGGGGATGTTTTCGGTGCGGTAGTCGACCGGGGTCACTCCTCGTTCCCGTAGCGCGGAGTGGTGGCGCGCGGAGGCGGTGCCGATCACCTTCGCGCCGGCGGCCTGGGCGAGCTGGACCAGGACGGAGCCGACTCCCCCGTTGGCGCCGTGCACCAGGACGGTCTGCCCGGCGCGGACGCGGGCCTTGCGGTGCAGCATCTGCCAGGCGGTGATGCCGTTGATCACCACGGTCTCTGCCTCCGCCGCGCCGATCCCGTCAGGGACCGGCACCACGTCGGCGGCGTCGACGACCACGTGGCTGGCCCAGCCGCCGACCTTCAGCAGCGCGGCCACGCGGGTGCCGACGAGACCGGGACCGACACTTTCGCCGGTCGCCACAACGGTGCCGACCAGGTCGTAGCCGGGGACGAACGGGAAGGGCGGCTGGTCGTAGTAACGACCGCGGCGCATCTGCTGCTCGGCGAACGAGACACCGGTGGCTTCCATACGGACGACGACCTGGCCCGGACCGGCGGTCGGAACGGCCCCCTGGCGCACCTGCAGGCCCTCCGGCTCGACCTTGCCCGGCAGCACGACCTCGATCATTTCTCCGGCGTTCATGACGACCTCCCTCTACTCTCATCAGCACGGTTAGTGGTTGGCGCTTTCGTTAGAAGTTATAACTGTCCACCGGAGTGACAGTCAAGAGCGTTCGTAATAGGCTCTAACTCCGAGCGGTGGGCAGAGCAGCTCCGCCCGGCTCCCAGGAGCCGGCGCCCAGATGAGTGAAGGGACGAGCACGTGACCGTCGCGGGCAAGGAGACCCCACGCGAGCGCTACCGGGCCCAACTGCGGGCCGAGATCAAGGAACGCGCCTGGGAGCAGATCGCCGCCGCCGGGGCGCCGGGGCTGTCCCTCAACGCCATCGCCAAGCAGATGGGCATGAGCGGCCCCGCCCTCTACCGGTACTTCGCCAGCCGCGACGAACTGATCACCGAACTGATCCGCGATGCCTACCGCAGCCTCGCCGACACCATCCGCGCCGCCGCCGCGTCGGGTGCGGACCTGGCCGGACTGGGACACGCCCTGCGCGCCTGGGCACTGGACGACCCCCAGCGCTACTTCCTCATCTACGGCACACCCGTCCCCGGCTACCACGCACCCGACGACGTCACCGCGATCGCCTCAGAGATCATGGACGCCCTCCTCGACGCCGCCCAGCCGGCCGGTACAGCCGCGGACACCCCGGACGCCGGCCACCCCGACACCCCCCTGGAAGCCCACCTCGCCGAACACCGGCAGTGGGCCGCCGACCACCCCGCACCGCCAGCCGCCCTGCGCCGCGCCCTGCGCTTCTGGACCCGCCTGCACGGCATCCTCTCCCTGGAACTGGCAGGCCACTTCACCGGCATGGGCCTCGACCCGGCCCAGCTGTACGAAAACGAACTACGCCACCTGACCCAGTAGCCCACCCCATTGAGGGCCCCACGATCGCGGTGATCCACCCGGCATACGACAGCTGCCCTCTGGCCTGCAAGATCCCGTACAAGGTGCGTGAGACGACCGAGACGATCGTCGGCGCGGTCACCGGCTCCCTGGCCGCTCCCAGCAGTCTGCTGTTCGGCAGGTACGACGATGACGGCCGCCTGCAGTACACCGGCCGCACCACCACCCTCGCCCGGGCGGCGAGCGCCACGGTCGCCGGGCTGCTCGCTCCTGCACGGCGCGGTCATCGGTGGACGGGCTGGTCGTTCTCCGCCGGGTGGGGCAGCCGGGACACGCTGGACGTCACACTGGTGGAACCGGAGCTGGCGGTGGAAGTCGGCGTCGACGTCCCCCGTGACGCTTCAGGCCGGTGGCGCCACCCCACACGCCTGCACCGTGCCCGCCCCGACCTCTCCCCCGCCGACGTTCCCCGTCGGACGTCGCCGCCGCACTGACGGCGGCGCGGGCGCGGCCGTCTCATCAGGTGTGTCCTGCGTTCCACCGCCCTGCGGCCGCACCTTCGACGGTGGAATCAGCGGCTTCGCGATCTCCCCCAACCCGTCCGGAACAATCCAACTCCACGTACCCCGCCCCATGAACAGCCCAACGAGCGATCACCACATAGGACACCGTCTTAGGTCGGATGCCCTCGGCTTCCAGAACGGCGGCAACCTCGCGGTAGGACAGTTCGTCCACATCACGGAGCTGGCGGCACAAGCGGCCGGCCTGCTCCATCTCCTCCTCGGTCAGCTCCTTCTTGTGGGCCTGCCAGCCGTACGGCGGGGCGCCGTACGCGTACTGGCTCGGTCTAGCTCAGGAGCACCTGTCGGCGCTCAGCCGTTGTCCGGAGTGTCGTCAGCGCGTCGATGAGTTCGGCCCTGGGCGTCCAGGCCAAGCACATGCCGTCCTTGGCACTGATGCGTAGCAGCCACGGCCAGAGCTGCATTCGCACGTGCCGCAGGTTGTCCGGGAGGAGCAGACGTGTGCCGGAGCTCAGCGCCTGGCGCAGCCACTGAGATGGGAACGCAGCTTTGGCCTGTTCGGCCAGCCCTCGTAGGGTGGCGGCCAGCGGATCCAGGGCAGCCATCTGTGTACGCAACCCGGCTAGGAGGGTCTGCGATGGCATCCCAGCGCTCCGGATAGTTGCGAGCGGGTCGATGTGAGCCGCGAACTTGGGTAGCTGTGCCCGGAGCACCGACGCCGGACCGGTCACCCGGGCCATCTCAGCAAGCTGAGACCGGAACCCCACGAACGGATCGATGCGACCTATCCTCGTCAGGCCAGCGAGAGTGTTGGGACTGACTGTTACCCCGCCCTCACTTGCATCACGAGGCGCCCCTGATGACGACGTGGGCTCGTCTTCGGGTTCCTGGGCCTCTTCGGGCTCATGCGGTTCGACCATGCTCACAGGATTACGTATCGGACTGACAGCAAGGTGGAGTCGCGTCGCTGCGGCAATGAGACGCCCGGCGCTCACGCATCGCGAGCTTCCGCCTCGCCCGGGCTCATTGGGGCAGCCGATGGGCGCGCCGCAAAGTGGGAATATTGCCGGGAGCGATATCCGACGACCTTCTACAACCCGGCGCGTAGTTGTGCGAGGACTGCAGCAAGCTCCGGTTCTGCGGTGAGATCAAGGGGGAGCACGTCGCCGGCTTGTCCTCGTCGATGCAGCATCGCATCGGATGCGAGGAGGAGCTCGGCGAGAGGATCCACCTGGTTCCAGCGGAGGGTGGCCAGCCGCTCTCGATGGAACCGGCCGACGTAGATCGCGGCGAGGTAGTCCTCCGGATTGTGTGTATCCGGGTCCTGCCGGACGACCAGGATGGTCACCTCCTTGATGCTGGGCGCCGCCGCGAGGGTCTCCTTGACGGTTGCCAGGACGGTGGAGGCCAGCGAGCGTACATAGAGGTTGTTCCGCTCGGCTTTCGTGCGTTTGTGCAGGGTCGGCTTACCAGATGGGGTGGTCGCCTGCTTGCGCTCCGGCACCATGGTCCATGGTGGGAAACTGACGACCACCGTTGCCGTCGTGCCGGTGCTGTCGATGGGGGCCGCTGGGGAGATGTTGTCCTCAAAGGCGGCTTCCAGGGCCGCGATGACGGTGGCCGGGTCGCCGCTGGTCAGTTGGGCCCATTCCGCCTCGAGGGCAGCTTGGGCCGCCGCGTGCTCGTGGGCCCGACGTGTCATCTCCTCCTGGAGTGCTGCGGGGAGCCGCTCGTCGGCCTGCCTGCGCGCGGTGAATCGGTCCCACGACTTCCACCGCGGAATGTGCTCGAGCGCCTGCCTGCGCAGCATGCGGCGCAGGACTTTGGGATCGACTGGCGTTGGTGCCGGCAGCACGGGGGCAGCAGCGGGGATAAATTCCTCCAGGTGTGCGGAGACCAGGGCCTGCTCCACTCGCCCGACCGTTTCGTATTCGGCGGCTTTCTCTGCGGCCCGTGCCTGGCGCTCCAGCGTGGTCAGTGATGTGCGGGGTGTGCGGCTACGTGAGCGGCCCCCGAGGCTGGTGCCGTAGGTGAAGGGTCCAGCGCCGGTGGAGAAGCCTGCCCTGCCTGCGCCGACGTGCAGCCGGGCGGCCCGCGGCCCCATGCTGGTGCGGATTCCGCGGGAGGAGGCGCTCACACGAAGCCCAGGTGTGATCTTGATGGAAAGGCCCATGGTTCAGCCTTCCGTGGTCTAGTTGCTCTCGCAGCCGATGCCGTCGCCGTCGCGGTCGAGACGGTGTGGGTCGCCGGGCCCGACCGGGACAGGTCCGTCAAGGTCGGAGCAGTCCAGGTCGGGTGGAGGTGCTGGGAGGTAGGAGTCCTGCGGAGCGGTCGTCTCCGGAGTGGCGGGGGGCTCCGGAGTCTCTGTCTCCTTGTTGCAGGCGGCCCACAGCCCTGCCCCAGTGCCCTTGGCGTCGCTGCCGGCCTGGGAGATCGTCTGCCAGTACTTGTCGTTGGGCTGGTAGAGAACAGCTTCGGCGTGCCCGGTGCTCACCAGGGAGTGGTTCACGAACTCTTCTTGGTCGTTCCAGACGTACAGCAGGTAGCGGTCGTACGGGTCTTTGAGGTCCTTGTCGCGTTCGATGCGCACGCTGGAGCCCACGGGCAGTAGTTCCGCGATACGGGCTGTCGATTCATCGCTGTAGCAGGTCCCCACCTCGGGAGCGTCGATTTCCAAGAGACGGACTGTGGATGTCTGGCCCTTGGGAAGGATTCCGCCGTCGCCGCGGACTTCGATGGTGTCACCGTCGACGATGCGATCGACCACATGGCCAGAGACGCTCGGACTCTCGGTGGCTGGAGGAGAATCGCTCGGGGGCCCTGTTTCGGGGTCTTCCGTGTCCGCCCTTCCCCCCTGCGGGGCGGGTTCGTTCGGCGGGGAGGTCTCCTCGGAGGCCTCGCTGGCCGGAGGCGGCTCGGCTTCTCCACCGCCTCCGCCGGAGGACCCGATTGCTGCGGCAATGATGATGAGAATGAGCGTCGCACCGATCCCCAGGAGGATTTTGGTGAGGCGATGCATCTTCTTCGGGGCAGAGGAGGCGGCCTCGCCCCACTGAGGCACATGCGGATCCTGCGGCATGGAAGTGTCCTAATAGCAATGCATATGTATCGCTAACCATAGAATCGAGCAAATCAATACACAAGGTGCATATGTAATGGCATTCCTTGGTAGAGAGGCCACAACGGGGCCGTTGCCTGGAAGGCCTGTACGTGGAGGCACCCTGCCGCTGAGCGGCAGGACTCAATGTGCCGGGCCCCGGGACCTCTTCTCTCTCCCCCCGGGCCCGTGGTGTGGCGGGATCAGGTCAAACCGAAGGCTTCGATCCGCTCGTCGAGGACCAGGGTGTGGCCGGGCTTGCGAGTGGCCACCCGCGTCCGCGCTCACACCTCACGGACCGGTGCTGCAGAAGCTGGGCGACAGTCGCGGCCCGTCCGGCGGGTGTGCTGCACACGCCGGACTGCGAAGAGGCGCCGCAGGGCGCGTCGCTGCTCGATCTGCACCATGCCCTGGACCTCGCGGAGAGCCCGGCGACGCGACTGTGCACGCTCTGCGGAGCCGGGCAGGAGCTGACGCCTCTCCTGCGCGGCTTTGAACACATCACCGACTCCGCCCCGGCGACTCCTAGACCCCCGGCCGGCGCGCCGTCGGCGAACCGGGCACGGCCTCCAGGTGCGTCAAGCGCCCGCGACTGCGACCGTATGGGTGAAGGGCTGGTCCACACGAGCTACACCCGGGAGGGAGCCAGCCATGATCACGGCGCACCCTTCGCTCCTGCGGGAGCTGGTCGAACGATGCGAAACACTCAGACACCGCCTGGCCGCCGAAAACAGCGCTGAGACCGCCCGCCAGCTTGAGGACGCCACCTACACACTGTGTGTGACCACCGGCACCCGGCCAGCTGGACACAGCACTGTTTGTCGCCCGTCGACAACTTGCCGAGGCCATGAGACGAGAACAGCCCCTCCGCCACTGAAAGCCGCGCTGGCCGCGGCCTGAAGATACGCGGCATATTGCCAGACACACCGAGACCCACGCCCGGCCCGCGAACCGCCCGCTCCCACCCCGTTCAGTGACCGATTCAACCTGGGCCCGCTGTAAATCTGCCTGACCCCTTCACAGTCCGCGCCCCGTGAAGCGATTGCCTGTTCAGGCGGCGTACTAGGAGGTGAGGACCGCGACGTATTCGACGAGCATGGGGTGGCCGGGGCGGGTCTGCGGCGTGGGAGTGGGGTGCCCGGCCAGAGCGTTGGGGAAGCCGCCGCCGATGGCGAGGTTCAGCAGGAGGAAGTGACCCTGAGCGGTGGCCGCCTGCCACGTGGCCGGGTCGATCTGTGTGGAGCTGACGGTGTGGCAGCGCCGTCCGTCCACGTACCAGTGCAGCCGCTCGGTGGAGGTGCGGCGGTCCCACTCGAGGGTGTAGGTGTGGAAGACGCCGGTGCAGCGGGCCCGGGGGCAGGTGGTGCTGGCGGCCAGGCCGGTGCTCTCGTTGCACGGCCCTGCGCTGGGTGTGCCGCAGTGCATCACGCCCCAGACGCGGTTCAGGCCGTTGGCGTTCTCCATGATGTCGAACTCGCCGGACCTCGGGGAGGGCACGCCCGCCCGGTACGAGGCGCCCAGAGTCCAGAAGGCCGGCCAGTACCCTTCGGCTGCCGCGCCGGTGACGGCGGGCAGCTGGATGCGGGCCTGGATCCGCATGCGCCCGCCCGCCGGAGGCCTGAAGTCGCTGCGGCGCGTCTCGATGCGCCCGGAAGACCACCGCCCCGCCGAATCCCGCAGCGGGGTGATGCGCAGGTTGCCCCGGCCGTCGTGGCTGACGTTGGCCGGGTCGGCGGTGTAGGTCTGCACCTCCCCGGTACCCCAGTTGGGCGGACCGCCGGGGTACCCGGTGCCGACATCAATGATCCATTCATCGGCATCGGGCAGGCTCCCCGCGCGCCCGTTGAAGCCGTCAGCCCACTGAAGCCTCCACCCGTGGGTGGCCGACGCGGGAGTGCCACCGGCTGCCAGCGGGGCCAGGGCCGCGCACAGAGCGGTCAGCGCAGCCGCGCACGGCGGTTACGCAAAGGCCTTCTCATCGGGCTGCACCTCGCTGGTAATGGTCGACGGACTCCGCGCCCAGAAGGCTTTTGCACCATATGCAGCGTGATGCCCTGACGCTCTACGACACGACAGGTGAGTGTGCGGATCCCTGCATCGGCGGGCCGCGCCGCCCTCTGTACGGCACTCCAGCGGGAGCGGGCCGCCGACGCGGTGGTCCGCTCCTACTCACCACTCATCCCGCGCCGGCCAGTGCGGACCCTGCGGCGAGCGGGAGGGCTGAGTCGCGCCTGGGAGGAAGCGTCCGGACTGTATGTGGCACCACGGCCAGGCGTCGGCGGCTGCGCCCGCAGCAAAGCCGACTCGACACGCCGCCACACCTGCCTGACTCACGTGGAAAATGATGGTTTGTCACTAGAGTTCTCATGATGCTCTCGGCGATGGGAACGGAATGACCCCGACGCATGTTCTGTTGATCGAGGACGACCGGGATGTCGGTGCCTTGCTGCAGCGGCATCTGTCCACGCTGGGCTGCCGGGTGACCGTGACCGAAACCGGGGAGCAGGGCTTGGAGGCGGCGTTCGCCGATCCTCCGCAGATCGTGATCATCGACATTCTGCTGCCGGACATCGACGGCCGAGAGGTCGTGCGCCGGCTGCGTGCGGATGAGCGGACCCGCAGGTGCCACCTGGTCGTCTCCTCCATTCTCGACGCCGAGGACTTGGTGGATATGGCGACGGAGTTGCTCGCCAAGCCGTTCGGGCGGGCGTCGGTGACCCGGATGGTCGACTCCTACCAGGACTCCGAGCGGCGGGAGGAGTAGTGGCCTGCGTTCTGATCGCGGACGACGAAGCGGACCTGCGGGAGCTGGTGACCTACAAGCTGTCCAGGAACGGCCATGAGGTGACTGCCGTGGCCGACGGCGTGGCGGCGCTGCAGGCGGTACGCGAGCAGAAGGTGGATGTGGTGCTGCTGGACGTCATCATGCCCGGGATGACCGGCCTGGAGGTCCTGCTGAGACTGCGCGCCGATCCCGCGACCGCGCAGCTTCCGGTCATCCTGCTCACTGCCCGCTCCCAGGAGACAGACGTGGAAGGCGGCTTCGCCAAGGGAGCTGATGGCTACATCACCAAACCGTTCAGCCTGGGGGAACTGGCAAGCCGGGTGCAGGCAGTCCTGTCCCGGACCCAACATTGATTCCCGGCGGAACTCCGTGGCTGATCCCCGTGATGCCGGCGGGCTGCCAGAACTTCGTAGCCGCTGTCCCTGTACGCCCTCCATCTTCAGCTCAGGTGGTGAGCCGGCCGCCAACTGCGTGCCTGCGTAAGGCATCGCAGAGGCGGGGGAGATGGCCTCGGGGCTCGACACCGCCATTTCAGGCAGCACCAGGGAGGAGAACCGTTCGTGCCCCGTAAGCCGGGTTGGATGGGCGATAGTGTTCAGCGGCGGCTGACCGTCGCGTTCGCTGTCACCACCGGGCTAATCCTGCTGGTCGCAGCTGGCGCCGTCACGGGGGCCTTCCTGGAGAAGGCCACCCAGGATCAGATCATCGACCGGGTCCAGCCTGCTCTGGTCGGCAACACGCACCTGCACAACCAGGCCGCCCATATGCAGCGGTCCATGCGTGGCTACCTGCTCACCGGCGACCAGCCCTTGCTGGCCGACTATCGCCGAGCGCGCGCAGGCTATCCGGCGATCCTTGCCGATGCCCGACGCCATACGTCGGGTGAAGCAGAGCTCAACCTCGACCGGCAGGACCAGCAGCTGAAGGCATACCTGCGCGTGGGAGACCAGCAGGTGCAGGCGGCCCCGCGAAGTAATCAGGCGGCCCGGCTCACCCGGGAAGCCAACCGGCGTTTCGAAAGGTTCGAGGCGACCAACCACCGCCTGGAGGAGCAACTGGTCGGCGAGGCCGAGCGGCTGCAGCGGCGTGCCGACACCATCGTCACCGCCGGTGCCGCTGGACTGGGCGCCCTGCTGCTCGCAGCCTTGACCATCGCTCTCTACACCGCACGGCGCACCACACGCGCCCTGGTGGGGCCGCTGCGATCGGTGGGTGAGACGCTCGGCCGGCTCACCGCGGGCGAGCACGCCGTGCGGGCTGCGGAGTCGGGCCCTGCGGAGATCCGGTCGGTGGCCCGCTCGGTGAACGAGATGGCGGACGAATCCGACCGGCTGCGCGGCGTCGAGGAAGAGCGCTACCGTGTGTCAGAAAGCGTGCGGCAGCTCGGCGTACGCATCCGTGAGCGTCTCGACGTCGACGATGTCCTCAACGCCGCCTGTACCGGCATGGGCGAGGGCCTGGACGCCGACTACGTCTTCACCCTCCTCATGCAAGACGACGACCCTGACGTTGTTCCCGTGGCCCGGGCCTGGTCGGCCCGAGACGGCCTGCTGCCCCAAGAGCGCCAGCGGGCGCTGCCCCCCATCCCCGCGGAGGTGGTGCGTGAGCATTACCGGGAGGGAACCACCTGGACGGTCCCCGACCTCTCGCTCTACCTGGCGGACACCACGCCCCTGCCGGGCGCTCCGGGCTCGTTCGCCCGGATCGGGCTGCCAGCGGCCAACCGCGCGGCAGCCACCCAACTGGGCCTGCACTCCATCGTGGTCGTCCCGATGGGTGTCGGCCAGGAGCCGATCGGAGCGGTGTGCCTGGCCCGCACCCGCCCCGACCAGCCCTGGCGGCCAGTGGAAATCGACATGGCGGAGGCCATGGCCGTCGGCGTCACCCGGGCCCTGCAAACCTCCAAGCTGTACGAGAAGGAGACCCATCTGGTTCAGGAACTGCGCGCCCTGGACCGCACCAAGAGCGACTTCATCTCCACCGTCTCCCACGAACTGCGCACCCCGCTGGCCAGCATCACCGGCTACCTCGAACTCCTGAGGGAAGAGGACGTCGGGCCCCTGACCGAGCCGCAGCAGCACATGGTGGACGTCGTCAACCGCAACGCCCACCGGCTGCGCGCCCTGATCGAGGACCTGCTGACCCTCTCCAGGATCGAATCCGGCAAATACACCTCCCGCAAGACACCGGTCGACCTGTGCCACCTCATCAGCTCAGCGCTTGACGCCATGCGCCCCGCGGCAGAAGCAGCCTCCCTCCAGCTGCACGCCGCCTGCCCCGAGCAGCCTTTGATCTGTGAGGCCGACAGCGATCAGATCGACCGGGTGCTGATGAACCTGCTGTCCAACGCCATCAAGTTCACCCCGGCCGGAGGCCAGGTCCGCGTCCAGGCCGCAGCCCAGGACGGCCAGGCCGTCCTCACCGTCAGCGACACCGGCATCGGCATCCCGGCAGCCGAACAACGCCGGCTCTTCACCCGCTTCTTCCGCGCCTCCAACGCCACCACCCAGGCCATCCCCGGCACCGGCCTCGGACTGACCATCGTCGACACCATCGTCACCAACCACGGAGGCACCACCCACGTGCGCTCCACCGAGGGCCAAGGCACCACCATCACCGCCACGATCCCCCTCATCCCACCAGACAGCCCCCCACCAAACTGAGCGGAGGAGTCATGCAGGACGCGCAGAGCAAGCAACTGCGCAGGCACGCTTGGTGGTGGTTTCTGGCGTCCGGCGCTGTGTTGATCATCGTGTACGCCGTGGTCACCGCTCCCGTGCGTCACCTGTTCTCGCCGGTGCTGGCGGCCTGCGCCACCCTCGCGATCCTGGTCGGCGTCCGGTGGCACCGGCCGTGTCCGAGCCGGTCCTGGTACCTCTTCGCTGCGGGGATGGGGCTGTTCGCGGTGGCGGACGTCATCTTCGGTGCCCTTCAGGCCGCGGGCACGCTGGTGCCGTTCCCTTCGGTGGCTGACGTGCTGTATCTGGCGGCCTATCCGTGCTTCGTCGCGGGGCTGGTCAGCCTGATGGCGGCATGGGGCAGCGGCGTGCGATGGGGAGCCGTGCTCGATGCAGGGATCATCACCTTGGGGATGTCCGCCCTGGCATGGGCGTTCATCGGCATGCCCTACCTGCGCAGCCATCTGTCGGCGCTGTCGCTGGCGGTCTCCTTGGCCTATCCGCTGGCGGATCTTCTGCTGCTGGGGATCGTCGCCAAGCTGGTCTTCGTCGCCGGCATCCGTCTGCCGGCCCTCGGCCTGTTCACTCTCTGGCTTGGTGCCACGCTGGTCGCTGACGCCCTGTACTACTCCACCTTGGCCGCGACCGGCGCCCCGATCGCGTCCGACGTCTCCTCCGCCCTGTGGATGGCCTCGTATCTGCTGCTCGGAGCGGGCGCGCTGCACCCGTCCATCACTGGTACGACCCGGCTGGTGCCACGCAGCCAGGAGCAGTTGTCACCCGCCCGCATGACCCTCCTCACCCTGCCCGCCCTCCTCGGCCCCGCCCTGTTGATCGCCGACGTCGGCGGCGTGCGCGGGCAGGCCACGCATGGACTGGCTGTGGCGAGCATCGTGGCCGCTCTGACCGTCCTGCTCGTGCTGCGCCTCATGCTGCTGGCCCGGTTCGCCGAGGCGCAGGCCGACCAGGCCAGGGCCCGGGCCCGCGTGGCCGAGGACGCCTTGCGCCAGCAAACCTCGCTGCAACACCAGCTCACCCACCAAGCCTTCCACGACGCACTGACCGGCCTGGCCAACCGGACGCTGCTCTTCGAACGGCTGGAACACGCCCTCGCGCGCCCTGCCGCGGCCCGGAGCACCGTCTTGCTGCTGATCGATCTCGACCGCTTCAAAGACATCAACGACAGCCTCGGCCACCCGGTCGGCGACGAGTTGCTCATCACCGTCGGCCACCGCCTCCTGGGCGCGGCCCGCCGCAACGACACCGTCGCCCGCATGGGCGGGGACGAGTTCGCCGTCCTCGCCGAAGACGTCAAAGCGATCCCCGCCAAGACGTATGCCCGGCGCTTCCTGGACCGCTTCGCGGAGCCTTTCGCCGTCTCCGGCCATCGCAGCGTCTTCATCACCGCCAGTATCGGCGTCGTCGCCATCACCGGGCCAACCATGTTCCACGACGCCCTGCGCGACGCCGACATCGCGCTGTACGCGGCCAAAGAACGCGGACGCAACCGTGCGGAACTCTTCGAGCCGGCCATGAGCTTGGCGCAGCAGAACCACACGCACCTCACCCAGGACCTGCGCTACGCCCTGCCCCGCGATGAACTTTCCGTGCACTACCAGCCGGTCATCCACCTGCCCACCGGCCAGGTCACAGGCGTTGAAGCCCTGCTGCGCTGGCAGCGCGGCGGCCGCTCCCCCACCCCGCCCGAGGTGTTCGTGCCCGTCGCCGAAGAGACAGGCCTCATCCGTCCCATCGGCGCGTGGGTGCTGCGCGAAGCCTGCCGCCACGGCCGGCACTGGCACGACACTCTCCCAAGGGCGGAGGCCTTGAGCGTGGCCGTCAACGTCTCGGGCTGGCAACTCAAAGACCAGCGCTTCCCCGACACTGTGCGGCAGGTCCTGCACGAGACCGGCTTCCCCCCGGCCTCCCTGGTCCTGGAGATCACCGAAAGCACCCTCGTCACCGACGCCGACACCACCTCGACCCACCTGCGCGCACTGCGCGACCTCGGCGTACGTATCTCCATCGACGACTTCGGCACCGGATACTCCTCCCTGGCCTACCTACGCGACCTCCCGGCCGACATCGTCAAGATCGACCAGAGCTTCGTCCTCCGCGGCGGCAGCGAGGCCAACACAAGCCTTATCAAGGCCATCCTCCACATCGGACACGCCCTCGACCTGGACGTGATCGCAGAAGGCATCGAAACCTCCCACCAAGCCCAGCGGCTCCACGCACTCGGCTGCCCCCACGGCCAGGGCTTCTACTACTCCCCGCCCCTGGCCCCCAAGGCACTCGAGGCCTACCTCACCACCCAAGCGATCCTCACACCCTCTACATGACACCGGGAAGCCGGATCCGAGCCGGCTCAGAAGTCGGCTGAGCCCGACTAGTGCACCCCAGGAATACCGCCTCCTCACCAATTGGACGGCGGTGTTGAGGCCGCGGAATATCCCGTGCGGGTCCAGGCTCCCGACCATGTGCGGCCGGTCGACGGCGTCGACCACGACCAGGTCGTACGCGGACTCCCCCGCTGTCATGGTCGAAACGGACCAAGGCCGGAAAGTTGATGCCGGGCAGGTCGAGGCTCCCGTGGCTGAGCCGTTCGACGCGGACACACCACCGCTTCCCGACATGGCCGCCACCACCGCGTCGCAGGTCGGCTATGGGCAGATCGTCGCGTTCGAGGACCCTCGCTGGCCCGGTCGGTGGCTCCACGGATACGCCTCCTTCACGGAGATCAGGGACGACGGAAAGATCGAAATACCCGTCCGCGGAGCCGACGGCGGCCTGCAGAACTACATGATCTCTCCAGATGCACCCGTGGGGGTGAAGGGCAAGGCACGCAAGGGATACGAGCGGCCGGCCGCCCGCGCCACCGCTTCGATCAACGACGAGGACAGCGACGACTCTGGTGAGGAGAACGACAAGGCGGACACGGGGACCGTCACCCTCACCCGGGACGACGTGTCCGACCAACTCGACGCCGCACGCCCCGAAGGGTCCAAGGCGCCGTCCTCCATGGACGATGGCGAGATCCGCGACGAGATCGTCGACCTCATGGGCCGGGAGATGGCGGGAGAGCTGTCCAGCGCCGACCGGACCCGCCTGCAGGTCCTCGAAGCTGAGGAAGCCCGCCGCGGCGGCCGCACGCCGAAGCGTGAGGAGAAGCCGAAGCCCAAGCAGACCTAGGAGCCCGGCGGACTCTTCGACAGGGCATGCGCGAGTTGCGCGCCCTCGCAACCAGCGCGTTCGTCGCACACGCCGTCTGCCCTCACCGTGCTCGCGCACCACTCAGTGAGGTGATCATCCTCAGGGTGAAGCAGGGGGTTGGTGGCGCTGCCCGTGCACTGGTGCCGAGAGATCACTGGTCATGAGGGCTCCGGCTCCTCGTTCCAGGGCGTGGCCGGCCGCGGCCGGCCGAAGAGCAGGTCGTAGCCCGGGGGGAGCTGCAGGAGGACTCTGCCCATCAGGTCTTCGCCCGCGGCATCGGCCGCAACGCTGAGCACCGCGCTCACATCCCAGGTCGCTGTCTGTTCGGTGGCTCCCTCGATCCATGCCGCTGTGGCCCGGATGAACCGCTCCGGGGAGAGCGGTTCATGGGCTTGGAGCGGGTTGAGCAGCACCATGGCGAACGTTTCGGGAAGCCGGGCTGCCAGCTCGGCTCGTGCCTCACCCACCAGGTGTGCGCCCAAGAGGGCGAGCACGACGCGGGAGGCCCGCTCAGCCTCCTGCGGTGTGCTGTACTCACCCCGCTCCTGCACGGCTGCCAGGAACTCGTCCCACTGCATGCGCATGGAATGCCTCCCTGCTCCATGCGGGCTGGCCGCGGTCGCGCAGACCCTGACGCTGCATGGTGGCCCCGCGTGCTCGTTGGCCTCCACTGTTCGTATCGCCACCTTCAGGACTGCCGACCTCGGGATCGGCCACGGCTACCGCTGAGGGGCGGCGAGTTCACGGCCCTGGTAGAAGCCTTCCTGCTCCTCGACCACGTACGGGGCCATCCTGGCGCGCCGCTGCGCCTCGGACTCGGAGGCCCGCCAGGAATCGCACGCCTCCTTGGAGTCCCAGAATGAGACGCCGGTGATCTCCAGTCCGTCCTCGGACCAGTAGGCGAAGGCGCGGCGCAGACCCGCGGGGTAGGGGTCTGGCTGCCACGCCCCCTCGAATTGCTCCATGGTGCCTGGCCGAAGGCGGCGCGTGGTCACCCAGACGAAGCGCTCCTCCATCGCGGCCTCCTCTGCAGCATTGGTTCAGCTTGGCGCCCTCTGAGTGCGGATGAGGCCCCAGTCCCAGGGGCGTCCTCTCTTTCAGCATCGCGCCGATGCCCTCATCGCGCACGGGCGGGCGGCGCCGGAGAAGGACAACGACCGGATGGACGGCTGTACCGTCTTCCAACAGCGTCACGGTATGGGCACCGCCGTCACGTGGGCCGGCCGGTATTGCGAGCGGTTCGCCGACCACGCCGTCTCGGCCGCGTGCCGCGTGGTCTTTCTGGTCACAGGCGAGCACGCGAAACGAACCGGCCGATCCGCCCATACCGCGTGCGCCCCCGACCCCGACTCCGATCGACGACCACCTGCTGAAGGTCACATCGATGTGCGGCGAACGGCTCTCCATGAACGTGCACATGATCGACGGAGAAGCGGGTGATCGCGGAGCGGCATCACGCCGGCATGCTGCGCACCCTGGAGCGCTGGGGGTTCGAGCCGATCCCATGCGACCTGCTGCACTACGCACCGTTCGTCGGATCGTTCCACTGCGCGACGCTCGACATCCGCCGCCGCGGAACTCTCGAATCGTACGTCGCCTGATCGCCACGACAGCGTCGGGGCCGGGACACCGACGCGCGCGCCAACGCTGGTGCGCTTCACCGGCCGACCCAGGCGGCCATGGACGGGCGATGCCACGCCCACGCCCTGGGGCATGGGGTGGCCTTACCGCCCGGCCGGTGGTGGTTCGGTGACCTCTGCCTGAGCCGGCCGAAGGAGCTGATCGCCGACTCGGTAGCCGGGGCGCAGGATCGTGGTGCAGGTGGGCTGGTCGACGTGGTCGGAGCGAGTGCAGGTGACGGCCTCGTGCACGGCGGGGTCAAAGGGGTCGCCCGCAGCGCCGAAGGACTCAAGTCCCAGGGCCGCGAGTTCTCTTTGCAGTACGTCGGTGACGCGCTGGAAGCCGCCGGTGACTTCTCCTTGCTTGCGGGCCTGGTCAATGGCGTCGATGACGGGCAGGAAGCGGGCGAGCACGTTAGCCACGGCGATCTCGCCGACGGCGCGCCGGTCGCGGCTCACCCGCTTGCGGTAGTGCTCGTACTCGGATATCAAACGCTGCAGGTCCGCGGTGCGCTCCCGTAGCTGGGCACGCAGGGCGTCGGCTTCGCCGGCGGCCGCGTCCGCCTGCCGGGCGGGCTCGACGTCGCCGCCGCGGCGGGGCTCCAGGCTGCTGCCCGGATCCCGCCGCCGGTTGTCCCGGATGAGCGACAGCGGGCGCTCGCCGGGGCGGGGGGTATCGCTCGGGCGGCTCATCCAGCACCCTCCTGCCGCTTGTCGTCGTCGACGATCTCCGCGTCGACGACATCCTCATCCTGCCCCACGGTGCCCGCCTCGCCACCACCAGCACCGGCCTGCTGCTGGCCCTGCGCCTGCTGTGCCTGGGCATACATCGCGGTGCCCACCTTCTGGGCCGCAGCAGTGACCTTTTCAGTGGCCTGCCGCAGGGTCGCGGTGTCGGCCGGCTCCGCCTTCAGCGCCTGCTTCAGCTCCGCCAGGGCGCCCTCGACCTCGCCCTTGACGTCGGCGGGGATCTTGTCGGCGTTGTCGGTGAGGAGCTTGCCGGTCTGGTAGGCGACCTGCTCGGCCTGGTTGCGCGTTTCGGCGGCCTCGCGTCGGCGCCGGTCTTCCTCGGCGTGCTGCTCGGCCTCGCGCATCATGCGGTCGATGTCGTCCTTCGGCAGGGAGGAGCCGCCCGTGACGGTCATGCGCTGCTCCTTGCCGGTGCCCAGGTCCTTGGCTGAGACGTGCATGATGCCGTTGGCGTCGATGTCGAAGGAGACCTCGATCTGCGGGACGCCGCGCGGCGCCGGGGGCAGACCGGTCAGCTCGAACATCCCGAGCTTCTTGTTGTACGCCGCGATCTCGCGCTCGCCCTGGTAGACCTGGATCTGCACGGACGGCTGGTTGTCCTCGGCCGTGGTGAAGATCTCGGACCGCCTGGTCGGGATCGTGGTGTTGCGCTCGATGAGCTTGGTCATGATGCCGCCCTTGGTCTCGATACCGAGGGACAGCGGGGTGACGTCCAGCAGCAGGACGTCCTTGACCTCGCCCTTCAGGACACCGGCCTGCAGGGCGGCGCCCACGGCGACGACCTCGTCCGGGTTGACGCCCTTGTGCGGGTCCTTGCCCGTCAGCTCCCGGACCAGATCGGTCACTGCGGGCATCCTTGTCGAGCCGCCGACCAGGATGACGTGGTCGATGTCGGACACCTTGATCCCGGCATCCTTGATCGCGTTGTGGAACGGGCCCTTGCACCGCTCCAGCAGGTCAGCTGTCAGCTGCTGGAACTGGGCTCGGGTGAGCTTCTCGTCCAGGTGCAGCGGTCCTTCGGCGGAGGCGGTGATGTAGGGCAGGTTGACCGTCGTCTCCGACGAGCTCGACAGCTCGATCTTCGCCCGCTCCGCGGCCTCCCGCAGCCGCTGCACGGCCATCTTGTCCTTGCCCAGGTCCACGCCGTAGTTGTTCTTGAACTGCTTCACCAGGTGGTCGACGATCCGCTGGTCCCAGTCGTCGCCGCCCAGGCGCGTATCGCCATTGGTGGCCTTGACCTCGACCACGCCCTCACCGATCTCCAGCAGCGACACATCAAACGTGCCGCCCCCGAGGTCGAACACCAGGACCGTCTGGTCACTCTCCTTGTCCAGGCCGTAGGCCAGGGCCGCGGCCGTGGGCTCGTTGATGATCCGCAGCACCTTCAGCCCGGCGATCTCCCCGGCCTCCTTGGTCGCCGTGCGCTGCGAGTCGCTGAAGTACGCCGGCACGGTGATCACCGCATCCGTGACGTCCTCACCGAGGTAGCCCTCCGCGTCCCGCTTCAGCTTCTGCAACACCCGCGCGGAAATCTCCTGCGCGGTGTACCGCTTGCCGTCGATGCTGCCCGTGTCCGGGAACCGCCATGCCGCGTCTCCCATGTGCCGCTTGACGGAACGCACGGTGCGCTCGACGTTGGTGACGGCCTGGCGCTTGGCGACCTCGCCCACCAGGACCTCGCCGTTCTTGGCGAAGGCCACCACCGACGGCGTGGTGCGCGCTCCTTCCGTGTTCGTGATGACCGTGGGCTCCCCGCCCTCCAGCACGCAGACCACCGAGTTGGTCGTGCCGAGGTCGATCCCCACTGCACGTGTCATGGTTCTCTCCTCCATCTACGTCCCCTGCGTGCGGCAGATGCCGGCCGGCGCCAGGCCCGAAAACGGGTGGCCGCTCGGGCCGTCCGATGGACGGCCGCTGGCACGTGATCTCCGCCGCGGCCTGCACCGCCACCTGCGGTTTCGGCAGGGAACCTCACTCATAGTCTGGACAAACTGCAGCACTTTGCCTCGTCAGGAAATCCCGGTGTGCACCTCCTTGAGCTTTTTGGCGACAGGTGGGACGTAGTCGCCGACGAGCTCGCGCTCCCACCAGGCGCCTGTCGCGCGCAGCTGGCGCCAGCTGGTGAACCGGTATTCATAGAGGCGGGCGCGCACGAAGGTGGGCGGCGTGTCGGGGAACGGGTTGTTGCGCAGCAGCCGCAGCACAGCCCGGTTGCCGTCGAGGAGCGCGAGGAGGAAGGCCGGCAGCCACTGTGCGGCGTACGCGGGCGAGATGGCGGCGAACCACATCAGCCAGTCCAAGCGCAGGTGATAGGGGGCCACCTGCGGCGGCAGGCGCCGGACGCCGGCCGGCTTGCCCTTGAAGCCGTAGTCCTTCCACACCGTGGCCCCGGTGATCTCCGGCTCGTCGGTGCCCTCGATGACGATCTCGTAGCGGACCCGGCCGACGCTGCCGAAGGCGCCGTAGGTGTTGACCAGGTGCAGGGGGGTGAAGGAGGCGTTCATCATCTGACGGCGGGAGAGCAGGTTCCGGACCGGCCAGTAGCTGAGCACCGCGGCCAGCACCGTGACCGCCAGCACTAGGACCTTGTACCAGGCAGGCGGGGCGGCGAACTGCGGCGGGGCGGGCAGGCCCAGGGCGTCGGTGGTGGCTGGGTGGCCGACGACGGACAGCGCCAGCACGATTGTGAGCCAGTTCAGCCACGCGAAGTTGCCCGAGGCGATCAGCCACAGTTGGGTGACGATCACGAACCCGGCCGCCGCGCTCGCTGCCGGCTGCGGGGCGAAAAGCGCGAACGGCACGACGAGCTGGGCCACGTGGTTGGCCGCGACCTCCAGCCGGTGCACCGGTCCGGGCAGGTGGTGGAAGAACCAGCTCAGCGGGCCCGGCAGCGGCTGGGTCTCGTGGTGGTAGTGCAGGCAGGTCAGGTCGCGCCAGCACGGATCACCACGCAGCTTGATCAGCCCGGCGCCGAACTCGAGGCGGAACAGCAGCCACCGCAGCAGGTACAGCACCAGTACCGGTGGTGCCGTCTCGTCATTGCCGAGGAAGATCGCCAGGAAGCCGGCCTCCAGCAGCAGCGACTCCCACATGAAGGCGAACCAGGTCTGGCCCACATTGACGACCGACAGGTACAGCGCCCACAGCGCCGCCCACATCAGCATCGCCGCCCACAGCGGCACCAGGTCACCCGCTCCCGCTGCCAGAGCCGCGGCCAGCACCGCGCCCGTCCAGACAGTGGCGGCGAAGAAGCGGTCCGAGTAGTGGAGGTGGAACATGCTCGGGGCCTGCCGGAAGCGGACCGTGGCCAGGAAGCGCGGTGCGGGAAGCATGCCCCGCTCGCCGATCAGTCCGCGGAACTGGCAGGCCACACTCACGAACGCGACGAGGTAGCACAGGGCAAGGCCCCGCTGGAACAGCAGCCTGCCCAGCCAGTAATCGCCGTCCGTGAACCACTCCACGACGCCCTCCTCCAAGGGGCGCTCTGCCACTTTCGGTACGCGAGCCCGGACGGTGCGCCGGGCCTGTCTGGGACACCACCGGCCCAGGCCACACGGCCGGGATCGAGGTCGGATACGGCGTTGTCAGCAGCGCACGGCCCCACCGGTTCACCCTCCGACCGGACTCAGTTAACTTGCTACGACTTGACTCAAATACTACGAAAGGTACGTAAGACCGGAGAAGGCGGTTGCACAGGATGGTGGTGCTGGTGTCTTCCCTGATCGCCACGGCCAACAGGCCGGTCCGGATGGCGCGGGCTACGGCTTCGCTCCTTCGTGACCGCTGGGACAGACGGGACGCTATCCAGGCGGAGCATGCACCCGGCCTGGCAATGGACCTGGTCGGCGCCGTGTCCAGGGTGTCGTTTGTTCAGGCCCGCGCCGAGGGGCTGGCTCCGGTCACGGTGGCGTACGAGCGGCAGGGCAGCGGTGAGCCGCTGTTGCTGCTTCACGGCTTGGGGCACCACCGGCAAGCCTGGGAACGCGTGGTGCCGTTGCTTGCCGAGGAGTACGAGACGATCACCCTCGACCTGCCGGGCTTCGGGCAGTCCCCCGACCTCGACGCGGCGGTGCCGCGCACCCTGGAGACCGCGGTGGCCTGGCTGGATGCCGTCCTGGAGGAACTGGACGTGCACCGGCCGCATGTGGTCGGTCATTCGCTGGGCGGGCTGATCGGGCTGCGCATGGCGCAGGCCGGGCTCGCGCGCAGCGTGATGGCGATTGCCCCGGCGGGTTTCTGGACGCCGGCCGAGCGGCGGTACACCTACACCGTGCTGAACGCGGCCCGACACGGAACCCGGCTCCTGCCCGAAGCCGCCATCGCCCGCCTCGCAAGGACCGCGGCCGGGCGCGCCGCCCTGACCGGCACCCTCTACGGCCACCCTGACCTGTCCCCGCCGCAGGACACGCTCGCGGCGCTGAAGACCCTGCGGAACTCCCAGACGTTCACCGCCACCCTGCGGGCCGGGCGCGCACCGAACCTGTTCACCGGGGACATCCCCGGGGTGCCTGCCACTATCGCCTGGGGCACACGGGACCGTCTGCTACCGCCCCGGCAGGCCGCCCGCGCCAAGGCCATGATCCCCGCCGCCCGGCTCGTCCGCCTGCCCGGCTGCGGCCACGTACCGATGAGTGACGCGCCCGAACTGGTCGCCCGCGTGATCCGGGACGCCACAGCCTGCAGCGCGCCCTGCGACGCCTCCGGCCCCCTTCCCTGAGACGCCACCTGGCGCTTCACCCATACGGGCCAGGACCCGCTGACCAAGAACGGCCCCGGCCTTGCACCGGTCACGGGCTGGAGACTCCGCTGGCGACATCAGGATGGTGTGGCGGCGGCCAGGCAGCCATGAGTCCGGTGCCGCACCCTGATCCTGGGAATCCGTCCTTTGGCCCCGATGCCTGATGAGCCAGCTTCCCCCACAGCATGCGAGCGTCCGCTCCAGGCTGCTCCTTGAGCGAGCGCAGCACAAGAGGGCGAGCACACGAGGTCGCCGAATGACGGCGAGGAAGGACCTTCTCGTGGTCAGCAGCACCGAAACGGGCGGCGTCACCGGCACCAAGGACAAGGACTACAACCTGATCTGGTTTGTCGAAGCCTGCCTGAGCAACGCCCTGCGGATGGAGACCTGCATCCAGGACGCGGAACGGGAGAACGACACCGAGGTCGTGGAACTGTTCCGCAAGGCACAGGCCGACAGCCGTAAAGGCGCCGAACTCGGCAAGCAGCTCCTGCGCTCCCGGCTCAGCGGCTGACACCCCGGCACCCCCGGCCCGCTGCACCCACACGCGCCTCCAGCACGGAGGGAAGTGCACGCATGCTGCCCGTCACAATGGCATCGGTCCATGCGCCGCGCCGGTGCGGGATTCGGGGGATGCGGGAGGGCCGGAAGCTCCCCCGGACCTCCCGGTCCGTCATCGCGGCCAGGAATCCCGCAGCCACTGCCGCATGACCCGCGTGACAAAGCTCCCCTCGCCCCAGCCCAGCGGAAACGTGAACCGGGCGTCGATGCGCAGCGGTGCGGCAAACAGCGGTGCTTCCGGGGCATCCAGCGGGCCGGGTGCCCTGAGCCGTACCCGGCTTGGTGCCGTCTGCCGCGCCGGGGAGGTCCGCGTCCGTCGGGTGACGCGGACCGGCACCGGCTGTCCTGTGGTCGCAGGCGCGGCGGGGCGTTCCCGGAGGGCGTCGTAGTCGGCACGCCGCTGCGGATCGCGCAGTGTGTCGTAGGCGTCGAGGACGTCGGCGAGGTCCTTTGGCGCTGCCGGATCCGCCGGCCGGGCGTCCGGATGCAGGGACCGTACCCGCCTGCGGTAGGCGGAGGTGATCTGCCCAGTGGAGGCGGACGGTGGGACACCAAGGACGGTGTAGTGGTCGCGGCGCGGCCGCTGCCCGGGCATCGCCCTCACCTCCCCGAAGTCCCGAAGGCTTCACCTGCGCGAACCTCCAGACCTCCTACCAGGAATGCAGGCCTTTCGCCGCCTGCCGTAGACCCGGCGGGCCTGCGGGAAGGGAAAGTCTGCCCATGTCCGAGCATGTGCACGTCCGCATCCGCCAGGACGTGGGAATCGCCGAGACCGGTGAGCTCGAGGAGCACTCCTCCTGCCGCTGCGGAGCCACCTGGACCAAGACCTACCAGGTCACCGACGACCGTTCCGAGTAGACACGCATTCGGCAGCCGGACGACACGTCACCATGGTCATCTACTGGAGACTGCCCCAGGACCCGTGAGGGTTCGGGCCCCAGGACGCCCATCATGATCTCCTCCGCCGGACACCCGCTCGTGCGGCACACCACGCAGAACCCCCTGCATTCACCCCGTCAGCGGGAGAAGGCACTCTGCGCCGGGCACGCGGCGCTCAGCCGGAAGAGAGACTGCGTCTGACCTTCCTGGCCGTCTCCATCAGCCTGCGTACGGTGCGGCGCGGTCCCGATCGCGCGGCGCGGTCCCCGCCAGGTGGGTCAGGAGCGGCCCGGCGATGGCGAGGACGAAGACGTAGGCGGTGACCAAGGGAGCGAGGTCGTCATGCATCGTGCCGGGCTCTTGCCTCGTGATGGTCCTCCGGGCGGTCCTCCTCGGCGCTGTCCGCATCGCCGCGCACGACCGGGCCGAGCCAGTGTTGCAGGGGATCAACGACTGGTTCACCCGCAACAGCGCCAAGGCGCTCGGCTGGACCGTCGGCGGAATCGGCATCGGAATGGTCCTCAACGCCGTGATCGCCGAATCCGCCTGAACCCACGTCAGACTCGAGCATCTCCAGCTACTTCCGAAACACGCCTTAGCTTCCGTGCACCCAGATCCCCAACGGACCGACCCGCTCGAAGCCATGGCGCACGGCGGTCGCCAGCTGGCCCGCTGACGGCCTGGCCGGCCGAGTCGTTTAGAACGGCAGGTTTCCCAGGACGCAGAGCACAAAGCCCGTCGCCGGAATCGTGGACGCCGAGGCGAGGAGCAGGGTGCGGACGACGAAGCCGACGGTGAGAGGGCGGCTGGCGCGGGTGGGGTGCTCGGGATCGTAGCTGAGCTCCACCTGCCCGCTGTATGCCTGGTCGGAGAGGCCCCAGGCGGTGACGACCGACGGGATGTCCCGCATCTGCTGCCCGTCGATAGTGGTGAACGTCATCCGGGAGAAGACCCAGAGGTGTCCGCCCTTGTCCCAGATATGCACGTAGCCGGTCACCTTGCCGACCACGCCGACCCCGCGCTTGCGCAGCAGCCACAGCGAACGCACGCGCCGAATCACCCGCCACAGCGGGATGCCGCCGACCAGGCCCATGACGCCGCCCACGATCAGGGTTCCTGCCGCTGTGCCGCGGTCCAGAGGGCTGAACAGGCCCAGCAGGAACAGCAGCAGTGCGTACGGTGGCAGTACGTAGGCGATCCTCACCACTGCTTGGGCTCGCGGACCCAACTGAAGCTGACGCTGCGGCTGCGTCTCCACGCGCACCAGCGCATGCCCGTCCGCCGCGGGGTCGGTCCTCGCCAGAGCGGCCGTCACCTTCTCCAGGAACGCCGCGGCGGCACGCGCGTTGGGAGCTTGCAGTTCCACGGCCGGCCCCAAGCCGTGCTGGGCGGCCTGACCCGGTGCACCGCTGATCGTGATCCGCACCGCACCCGCCGGGGTCAGCTCCGCGGACCGAAGGGCCCGCACCGGCACGGTCCATATCGTTCGGCCCCGGGCGATCCGCAGTCGTGCCCCGTTGAACCGGGCCGTGGTGCCGCCTGCTGCCAGCATGGTCTCCGGGCCGCCGGGTATCGCGTTCGACATGGGCGGATGATACGCAGCGCGCGATCGCCGCTTCGGGAGTTCGCCGAGGCTTCGACAACCACATGATCCCCGACCGCCTTCGCGGCTCCTCAGGGCAGCCCCACGTCAGAACAGGCTCTGACGTCACGCCACGGCCGAGAAGGGCACACCGTACGATCTTCTTCATGCAATGACCCCGCCGCCGGCCAGCACCTGGGGATTACTTGAACGCCGCCCTGGGGAATCGCGTGACCGTCGACATGCGCGGCGGCGATGGCGGCCAGGCGCTCGGCCTCGGCCTGCTTGACGCGGGCCACCCGCTTGGCTTCCGCTTCCTGTTCGGCGGCGTACCGCTGGGCGTCGGCGGGCTTGCGGACCTGGGTGTCGAGTTATCGGTCGGTCAGCGCGGCCTGCCGCTCGGCGACCTTTTCCTACTGGGTGAGGATCTCCCGCTGGCGGGCCGGCGACGGCCTCGCGGGCCGCGGCCTCGTCGGTCTCGGCTTTGATCTCGGCCTGCTTCAGGTAGAAGGTTCGCTGCCGGAAAGCCAAGATCCCCGACAGCGTCACCTACTCAGCCACATATGCCGACAGGCTGACTCAGGGCGCCCGCGGGCCAGCTTCCGCAGAGTGACGTCGGCGCCTTCGAACACCACCGTGCCGGGGGGCTGCTGAGCAGGTACGCGACCGCGTGACCGTGTGGACTCGCGCTCATGATCGCCCAAACCCTGCAGACAGTGCGCTTACCAGCGGCCACCACGTCGATCACCCGGGCCAGGACTGCGAGATGAGCCACTAGATGGTGATCACGAGCTTGCCGCGGGCCCGCCCGTCCAGCATGTGGTGGATAGCTCCGGCGACCTCGCTGAGGGGGTAAGTCCGGTCGATGGCGGGTGTGACCTTGCCGGACTCGATGAGCTCGCGAAGGGCCATCAGGTCTGCGGCGCTCTCTGATGAGATGAAGCTACCGAGCTTCTGACCGATGAACGGAGACAGCAACTGAGCCCGAAGCTGACGGTCCGTGCCGCCGAGCCATCGTCCGTCGGTCTCGCCTCCGACGATGACGAGGCGTCCCTTGGCGGTGAGGACGCGACGCAGATGTGACAGCCGGCGATTGCCTCCGGTGTCGACGATGACGTCGTAGCGGTAGGAGCCGTCGGCGAAGTCCGTTCGGTTGTAGTCGATGACATGGTCGGCCCCGAGGGCACGGACCAGATCGGTCTTCGATGTGCTGCACACGGCCGTCACTTCAGCCCCGTACGCCTTGGCGATTTGCACGGCGAAGGTGCCTACGCCTCCTGACGCGCCGACGACCAGCACCTTCTGCCCTGCTCCGACACGTCCCTGGTCGCGCACGGCTTGCAGGGCGGTGAGCCCGGACACGGGTACAGCAGCCGCCTGCTCGAAAGAGAGGTTCGCCGGCTTAGGGGCGAGATGGGCGGTTCGGGCGCGCGCATACTCGGCGAACGAGCCGTTGCGGTTGCAGATGCCGAAGACCTCGTCACCCGGCTTGATGCCGCTGACGTCGGCACCCACGGCCGCGACCGTTCCCGACAGAGAGCGGCCCGGGTTGGTGCCCTTGGGCCTGCGAAGCCCGAACCCCGCCACCCGGATGGGATGGGGCAGTCCGGCCATCATGTGCCAGGTGCCCCGGTCCACGCTGGCCGCGTGCACCTTCACTAGGACCTCGCCACGCCGCATCCCGGGCGTGTCGATCTCCGCGAGCCGGAGGATGTCCTCGGGCGCGGGCCCGTACCGGTCCTGGACGATCGCCTTCATGGTCTTCCCCTCGGCAGCCGCGGCGGCCTGCTGTGTCGGGTGGTCGAGCTGCCTGCGATGCATCGCGACGCTCCAGGTCTTCGGAATCCTTACGCCGTAAGGTTCTCCTTACACCGTAAGGTTGTCAAGGTCTAGGACAGGAGGAACCAGATGGCCCCCCGTGCCGCGCGCGATCGAGCGCCCCGCACCCCGCTCAGTCGCCAAAGAGTGCTGCACGCCGCCCTCGCCCTGGCCGACGAAGGCGGGCTCGAGGCGCTCAGCATGCGCAAGCTCGGGGAGGCGGTAGGGGTCGAGGCGATGTCGCTCTACACGCACGTGGCCAACAAGGAAGATCTCCTCGACGGCGTGATCGACCTGGTGTTCAGCGAGATCCAACTGCCGTCCGATGAAGACGACTGGAAGACGGCGATGCGCCAGAGGGCCCTCTCGGTTCGCCAGGTCCTCTCCCGTCACCGCTGGGCGATCGGTTTGATGGAGTCGCGGGCCTCACCCGGTCCAGCGACTCTGCGGCACCACGACTCCGTCATCGGATGCCTCCGCAGGGCTGGCTTCTCCGTTGCACTGACCGCGCACGCATACTCGGCCCTCGACAGTTACATCTACGGGTTCGCCCTGCAGGAGCGCAGCTTGCCGTTCGACACTCCGGGCGAGACCGCGGAGCTGGCCCAGGCCATCCTGACGCGGGTCCCGACCGACCAGTACCCGCACCTGGCCGAGCTGACAGCCGAACATGTGCTCAGTCCCAGCTACGACTACAGCGACGAGTTCACCTTCGGGCTCGACTTGATCCTCGACGGACTCGAGAGGATGAGCGCACAGAGCTAAGGGCTTTTCGGGAAACAAGTCGTGGCTTCCGACTGCGGGGATCGTTGTTCTGGTACGGGGAGACCGGAGGGGATCGAGGCCGTCCTGGCTGCGAAGCTCCAGGTGTTGTTGCCGCATCCGGACGAGCGTCCGAGTCGGCTGACCATAGGGGCGGAAGCGCTGTCGCTGGGGCATGGCGGGATCAGGCTCGTCGCCGCTGCGGCCGGGGTCCGGGAAGGCACAGTCTCGCGCGGGGTGGCTGAACTGGAGGCTGGCCAGGCCCCGTTGGGGCGGGTCCGTCGTCCTGGTGGAGGCCGGAAGAAGGCTACCGAGTGTGTGGCCTGTGGGGGTGTCTCAGCCCCAAGGTGTCCCAGGCGGCGCAGCTCCCCCCTTAGATGAGACGTGACGGGCGGCGCGGCCACGTGCCTCGAAGTACGCGTCAGCTGACCCGAAGACCGACCGCCAGCGTCAGTTCAAGGACCCGGTGTGGCGATGCGAGATCCGGAAACAGCTCCCGCAGCTGCGACATCCGGTACCGGACGGTCTGGGGATGGACGAACAACGCCGCCGCCACCTCGTCCCGCCTGCCCTGGTGCAGCAGCCACGCCCGCAACGTCTCCTCCAGCCGCCGCGCGGTTGCGACAGGCAAGGTCCGCAACGGTGCGAGGGCTCGGGCACGCAGGTCTGCGAACGCGTCCACGTCGGCGCTCAGCACCAGCTCGGGCAGGTGGTCCTCGGTGTCGCGAATATCAGAGTTGAGGGAGCGCGCGCGTACGGCTCGTGCGTACGAGGCGGACGCACGAGTCCATGGCCGGGCCGGGCCGACCACGGCGGTGCGGTCGGTCAGCTGCCGCAGGAGATGTGATCGGTCGGCGTCGGGGACGAGCAGCACACCGGTGGCGTCCGGCAGATCGTCGAGGACGAGGGTGCTCGGGTCGAGCGCGCGGTAGGCAGGCCGGGCCTGGGCGGCGGGCAGCAGGACCGCGGTCAGCGAAACCGGAGGCTGCCACCGGGCCCGTTGAGCAGAGGCCAGCAGCACGTCCGGGCTCGCGCCGGCGAGGAGGTCGCGGGCCAGGTGTTCCAGGTGGCGCTCGTGGGCCCGGCCCCGGGCGGCCAGTTCGTCGGCGTGGCCCGCGGCGCTCGCGGCGGAGAGCTCGTCGATGTAGGCGAAGGTCAGCTCGGCGAACTTGGCGACCTCAGCGGCGGGCAGACCTGCGGATACGGCGCCAGCGGCCAGGCATCGCCAGGCCACGCGGGCGCCGACGCGGTAGGCGCTGAGCAGGGCGTCCATCGAGCGGCCGTCGCGTACCTCGCCGCGGCCCAGTTCGTAGGCTGCGTCACCGCCGCCGCCGCCCGTGGCGTTGCCGCTCGCGAGGTCCAGGTAGTGCCCCAGGGCGGTGCGGACGGCACGGCGGATGGTGCCGCCCATGCTGCCCGAAAGGGCGTTGGCGTAGGGAGGGACTTCGTCGATGATCGCCTGGACGACCTCGTCGGCGGTGGTCTTCAGCGCGGCCCGCAGTGCGGTGACCGTCCTCTCGTCCAGGGCCAGTTCGCTGGCCCTCTGGATTGCATGACTCATGTTTTTGTTCCCTGCGAACAATTCAGGCGACCTGATTCACATCCTGCGGTCAGGACTTTACGCCCTGAGGTACAGCAAGCTGGAGTCATGACGAGTACAGCCCTCCGCAGCAGGGCGTGGAAACTGCTGGAGATGGTCACGACGCCGCTGCTGCCGTCGGACTACCTCGACCTGGTCAGCCCGCTGCGTGCGGGTGCTGACCTGCGTGGGCGCATCGAGGCCGTGCACCCCGAGACGGGTGACGCCGCGACCATCGTGATCAGGCCGGGACGGGGCTGGCGCGGCCACACGGCCGGTCAGTACGTGCGGATCGGCGTCGACGTCGACGGGGTGCGCCTGTGGCGTGCCTACTCCATCACCTCGCCGACAAACCGCCGGGACGGCCGCGTCACGATCACCGTGAAGGCGATCCCGGACGGCAAGGTCAGCAACCACCTGGTCCGCAGGGCGAAACCGGGCACGCTGATCCAGCTCGACCAGCCGACCGGTGACTTCGTGCTGCCGCAGGCCAAGCCCGCCAAGGTGCTCTACCTGACGGCCGGCAGCGGCATCACGCCCGTGATGGGCATGCTGCGCGACACCGAGTTCGACGACGTCGTCATGGTCCACTGCGCGCCACGGCCGCAAGACGTGATCTTCCGCAGCGAACTGCACGCCCTGACAGCGGACAAGAAGCTGCAGCTCACCGAGGTGCACACCGACACAGACGGCATGCTCGACATCGCCCGTCTCGACGAACTCGTGCCCGACTGGGCCGAGCGCGAGACCTGGGCCTGCGGACCCGCGGGCCTGCTCGACGCCGCCGAAGAGCACTGGACCGAGCACGGCGTCCCAGAGCGCCTGCACACCGAACGCTTCCGCCCCAGCATCGTCGTCGCCGGCGACGGCGGCGAGGTCACGTTCAGCGCCACCGGCAAGACCGTCGACGCGGACGGCGCCACGCCGTTGCTGGACATCGGCGAGGAGGCCGGCGTGCTCATGCCCTCCGGGTGCCGCATGGGCATCTGCTTCGGCTGCATCACGCCGCTCAAGGCGGGCGCCGTCCGCGACCTGCGCACCGGCGAGATCACCGAGGCCGAGCCGGGCGTCCTCATCCAGACCTGCGTGTCCGCCGCGGCGGGCCCCTGCGACATCGAACGGTAGGAGCACCTTGACCGCCATCGACCCCACCGCCCACCTGACCGCGGAGCAGATCGAGGAGCTCGGCCGCGAGCTGGACGCGATCCGCGACGAGGTGATCGCCAGCCGCGGCGAGAAAGACGCCGCCTACATCCGCAAGGTCATCTCGGCGCAGCGCAAGCTCGAGCTGGTCAGCAGGGGCGTGCTGCTGTTCTCGCTCTTCCCGCCCGCGTGGCTGATCGGCACCGCCGGTCTGTCGGTGGCGAAGATCATGGACAACATGGAGATCGGCCACAACATCCTGCACGGCCAGTGGGACTGGATGCGAGACCCGAAGATCCACTCCACCGCCTGGGAGTGGGACCACGTCTCGCCGGCCGACCAGTGGAAGCACTCGCACAACGAGCTGCACCACACGTACACCAACGTGATCGGCAAGGACAACGACCTCGGCTACGGCATCATGCGCGTCGACGAGGACCAGAAGTGGCACCCTTTCCACCTCGGCCAGCCGCTGTGGAACTTCCTCAACGCCTGCTTCTTCGAGTACGGCATCGCAGCGTACGACCTGGAGCTCGGCAAGAACCTGCACAAGCGCCGCCGCAGGAACCCGGAGTTCCGCGCGCGGGCCAAGGCCGTGGGCCGCAAGATCCGCAAGCAGGTGCTCAAGGACTACGTGCTCCACCCGCTGCTGTCGGGCCCGTCGTTCCTCCCCACGCTCGCCGCCACGTTCACCGCGAACCTGGTCCGCAACATCTGGTCCCACTCGGTGATCATGTGCGGGCACTTCCCCGAGGGCGTGCAGGTCTTCGAGCGCCGGTCGATCAAGGGCGAGACGCGCGGCCAGTGGTACCTGCGCCAGATGATGGGCTCGGCGAACATCAGCGGCAGCAAGGCCATGCACTTCATGACCGGCAACCTGTCGCACCAGATCGAGCACCACCTGTTCCCGGACCTGCCGAGCAACCGGTACGCCGAGGTCGCGGTGAAGGTGCGCGCGCTGTTCGAAAAGTACGAGCTGGAGTACGTCACCGGCCCGCTGCCCAAGCAGGTGTTCTCCGCGTGGCGCAAGGTCTTCCGGCTCTCGCTGCCGAACAAGAAGCCCAAGGTCAAGACGCAGGACCGCGAGCAGGAGCTCGTCGCGGCCTGATTCCCGGTATTGGTTCAGATCTTTCGGCCGTACCGGCGGCACCGCCGGGTTCGGTGAGATCCGTTGCGGACGGTGGGCAACCGCGCGATATTAGACCGTACGACACGGGATCAGGGACAGCCCGGTGTCCGGCTGCACTGCTACCTGGACGTGCGCCAGGAGCTCAACACACAGCCCCCGGCGAGGTGTTGTAGTGCGCTGACCTGCCATGGGCGGGCCGGTAGTCGGGTACGTACGCGCACTCGGTTTGCCGACGGGCGGACTGGGTGGAAGGCATGGGCTGTGACGCGGACACTGCCGGAACCGATGCTCGCCGACCCTGTGTCCGACCCTGCGCTGCTGCCGGGGTGGGCAGCTGAGCCCAAATCGAACGGCTTTCGCGCCCAGCTCGCCGTGCAGGCGGGCGAGCGGGTGGTGCTGCGCTCCAGGCAGGGAACGGAGGGTCCTGGTCGCTGTCGGCCTCACAGATGGAGGGCCGCCAGACGATCAGAACGTCACTGGGTCTCGCTCAGGTCAGCCGCATATACCGACCGGCTGACTCAGGGCGCCCGCGGCGGGCCAGCTTCCGCGGAATGACGTCGGCGTCTTCGAACACCACCGCAGGGCGCGGTAGGCCGCCGGGTTGGTCGATGCGGCGCCGGCCCCGGGTGCGCACCGCAATGCGCGGCGGTGCGCGCCTCGTTCTTTTCTCTGTCAGCCGAACATGCGGGCCTCGGCTGCGGCGATGACCTCCTGGCGCTGCCGGTGACGTTGTTCGTACGCCCGCACCCGACGGGCCTCCTCGGAGGGAGTGTCCTGAAGCCGTGTGGTGATCCCGTGCGGTTCCATGTCGTCGTAGCCGGCCCATGGCTCGTCTTCACGTAGCCGCTCGACGGCGTCCAGGACGCCCTTGCGTTGACCGTGTGCGCGTTCGTAGCCCTCGATCACCGTCAGGTCCGCCTGGGACAGCGTTCGCAGCCGCTGCCTGATCTGCTCGGTGCTGAGCTGGCTGAACCCGTGAATCGGCAAGTCTTCCTCGCTCTTGACCGATCCCAGGACCTCCTCGCCCGCGGGAGCGGGGGCGGGCATCTCCTGGGCTGCGCCCTTGGCGCGTCGGCCACCGCGCTGGACGGCTTCACGTGTGCGGTCGGCAGTGGTCCGCATCGTCTGGGCGGTGGCCCCGGCAAGGCCCTCTTCCCGGTTCTCGCCCGAGTCGTTGGCGGACGCGACAAGGATGCGGGCCTGCTCGGCGAGGCGGTCCTGCAGAGCCTGCAGCAGTTCCTCGTCCTGGCGGCGCAGCGAGCCGAACAGTTCGGCGGTGGCCGGATCGTCCACTTGCTCGGCGACGACCTCACCGGCCCGGCAGGCCGCCAGCGCCCGCGCCGCGACCGCGTACTCGTCCTCAGTGTTCCTGAGCACCTGCCGCACGTCGGCCGGGCCGCCACCGGGCAGCATCCCCCTGACGGCTCTCGACCCGACCGTCACCGGCAGCATCGCCGTGCGCACCGCGCCCCGCGAAACCCACCGCGCCACGCCGCCTGCCATGCCGCCTGCCATGCCGAGCACCCCTTTGGGCTGCAGGTGGCGCATCTGGTTCTGGAGGCGCTGCACACTGCCCTTGACCTGCTCGGCCTGGTGCTCGAGCATCCGCCGGTGCGCTCCCGGCGGCGTGACCGCCGCATCCACTCGGAACCGGTCGATGACCGCGGCATGCGCCTGGCGCGCGTCTTCCAGCGCCGGGACGAGCTCCTGCGCCATCACTGCCATTACGGGCTCCCTGACTGAAGGCTTGGGGCGGCGGTCCGCCGCACGGGAAGCGGCTGCCCCACCCACGACATCCAGGGTGAGGGGACAACCGGCACCATCCTGCGGAATCCGCGACAAGATCGCCTGGCGGGCAGGAGCCGGGCCAGTGCTGTGGATCGCCCTTCCACCCCTATGGGCCGCCTTCTGGCGATTGTCAGTGATCAGACCCCCGTTAAATCCACCCCGGCCCGGATGTCCCGCTGACCTGGGCACAGCCCTGGTCCCTGGGAGCAAGGGCCAGGGCCCACCTGCCCTGACAGGGCGATCCCAGTGATGACCAGGACGACCCCCGGATACTGCCTCCACCCAGACAGACGTCACCCGCACGGCCTACATGCTCCCGCGTCGAGCGCGCGATGCTCCCTCATTCGGCGCAGCCTGGACCAGGATGCTTCCGCCGCCCGCGTTCCCGTGATCGGCTTCATCGGGAGGCGTCATGGCTGTGATGGCTCTGCTCCTTCCGGTGGTGCTCCTGCTCATGCTGTTCGGGCTGGATGCCTTGGAGAATCTCTTGTTCCCCCGCCATCAGCGTCCCTGCCGGAGGACACACAGCCGGGGAACAGGACGGACCGCCCCTTTCACGACGAGTGAGACACCGGTTTCTGTCGGCATGACACGAGGCAGCCGTGACCGGCATCAGGTGGTGGTCGTTGAGCCCGATGACATGCGAGCACCGTGGCGCGGCCCTGGCTGGTTTTCGCGTCGGGGCAGCGCACCGGCCTCGGTGACCGCCCTGTCATGGCAGGCGGCCCCTGTTCTTCCCCCTCGAAGACCAGGGGCCGCGTCTTTTTCGCCCGGGAAGGATGAGGACATGGCCGCCGACCTGCGCTGTGACGACGCCCTGCTTCTCATTGACGACCAGCAGATCCCGGTCGGGGCGAACTTGGGCCTGTTCCTGCCGGATAAAGGCTTGTGGGGCGGTGTCCTGCGCCGCGTGCCGGAATGGGTGGCGGGCGCTGTGAAAAACGCCGATGAGGTTCGCCTGCGCTTGTCGTCCGGGCACGAGCGTCGGATCCGTCCTCTTGCCGCCCCAGGCGACGAGACGTCCGTGCTGTTCATGGGGAAGGCACCGCGCCGTTTAGGTGTGCAGCTGCCGAACGGAACGTGACACTGCTGGGTCGGGCCGTGGCTGTGGGTGGGTACCCGCGACGCAGGCGTGGCTCCCTGGCGTTTCTCCTACTCCAGCGCCCAGGTGGTCAACGATGATCCAACCCACGGCCGCGTGGCACGGTGCCACGCCGCCCGATCGATGTGAGGGAGACCGACATGGCCACCGGAACGGTGAAGTGGTTCAACGCGGAAAAAGGCTTCGGCTTCATCGAGCAGGACGGCGGCGGACCTGATGTGTTCGTCCACTACTCGGCCATTGCCGGCGGCGGCTACCGAGAGCTGCAAGAGGGCCAGAAGGTCCACTTCGACGTCACTCAGGGGAACAAGGGGCCGCAGGCCGAGAACGTCACGCCGGCCTGAGCGAAGCAGCCCGCGGCAAAGGCGTCCTCCCGGGTTCCCGGAGCGGGGTGTAGAACCGCGCGCGTTCCCTTCTCCCGCTCCCATGGTCGGCCTACCAATGGGTTCCACACCTCGACCAGTGCGCAGACCGTCCCGGACCTGCAGGACAGGGCACCTCCTCCTTCGGCTCAGCCAGGCGACCGAGGGCAGGCCGTAGGCAGCGGTGCCGGCGGGCCGGTGGTCAGGGCGTATCGCCGGAGTAGTAGAAGCGGCAGCTGACGCCGGGGCCGGGGATGCGGGGCTCGCCGGGGCGCGGGTCGTACAGGCCGCGGCCGCCGGGCCATCGCCACAGCTCGGTGGTCAGGGCGACACCGTCGTCGACCTCCTCGGTCCGCCACCCGTGGATGTCCACCAGCAGGCCGTCCAGCGGCCGGCCGACCGGTTCGGCGTAGGTCCGGTGTGGGAGCGGGCCGGGGTTGGGGTCGTCGTGGTCGTAGATCCGGCCGCGCAGCAGCAGCTCATCGCCGCTGTCCATGCCCTCCAGCCTCGCGGCCACCACCGACAACGAGGGCTTGCCCAGGCGGCTCTGGGCAAGCCCTCGAGCTGCCAGGGGTGGCTTGCCCGGGTCAGCTGCGCCAGCGTCCGAGCCAGCCGCCGGCCTTCAAGGCCTGCGCCGCCTCCGCCTCCTGGCGCTCCTGCTCCTGGCGCTCGCGTTCGGCCTGTTCCGCCTGCCGCTCCGTCCACCGCTCGCCCCCCGTGGGGGGTTGTGGATCAGCTCGAAGCGGTCCTCCTGGGCATCCAAGGCCCTGTGGATCGACCAGGAGACACTTTCGGCCCGCTTCTCCGGCGGCCACGCTGTCCCAAGACGACGGGTGGGTGGTCAGCTTCGGCTTCCGGCAGCCGGTGACGACGTGCCGGGGCCGCGCGGACGGCCGGGGGCCTGTGCGTGAACGCGGGGACTGCCGACGGTGCATGGGTCGCGTCGATGCGGAGTCCAGGTGCGTGTACTGCCTGCGCCATGTGGAGCCCTTGCAGCCGGAGGCGCGACGGCGTCGTCCCGCCGTCGTTGAACAGCACGACTCCATACACCAGGCCCTGGGGCTGTCTTCACTCCCCGGGGCCCGTGGTGTGTCCGGACGTGGGTCAGATCTCCCCGGCCGCCGTGGCAGTGAGCCAGTCGGCGGTTTCGGCGGCGGTCATCAGCAGCATCTGCGTCTGGTGGGCGGTGCCGTCCTGGACGACGTGGACGCGCCTCGGGTGTCGCTGCCTGGTCCGGGATCGTCTACGTCGCGTTCGTCGTGGATGTGTACTCCCGGGCGATCGTCGGCTGGTCTGCCGCCACCAGCAAACGGTCCAAGCTCGTCCTCGACGCCCTGGACATGGCGTTGCGGCGTCGGGACCGCGCCGGAACTCCCACTGGTCCAGGGCGGGTTCACCATTCGGATGCGGGCAGCCAGTACACGTCTTTCGCGTTCGCCGCCCACCTCCTCGAGGCCGGCATCGACGCCTCGATCGAGCTCGGCCATCAGGCCGCGCGGGAGGCACGCTTTCGAGTGGCCGGCTTGTGGGCGGGGCACGCTGAGCGGCCGCGGTGGTGACGATCGGTTGACCGCTCGTTCTGGAGGCGACCGAGCCTCCGACGGTTTCGCGAAGGCAGGCCACAGTGATCAACAGACGAGACGTATTGCGGGCAGGCACCCTCAGCGCCCTCGGCGCCGGGACGGTGGCTCTGACGGCGCCACCCGGTGCGGCTGCGGCAATCGAGGCAGCAAAGTCGGTAAGCCGTAGGGACTGGGAGCGGCTGGCTGCGTCACTCTCCCCCGGCGCCACCCTCTACCGGCCGCGAAACCCGGACTACCCTCCGCTGGCGATCCCGTTCAACCACCGGTACGCCGGGATCCACCCCGCCGGAATCGTCGCCTGCGCCACCACAAGGGACGTACAGGAGGCGATCCGCTGGGCCCGCGCGGTGGGGCTGCCCGCCGTGCCTCGCACCGGACTGGGACACAACTACGCCGGCTACTCCACCACCACGGGTCTGCTGCTCAACATGAGCCGGATGAAGAGCATCGTCTCCACTCCGCAGCGGAGAGCCGCCCGCGCTCGGGCATATGGGCCGATCAAGGTCGTCCACGAGGCGGGCGCTGTCACTGTCGGGGCCGGGGTCACCAACGGCGACCTGCACCCGCTGCTCGAGGACCAGGGCATCTTCGTACCGACCGGCCGCTGCCCCTCGGTCGGAGTCGCGGGACTGGTGCTGGGCGGAGGTATCGGCTTCAGCGACAAGATGTTCGGCCTGACCTGCGACCGGCTGGTCGCCACGACCGTCGTGCTGGCGGACGGCCGGGTGGTCAAGGCCAGTGAGGATTCGGAGCCCGATCTGTTCTGGGCCTGCCGGGGCGGCGCGGGCAACAACTTCGGGGTGCACACCTCGTTCACGCTCCAGTACGAGCAGTTCCAGGGCAACGTGGGGTTCTACCAGTTCCGCTGGAGCCTGGACTCCGTACTGCCGGTGATCGCGACCACACAACAGATCGCCCAGGACACCTTGGACAACAAGCGGTTCCACTGCCGCCTCGGCATCGGCACACACGGGCGAACCCGGGACCGGATCCGCACGAACGCCAACGTCAATGTGATCGGCCAGCACTACGGAACCATCGAGGAGTTGCGGGCGATCCTCGCCCCGCTGCTTGCCATCGGCACAGCCGACGAGCGTGCCCGGAACCGCGCCGCCATCCGGGAAGTCACCCCGGCCCAGGCGACTACGCTGCTGAGCGCCACCACTCCCGTGAAGAAGTTCGCCTCCAAGTCAGGGATCCTGACCTCCCGGACACTCCTCACCGACGAGCAGATCAGCGCCGCAGCCGAGCAACTGCTCGTCTGGCCGGGCAGCGGCAACGAGGACGGAGCCGGGTTTGCGATGTTCGCGCTCGGCGGGGAGATCAACCAGGTGCCACCGAAGGCGACCGCGTTCGTGCACCGAGGCAGCGCGTTCATCTTGGCCGCCGAGACCAACTGGGCGGACTACGACCACCCCGATGTCGCCGCCGTGAATCTGCGCTGGCTCCAGGATTTCTACGACGCCATCTTTGACGGCACGCCCCCTGAGCACTCGTACCAGAATTTTCCCGATCCAGAGCTGAGGGACTGGCGCCAGGCGTACTACGGTGCGAACTACCCCCGGCTGGTCCGCGTGAAGCGTCAGTACGACCCGAGCGGCTTCTTCGACTACCCACAGGCAATCGGCTCCTGATGCTCGCCCCGGGATCGGCTTGGGGGATGCTCGATGCTCTCCCGGCGGCGGCCTCTTCGTCCCGGGGGCCCTCCCGGCTGATCTACCGGCCGAGCACCGACGCCCGGCCGGACGGCCGCAAGAGCTTCGCCTGGACCGATTACCGCGACCTGGTCCAGGCCGCGCTCCGCAGCTCGGCGGCCCGATCGTGCTGGTCTGACGGCGGCCGTGGCAAGCGGCTCTGATCCCCTTGTTGTGGTGCCGGATCCCGGGCCGGACCCGCGGACCGGCCCGGCGGCGCTGACGACGGCCCTTGCCTGCCATTCGCCCTCGCGCCACCCGGACGGGGGATGGCTCGTGCGCCACGCCGACCTCTGAGACCTGGTGGGCACCGGCCGGGTGACCTGGCAGGTCGGTTCTCCGCCCGGCCAGTCGACGACGCTCCGGTCGGCTTCGGCCTCCAGAGGGGACCGTCCATGTGCGTGCTCTGGATCAAGCTCCCGCGGCAGTCCCCCGGCTTCGAGTTGACACCCGGGATCCAGGCGACAAAAGTACTAATTGTGTACGTTCGAGTACGTTTCGTATTCGAAAATGCTTCCATTGCCTTCCCGGCCATCGGTCGATCCACCCAAGCCCCGGTTATTGCGGGCTGCCCCGCCTGCCTGCGTGCCGCAGGGAGTTGTTCCGCGATGCTGCCTCCCGCCTGCGCCCGGCGAGTCCGCGCCCACCCGGCCGGTTCTCGCTCATCCGGGAACACGAGCAACGGCCTGCCCGACCGGCCCATGGCGTGGTGATGCGGCACACGTCGGCCGTAGCGGTCGGGCCTCACGGCTCTCGCTTCACCCAGAAGGGAACAGACGCCATGGACAACACCAAAACCGACCTCTGGAAAAATCGCGTGCGCTGGGAGACCTGTCTGCAGCTGGCGCGCGAGCTGCTTCTGGTCGGCCCCGAGCCGAAGAACGAGGACCTGAAGCTGCGCTTCCTCGACGTCCTCATCGACCGGGGGCTGGCTCCCGGACAGCCGCCCGGGCGGCCGAAGGAGGTGCTGATCGTCGGGGCCGGGATTTCCGGCCTGGTAGCCGCGACGCTGCTCAAGCAGGCCGGCCACAAGGTCACGATCCTGGAGGCCAACGCCAGCCGGGTGGGCGGACGTATCAAGACCTTCCGCCGCCGGGAGGGCGAGAAACAGGGGCCGTTCACCGATCCGGCCCAGTACGCGGAGGCGGGAGCCATGCGGCTGCCCGACTTCCACCCCCTCACCCTCGCCCTGATCGACAAGCTCGGACTGAAACGCCGGCTGTTCTACAACGTCGACGTCGATCCCCGTACGGGCTTCCAGAAGGCGCCCGTGCCCCCGGTGGTCTACAAGTCCTTCACCGGTCAGGAGTGGAGGTACGGACAGGACAGCCCCGACTTCCGGGAGCCCCACAAGCGGAACAACACCTGGATCCAGATGAACTCCGTCCAGGCGCGCCGCTCCGATTACGCGGACGACCCCACGCTGATCAACGAGGGCTTCCACCTGACGGGGGACGAAGCACGGCTGACCACCAGCCAGATGATCAACGATGCTCTGGAAAAGGTCAGGGACTACTATTCCGACTCCGTGACCGGCCAGGACGGCACGCAGCAACGGGTGAACAAGCCGTTCAAGGAGTGGCTCGAAGGCTGGGCGAGGGTGGTCCACGACTTCGACGGCTGCTCGATGGGCGACTTCCTGCGCGACCACGCCGGTCTGAGCGACGAGGCCATCGAGGCCGCCGGCTCGATCGAGAACCTCACCTCGCGGCTCCACCTGTCGTTCTTCCATAGCTTCCTGGGCCGCAGCGACATCAACCCGAACGTCACCTACTGGGAGATCGAGGGCGGCACCGAGATGCTGCCCGACAAGCTCGCCGAAGGGCTTCAGGACGAGCTGGTGATGGGACACCGGATGGTCCGCCTGGAGTACTGGGACCCACGCCGGGACGGTGAGCGGCGCGAAGACGTGGGCCCGGAGCCGGGGCGCACAGTCGCGATCCACACCGAGCCCGAGGACTCCCTGAGCGGACCACCCCGGGTGTGGAGGGGTGACATGGCGATCGTCACGATCCCCTTCTCGAGCTTCCGCTTCGTCGAGGTGTCGCCGCCGTTCTCGTACAAGAAGCGGCGGGCGGTCATCGAGACGCACTACGACCAGGCGACGAAAGTACTGCTGGAGTTCTCCAAGCGGTGGTGGGAGTTCACCGAGGAGGACTGGCGCCGGGAGCTGGAGTCCGTCGATCCGGGCCTGTACGACTTCTACCAGCAGTCCGCCAAGGCCCCCGTGGAGTCCGCCGATGACCTGCCGTCCCAGCTGAGTTCACTGCCGACGGGGCTGCTCGGTGCCCACGGCAGCGTCCAGGAGCAGCTCATCGACCACAGGCAGCTCGAGTACTACCGCCAGGAGCCGCTGCGCGGGGCACCGCTTCGGCCGGCGACCAACGTGTTCGGGGGCGGTTCGACCACCGACAACCCCAACCGGTACATGTACTACCCCTCCCACCCGGTGCCAGGCAGCAGGGGCGGCGGGGTGGTCCTGGCCACCTACTCCTGGTCCGACGACGCGGCACGCTGGGACTCGATGGAGGACGCGCAACGCTACGTCCACGCCCTGCGGAACCTGCAACTGGTCCACGGCCGCCGCATCGAAGTGTTCTACACGGGTGCCGGGCAGACCCAGAGCTGGCTGCGCAACCCGTACGCCTTCGGTGAGGCCGCGATCTACACGCCGCACCAGATGACCAGCTTCCACCTGGATGCCGTCAAGCCCGAAGGGCCGGTGCACTTCGCGGGCGAGCACACCTCGCTGAAGCACGCCTGGATCGAGGGCGCCGTGGAGACGGCGGTCCGCGCAGCCATCGAGGTGCACGAGAAGGCGTCGCCTCCGTCCTACACGGTGCCCGTGGAACGCGAGGCGGGACGCGAAGCGGTGGACGAGCGACAACTCACGGAGGTGCAGGCAAAGTGACGGAGCAGCCCTCGACATGGAACGTGGCGCGGTACCTTGCCACTCGACTCGAACAGCTCGGCATCGAGCACCTGTTCGGCGTGCCCGGCAATCACCTGGGCCCGTTCCTGTCCATCATGAAGCAGCACAACCCGCAGTTGACGTGGGTGGGCACCCCGACCGAGGTCGGGGCCGGGTATGCGGCCGACGCCTATGCGCGGGCCCGCCACGCCGACGCCCCTGACGGAGGCTTCGGCGTCGGCGCCGTCGCCGTCACCTACAGCGTCGGAGCCTTCAACCTGCTCAACCCCATTGGGGGCGCCTACGTCGAATATGTGCCGCTCATCGCGATCAACGCCTGCCCGACCTACGAGCAGTGGCTGAACTACCAGGCCATCGGCCTGCTCACCTCCCACATGAGCCAGCGCCGGGAGAGCAACCTCGACGTGTACCGCCAGGTCACGGTCGACGCGCAGGTGATCTCCAACCCGGGACTGGCCCCCGTACAGATCGACAGCGCCATCGTCGCCTGCCTGTCCGAGCGCCGGCCGGTGTATCTGGAGGTCATGGAGGACGTCTGGGCCGCGGAATGCGAAGCACCCCAGGGACATCTGGCCCCCAAACAGCGCCCGTTCACCCCCAAGAACCGGACCATGCTGGCCAAGGCGGTCGCCGCCGCCGTCGACCTCGTCAAACAGAAGGGGGGAGTACAGGGCTCGCCCATCCTGTGGGCGGGCGAGGAGATCGACCGGTTCCGTCTCTCCCCGCCCCTCACGGAGCTCGTGCAGGACACGGGAATGCCGTTCTGCACGACCGTCGGAGGCAAGTCCGTGCTCTCGGAGAACACCCCGGGATTCGTCGGCGTCTACAACGGCAAGGCCAGTGATCCATACGTACGCGAGGTGTTCCAGCGGGCCAAGTGCCGCATCGGGCTGGGTACCTGGTCGACGTCGAAGAACCTCGGCGGCGAACAGGACATCGGCGACGACTGGTGCGTGGCCGCCCGCGAAGGAGTGAGCGTCGGCGCCTCCTACTACCCCGACGTCCAGCTGGAACGGTTCATCCCGGCGCTGCGCGAGGGGCTGGTGACCGAGTTCGGCCCTGGCGCCTTCGCCGCCGACTACTTCGCCCAGGCGCACGCCGAAGGGGCGCCGGTGCCAGAGAGCACGGCCGCCTACCAGGCCCAGCTCAGCGCCACCGACGTCCAGGCGGAGCTGACGTACGACAGCTTCTTCCAGCGCATCAGCCGCTTCCTCGACAGCCAGGCGACGGGCACGGGCGCCCAGGCCACCTCACCGTTCACCCTCCTGTCCGACGCGGCGTTCGCCCTTCTGGGCTCGATGAACCTGCACAGCGTCGAGCGCGCCGGATACCTGGCGCAGAACGCGTGGCTGTCCATTGGCTACTCGGTCGGCGCGGCCACCGGCGTCGCGATGGCCCGGAGGGCCGCGGGCAAACGGCCGATGGTGTTCGTCGGCGATGGCGCGTTCCAGGAGACGTGCCAGGAACTGTCCACACACACCCGGCACCGGCTGAACTCGGTGATCTTCGTGCTGGACAACGAGGGCTTCTACGGCATCGAGCAGATGCTGGTCAACCCGTGCTACTACCAGCAGAAGCCGTCCGACGGCGCCGACTTCTACAACAATCTGCACCAGTGGCACTACGACCAGCTGGCCAAGGTCTTCGGCTCGGCCAAGAGCCCGATGACCGGCATGACGGTCGCCACCCACAAGGAACTGGAATCCGTACTGAAACGCATCAGCGAGCCGAACGACCCGATCAACCAGGGACCGCTACTGGTCCAGGTCCACCTCAGCCGTCACGACTACCCCCGCGCCCTTCAGTACAAGATCAACGAGAACTGTCCCTGACGAGGCGCTGGGTCGCGGTAGTTCTACCTGACGAGTGCCGGTCCATCAGCGGGTGGCCGCCAAGCGTCGGCCGGGACGGCGATGCAACGGCGGCCACCCGCTGACTTTCAGGCTGTCCTGGCACGCCGCAGCCCGCCCGCGTCCCCTCCCGGCGGCGGCCCAGCCGCCTTGTAGGGCCGCTGCCCAGCGTCAGAGACACCTCACCCATTGCGGGTGAGGCCCCCTCGGACCCGGCCGTCCCACCATGAACACATGCCTGATGCAAACACGGCACGCACATACGAGTTCCGATCCCCGGTCCAGCCCCAGAGGACATAGCGGACACCTACCCCGAGCTGGACGCCGTGGAGATCGGCACACAGACAGCGGCCTGGCCTCTTCACGACGGTGCCCTGTCGTGCGGCTCGGCCAGGGGCAGTGTGGCGGTGATGGTGGTGCCTTTGCCTTCGACGGAGTGGACTTGGGTTGCCGCCGTGGTTGGTGATGATGGTGTGGACGATCGTCAGTCCGAGGCCGGTTCCTGGGATGGCCTGGGTGGTGGCGTTTGAGGCGCGGAAGAAGCGGGTGAACAGCCGGCGCTGTTCTGCTTCGGGAATGCCGATGCCGGTGTCGCTGACGGTGAGGGCGGCGTGGCCGTCCTGTGCGGCGGCCTGGACGCGGACCTGGCCTCCGGCCGGGGTGAACTTGATGGCGTTGGACAGCAGGTTCATCAGCACCCGGTCGACCTGGTCGCTGTCGGCTTCGCAGATGAGGGGCTGGGTGGGCAGTCGGTGTCCAGGTGGACGGAGGCCGCTTCCGCCGCGGGGCGCATGGCGTCGAGCGCTGAGCTGATGAGGTGGCGCAGGTCGACCGGTGCCGCCTTCTCCAGGAAGGCCCCCGTGAGGGCACCGGCCCCGACCAGCAGGATCAAAGCGGTCATGACACCGAACGCGAGCGTCAGCCGCCGCGCGACGCAGTCATCCTTCCACCCCGGCTTGCTGGTCACGAACGGTTCTCCTCCAGTCGCGCGGCATGGTGCGGGCTGCATCCCCGCGTTGATCAGCTATCGGTCGGGGCCAGGACGGCCCGCACCCGCTCGGTCAGCTCCCGCATCGTGAACGGCTTGGTGAGGTAGTCATCGGCCCCTGCCGAAAACCCGGCCTCCACATCCCCCTCCTGCGTGCGGGCAGTGAGCAAAACCACCCGAAGCTTCGCGGTCGCCGGATGGGCCCGCAGCTCGCGCAGGACCTCCAGGCCGCTCATCTGCGGCATCACGACATCCAGCAGCACCAGATCCGTCTTGAGTTCACGCACTGCGCGCAGGGCCGGCGGGCCGTCCGCCACGGCCGTCACCTGGTGGCCGCTCTGCGTCATCTTGATGGCCGCGAGCTCGCGGACGTCGGGATCGTCGTCCACGACCAGCACGCAGGCCACTACTCCCCCTGCCGCTGCTCGGCCTGGTAGGAGTCGACCATCCGCTTCACCGACGCCGCCCCGAACGGCTTGGCCAGCAGCTCCGTCGCCACGTCCACCACGTCATCGGCGTCCAGAACGGAGGAGACAACCAGGTGACACCTCCGGGTCCGCTCATCGGCGCGCAGCCGCCGCACCACCTCCCGGCCATCAATACCCGGCAGCAGAATGTCGATGATCACAATCTGCGGCGGATCCGCGAACGCCAGCTCCAAACCCCGCTCACCCGTGTCCGCCACACTCACCCGGCAGCCCAGAGCGGACAGATGCCGCTCCAGCAAAGCACCGACATCTCGATCGTCCTCGATCACCAGGACATGCGGAGAGACCATCACATTTCCCATCACCCGAGACCACTACTCGAACATTAGCTGTATAGCTCCATATTCATCCTGAAGCACGCAAATAGGGTATATATGCCTAAATGGTCAACGATCGAGTTCCGGATCGGCGCGTTCGTCCGGGGACTCCGATGCGCGCCTGCCGGAGCGCCGGATGGCCGAGCTGCGCACCGCTGACGGTGTGGTCGCGGTCACGTCCCGGCTCGGTTGAGCAGCGCGGTGACCCGGATGGACAGCTCGCGTGGGCTGAATGGCTTGGTGATGTAGTCGTCGGCGCCGGCCGCGAAGCCCGCTTCGATATCCGCTTCTTGAGACCGGGCGGTGATCATGATGACGGGCAGCGTGGCCGTCTCGGGCTCCGCACGCAGATCCCGGCAGACGTCCAGGCCTGACATGCCTGGCATCCGGATGTCGAGCAGGGCCAGGTCCACCGGCTGCTCACGCGCCGCCCGGAGTGCGGCAAGACCGTCTTCCACGACTGTGACCTGGTGACCGCTCTGGGCCAGCTTGAACTCCACCAGATCCCGGATGTCCGCGTCGTCATCGGCTACCAGGACATGAGCCACTACTCCTCCTGGAAAATAGGGTCATTCACTCGTTTTCAGCGCAGATACTCGTATTGACCCTATTCGTGGCATGAGGTACGGACACGGATTGGCGCCACCGGTACGGCTGGACGGGTGTTGACGCCCGCGTGTCCTTGGCCGGGCGTACGCGTTGAGCAGGAGGCACGGCGGGCGCACGCGACCCGGATCCGCCTCCCCGGCGCCGGTTGGGTCGCACACCCCCTCACCGAAGGAAACCGGCCGGTGACGAGCCCAGCCCGCGCCCGCGGCCTGCCCCCCGCGCCTTCCTGATGCGCCTGCAGGCGGTCCACGGCCTTCCCGTGTCCGAACGCGCGATGGACATGGTGCAGCTCGTCGTCAGCGAGCTTCTGACCAACGCCTGCAAATACGCACACGACCCCTGTCTGCTCGAACTGCAGCTACGCAAAGGCCGGGTGCACGTCACCGTCTGGGACAGCGACCCCACCCTGCCGGTACCCAGAACCCCGGATCCGGGCCGGATCGGCCAGCACGGACTGGAAATCGTCATGGCCGTGAGCCAGAGCTTCGAAGTGCACCGTGAACCAGTCGGCAAACGCACCATGGCCGCCATCATGCTCGCCGACGACCCCGACGGAAACGCCTCCGGCCACCAGCCCTAAACGCTCAGCCCCGCCCGAGCGGTGTGAGGCCGGGCGGAGCCGGCGGGCAAGCAGGGGCCTCGGGCTGCGCGGCGCGGGACCAGCAGTGCGCGGGTGACGGTGCCGGTGTACAGGTCGGCTGCGGCCGTTTCCGGCACTCGACCGACAGCTCGAGTTCCACGACGCCGAGTTGGCACCTCCGCCCCCGGTGTGGGTGAAGGCCGTGCGGGGAACGGCCAACGTCACGGCGTCCGTTGCTGTCGGCTGGCTCGGGGTGAAGACGCCGCTGCCGCTGGTGGCAGTAGCAGGCCCGGACCAGTAGCTCGCATTGCTTGCTGCGATAGTCTCGTTGGCGGAGGGGGGGGGGGGGGGGGGGGGGGGGGGGGGGGGGGGGGGGGGGGGGGGGGGGGGGGGGGGGGGGGGGGGGGGGGGGGGA
>NZ_JBWKKY010000036.1:0-41267 GCF_056430805.1 Streptomyces sp. NPDC045955
GACGGGTTTCTCCCCCCCCCCTTCCACAGTCCCCCCGAGTGTCCCCAACCACTGTTCCGGGCCGGGCCCGGCCCGGTTCCGCCCGCGGCGCACCCCGCCCGCGGGCAGGGTCCGGCCGAGCCGGCGCGGGGTGCTGTCGCACTGGCGCCAGTACCTGGCGATCTCGCCGTTCTACCTGATCTTCATCGCCTTCTCCTTCTTCCCCGTCTTCTACTCGCTGTATCTGGCCTTCCAGCGCTACGACGGCCTGGGCACCAAGCAGTTCGTGGGCCTCCAGCAGTTCGAGTTCCTCTGGAACGACCCCATCTTCTGGCTGTCGATCCGCAACACCCTGGTGATCTGGGTGCTGTCCACCGTGCCCACGCTCTTCGGCGCCCTGGTCCTGGCGACGCTGCTGCATTCGGTGCGCCGCTTCAAGGGCTTCTACCGCATCGCCCTCTACGTGCCGAACGTCACCTCGATCGTCGCCGTGGCGATCTTCTTCGGCGCGGTGTTCAGCAACAACTTCGGCCTGGTCAACGCGATCCTGGGCACGGTCGGCATCCCGCCCGTCCCGTGGCTGAGCAACCCGTGGCTGATCAAGCTGGTCATCGCCCTGCTGATGACCTGGATGTGGACCGGCTACAACATGATCATCTACCTGGCCGGTCTCCAGGCGATCCCGACCTCGATCTACGAGGCGGCGAAGATGGACGGCGCCGGCCCCGTCCGCACGTTCTTCCAGATCACCATTCCGATCATGCGGCCGATCATCCTGTTCACCGTCATCATCTCGACCATCAACGGCCTGCAGAGCTTCAGCGAACCCCAGGTCCTCTTCGCCAGCAACGCCGCGAACCAGAACCTCGGCGGCCCGGGCCAGGCGGGCCTGACCACGCTGCTGTACTTCTACCAGTCGGCCTTCCTCAACAACGACTACGGCTACGGCGCGGCCATCGTCTGGGCCTTCTTCGTACTGATCATGGTGCTCGTCGCCATCAACTGGCGCCTCGTGCAACGGGGGAGGAAGGCATGACGACAGCGGACACGACACGGCCGGCCACGGTCACGCGGCGGCTGCGCCGCCCCAGGGGCCTGACCGCGCACATCCTCCTCGCTCTGGCCGTCCTCATCTCGGTCTTCCCGTTCGTGTGGACGATCGTCATGGCGACCAACACCACCGAGGACATCTACAAGAGCCCGCCGAAACTGACCTTCGGCTCCCACCTGCTGGAGAACATCCGGCACGTGCTGAACACCATCGACTTCTTCGGGTCGATGCTCAACACGATCGTCGTCGCGAGCGTCACCACCGCCCTGGTGCTGTTCATCGACTCGCTGGCGGCCTTCGCCTTCGCCAAGTTCGACTTCCCCGGGCGCAAGGTGCTCTTCGGCACGCTGCTGGTGTTCATGATGCTGCCGCTCCAGCTGGCCGTCCTGCCGCAGTTCATCCTCATGTCGGAGATCGGCTGGGTGGGCATGCTCAAGGCGCTGGCCCTGCCCGCCCTGGCCAACGCCTTCGGCATCTTCTGGCTGAACCAGTACATACAGAACGGCGTGCCCGACGAACTGCTCGACGCCGCGCGCATCGACGGCGCCGGGTTCTTCCGCCAGTACTGGAACATCGCGCTGCCGATGATCAAGCCCGCGCTGTCCTTCCTCGCCATCTACGCCTTCGTCAACGCCTGGAACGACTACGTCTGGCCGCTCATCGTGCTCACCGACCCCAGCCACGTCACGCTCCAGGTGGAGCTCGCCCAGCTCCATGTCGGCCACACCACCGACTACAGCATGGTCATGGCCGGTGTCCTCATGGCGGCCCTGCCGCTGGTCGTGGTCTTCGCCATCTTCGCGCGCGGCTTCATCGCGGGCGCGACCGAGGGAGCGGTCCAGGGCAGCTGACGCGTCCCAAAGGGGCGCGGGGCCGTGTCGATATGCGGCTCCGCCGCGTGGGCGCGACCGGCCACAGCGTCCGGGCAGCCGACAACGGACAAGCCGCCCGAGCTCGTGGTCGATCGGGCCGGTGCAGCACACACGAGCGACGAGGGAGGCAAGCAGTGACGGACATCGACGCCGAGAGCCGCGCACGCGCCAAGGTGCTCGTCGTCGGCATGGACGGGCTCCGCCACGACCGGCTGACCCGGTCCCCCGCCACCTCGCCCGTGCTGCACCGCCTGATGGCCACCGGCGCCCACGGCACCAGCATGCTGCCCTACGGCCGGGCCGGGGAAGGGCCGTCGGCCGGCACGGCGTACACGGACTCCGGCCCCGGCTGGTCGAGCGTGCTGACCGGGGTGTGGCCGGACCGCCACGGGGTGACCGGCAACGACTTCCTCGGCGCCGACTACGCCCGCTACCCCGACTTCCTCAGCCGCGCCGCCACCTCCCGGCCCGGTCTGCGCACGGCGGCGGTGGTGTCCTGGCCGGAGCTGGTCCACCGCGGCACCCTCAGCCCGGCCATCGGCCGGCGCGCGGTCCACGACGGCGAGTCCGACGGCTACGGGACCGCGGACCGCCTCGTCGCCCGCACCGCCGCACGATGGCTCACCGAGGACGACCCGGACGTCGTGTTCGTGTACTTCGGCGCCACCGACGAGGCCGGCCACGCCACGGGCCCCTTCTCCACCGCGTACGACCGGGCCCTGCTTACCCAGGACGCCCACCTCGGGCGGCTCCTGGAGGCGATCGAGGCGCGGCGCGCCCACGAGCGCTGGACCGTGCTGGTCACCACGGATCACGGTCACCTCGACACCGGCGGCCACGGCGGCGACACACGGGCCGAACGGGAGGTCTTCGTCATCCTCGCCGAGCCCGGGATGCCCGGAGGCACCAGGCTCGGCACGCCCCGCCTCATCGACATCGCCCCCACCGTCCTGGACCGTCTCGGCATCCCCGTCGACCCCGGCTGGGGCCTGCAAGGGTGCGCCCTGCCCCGGTCCACCGCACCGACTTCGGAATGGTCATGACCGACGCACACCCCGACCCCCTGACCGCCCTGCGCCCCTGGGAGGCACCCGAGGTGACCTCCTGGCGGCGGCTGCCGATGAACGCCGTCGACCGGCGGCCCGGGGCCGTCTCCCTGGACGGCGACTGGCGCTTCCAGCTGCTGCCCGCGCCGGACGCCCCGCTCGGGGAGGCCTGGTCGTCGTCGTACGTGCCCGGCGTGTGGACCATGCAGCGCACGGACGATCTTCCGCGGTACCTCAACGTCCGTATGCCGTTCGCCGAGTTCCCGCCGGGCGTGCCCGCCGCCAATCCGACGGGCGTGTACGAGCGTGCGGTGGACGTGCCGGCCGAGTGGGCCGGGCGGCGGATCGTGCTCCAGGTCGGGGCGGCGGAGAGCGTGCTGCTGGTGCACGTGGACGGGCGGCCGGCCGGGATCTCCAAGGATTCCCACCTGGCCGCCGAATTCGATCTGACGGACGTGGTGCGCCCCGGGGAGCGGGCCGCCCTGCGGCTGACCGTGGTGAAGTGGTCGGACGCCTCGCACATCGAGGACCAGGACCAGTGGTGGCACGGCGGCCTCACCCGCTCGGTGCTGCTGTACGCCACCGACCCGCTGTATCTCGCGGACGTGACCGTACGGGCCCGGCGGGTCGGTGACCTGCGGGTGGACTGCCTGGTGCGGGACGCGGGTGGCGCCCTGCCCGAGGGGTGGTACGTCAGCGGGGAGCTGGACGGGCAGCTGCTCACGCAGGACGCGGAGTTCGACCGGGCCAACGCCGAGGACGAGCGCGTCTCCGCCTTCCTCGGCGAGGCCCGGCTGCGGGCCGCCGTACCGGACGTGCGCACCTGGACCGCCGAGACACCCGAGCTGTACGGCCTGACCGTCCGGCTGCACCGCGCCGACGGCACGGTCGCCGACATCTCGCACCACCGGATCGGCTTCCGTGACGTCGAGATCGCCGGCCGGGACCTGCTGGTCAACGGCGAGCGCGTGTTCATCCGGGGCGTCAACCGGCACGACTTCCATCCGCTGACCGGCCGGACCGTGTCGTACGACGACATGCGCGCGGACCTCGTCCTGCTGAAGCGGTTCGGCTTCAACGCGATCCGCACCGCGCACTACCCGAACGACCCGGCCCTGTACGACCTGGCCGACGAGCTCGGCTTCTACGTCGTCGACGAGGCCGACATCGAGTCCCACGACCACGCGCACGAGATCGCCGACGACCCCCGCTATCTGGGCGCCTTCGTGGACCGGGTGGCGCGCATGGTGCTCCGGGACAAGAACCACCCGTCCGTCATCATCTGGTCGCTGGGCAACGAGTCCGACTACGGCGCGAACCACGACGCGGCGGCGGGCTGGGTCCGCCGGCACGATCCGACCCGGCCGGTGCAGTACGAAGGCGCGGCCAAGCGCGGCTGGGCCGACCCGGACCTGGCCTCCGACATCGCCTGCCCCATGTACGCCCCGCTTCAGGAGTGCCTGGCGCACGCCATGTCCGGGACGCAGACCAAGCCGCTCATCCAGTGCGAGTACTCGCACGCCATGGGCAACAGCAACGGCACGCTCGCGGACCATTGGGCCGCCATCGAGGCCACCCCGGGTCTTCAGGGCGGGTTCATCTGGGAGTTCTGGGACCACGGCATCCTCCAGCGTGTGAACGACGGCAGACCGGCCGGGCGTGGGGGCGCCGGGCTCCATGACAACGGTGTCGCCGCGCCCGGGCATCGCTGGGCGTACGGCGGCGACTTCGGGGAGACCGACCACGACGGCGCCTTCATCGCCGACGGGGTCGTCTTCCCCGACCGCACCCCCAAGCCCGTGATGTCCGAACACCGGGAGATCGCCGCGCCGGTACGTATCGAGTGCTCCCGGCACGAGGGTGTCGTCCTGGGCAACCACCAGCACTTCCGGGGCCTGGACTGGCTGTCCGGCGAGTGGGAGCTGTCCCTCGCCGACGGCGGCACCCGGACCGCCCCCGCCGAGCTGCCCGGGCTGCGGCCGGGCGAGACGGCGGCCGTGCCGCTGCCGTTCGAGCTGCCGGAGGACGGCGGCGAGGCGTGGCTGACGCTGCGGGTCACGACGGCCGGGGACGAGCCGTGGGCACCGCGTGGCACGGTCGTGTGCCTGCCGCAGGTGCGGCTGCGGGCGGCGGAACCGGTGCGGCACACCCCGGTCAGGAACCGCCCCGTCGAGGTCGACGAGGACGGGCTGCTCGTCCATCCGCTGCTCACGGCCGGGCCCACGCTGTCGCTGTGGCGGGCGCCCACCGACAACGACGAACTGGGTGGCATGGCGGCCCGCTGGCGGGACTGGGGTCTCGACGCGCTCGCCCGCGAGGTCGTCGCCGTACGGCGTGACCCGGGGCGGGTGTCCGTGGTCACCGACCACCTCGGCCCGGGCGGCACCGTCCGGCACGAGCAGGTGTTCACGGCGGTCGAGGGCGGGCTCCTCGTGGAGGAGTGCGCCGAGCTGCCCGAGGCGCTGGACGACGTGCCCCGAGTCGGATCCGTCTTCGAGACGGCCGCCGGGCTGAACCTGCTGGAGTGGTTCGGGAAGGGCCCCTGGGAGTCGTATCCGGACCGGGGCGCGGGGGCGCCCGTCGGCCACCACTCGCTGCCGGTGGACGAGCTGTTCACGCCGTACCTGCGGCCTCAGGAGAGCGGCGGGCGGCACGGCGTGCGACGGTTCACGCTGTCCGCGCCCGACGCAACCGGGATCGCGGTGCGGCTGGACCGGCCCCGCCAGGTCTGCGTGACCCGCCATCGCGCGGCCGACCTCGCCTCGGCCGCGCATCACGACGAACTGGTGCCGCGGGCGGGGTGCGTGGTGCACGTCGACGCGGCGCACCGCGGTCTCGGCACGGCCTCCTGCGGGCCCGACACCTTCGCCACCTATCTCGTCCCGGCCGGCGTCCATCGCTGGAGCTGGACCCTGCGCGTTCTCTGAGTTCTCCCCCTCCCCCGTCACCTCCGCCGAGACTCCCTCTCCCTCCGCCTCACGCCCTCCGAGACTCCCTCCCTGTCACCCTTCATGGAGCCCCCGTGTGCACTTCACATGATCACGACCTGGGCGAGGCCCCCCAGGCCGGCGCCGGAAGACGCGGTTTCCTGCGCGCCACCGCCCTGCTCGGCGCGACCGCCACGGCGGTGGCCGCGCTGCCGGCCGTCACCGCCCGGGCGGCTCCGGCGAGTTGGCGCCCCGACCCGCGCAGCCGTCGCTTCACGCTCGCCGTGATGCCGGACACGCAGTACCTCTTCGACGGGCCGAGCATCGACAGGGCGCCGGTCGAGGCGTCGCTGCGCTATCTGCTGGAGCACGGCGGGGAGGAGAACCTCGTCTTCCTGTCCCACCTGGGGGACCTCACGCAGAACGGCGCGAAGGAGGAATTCGCGGCGATCGGCGAGGCGTTCGGGCTGCTGGACCGGCGGGGCGTCGGCTACAGCGTCCTGGCCGGCAACCACGACGTGAAGTCGTCGACGACCGACCAGCGCGGTGCGACGCCGTATCTGGACGCCTTCGGGCCCGAGCGGTTCGAGGGACAGCGGACGTTCGGCGGCGCCTCCCCGGACGGCTACAACACCTTCCACCTGTTCACGGCGGGCGCCCGGGAGTGGATGGTGCTCGCGCTGGACTGGCGGCTGTCGCCGCAGGGGTACGCGTGGGCGAAGGACGTCCTGGCGCGGCACCCGAAGACGCCCGTGATCCTCACGACGCACGAACTGGTCGTCGAGGACGACTCGTTGTCGGACTACGGCCGGCAGCTGTGGGACCAGCTGGTCGAGGACCACGACCAGATCTTCCTCACCCTCAACGGGCACTACTGGCCCGCCGCCCGCGCGACGCGCAAGAACGCGGCCGGGCATGACGTCCACCTGCATCTGACGAACTATCAGAACCGCTATTTCGGCGGCGCGGCGATGATCCGCCTCTACCGGTTCGACCTGGACCGGAACGTCATCGACGTGGAGACGGTCTCCCCGTGGATCCTGGGCCGAGCCGGGAAGGGGCTCAACGAGCTGGAGCGGCAGGAGATGGAGCTGAGCGGCGACGCCGACCGGTTCTCCGTCGAGATCGACTTCGAGGAGCGCTTCTCCGGCTTCGCGCCCGTGCCCGCCCGTCCGGCGCGGCCCGCCTCGAAGATGCTGATCCCGGGCACCGCGGCGTACTGGCGATTCGAGAAACCCGTCGACGGCACGGCCGGCACGGTCCGGGACCTGACCGGGCGGGGCAACGACCTCTCGCTCGTCACGGTGGGCGGCGGCGCGCTGGGCTGGTCGGCGGACCACCACCCCGACCAGCCGGGCCACGGCAGCCTGGAGTTCCAGGGCTTCAAGTCACCGCTGAAGGGCGCCTACCTGCGCACGGTCGACGGGGCCCCGCTCAACTCGGCCACGTTCCGGGACGGCTACACCATCGAGGCGTTCTACCGGCTGCCCGCCGACTGGGACCCGGACCACAACGCCTGGTCGGGCCTGGTCGGCCGCACGGGCACGGGCGGCGCCGCCGGCAAGACCGCCGACGACCCCGACGAGCCGCTGGCCACGCTGTCCCTGTCCAACGACCGCGAACCGCAGTGGGCGATGCGCCCGCTCAACCTGCAGGGCATCGCCACCAACTGGGGCCAGGAGACCCCGCTGGAGACCTGGTGGCACCTCGCGGTCGTCAACGACGGCAGGCACACCACGCTGTACGTCGAGGGCTGCCCGGTCGTCCGCAACCCCAAGGCGCCCTCCGTCGGCATCACCTCCGTCGGCCTGCCGTGGCTGCTCGGCGGCTACGAGTACGGCGGCACGATCGACCAGATCTTCCACGGCCGCCTCGGTGACGTCCGGATCGTCGCGCGGGCGCTGCCCGTCACCTCCTTCATGAACCACTGACCTCCCAGGGAACTCTCATGACAGAGCAGCAACTGCCCGCCTGGGCCGACCCGTCCGTCTCCCCCGCCGCCCTCGACGCCCAGGGCGTCTCCCGCCGCGGGCTCCTGCGCCGGGCGGGCCTGTTCGGCGCCGCGTTCGCCCTGGGCTCGGCGGCGGCCCCGGCCCTGGCCGCCGACGGCGACGGCGACGGCGACGGCCACGGCGACGGCGAACGGCCGGGCGGCGAGGACCCCCGCCTCGCCTACCTCGTCGGCGACCACCACATCCACTCCGTCTACAGCCACGACGCCAAGTACACGTTCTCCCAGCTGGCCGCCGCGGGCGCGAAGTACGGCCTGGACTGGATGGTGTTCACCGAGCACTCCAACTTCGGGCACGCCGACTTCGGGGCGGTCATGGAGCACCAGGAGATCCTCGAGGCGCGGGCCGAGAACCCGCGTCAGCTGATCTTCCAGGGCCTGGAGTGGTACATCCCGGCGGCCGAGCACTGCACGGTGTTCACTTCGCCCGGCAGGAACGAGGTCGACCTCCTCACCCGGTTCGAACGCGCCTACGACGGCAAGCTCCTCGGCTACGACAAGGGCGGCCCCGCCGACGCGGACACCGCCCGCAACGAGGCACACGCCGTCAAGGCCCTCAAGTGGCTGGCCCAGCAGCGCCGTTCGGGCTACGTCGACGATGTGCTGGTCATCGCCAACCACCCTTTGCGGCTCGGCATCGACTCCCCGCACGAGATGCGCGCCTGGCGGGACGCGGCGCCCGGGATCATGATCGGCATGGAGGGCGCGCCGGGTGCGCAGGGCGCCGCCATTCCCGGCTGGCGCGGCGCCGCCTCGATCCGCGGCGAGTACGAGAACAAGCCGTCCGCGCAGTCCTGGCCCGGCTACCCGGCGGACGCCTATGTGACGTACGGCGGTTTCGACTGGGCGACCGCCACCGTCGGCGGCCTGTGGGACTCGATGCTCGCCGAGGGGCGGCTGTTCTCCGTCACCACCAACTCCGACGCCCACCGGATCGTCTTCGACACCTGGAAGAACGGTGACTGGCAGCCGGGCCAGACCTTCGACAGCACCGGGAAGCTGCCCGACCCGGTGAACACGGACACCCCGCAGCCCGGCAGCGACTTCTGGCCCGGCCAGTTCAGCCGTACGCACGTGGGCGTGACCCGCTACGGCTACCGCGCGGTCATGGCGGGTTTGCGGGCGGGCCGGGTCTGGCTCGACCACGGGCATCTGCTCGACGGGCTCGACGTCCGGCTGAAGCGGGACGCCGACCGGGGCCGGGGCGTGACGCTGGGCGGCCGGCTGCGGGTCCGCAAGGGCGACAAGCTCACCCTGGACGTCACCGTGACGACCGCCTCCCGGCCCAACCCGCGGGGGATCCTGCCGGAGTTGGCGCACGTGGACGTCATCCGGGGCGCGGTGCGCGGCCCGGTCGCCGACCGCGACACCTGGAAGGCCCCCGACACCCGCGTCGTCCGCTCGCAGGACGTCTCCGGCCGCACGGGCACCTACACGCTGCGTATCCCGCTGACCGCGGGCGAGGAGTCCTTCTACGTCCGGCTCCGCGGCAGCGACGGCAACCGGAACGGCCCCGGCTACCTCGGTGCCTCGGTCGATCCGCACGGGCCGGTTCCGCACGCGCCCGGGGACGGTGACCCGTGGGCGGATACGTGGTTCTATGCGAACCCGGTATTCGTCGACGTGGAAGGTGCCTGACCCGATGAGACGTCAACTGCTCGCCACCACCGCCTTATTGGGTGCATTCGCGCTGGGTGCCGGCACGGCCTCGGCCGCCGGTGCCCCGCAGTGGACTCAGACCGGCACGGCGTACACCGACACCCTCGGCGGCGGGCAGGGCCTGGCCAGCCGCGCGGACGGCTCCCTGCTGTACCGCGGGCTGGCCTCCATCCCGCTGAACCTGCGGGTCAAGGGCTGGAACCACATCGGCGACCCGGACATCGCGCGCGGCCATGTCTTCGACGCCTACCAGGGATCGGACACGGCAACGTCCAAGATGTTCGCGGTCACCACCCCGGCCGGGAAGCGCTACGAGTACGTCCACCCGCTGAACCCGGGCGAGAAGCTGAACAACTCCTTCGCCGCCGTCTCGCCCGACGGTCAGTGGCTGGTCTCGGGCGAGTGGGGCACGCAGAACCGGCTCCAGGTCTTCCCGGCGCCCCTGCTGAACCCCTCCACGCCGCCCACCGGCGGTGAGCTGAAGGAGGCCGGGCAGATCACCCTGGACAAGCCGGTGCGTGACATCCAGGGCTGCGACTTCGTCACCGACACCCGCCTGCTGTGCGCCTCGAACGACGCCTCGGGCACCCTCTTCCCGGAGATCCGGCCGCTGCTCCAGATCGACCTGGCCCACAGGCCGGACGGGCAGCCGGTCACCGGCACGGTGACGAGCCTCTTCGCGCTGCCGCAGCACAGCGTGTGCACGGGCACCTTCGAGACGGAGGGCGTCGACTACGACACGAACAGCGGCACCCTGCGGACGCAGGTGATCCCGCCGGGCGTGTGCGCGGTGACGACGGCCGTGCACGCGTACCGGCAGGTCACGGACTGATCGGGCGGAGGTACGGTGGGCCGCGTGACCGGTGAAGAGTCGCTGCGGCCCCAGTCCCTCATGCTGACGTTCCTGGGCGACCAGGTGCTCGGTCGCGACGTGTGCGTGTACTCCGGCAGTGTCATCGACGTGTTCGCCCGCGCCGGGATCGGCGAGCAGGCGACCCGCTCGACACTGACCCGGATGGTCAACCGCGACCTGCTGCGCCGCCAGCGCGAGGGCCGCCGGATGTACTTCGGGCTGACCGAGCGCTCGGAGGCCGTGCTGCGCGACGGCGAGCGACGCATCTGGCAGGACGGCGCCGTCAACCGGCACTGGGACGGCACCTGGACCCTGCTCGGCTTCTCCCTGCCCGAGTCCTGGCAACGCCAGCGCCACGACCTGCGCTCCCAGCTGACCTGGAGCGGCTTCGGCCCGCTGTTCAACGGCCTGTGGATCGCGCCGGGCGAGGTCGACGTGTCCGCGCTGGTCGCCGAGCTCGGCCTGTCCGCCCATGTGAAGGTCTTCCGGGCGCACGCCGACACCGGGATGGACATCGGCCAGATGATCGAGGAGACGTGGGAGCTGTCCGACCTGGCCGGGCGCTACGAGGCGTTCGTACGGCGCTGGCAGTCCTGGGAAGACGAGCTGCCGGACGCCGACGACGGGCTCGTGCTGCGGCTGCGGCTCCAGACCGAGTGGCTGCGGATCGTCCGGCGCGATCCGCGCCTGCCGGTCAAGCACCTGCCGGACGACTGGCCGGCGGAACAAGCCGAGAAGACGTTCCGGGCCGTGCACGACCGGCTCTCACCGCTCGCGCGTGACGCCTCGGAACGCCTGCTCGACCTGGTGCCCGCGCGGCCTCAGGCCCAGAACGCGTCCTGAGGACCGGAACGCGGCCTCAGGCGTAGAACCGCGACAGGCTCTGGAGCACGGCGGCCGGCTTGCCGCCGCCCTCGATCTCGATGGCGCCGTCGACCGTGATCTGCACGCCGCCCGGCACCTCCTCGACCTCGGCGAGCTTCGCCGTCAGCCGGATGCGGGAGCCGACCTTCACCGGGGAGGGGAAACGTACCTTGTTGAGGCCGTAGTTCACCTTCGTCGTCACGCCCTGGACGTCCAGCAGCTCGGTGAACAGCGGGATGAAGAGGGAGAGCGTGAGGTAGCCGTGCGCGATGGGGGCGCCGAAGGGGCCCTCCTTGGCCTTCTCGGGGTCCACGTGGATCCACTGGTGGTCCCCTGTCGCGTCGGCGAAGGTGTCGATCCGCTCCTGCGTGACCTCGATCCACTCGCTGGTGCCGAGGTCGCTGCCCGCGAGTTTCTTCAGTTCGTCGAGGCCGTTGACGGTGATGCTCATGGAGCCGTCCTTCACTGGGAGTCGGTGCCGTAGCGCTTGCGCACACGGGATTTCAGGAGCTTCCCGGAGGCGGTGCGGGGCAGTTCGTCCGCCACCACGACCGACTTCGGGATCTTGTACTTGGCGAGGCGGCCGGCGAGCGACGCGAGCACCTCGTCGGGGTCGAGGGCGGCGCCCTCGCGGGGCACGACGACCGCGCGGGGCACCTCGCCCCACTTGTCGTCCGGCACCCCGATCACCGCGCATTCGACGATGTCCGGGTGGGCGAGGAGCTGGTCCTCGATCTCGGCGGGGTAGATGTTCTCGCCACCGGAGATGATCATGTCCTTGATGCGGTCGACGATGTAGACGTAGCCGTCCTCGTCGACCTGGGCGGCGTCGCCGCTGCGGAACCAGCCGTCCGCGAAGGACGCGGCCGTCTCCTCGGGCAGCCCCCAGTAGCCGGGCATGACGTGCGGCCCGCGCACCACGACCTCACCGACCTCGCCGACGTCGACCGGCGCGAGGTCGGGCCGTACGACGCGTACGTCGCTGAAGAAGTGCGGCACGCCCGCCGACCCCGCCTTGCCGACGGCGTGCTCGGCGTCCAGGAACAGCGTGCCGGGGGCGGCCTCGGTCATGCCGTAGCCCTGGAGGAAGGTCAGGCCACGCCTCTGGTACGCCGCGATCAGCGGGGTCGGGACCGGGGAGCCGCCGCAGGTCAGGATGCGCAGCGACGACAGGTCGGCGTCCGCCCAGCGTGGGTGCCGGGCCACCTGGTCGAACATCGTGGGCACGCCGAACATGAAGGTGATCCGGTGCCGTTCGATCAGGTCGAAGGTGGCGTCCGGGTCGAAGGCCTCGACCAGGACGCAGGTGCCGCCCTTGAGCAGGACCGGGAGGGTCAGCATGTTCAGCCCCGCGGTGTGGAACAGCGGGGCGGAGACCAGGGCGCGTTCGTCGGCGACCAGGTCGTGGTCGATGAGGACGTTGATCGCGTTCCAGGTGAGGTTGCCGTGGGTGAGCATCGCGCCCTTGGGGCGGCCGGTCGTCCCCGAGGTGTACATGATGATGCAGGTGTCGTCCGGGGTGACCGGTGTGTCGATGGGCTCCCGGGTGGCCGAGGCCAGCGCCTCCTCGTACTCGGCGCCCACTTCGACGTACGTACGGACGTCCGTGCTGCCCGGCAGTCCCGCGACCAGGCCGGCGTGCGAGGGGCCGTAGACGAGGGCCTTGGCGCCGGAGTCGGCGAGCTGGTAGGCGATCTCGGGGCCGGCCAGCCGGATGTTGAGGGGGACGAAGACCGCGCCGAGGGTGCCGGCCGCGAACATGGTCTCCAGGTAGGAGGGGTGGTTCGGGCCGAGGTAGGCGACGCGGTCGCCGCGGCGCACACCCCGCTCACGCAGGGCGTGGGCGAGGCGGGTGGTGCGGTCGTACAGGCCGGCGTAGGTGCGGGTGGTGTCGCCGTGGATCAGGGCGGTGCGGTGCGGGGTCTTGCGGGCCCGGCGTGCGGGCCATGACCCCAGTCCCTCGTTGCGCATGTCACGCCCCTTACGGTTTCGTCAGCCCGAGCAGACGGGCGGCGTTCTCCTTGAGGATCTTCGGCCGGACCTCTTCCTTGATCGTCAGCTTGTCGAAGTCGGCGAGCCAGCGGTCGGGGGTGAGGACGGGGAAGTCGGAGCCGAAGAGCACCTTGTCCTTCAGCAGCGTGTTCGCGTACTGCACGAGCTGCGGCGGGAAGTACTTCGGCGACCAGCCGGACAGGTCGATGTGCACGCCCGGCTTGTGCGTGGCGACGGCCAGGGCCTCGTCCTGCCAGGGGAACGACGGGTGCGCCAGGATGATCTTCAGGTGCGGGAAGTCGGCGGCGACGTCGTCCACGTGCAGCGGGTTGGAGTACTTGAGCCTGATGCCGCCCCCGCCGGGCACGCCGGCGCCGATGCCGGTCTGGCCGGTGTGGAACAGGGCGATCGTGCCGGTCTCCTCGATCACCTCGTAGAGGTCGTAGGCCACCGACCGGTCGTTGGGGAAGAAGCCCTGGATGCTGGGGTGGAACTTGAAGCCCCTCACCCCGTACTCCTCGACCAGGCGACGGGCCTGCTTGACCCCGGCCTTGCCCCGGAAGGGGTCGATGGAGGCGAAGGGGATGAGCACGTCGGCGTTGGCGGCGGCGGCCTCGGCGACCTCCTCGTTGGGGACGGGCGCCGTGCCGGTGGCGGACTCGGCGTCGACCGTGAAGATCACGGCGGCCATCTTGCGCTCGCGGTAGTACGCGGCGGTCTCCTCCAGGGTCGGCTTCCGCTTGCCCTCGACCTTGAAGTAGGCGGAGGAGGCGTCGTGCAGGTCGTCGTCCAGGGAGGAGTGGCCCTTGGAGGAGACCTCCGCGTGGGTGTGGACGTCGATCGCGACGAGGTCGTTCAGGTCCATCACGCCTCCGGGAACTTCGGCGCCGGGATGCCGACCGACTGGAGTTCGGCACCGACCGAGGTGGGCCAGGCGTCCGCGAGGGTGGCGGGGGTCCAGCCGCCGTCGGCGTAGGCCGCCCTGATCTCCTGCGGATGCGACCAGAGTGCCACCTTGTCGCCGCCGATGCCGATGCACTGGCCGGTCACGCCGCGCGCGGCCTCGGAGGCCAGGAACGGGACCAGGGCGGCGCAGTCCTCGGGGGTGCCGAAGCCCTCCCCCTTGCGCAGGAAGTCCGGAAGCGGCTCGCCGTTCCTCATGGCCTCGATGTACGGGGCGAAGGCCGGGATCGTCTCGGTCATCGCGGTCGCGGCGACCGGCACGATCGCGTTGACGGTGATGTTCGCGCGGCCCAGCTCCATGGACCAGGTGCGGGCCATCGCCGCGATGCCGGCCTTGGCGGCGGCGTAGTTCGTCTGGCCGAAGTTGCCGCGCTGGCCGGCCGGGGAGCCGACCAGGATCAGCGAGCCGCCCTCGCCCTGCTCGCGCATCCGGACGGCGGCGGCCCGGGCGCAGGTGAACGTGCCCTTGAGATGGGTGGTGATCACCGCGTCGAAGTCCTCGTCGGTCATCTTCCACAGCACCTTGTCGCGGAGGATGCCGGCGTTGGTGACGAGGACGTCCAGCCGGCCGAACTCCTCGACCGCGCGGGCGACCAGCCGGTCCGCCGCCTCGGCCGTACCGACCGGGACCACCTCCGCCACGGCCTTGCCGCCCGCCTCGGTGATGGACTTCACGGCCGCCTCGGCCACCGCCTCGTCGACGTCGTTGACGACCACGGAGGCGCCGTGGGCGGCCAGGGAGTGGGCGTAGGCGAGGCCGAGGCCCCGGCCGCTTCCGGTGACGACGGCGGTCTTGCCGGTGAGATCGATGGTGGGCACGGGTGAGTCCCTTCGCATGGGTGCGGCTACGAGTGGCACGGGGTGCGACTGCGAGTCGCATGGGGTGCGACTGCGAGATCGAAGCTAAGAGCAATAATTGTTGACGTCAATAGTTGTTGATGACCCATGGGTGCGAGATGCTGGATTCCCCAGGAAGCACCGAGCACAGGGAGCCCGTCATCACACGCCAGAACGTCACCCCGAAGCCCATCGACGCGCACGAGCCGTGGATGCGCGGGCTGCACGCCGACACGGGCTACCTGCTGTACCGCCTGGGCCTGCGCTCGGGACAGCTCTTCAACGCCTGCCTCCAGGAGTCGGGCCTGCGCCTGCGCCACTACGCGGTGCTGCGCTTCCTCGCCACCTCCGGGGGCGCCCTCCAGCGCGAGCTGAGCACCCGGCTCGGCTACGACCCGAGCGCGATCGTCGGCCTGGTCGACGACCTGGAGAAGCAGGGCTTCGCCGAGCGCCGCCCCTCCCCCGACGACCGCCGCAGCCGGATCGTCGCGCTGACCGAGAAGGGCCGCGCGTTCCTGCGCGACACCGACGAGGCCGGCCAGCGGGTGACGAACGAGCTCTTGGGCCCGCTGGACCCGGCCGAGCGGGACGCACTGCACGCGCTGCTGCTGCGGATCGCCGAGGACGGACTGAACTGATGTTGTGCAAATGATTGACGGCTGCACGATGGATGCATAACTTCATCGGCCAACCGAGACCCGTCCCCAGGGAGCTCCCGTGCAGCCATCCCCTTCTGCCGCTCAACCCGCCCCCGATTCGCGGCAGTTGCGCCGCGTCGCCGTCTCCGGCCTGCTCGGCACGGCCGTCGAGTTCTACGACTTCCTCGTCTACGGCACGGTCGCCGCGCTCGTCTTCGGCGAGCTGTTCTTCCCCCGGGCCGATCCGGCGGTCGGCACCATCGCGGCGTTCGGCACCTTCGCCGCCGGCTATCTCGCCCGCCCGCTCGGCGGCATCGTCTTCGGCCACTTCGGCGACCGGATCGGCCGCAAGTCGATGATGCTGCTGACCATGGTCCTGATGGGCTCGGGCAGCTTCCTCATCGGCCTGCTGCCCACCTACGACGCGATCGGCGTCTGGGCCCCGATCCTGCTGGTCGCCCTGCGCGTGGTGCAGGGCATCGCGATCGGCGGCGAGTGGGGCGGCGCGATGCTGATGGTCGTCGAGCACGCCGAGCGGACGCAGGGTTCCCGGCGTGGCCTGTGGTCCAGCTTCACCCAGCTCGGCGCCCCGCTCGGTTCCGTGCTGTCGGCCGGTGTGGTCACGCTCGTCGCCGGCCTGCCCGACGACGAGTTCCGCTCCTGGGGCTGGCGCGTGCCGTTCCTGCTGAGCATCCTGCTGCTGGCCGTCGGGCTGTTCGTGCGCCTCAAGGTCGCCGAGAGCCCGCTGTTCGCCCAGGTCAAGCGGGAGCCCGTGGACAAGCCGCCGATCGTGGAGGTGCTGCGCCGCCCGAAGCCCGTGCTGCTGGCCGCATGCGTCGGCATCGGTGCGTTCACCGCCCAGTCGCTGCTGACGAGCTTCATGATCTCCTACGCCGTCGACGAGGGGTACACCCGCCCGCAGGTGCTGACCGCGGTGACCGTCGCCTCCTGCGTGGCCCTCGTCGTCCTGCCCGCCGCGTCCGCGCTGTCGGACCGGGTCGGCCGCCGGCCCGTCGTGCTCGCCGGAGCGGTCGCCTCCGCCGCGCTCGCCTTCCCCGTTCTGGCGCTGGTCGACTCCGGCTCGCCCGGACTGCTGATCCTTGCCCTCGCCCTCGGCCACGGTGTCGCCCAGTCCACGATGTACGGGCCGCTCGGCGCCCTGCTCACCGAGATGTTCGGCACTCGCGTCCGCTACACCGGCGCCTCCCTCGGCTACCAGGCGGCCACCCTGATCGGCGCCGGCTTCTCCCCGCTCATCGCCGGCAGCCTCCTCGCCTCGTACGGGGGCGGGAGCACGCCCGTCTCGCTGCTGCTGTGCGCGGGCGCGGCGATCACCGCCGTCACCGTGTGGCGACTGCGCGAGACGCACACCGACGCCCTGGACTCCCCCGCCGTCTCCACCGCCACCCTGGAAGGGACCCCCCGTTGAGGATCCGCCTCGCTCTGCTGACCGCTTGCCTGTCGGTGGCGACCGCACTGCCGGCGCAGGCCGCCGCCGCCACCGGCACCCACCTGGAGGGCGAGCTTGCTTCCGGCGCCGCGTACGTGATGGACGTCCCCGCGTCCTGGAACGGGACGGTGCTGCTGTACAGCCACGGCTACGCCCCGGCCGGATCCCCCAAGCGGGCCGAGAACACGCCGAGCACGGCCGCCCGGGACAAGCTGCTGGCCGAGGGCTACGCCCTGATCGGCTCCTCGTACGCGACGAACGGCTGGGCCGTCACCGAGGCGGTGCCCGACCAGCTCGCCACGCTGGACCTGTTCACCGAGAAGTTCGGGGCGGCCCGGCGGACCCTGGCCTGGGGCACCTCGTACGGCGGTTTCGTCACCACCATGCTCGCCGAGCGCCACTCCGGCCGGTTCGACGGCTCGCTGTCGATGTGCGGGCTGGTACAGGGCGGCGTCGCCAACTGGAACAGCACCCTGGACCCGGTCTTCGCGCTGCGCACGCTCCTCGCGCCCGGCTCCGGGATCCGGCTCACGGGCTTCACCGGCCAGACGGAGGCGGTCGCCGCCGGGAAGGCGCTCACCTCGAAGGTCGACGCCGCCCAGCGGACCCCCGAGGGCCGGGCCCGGATCGCCCTCGCCGCCGCCCTGCACGACATCCCCGGCTACAACGACGCCTCGCAGACCGAGCCGGGCCCCACGGACTGGGAGACCCAGCAGGCCAACCAGTACACCGCCGTCCGGGGCCTGCTCCAGATGCCCGCGTTCAGCTGGCGCCAGGAGGCCGAGAGCCGGGCGGGCGGCAACCCGTCGTGGAACACCGGTGTCGACTACACCGCCATGCTCGGCCGCTCCCCGCTGTACAAAGAGGTGACGGAGCTCTACAAGAAGGCGGGACTGTCCTTGCGTACCGACCTCTCGGCCCTGGGCCGGGCACCCCGGATTTCCGCCGATCCGCCGGCCGTGCGGTGGATGCGGAACACCAGCGTGCTCTCCGGCCGGCTGGCCGACCCGCAGCTGAACATCCACACGACCGGTGACGCGCTGATACCGGTGCAGTCGGAGAGCGCCTACCGGAGGGCGGCCGGCGCGGCCGGCTCCGGTCCGCTGTTCCGCCAGGCCTACGTCGACGCACCCGGCCACTGCACGTTCACCCCAGGCGAGACCCTGGCCGCCCTGCGCACCCTGGAACACCGCCTGGACACGGGCCGCTGGGACACCTCGCCCGCTGCCCTCAACACCCGTGCCACAGCGGCGGATCCGACGGCGGAACCCCGCTACGTCCCGTACCGCCCGGCCGCCTACCCCCGCCCCTACGACCTCGCCCACCCGGGAGACTCCCGGCCATGACCGCTCTGCCCCGAGTCCTCGACTCCGCTCGCACCGGGGGCGCCCCCACCGCGACCGACCGGCTGCTGTCCGTCCTCGCGGCCTTCGACCACGAGCATCCGGCCTTGTGCCTGACGGACATCAGCCGGCGGGCCGGGCTGAGCCTGACCACCGCGCACCGGCTGGTGGGCGCGCTCACCGCATGGGGTGCCCTGGAACGGGACGAGTCCGGCACCTACCACGTCGGGCTCCGGCTGTGGGAGATCGCCGCGCTGGCGCCGCGCGGCCTCGCCCTGCGGCAGATCGCGCTGCCGTACCTGGAGGACCTGTACGAGGCGACGCACGAGAACGTGCAGCTGGCGGTGCGGGACGGATCGGACGTCGTCTACATCGAGTGGCTGTCGGGACGCTCCGCGGTCGGCGTGCACATCCGCGTCGGCGCGCGCTGGCCGCTGCACGCCACCGGCGTCGGGCTCGCCCTGCTGGCGCACGGCGATCCGGAGTTCCAGGAGGAGTACTGCGCGGGCACACTCGCGTCCTTCACGCCGTACACGATCACCGACCCGGCGCGGCTGCGGCGGGAGCTCGCCGGAGTGCGCCGGACGGGCGTGGCGGTGAGCGACCGCCAGGTCACGGAGGACGCCCTGTCGGTGGCCGCGCCGGTACGCACGGCGGACGGCTCGGTGGCCGCCGCCGTGTCCATCGTGGTGCCGCAGGCCGACGCCCAGGTGCCGGTGCTGGTCCCGGCGGTGCGGGTGGCGGCCCGCGGGATCTCCCGGGCTCTGGGGTGGCGGCCGGAGCGGGCCTGAGGCGAGGGGTCCGGCACTTGACCGGCATCGGCTCTCCGGCGGAGCGCTCGGTGACACTCAGGCCACGCAGAACTCATTGCCCTCCGGGTCCCGCAGCACGACGCCGTAGTAGTCCATGTCCGGCTCGTCCATGATCCGCAGCACGGTCGCGCCGGCCGTGGTCAGCCGGTCCACCTTGGCCCTGATCCTCCGGGTGCGCTCCGGCAGGGGAACGCCTCTGCCACCGCCGACCTTGAGGTCGAGATGCACCCGGTTCTTGACGGACTTGCCCTCCGGCACTTGCTGGAACCAGACGCGGGGCCCGTGCCCCTCCGGGTCGACGATCGACTCGGGGGTCTCCCCCGCCCCCTCGGGCATTTCCTCCGCGGGCACTCCCATGTCCTCCCAGTAGGCCCGCCAGGTGGGGTGCCCTCCGGGGGGCGGTTCCGGCACGTATCCGAGGGCCTCGGTCCAGAAGGTCACGAGCTTCGCCGGGTCGGCGCAGTCGATGGTCAGCTGCAAGGTGACATCCATGCCGTGAGCATCGCAGCAGGGTCTGACAACGGCCCCTGGGGCAACCGTCGCGCCCCAGCCGGACGTCGGTGCCGCAACACCCCGGCGGGCAGAGCCCGTTCAGGACCGCCATCGCCACGACCCATGTGCCACCGCCGGCTCACCAACTGAATGACGGCTTACAGTTGGTCCCCCATGCGGGCTCGTTCCGGGGGATGTGGCCCGCCACCGTCCTTGACGTCCTGCTCGCAGGTTCGTCCGTCGTAGGACTGGTCATTGGGGATCAATAACACTCCGGCAACCTGCTCAGGGTGCTCGACGGCGAGCCAGTCGTCGCCCGTGAGGTCACCGTCCGGTCCGAACGCCTCGGACGAATGGACCGTCTGACACCCCAACGCCACGCGCTCCTTGTCGACCGCGCAGGCGTCCACCGCAGGGCCGGACATCTCGTCGGCGCCGTCGAAGCGGTAGTGGAAGTGGACCTGGTCACCTTCGGAGGGCACCTGCGGGTGAGGCTCAAGGCGCCAGTCGACGACCTCGGCGGTGACGCCGAGAGGCCGCCCGGACGTGTCCTCGACCTGCACCCTGACACTGGCCTCACCGCGCTTCGCCGTCGTGTCGGTGCAGCCCCAGTGGGAAGAGCAACCGGACAGGGCGAGAATCACCAGAGCCGACGAAACACCGGCAAGCAGCCGTGCGGGGAACACTCAGGTGACCTCCAGTCAGGGTGGAGCGGAGCAGCGTATCCTCAGCGAACCTGGTCGCTCCGCGGCCCGATGCCTTTGATCACGGTCGGGGTTCCCTCCGGGGCGAACGAGTCGTGGAAGGTGAAGGCGTGCGGCGCGGAGCCGTGGCCGTGGAGGTGCTCCAGCCTGGAAACCCCGTCCCGCCAGGTGGGTATCACGCCGTCGGAGACCCACCAGAACACGTAGTTCGGGTGCCCTGTCCTCTCGAACCAGTCGTAACGCCTGTTCAGCGCCTCACGGTGCAGACCGGTGTAGACGGCGTCGAAGGCGGGGCGCAGGTCGGTCCAGAGTGAGAGGGTCGCGGCCAGGGCGGTGGTTTCCACCGTACGGCCCTTGCCGTACCAGGTCGGTACGGCGAACTCTCCCCATGCACCCCAGTCCGCCTCGAAGAGCATGCCCCGGTCACCGTCTGCCGCTTCGGCATGAGCGAGGTACCCGGGGTGCTGACTGATCTTCCGGTAGACGGCCTCGCCCATGTCGTAGAACTCGCGCGTGAGAGGTGCGGGATCGGCGAGAGGTGACTTCAGGACGCCGAATGTGTACAGAGCAAGATGGGGCATGCGTCTCTCCCTGGTTGGGGGTGCCTGGCGTGGACCCGGTTCGGTGGCTTACGCGGCGGGGGGCGAGGATTCCTGGGGCGTGGCCAACTCGTCCCGTCGCGGCCGGCCCAGCCTGATGGAACCCCTGTGACGATCGTGGCGACCACCGAAGACCAGATGAAGGTAGCTGCCTCCGCGGGCCCTGTCGAAGTTGCAATTTCCCTGTCCAAGTGGCCTCTTGCACAGGTCGTTACCGGGGGCTGGGACGGTGACGAGCTGGGCAGGCTGCGGGGCACCAGTGATCCGCTTCGGCCGATCGCCGGTGAAGCAGGAAGTCCCCGGAAGGGTCGGACGACCCAGGCCGGAATACCAGGACTTCAAGCCAGGGAGCACGTCAACTCTTGACGGCCCCCGTGGCGTGGAGCACATTGGCGGCACTTTGAGAGCGCTCTCATCCTCCCCGCACCCGTATCCGTACCCGAGAGGCATCCCCACATGAGTGACACCTCCGGCAGACCCCGCGCACGGCGCCCCTTGCGGCGGGCGCTCGTCGCCGTCATCAGCACACTCGGCCTCGCCGCGGTCGCCGCCACCGCCGCGACGCCCTCCGCGAGCGCCTCCGCGCCGCCGCCCCCGTCGGGCTGGAACCAGGTCTTCCTCGACGACTTCAACGGCCCGGCCGGCAGCGGCGTCAACACGTCCAACTGGCAGTACGCGACCGGCAAGGGCTACCCGGGCGGCCCCGCCAACTGGGGCACCGGCGAGATCGAGACGATGACGAGCAGCACCGACAACGTCTCCCTCGACGGCAACGGCAACCTCCGCATCACCCCCCGGCGCGACGGCGCCGGCACCTGGACCTCCGGCCGCATCGAGACCAACCGCACCGACTTCCAGCCCCCGGCCGGCGGCAAGCTCCGCGTGGAGTCGCGCATCCAGGTGCCGAACGTCACCGGAGCCGCGGCCAAGGGCTACTGGCCCGCGTTCTGGATGCTGGGCTCCCCCTACCGCGGCAACTACTGGAACTGGCCGGCCGTCGGCGAGCTGGACATCATGGAGAACACCCAGGGCCAGAACACGGTGTTCGCGACGATGCACTGCGGCACCTCGCCGGGCGGCCCCTGCAACGAGACGAGCGGCATCGGCAGTTCGACCACCTGCCAGGGCACCACATGCCAGGCCGGCTTCCACACCTACCGGATGGAGTGGGACCGCTCGACGAGCGTCGAGGAGATCCGCTTCTACCTCGACGGCGTCACCTTCCACACGGTGCGCGCCGACCAGGTCGACGCGACGACCTGGCGCAACGCCACGGACCACGGCTTCTTCATCATCCTGAACGTCGCGATGGGCGGCGGCTTCCCGGACGCGTTCGGCGGCGGCCCGGACGCCGGGACGCAGCCCGGTCACGCGATGGTCGTCGACTACGTCCAGGTGCTGTCGTCCGGCGGCGGCACCACGCCTCCCCCGACCGGCAACCGCGACGCCTACTCCACCATCGAGGCCGAGTCCTACGACGGCCAGTCCGGTGTGATGACCGAGACGACGTCCGACTCGGGCGGCGGCCAGAACGTCGGCTCACTGGCCAACGGCGACTGGCTGCACTTCAAGGGCGTGAACTTCGGCTCCACCGCGGCCCGGCAGTTCAGCGCCCGGGTCGCGAGCGGCGCGCCGGGCGGCGTCAGCGGACTGGTGGAGGTGCGGCTGGACAGCCGGAGCAACGCGCCCATCGGGAGTTTCGCGGTGGGCAGCACCGGCGGCTGGCAGGCGTGGCGGACCGTTCCGGCGAACATCGCCTCCGTGACGGGCACGCACGATGTGTATCTGACCTTCACCAGCGGACAGCCGGCCGACTTCGTGAACGTCAACTGGTTCACCTTCGGACACTGACGATCCCCGGCAGGGGCTCCACGCGCGCGTGGAGCCCCTTTTCGCTGCCCGGTCTTCGTGTTCTAGCGCAGTTCCGCCCGGAACGCCGCCGGCGTCTGGTCCGTGTGCTGGTGGAAGAACTTGGAGAAGTTCGCGGCGTCGGGGAAACCGACCGCCGCGCCGACCCGGCCGATCGGCAGGTCGGTGTGGGCGAGGAGCCGTTTGGCCTCCAGGACCACGCGCTTGTCGATGAAGCCCTTCGGCGTGTCGCCGGTCGCGCCGCGGACCGCGCGGACCAGGGTGCGGCGGGAGTAGCCGAGTGCGTCGGCGTAGGCGCTGACGCTGTGGTTGGTGGCGAAGTCCTTCTCCACGGCGTCCCGGAAGAGGGTGAAGGTGGAGTCGGACGTCTGCCGTACCGACTCCGCCGTACTGGCGGCGAGATGGGCCAGCCGCAGCAGGAACGCCGTCAGCGAGTGGCGCAGGACGGCGGTGTGCAGGCTCAGCGGCAGCGTGTCCGTGTCCTCGTACTCGCGTCGCAGCTGGCCGAGCGAGTCGCGCAGACCGGCGAGTTGGGCCGCGTCGGGGCGCAGCAGCGGCGGCAGGTCGTAGCGGTACAGGCCGGTGGCCTCGACGGTCGCGCGGGGCAGGAAGCCCGGCTGCATGGTCAGCACGGTTCCGCGGTACTCGCTCGTGCGGGAGAAGCGGTGGACCTGCCCCGGGCGGATCCACAGCAGGTCCCCGGCCGTGGCCTCGTACTCGGTGAAGTCGACCATGTGCCGGACCGGGCCCTCGCCGAAGAGCAGCACGACGTGGAAGTCGATGCGATGCACGCGCTCCAGGGGCGCGTCGGCGTGCCAGGTGCGGCCGGTGCCCATCGGGCCGACCTGCATGCCGACGCCGCCGACACTCAGCTCGACCGGGAAGGGGAACGTTCTGATCCCGTCGCCGCCTTGGGCGCTTCTGTCTGCCATATCCGCCATGTCCGCCTCGTGCCACGGCGTTCGCGCGCCGCGTTGCCTCCGGGTGTCCCACTTTCACCACAGGCTGGCACACGGCGACCTTCCCTCGAAAAAGTCAGACTTTTAACTTTGAAGACGTCAGACCAGCCACTTCGCTCCTATCGAGGACTTCTTGAAGATGAGCACGCAGACAGCGGACAGCTTCGAATGGACCGAACTCGACCGGCGTGCCGTCGACACCGCCCGTCTGCTGGCGGCCGATGCCGTCCAGCGGGTCGGAAACGGCCATCCCGGCACCGCGATGAGCCTGGCTCCGGCCGCCTACACGATCTTTCAGAAGGTGATGCGGCACGACCCGGCCGATCCGGAGTGGACCGGCCGTGACCGCTTCGTCCTCTCCCCCGGCCACACGTCGCTGACCCTCTACACGCAGCTGTACCTCGCGGGCTACGAGCTGGGGCTGGACGACCTGAAGGCGTTCCGCACGCACGGCTCGAAGACGCCCGGGCACCCCGAGTACGGGCACACGGCGGGCGTGGAGACCACCACGGGCCCGCTCGGCCAGGGCGTCGCGAACGCCGTCGGCATGGCGATGGCGGCCCGCTACGAGCGCGGCCTGTTCGACCCGGACGCACTCGAGGGCGAGTCCCCCTTCGACCACACCGTCTGGGCGATCGTCTCCGACGGCGACCTCCAGGAGGGCGTCTCCGCCGAGGCCTCCTCGCTGGCCGGCCACCAGAAGCTCGGCAACCTGGTCTTCCTCTACGACGACAATCACATCTCCATCGAGGGCGACACCGCGACCGCGTTCTCCGAGGACGTGCTGAAGCGGTACGAGGCGTACGGCTGGCACGTGCAGCGGATCGAGCCGCGGGAGGACGGCGACGTCGACGTGCACGCGCTGTACGCGGCGCTGAAGGAGGCTCAGGCCGAGACCGGGCGCCCCTCGATCATCGCCATGCGCACCATCATCGCCTGGCCCGCCCCGAACGCGCGCAACACCGAGGCCTCCCACGGCTCGGCGCTCGGGGAGGACGAGGTCGCCGCCACCAAGCGCCTCCTCGGCTTCGACCCGGACAAGACCTTCGAGGTCGCCGACGAGGTGCTGGCGCACACCCGCAGGGCCCTGGACCGGGGCGCCGAGGCGCACGCCGCCTGGGACAAGCGGATCGCCGCCTGGCGCGGTGACAACCCGGAGCGCGCCGCCACGTTCGACCGGGTCAGCAAGGGCGAGCTGCCCGCGGGCTGGGAGGACGCCCTGCCGGTGTTCGAGCCGGGCAAGGCGATCGCCACCCGTGCCGCGTCCGGCAAGGTGCTCCAGGCCCTCGGCGCGGTCGTCCCCGAGCTGTGGGGCGGCTCGGCCGACCTGGCCGGTTCGAACAACACGACGATCGACAAGACGTCGTCCTTCCTGCCCGGGGGCAACCCGCTGCCGGAGGCCGACCCGTACGGCCGGACGATCCACTTCGGCATCCGCGAGTTCTCCATGGCCGCGGAGATGAACGGCATCGCGCTGCACGGCAACACGCGCGTCTACGGCGGCACCTTCCTGGTGTTCTCCGACTACATGCGCAACGCCGTCCGGATGTCGGCCCTGATGCAGCTGCCCGTGACGTACGTGTGGACGCACGACTCCATCGGCCTGGGCGAGGACGGCCCGACCCACCAGCCGGTGGAGCACCTGGCCGCGCTGCGGGCCATCCCCGGCCTGAACGTCGTACGCCCGGCCGACGCCAACGAGACCGCGCTCGCCTGGGCCGAGATCCTCCGGCGGCACACCACCGACCCGGCCCCGCACGGTCTCGCGCTCACCCGCCAGGGCGTGCCCACGTACGAGCCGGACCCGGACGTGGCCCGCGGCGGTTACGTGCGGGCCGAGGCGGAAGGCGGCGAGCCGCAGGTGATCCTGATCGCCACCGGTTCCGAGGTGCACATCGCCGTCGAGGCCCGTGAGCGGCTCCAGGCGGCGGGCGTGCCCACGCGGGTCGTGTCCATGCCGTCCGTGGAGTGGTTCGAGGAGCAGCCCCGCGCCTACCGGGACAGCGTCCTGCCGCCGGCCGTGAAGGCCCGGGTCGCGGTCGAGGCCGGTATCGGCCTGACCTGGCACCGGTTCGTGGGGGACGCGGGACGCATCGTCTCCCTGGAGCACTTCGGCGCCTCCGCCGACGCGAAGATCCTTTTCGCCGAGTACGGCTTCACCCCCGAGAACGTCGTCGCCGCCGCCCGCGAGTCCCTGACCGCGGCTCGTGGCTGATCCGACCGCCCGAAAGAAGATGATCACTGTGACCGAAGCGACCGCGAACGCGGGAGCACTCAAGCGCCTGTCCGACGAGGGCGTGTCGATCTGGCTGGACGACCTGTCCCGCCGGCGGATCGAGTCCGGCAGCCTGGCCGGGCTCGTGGCGACGGGGAACGTCGTCGGCGTCACCACCAACCCGTCCATCTTCCAGGCCGCCATCGGCTCCGGCGCGGGCTACGAGGAGCAGCTCGCCGACCTGGCGGTGCGGGGCGTCACCGTCGACGAGGCCGTCCGGATGATGACGACGGCCGACGTCCGGGCCGCCGCCGATGTCCTGCGGCCGGTGTACGACGCCACCGGCGGGCGGGACGGCCGGGTGTCCATCGAGGTCGACCCGCGACTGGCCCACGACACGGCGGCGACCGTCGCCGAGGCCCGGCAGCTGGCCTGGCTGGTGGACCGCCCCAACGTGATGATCAAGATCCCGGCGACGAAGGCCGGCCTGCCGGCGATCACCGAGGTGATCGGCGCGGGCATCAGCGTGAACGTGACGCTGATCTTCTCGCTGGAGCGCTACCGCGAGGTGATGGACGCCTACCTCGCCGGCCTGGAGCAGGCACAGGCGGCCGGTTACGACCTGGCGGCCATCCACTCGGTCGCGTCCTTCTTCGTCTCCCGGGTCGACTCCGAGATCGACAAGCGGCTGACGCTGCTGGGCACGGACGAGGCCCTCGCCCTGAAGGGCAGGGCGGCCCTGGCCAACGCGCGGCTCGCCTACGAGGCGTACGAACAGGTATTCGCCGGGCCGCGCTGGCAGGCCCTGGGCGGTGCCCGCGCGAACCGGCAGCGCCCCCTTTGGGCCTCCACCGGTGTGAAGGACCCCGCTTACAAGGACACCCTGTACGTGGACGAACTGGTCGCCCCCGGCACGGTCAACACCATGCCGGAGGCCACGCTGAACGCCGTCGCCGACCACGGTGACGTCCAGGGCGACACCGTCACCGGCGGTTACGCCCAGGCGCGTGCCGACCTGGCGGCCGTCGAGCGGCTCGGCATTTCCTACGACGAGGTGGTGCGGCAACTGGAGGACGAGGGCGTCGCCAAGTTCGAGGTGGCCTGGCAGGACCTGCTGGACGCGGTCACCAAGTCCTTGAACAGCAAGGGAGTTGACGCGGAATGACTGAGGGAATCCCCCAGACGGCCGAGCAGGAGACCATCGGCACCAAGGAGGACAAGGAGGCCCGGGCGGCGCAGGAGTCCGCCGGGGTGGAGCAGACCGGGGTGAGCGGCCGGGCCGTGCCGCGCCCGCGGTACGCCGGCACCGACTTCGCCAATCCCCTGCGCGATCCGCGCGACCGTCGTCTGCCCAGGATCGCGGGCCCGTCCGGGCTCGTCATCTTCGGTGTGACCGGTGACCTGTCCCGCAAGAAGCTGATGCCGGCCGTGTACGACCTGGCCAACCGCGGCCTGCTGCCGCCGGGCTTCTCGCTGGTGGGTTTCGCCCGCCGGGACTGGGAGGACCAGGACTTCGCGCAGGTGGTGCACGACGCGGTCCGGGAGCACGCGCGGACCCCCTTCCGCGAGGAGGTCTGGCAGCAGCTCGCCGAGGGCATGCGGTTCATCCCGGGTGACTTCGACGACGACACGGCGTTCAAGCAGCTGCGCTCCGCCGTCGAGGAGCTGGACGCCTCCCGGGGCACCAGCGGCAACTACGCCTTCTACCTCTCGGTGCCGCCGAAGTTCTTCCCCAAGGTCGTCCAGCAGCTGAAGAAGCACAAGCTGGCCGACGCCCAGGGGGGCTCCTGGCGCCGTGCGGTCATCGAGAAGCCGTTCGGACACGACCTCGACAGCGCCTGCGAGCTGAACGCGATCGTGCACGACGTGTTCGACCCGGAGCAGGTCTTCCGTATCGACCACTACCTGGGCAAGGAGACCGTCCAGAACATCCTGGCGCTGCGCTTCGCCAACCAGATGTTCGAACCGATCTGGAACCGGTCGTATGTCGACCATGTGCAGATCACCATGGCCGAGGACATCGGCATCGGCGGCCGCGCGGGGTACTACGACGGCATCGGTGCCGCCCGTGACGTCATCCAGAACCACCTCCTCCAGCTGATGGCGCTCACCGCGATGGAGGAACCCGCCGCCTTCGACGCGGCGTCGCTGCTCACCGAGAAGCTGAAGGTGCTGCGGGCCGTACGGCTGCCGGAGGACCTGGGCCGGCACACCGTGCGCGGGCAGTACGCGGCGGCCTGGCAGGGCGGCACGAAGGTCCGCGGCTATCTGGAGGAGGAGGGCATCGACCAGGCCTCCTCGACCGACACCTACGCCGCGATCAAGCTCCAGGTGGACAACCGCCGCTGGGCGGGTGTGCCGTTCTATCTGCGCACCGGCAAGCGCCTGGGCCGCAGGGTGACGGAGATCGCGGTGGTGTTCCAGCGGGCTCCGCACTCCCCCTTCGACTCCACCGCCACCGAGGAGCTGGGCTCCAACGCGATCGTCATCCGCGTCCAGCCGGACGAGGGCATGACGGTGCGGTTCGGCTCCAAGGTGCCGGGTACGTCGATGGAGATCCGCGACGTGACGATGGACTTCGCCTACGGCGAGTCGTTCACCGAATCGAGCCCCGAGGCGTACGAACGGCTGATCCTGGACGTCCTCCTGGGCGACGCCAACCTGTTCCCCCGTCACCAGGAAGTGGAAGAGTCCTGGAAGATCCTCGACCCGATCGAGCAGTACTGGGCCAAGCACGGCCGGCCCGCGCAGTACGCCTCGGGCAGTTGGGGACCCGCGGAAGCCGACGAGATGCTCGCACGAGACGGACGGAGCTGGCGCAGGCCATGAAGATCGACCTGACCGACACCACGGCAAGCAAGATCAACAAGGCGCTGGTGCAGGGCCGCCGCGCCATCGGCACGCCCGCCGTGGGCATGGTCCTGACGATGGTGATCGTCACGGACGAGGAGAACGCCTACGACGCGATCAAGGCGGCCGAGGAGGCCTCGCACGAGCACCCCTCGCGCACCCTGGTCGTCATCAAGCGGCACGCCCGCACGCCGCGCGACCGCACCCAGTCCCGGCTGGACGCCGAGGTCCGGGTCGGCGCCGACGCGGGCACCGGCGAGACGGTGGTGCTGCGGACCTACGGCGAGGTGTCCGAGCACGCCGACTCGGTGGTGCTGCCGCTGCTGCTGCCGGACGCGCCGGTGGTGGTGTGGTGGCCGATGGAGGCGCCGGAGGTGCCCTCGAAGGACCCGCTCGGGGCGCTGGCCCAGCGGCGCATCACCGACCTGTACGCGGTGGAGAACCCCCTGGAGATGCTGGAGACCCGGGTCCGCTCCTACGCGCCCGGTGACACCGACCTCGCCTGGACCCGGCTGACGCCCTGGCGTTCGATGCTGGCGGCGGCGCTGGACCAGGCCCGCGCGAAGGTGATCTCGGCGGCCGTCGAGGCCGAGGCCGAGAACCCGGCCGCCGAGCTGCTGGCCCGCTGGCTGGAGGCGCGGCTGCACGTCCGGGTCGACCGGGTGGTCACCGCCGGGCCGGTCGTGACGGCGGTCCGGCTGGGCACGGAGAACGGTGAGATCGTCATCGACCGCCCCGAGGGACCGCTGGCCACGCTGACCCTGCCGGGCCAGCCCTCCCGCACCCTCGCCCTGAAGGTCCGTGCCACCTCCGAGCTCATCGCCGAGGAGCTGCGGCGCCTCGACGCGGACGAGATGTACGCCATCGCCCTGAACGGCGAGGCAACCGAGGAGACCCCTGCTCATGTCTGACTCCCCCTCCGGCTCCCCCCGCCTCACGCGGCGGCCCGAGTGGACCGCTCTGGAGGACCACCGCGCGGACGCCCTGCCGCAGCCGGACCTGCGAGAGCTGTTCGCCGCGGATCCGGGACGCGCCGAGCGCTACGTCGTGCACGTCGGCGACCTGCGCATCGACTACTCCAAGCATCTGGTCACCGACGAGACGCTGGCCCTGCTCCAGGAGCTGGCCACCGCCACCGACGTGTTCGGGCAGCGCGACGCCATGTTCCGCGGCGAGAAGATCAACGTCACCGAGAACCGGGCCGTACTGCACACCGCGCTGCGCGCCCCGCGGGACGCCGTCATCGAGGTCGACGGCGAGAACGTCGTCCCGGGTGTGCACGCCGTGCTCGACAAGATGGCCGCCTTCGCGGACCGGGTGCGCTCGGGTGAGTGGACCGGGCACACCGGCAAACGGATCCGCAACGTCGTCAACATCGGCATCGGCGGCTCGGACCTGGGCCCGGCGATGGCCTACGACGCGCTGCGGCCGTTCACCGCCCGGGAGCTGACGTTCCGCTTCGTGTCGAACGTGGACGGCGCCGACCTCCACGAGGCCACCCGCGACCTGGACCCGGCCGAGACGCTGTTCATCGTCGCGTCCAAGACCTTCACCACGATCGAGACCATCACGAACGCGACCTCGGCGCGCTCCTGGCTGCTGGCAGGGCTGGGCGGTGACGAGAAGGCGGTCGCCAAGCACTTCGTGGCGCTGTCCACGAACGCCCGGAAGGTCACCGACTTCGGTATCGACGTCGACAACATGTTCGAGTTCTGGGACTGGGTCGGCGGCCGCTACTCGTACGACTCCGCGATCGGCCTGTCCCTGATGATCGCGATCGGCCCGGACCGCTTCCGGGAGATGCTCGACGGCTTCCGCATCGTCGACGAGCACTTCCGCAACGCCCCCGCCGAGGCCAACGCGCCGCTCATCATGGGCCTGCTCGGCATCTGGTACGGCAACTTCCACGGCGCCCAGTCGCACGCGGTGCTGCCGTACAGCCACTACCTGTCGAAGTTCACCGCCTACCTCCAGCAGCTCGACATGGAGTCCAACGGCAAGTCGGTGGACCGCGACGGCCGTCCCGTGCAGTGGCAGACAGGGCCCGTCGTGTGGGGCACGCCCGGCACCAACGGGCAGCACGCCTACTACCAGTTGATCCACCAGGGCACCAAGCTGATCCCGGCCGACCTGATCGGCTTCGCGCAGCCCGTCGCCGAGCTGGGCGACGAACTGAAGGCACAGCACGACCTGCTGATGGCCAACCTGTTCGCTCAGGGGCAGGCGCTCGCCTTCGGCAAGACCGCCGACGAGGTGCGGGCCGAGGGTGTGCCCGAGGAGCAGGTGCCGCACCGCACGTTCCAGGGCAACCGCCCCACCACGACGATCCTGGCCACCGAACTGACCCCGTCGGTCCTCGGCCAGCTGGTCGCCCTCTACGAACACAAGGTGTTCGTGCAGGGCGCGGTGTGGAACATCGACTCCTTCGACCAGTGGGGCGTCGAGCTCGGCAAGGTACTCGCCAAGCGCGTCGAGCCCGCCCTGACCGAGGGCGCAGACGTCCCCGGTCTCGATCCGTCCACGGCCGCGCTGGTGGCCGCCTACCGCAATCTTCGGGAAGTGAACTGACATGCAGATCGGTCTTGTGGGTCTCGGCAAGATGGGCGGCAACATGCGCGAGCGCCTGCGCAACGCCGGCCACACCGTCATCGGCTACGACACCAACCCGGACAAGTCCGACGTCGCCAGCCTGGCCGACCTCGTCAACGAGTTGGAGGCCCCGCGCACGGTCTGGGTCATGGTCCCGGCCGGCGACCCCACCCAGCACGTCATCGACCGTCTGGCGGACCTCCTCAAGCCGTACGACACGGTGGTCGACGGCGGCAACTCCCGCTGGACGGACGACGAGAAGCACGCCGAGGAGCTGAGCAAGCGCGGCATCGGCTTCGTCGACGCGGGCGTCTCCGGCGGCGTGTGGGGCCTGAAGAACGGCTACGCCCTGATGGTCGGCGGCGAGAAGGAGTACGTCGACCGGCTCCGGCCGATCTTCGAGGCGCTCAAGCCGGAGGGCCCGTACGGCTTCGTCCACGCGGGCAGCGTGGGCGCCGGGCACTTCGCGAAGATGGTCCACAACGGCATCGAGTACGCGATGATGCAGGCCTACGCCGAGGGCTGGGAGCTGCTGGAGGCCGTCGACTCCGTGGACAACGTCCGCGAGGTGTTCCGCTCCTGGCAGGACGGCACCGTCATCCGGTCCTGGCTGCTGGACCTCGCGGTCAACGCGCTCGACGAGGACGAGCACCTGGAGGGCCTGCGGGGCTATGCCCAGGACTCCGGCGAGGGACGCTGGACCGTGGAGGCCGCGATCGACAACTCCGTGCCGCTGCCCGCGATCACCGCCTCCCTGTTCTCCCGGTTCGCCTCCCGGCAGGACGACTCTCCGCAGATGAAGATGATCGCGGCGCTGCGCAACCAGTTCGGCGGCCACGCCGTCGAGTCCGCGAAGAAGGCGTAGGACGTGGGAGATCTGCTGCTGGTCCGCCACGGCGAGACGGAGTGGAGCCGGAGCGGACAGCACACCAGCTTCACCGACCTGCCCCTCACCCCGCACGGCGAGGAGCAGGCCAAGTCGCTGGCTCCGCTCCTGGCGGGCCGTTCCTTCGCGCTGGTCCTCACCAGCCCGCTGGGCCGCGCGGTGCGCACCGCCGAACTCGCGGGCCTGACGGGGACCGTGCGGGACGCGGACCTGCACGAGTGGTACTACGGCGCCTACGAGGGTGTCACCACCGAGGAGATACGCCGCACCCGGCCCGACTGGGACCTGTGGACGGACGGGGGTCCGCCCGGCCCCGACGGCAAGCCGGGCGAGTCCCCCGAGGAGGTCGGCGAGCGCGCCGACCGGGTGCTGTCCCGGGTGGCCGACGCGCTGCCCGAGGGCGATGTACTGCTGGTGGCGCACGGCCACTTCCTCCGCGTCCTGACGGCCCGCCGGCTGGGCCTGCCGCCGTCGGAGGGCCGGCTGTTCCGGCTGGAGACGGGCACGGTCTGCCGGCTGTCGACCGAGCACGGGCGGCCCGTGATCGCGGAGTGGAACACCAGGGCGTGAACAGCACCGCGTAACCAGCCCCGGCCGGAGGTGAGTTGACAGCCTCCGGCCGGGCCCGTCAGAGTCCCCGCTGATGGAGATCGAGGACATGACACCCGCCGAGGAGCGGGTGTGGCGGGCCTTTCCGCGCGGGGACGACGTGGACTTCCGGGGCTCGGCGGACGAGGACCCGGCGCGGGGCGCGGACTGGGGACCCGAACGGACCGTACGGGCGGCCGTGGTGCGGGCCCTGCTGCTGGGCGCACCGCAGGAGGACGGGGAGACGGCCGCCCTCCGGCTGGCGGGCGCGCGGATCACGGGCGTGCTGGACCTCAAGTACTCAGAGGTCGACCGCGCCGTGCGCCTCAGCGGCTGCTACTTCGAGGACGTCCCCGTCCTGTACGGGGCGCGGCTGCGGCAGCTGAACCTGCGCGAATCCGCCCTGCCCGGGCTGGACGCAGCCACCCTCCGCGTGGACGGCGTGCTGCGCCTGTCGGACTGCCTGTTCGAGGGGCCCGTCCGGCTCGGCGGGGCACAGATCTCCGGGGCGCTGTTCATGGACAGGGCCGAGATCGACGAGCGGCCCATCGATCAGCCCGCGCTCCAGCTCAACCACGTGACCATCGGCGACGGCCTGTCGGCGCAGGACCTGCGCACCCGCGGCGAAGTGCGCCTGACGGGTGCCTCGGTCGCCGGGACGATCGATCTGAACGGGGCGCGGCTGGAGGCCGGTACCGGTGCGGCCGCCCTTGACGCGGAGACGCTCACGGTGGAGGGCGACGTCCTGCTGCGCGACGTGGACGTCCTCGGCTGGATCGGCCTGCGCGGCGCCCGGATCGCGGGCCGCCTCGACCTCTCCCACGCCCGCCTGGCGAACCCCGGTGACACGGCACTGCGCGCCAGCAGCTGCACCGTCGGGGAACTCTGGCTGCGCAGGAGCCCGCCCATGACGGGCGCCCTCAACCTGCGCCGCGCCCAGCTGGAGGTCCTGTTCCTCGAACCGGACGTGGTCCCCGACGAGGTCCTGCTCAACAGCCTCGTCTACGCCTCCCTCACCCCGCACGAACCCGCCGAGCGGCGCCTGGCGATGCTGGAGCGGGACCGCGAGGGCTATGTCCCGCACGCCTACGAGCAGTTGACCGCGGCCTACCGCCGGATCGGCGACGACGACGCCGCCCGCGTCGTCCAGCTCGCCAAGCAGCGCCGCCGCCGCGCAACCCTGCCGTGGTACGGCCGGCTGTGGGGCTACGTCCAGGACGCGGCCGTCGGCTACGGCTTCCGGCCCCTGCGCGCCGCCGGCTGGCTGGTGTCGCTGCTGGTGATCGGCTCCTTGACCTACGCGCTGCACCACCCCCAGCCGCTGAAGGCGGACGAGGCCCCGCAGTTCAACCCGGTCTTCTACACGCTCGACCTGCTGCTGCCGGTGATCTCCTTCGGGCAGGAGGGCGCGTTCGCACCGACCGGCGGGTACCAGTGGCTCTCCTACACCCTGGTGCTCACGGGCTGGATCCTGGCCACGACGGTCGTCACCGGCATCACCCGCTCGGTCAGCCGCCAGTGAGTGCCCGTGCCGCGTGCTGGGCGGCCAGCCGGACGGGGGCGTTCGGGGCGCCGTAGCCCCGGTAGCCGTCGTCGCGCTGGACCAGTTCGAAGAAGACGCGGCCGACGGTGCGGGTGTAGCAGTGGCGGAAGGCGCCGTGGGCGTCGCGGTCGTAGAGGATGCCGAGGTCGCGGTAGGTCTCCAGCTCGCCGTCGGCGAACTCGAAGCGGGCGGCGAGATCGTCGTGGTAGTTCGCCGGGACGGGCAGCAGAGCGCCGCCGGCGTCCCGGAAGCGGCGGGCCGAGGCGACCACGTCGTCGGTGGCCAGGGCGATGTGCTGGGCGTGGACGGTGTCGTCCGTGGGCGCGGGGCCGACGGTGAGGGCGATCCGGACGCTGCCGTCGGTGTTGGTGACGGCGCGGCTGCGGAGCAGGCCGTAGGGGTCGGCGACGTCCACGCTCTCCTGGGCGTGCAGGCCGAGCACACCGTGGTGGAAGAGGGCCGCCTCGTCGAAGTGGTGCCAGGGCTGGGTGAGGGCGAGATGGTCGATGCCGCGGACGGTCGCGGGCGCGGGTGCCGGGGCGGTGTCCTCGAAGTCGGCCCGCCAGTCGGGCAGGCCCGCACGGCCGGTGGCGCAGAAGAAGAGCTCCGTGCCGTCGGGAGCGGCGACCGCGTCGAGCGGGGCGTCCTCGGGTGCCCGGCGGCGCGGCAGGACGGGGGCCAGCAGCGCCTCGGCACGCCGGGCCGCCGCGGCCGGGTCCGGTGACTCCAGCCCGACGGCGGCGAGCTGGGTGCCGTCGCGGCGGACCATCGGCCCGGTGTTGACGAGGATCCGGGCGTCCCCCTGCTCCCACAGGGCGACGGGCTTGCCGCGATGGCGGGCGGTGCGGGTGAAGCCGAGGGCGCCGAGCAGGGCGGTGAGGGGTTCGGCGTCGGGCGTGACCAGCTCGGCGAAGGCGACGCCGGTGGGGACGACGGGCTCGGGCAGGGCGGCCCGGCCCACCGACTCCTGGAGGACCAGCAGGGAACGCCGGGCGTCGACGGCGGTCGGGCCGGCCTCGGCCTGCCGGAAGACGTCGTTGAAGACCTCCAGGGAGAGCGGGCCGTCGTAGCCGGTGTGCAGCACGTGCCGCAGCAGGCCGGCGACGTCGAAGCCGCCCTGGCCGGGGAAGCAGCGGTAGTGGCGGCTCCACTGGAGGACGTCCATGGCGAGCAGCGGGGCGTCGGCGAGCTGGAGGAAGAAGATCTTCTCGCCGGGGATGTCCTCGATGCCCTTGGGGTCCGAGCCACGCGAGAGGATGTGGAAGCTGTCCAGGCAGGTACCGAGGGCGGGATGCCCGGCCGACTCGACGATGCGCCAGGCGTGGTCGTACGTGCTGACGTGCCGCCCCCAGGCCAGGGCCTCGTAGGCCACCCGGATGCCGAACTCCTGGGCCGTGCCGGCGAGCCGGCTCAGCTGCTCGGCGGCGAGGGCGTCGTCGTCCACCGCCCGCGGGGAGACGCTGGAGCAGACGAGGACGGTGTCGGTGCCGAGCCTGCGCATCAGCTCGAACTTGTGCCGGGCCCGCCGCAGGTTCCGGGCGAACTCGTCCTCGGGGACGGCCTCGATGTCCCGCATCGGCTGGTACAGGTCGATGGCGAGGCCGAGGTCGGCGCAGCGGGCGCGGATCTCCTCGGGGGTGAGGGGACTGGCCAGCAGGTCGTTCTCGAAGATCTCCACCCCGTCGAAGCCGGCCCGGGCGGCGGCCGTGAGCTTCTCGGTGAGGGATCCGCTGAGGGAGACGGTGGCGATGGACGTACGCACGTCGGTTCCTCTCTTCAGTTCGATGCCCCTACGGCTCCGGCCAGTTCGGTCAGGTCCGCCAGCATCCGCGCGGCGTCGGGTTCCCGTCCGGTGAACAGGCGGAACGCGTCGGCGGCCTGGAAGGCGGCCATGCCGCCGCCGTCGAGGGTGGCGCAGCCCAGCGCGCGGGCGGTGCGCAGCAGTTCGGTCTCCAGCGGGCGGTAGACGACCTCGGCGACCCACAACCGGGGGTGGAGCAGTCCGGCGGGCAGCGGCAGGCCGGGGTGGGACGCCATGCCGGTGGGCGTGGCGTGGACGATGCCGTCGGCCTGCGCGAGCAGCCGCGCCTGCCGGTCCGGGGCCGCGGCGGCGGCACGTTCCTGGCCGAAGGCGCGGTTCAGGACGGCGGCCAGGGCGGCGGCCCGTTCGGGCAGGGCGTCGACGACGGTGACCCGCTCGGCGCCGAGGGTGAGCAGGGCGTGCGCGACGGCCGCACCCGCGCCACCGGCGCCCAGCTGCACGACCCGCTCCAGCGGGGCGTCGGGCAGCCCGCGCGCGAAGGACGCGGCGAATCCGGTGACGTCCGTGTTGTGGCCGACGGCGCGGCCGTCCTCGAAGACGACGGTGTTGACCGCGCCCAGCGCCTCGGCCTGCGGGGCGAGCGCGTCCAGGTGCTCGATGACGAGCTGTTTGCAGGGGTGCGTGATGTTGAGCCCGTCGAACCCCAGGTCACGGGCGGCCCGCACCAGATCGCCCACCGCCTCGGGCGGCACCCCGAGCGGGTCGATGTCGATCAGCCGGTACAGCAGGCGCAGGCCCTGCCGGTCGCCCTCCCGCTCGTGGAGTGCCGGGCTGAGCGACGGGCCGATACCGGAACCGATCAGTCCGACGAGATACGAGTCCTTGGGCACACGGGCCTCCCGAGCGGCTCTCTAATGTACGAACTAGTACGTTAGCTATATCAGCCGCGCTCGACCACAGGAAGACCCCGGTGGGATCCGGCCCCTGCTCCTAGAATCACCGGCACCGGCCCCTCCGCCCGAAGGAACCTGATGACAAGCGTCGACGAACCGGCCCGTCCTGGCGAGCGCGAGCGTGTCCGTGACGCCGCCCGCACCCAGGCCGAGATCCTCGACGTCGCCACGCAGGAGTTCGCCCGGGCCGGCTACGACGGGGCCCGCGTGGACGAGATCGCCGCCCGCACCCGCACCACGAAGCGGATGATCTACTACTACTTCGGCGGCAAGGAACAGCTGTTCACGGCCGTGCTGGAACGGGCCTACGGCGTGATCCGGGAGGCCGAGCAGCGGCTCGACGTCGAGCACCTGGATCCGGTGGCGGCCATCCGCCGGCTGGCCGAGGTGACCTTCGACCACCACGAGCAGCACCCGGACTTCATCCGCCTGGTCAGCATCGAGAACATCCACGAGGCCCAGCACATCGCCGCTTCCGAGAAGCTGGCGAGGATCGGCTCCCCCGCCCTGGACGTGATCCGCCGCATCCTGGAGGAAGGCCGCAGGTCAGGGCTGTTCACGGCGGAGGTCGACGCCGTCGACCTGCACGCGATGATCTCCTCCTTCTGCTTCTTCCGGGTCTCCAACCGGCACACCTTCGGCGCGCTGTTCGGCCGCGACCTCGTCGACCCGGCGCAGCGCGCGCACTACCGCACCATGCTGGGCGACATGGTGATCGCCTATCTGACGGCGGAACGCGCGGCCGGCTGAAGACCGGCGCCGAAGACCCGGCGCACGACCCCTTGACACTGACGGCACACCGGCGCAGCATCCCTAGCCACCGCCTACTAACTACCCAGTGGGTTAATTAGCCGCGATCCGGCACCTCCCCCTTCGCTCGTCCTTCTGTTCACCTCGTCCTTCTGTTCACTCCGCCTATGGTGGAGCCGCCAAAGGAGCCGCCGTGTCCGTCCCCGCCACGCCCCCAGGGGCCGCAGCCCCGCCCGGTCAGCCCAGGAAAGCCGCGACCGCCGCCTGGATCGGCAGCGCGCTGGAGTACTACGACTTCTTCATCTACGGCAGCGCCGCCGCGCTGATCTTCCCCGAGGTGTTCTTCGACGAGTCGGACCCGGCCACCGCGACCCTGCTGTCGCTGGCCACGTTCGGCGTCGCGTACGCCGCCCGCCCGGTCGGCGCCCTGGTCCTCGGGCACTTCGGCGACAAGCTCGGCCGCAAGAAGATCATGGTCTTCACGCTGATGCTGATGGGCCTGTCGACGTTCCTCATCGGCTGTCTGCCGACCAGGGACCAGGTCGGCACGCTCGCCCCGGTCCTGCTGGTGCTGTGCCGGGTGCTCCAGGGCATCTCGGCGGCGGGCGAACAGGCCAGCGCCAACTCCATGACACTGGAACACGCGCCGCCGGGCCGGCGCGGCTTCTTCACCAGCTTCACCCTCAGCGGCACGCAGGGCGGCCAGTTGCTGGCCACGCTGGTCTTCATCCCGGTCGCCGCGATGCCCGAGGACCAGTTGCTGTCCTGGGGCTGGCGGGTGCCGTTCTGGCTGAGCGTCGCGGTCGCCGTCGTCGGCTGGGTCATCCGGCGCAGGCTGGACGAGACCCCGGCCTTCGCCCGGCAGGCCGCCGAGCAGGGCGTCGTCAAACTGCCGCTGGTGGTGCTGCTGCGCGAGCACTGGGCGGACGTACTGCGGGTGATCGGGGGCGCGCTCATCGCCTCGGTCAGCACCATCTTCACGGTGTGGGCGCTGGCGTACGCCACGAGCGACGCGGTCAACATGTCACGCACGGCCATGCTGTGGGTGGGCGCCCTGGCCAACCTCGTCGCACTCGCCGCGATCCCGCTGTGGGCCACCCTGTCCGACCGGATCGGCCGCCGCCCGGTGTTCCTGATCGGCGCGGCCGGCAGCGCGGTGACGATGTTCCTGTACCTGTGGGCCGTCTCCACGGGCTCGTACGCGCTGACGTTCGTGCTGGGCATCGTCTGCTTCGGCGTGGTCTACAGCGCCGCGAACGGCGTGTGGCCCGCCTTCTACGGCGAGATGTTCACGACCCGGGTCCGGCTGTCCGGGGTGGCCATCGGCACGCAGATCGGCTTCGCGGCGGCCGGCTTCGCGGTGACGTTCGCCGCGCGGATCGCCGGGCCGGGCGGCGACGACTGGTCGGCCGTGGCCCTGTTCACGGCGGCCCTGTGCGTGCCGCCGGTCATCGCCGCGCTGTCGGCCCGCGAGACGCACCGGGTTCCGACCCAGGCGCTGGGCGTGCGCCCGGCCCGGGCGGCCACGGAGCCGGAGAAGGTGACGGCCTGATCCCGGGCCACTCCCCGCCGGGCCCTCACGGGCCCGGCGGGGTCCCGTCAGCTGTTGGACCAGGCCCGACGGCACAGCACCAGGCGATAGCCGTCGGGGTCCTCGATGGTGACGCCCCATTCGTTCCAGTAGGGGTTGGGGGATTCGACCCGCTTGCCGCCGTGCCGCTCCAGGCGGGCGATCAGGTCGTCCGGGACCGGGTCGTCGGCGTAGACGACCAGCAGATCCTCCTCGGTGGGGCGGGGCTCCACCGGCCGGGCCGGCTCGTGCACGAGCTCCAGATGCCAGTCGGCGTCGGGCCAGCCGAGCATCAGCAGGTCGTGGTGGCCCGGTGCGGATCCGCCCTCGGACCGCCACACGACACTCAGCCCGAGCCCCTCGCGCCAGAACCGCTCGGCCGCCGCGAGGTCGCGGGAGGGACGGGCGATCCGGATGTGACTGCGACCGTTCACGGGCATGGCGACCTCTTCTCGTGGCGTCCAGGTCTGTTGCGGCGGCGACCCGCCTCGCAGCCTAGGAAGCCGGCCGCCGCCTGACATCGGCCATCGGTCCTGCGACCCGGAACCTAAGGGCTGTCCCGTAACTGCTGTCACAGTGAGCCATTGACCCTGGCCGACGTCAGCCGAAGAGGAGGTCGACGTCCTTGTCGATGCAGAGCTGCAGGACGACCACCAATTGGCGGGCGTTGTTGATGTTCCGCTGGAAGGGCGGGTCGATGCTTCCCTCTTGAGGCTGGTCGGCGATCTCCTGCAGGCGGGGCAGGATTGCAGCGCACTGGAGCGGCGTGAGGTCAGGGCCGTCGTCGTCGGGATGATTGAGGAGTGGTGCCAGGGTGGTGGAGACGTCGTTCCAGGGGCGCTGTCCACCGAAGCCGTGCATCTCGTCGAGTGCCAACCCCTCGGCCTGGGCCAGCCACCGCCGGAACACTCCGAAGCCGGTGTAGGACCAGGACACGTCCGGGCTGCTGCTGTCGTCGTCTCCTGGGAACACAACGAGCCCCACGATGTCCTCCTCGTTGACCGAGCGCCTAGGATCGGCCTCAGGAAAGAGCGACGGCAACTGAAATGATCTCGCCGTGGCTGGTGTCATCACGGCGTCGGAGCCGTCCTGGATAGCCCCGTTCAGCGGGCTGAGCCCGCGGCAGTTCAACAAGCTGATCACCGCGTTACGGCGCGAAAGCGCGGACCCGGTCCGCAAGGGCCGACCCTGGAGCCTGCCGCTGGAGGACCGGGCCCTACGGGTCGCGGCGTACTGGCGTACCAACCTCACAATGCGCCAACTCGCCCCGCTGTTCGGCGTCTCACCGGCGACCGTGTGCGCGCGGACCTTGCGGTGGGCGGCGTGAAGGAGCGATCCTCAGCCCTGGGGTGGATGGTCCAGGTCCCGGACATCGCACATCCGTACCGGTCTCGACCGCCCCAGGGAGGCTCAGGACTGACCGGTGTGACGTTTTCACGTGCCTGCACGCTGTCACCGGCAGAGCCGATCCAATGCGGTTCCGCGGGAGCTGAGCGGAACTTGAGGTTTCGGGGTGGCGGTAGTCGCCAGTCCGGTTTGCTTTGCACGCCGCCCAGATTGCCGTAGATCACCCCCATATGTCCGCCCGGTTTGCGGAAAATTTCCCGTGCATCTCTTCGGAGGCAGGGAAAGTTTCAGGGC
>NZ_JBWKKY010000037.1:0-36080 GCF_056430805.1 Streptomyces sp. NPDC045955
CCTCGCCGCGGGTAAGGGGTGAGGGGGGGGAAGGAGACAGCAAAAAAGAGGACGTCCCCCCCCCCCCCCCCCCCCCCCCCCCCTCCCCCGCGCTCGCTTCGTCCTACTTCTTCCTGCCGCGCTTCTCGCGGACCCGCACGGAGATGTGGATCGGCGTCCCCTCGAAGCCGAACTCCTCGCGCAGGCGGCGCTCGATGAAGCGCCGGTAGCCCGCCTCGATGAAGCCGGAGGCGAAGAACACGAACCGCGGCGGCTTGGTGCCCGCCTGCGTGCCGAACAGGATGCGCGGCTGCTTGCCGCCCCGCACCGGGTGCGGGTGGGCGGCGACCAACTCACCGAGGAACGCGTTCAGCCTGCCGGTCGGGACCCGGGTCTCCCAGCCCGCCAGGGCCGTCTCGATCGCCGGGACCAGCTTCTCCATGTGGCGGCCGGTGCGCGCCGAGACGTTGACGCGCGGGGCCCACGCCACCTGGCCCAGCTCGGTCTCGATCTCCCGCTCCAGGTAGTAGCGGCGCTCCTCGTCGAGGGTGTCCCACTTGTTGAAGGCGAGGACGACCGCACGGCCCGCCTCGACGGCCATGGTGACGATCCGCTGGTCCTGGACCGAGATGGACTCGGAGGCGTCGATCAGGATGACCGCGACCTCCGCCTTCTCGACGGCCGCCGCGGTGCGCAGCGAGGCGTAGTAGTCGGCGCCCTGCTGGAGGTGCACCCGCTTGCGGATACCGGCGGTGTCGACGAACTTCCAGGTGACGCCGCCGAGTTCGATCAGCTCGTCGACCGGGTCCCGGGTGGTGCCCGCCAGCTCGTTGACGACGACGCGCTCCTCACCCGCCACCTTGTTCAGCAGCGAGGACTTGCCCACGTTCGGGCGGCCGATCAGGGCGATGCGGCGCGGCCCGCCGATGCCGCCCCCGCCGAACGTCTCGCGCGGCGCCTCCGGCAGCACTTCCAGGACCTGGTCGAGCATGTCGCCAGTACCCCGGCCGTGCAGCGCCGAGACCGGGTACGGCTCCCCCAGGCCCAGCGACCACAGGTACGCCGCGTCGGCCTCGCCGCTCGGGCCGTCCACCTTGTTGGCACACAGAACGACCGGCTTGCCGGCCTTGCGCAGCAGTCGTACGACGGCCTCGTCGGTGTCGGTGGCGCCCACCTTGGCGTCGACGACGAAGACCACCGCGTCGGCCGCGTCGATGGCGTACTCGGCCTGGGCGGCGACGGAGGCGTCGATGCCGAGGACGTCCTGCTCCCAGCCGCCGGTGTCGACGACCTTGAAGCGCCGGCCCGCCCACTCGGCCTCGTAGGTCACACGGTCGCGGGTGACACCGGGCTTGTCCTCGACGACGGCCTCGCGGCGGCCGATGATGCGGTTCACCAGAGTCGACTTGCCGACATTGGGGCGGCCGACCACGGCGAGGACGGGCAGCGGGCCGTGCCCGGCCGCCTCGATCGCGCCCTCGACCTCCTCGAGGTCGAAGCCCTCCTCCGCGGCGAGCTCCATGAACTCCGCGTACTCGGCGTCGCCGAGCGCCCCGTGGTCGTGCTCGGGCGCGCCTTCGTAGGCGTCCGAGCCGTCGGGCTGGGTGTGGTCGTTCATGAAGTCCGTACCTCGTCGTTCATCGTGGTGGTCGGTGGAGTACCCGCTGTCCCGCGGGCTGATCCACTACTCAGTGTTGCCTAGCGCCCGGTGAAGCGCCTGGCGTTTTCCAGGTGGGCGGCGAGCTGCTTCTGGATGCGCCCGGTCGCCTCGTCCAGCGCCGTGCGCGTGCGGCGCCTGCTGCCGTCGCCCGCTTCGAAGGGCTCCCCGAAGACGACGTCGACGCGGGACCGCAGCGGAGGCAGCCCCTTTATCAACCGTCCCCGCCGGTCGGAACTTCCCAGCACGGCGACCGGCACGATCGGGGCACCGCTGCGCACCGCGAAGTACGCGAGCCCGGCGCGCAGCGAGGCGAAGTCGCCCTCGCCCCGGGTGCCCTCCGGGAAGATGCCGAGCACGCCGCCGTTCTCCAGCACGCCCAGCGCCCGGGTGATCGCCGTGCGGTCGGTGGTGCCGCGGTCCACCTTCACCTGGCCGATGCCGGTCAGGAAGGGGTCGAGCGGGCCGATGAACGCTTCCTTCTTGATCAGGAAGTGCGTCGGCCGGGGCGCCACGCCCATGACCATCGGGCCGTCGATGACGTGGGAGTGGTTGACGGCGAGGATCACCGGGCCGGTCGTGGGCACCCGCCAGGCGCCGAGCACGCGCGGCTTCCACAGCCCGTACATCAGGCCTACGCCGATGCGCCGCCCGACATCGGCGCCCCGCAGGGAAGGCAGCTGGTCGGTCACTTCCCGGCCCGCTTCTCCTCGACGAGGGTGACGACACACTCGATGACCTGGGCCAGCGTGAGCTCGGTGGTGTCCACCTCGACCGCGTCGTCCGCCTTGGCCAGCGGCGAGGTCTTGCGGCTGGAGTCGGCCGCGTCCCGCTTGATCAGGGCCTCGCGGGTGGAGTGCACGTCGGAGCCCTTCAGCTCACCGCTGCGGCGGGCGGCACGCGCCTCCGGCGAGGCGGTGAGGAAGATCTTCAGGTGGGCGTCCGGCAGCACGGTCGTGCCGATGTCGCGGCCCTCGACCACGATGCCGTGCGCCGCGGAGGCCGCGATCGAGCGCTGGAGCTCGGTGATCCGGGCGCGCACCTCGGGCACCGCGCTGACGGCGCTGACCTTGGAGGAGACCTCCTGGGTGCGGATCGGGCCGGCCACGTCGACACCGTCGACGGTGATGGTGGGGCCCTGCGGGTCGGTGCCGGAGACGATCTCCGGCTTGCCGGCGGCTGCGGCGATGGCGGCGGGGTCGTCGATGTCGATGCCGTTGGTCACCATCCACCAGGTGATCGCCCGGTACTGGGCGCCGGTGTCCAGGTAGCTCAGCCCGAGCTGTGCCGCCACGGCCTTCGAGGTGCTCGACTTGCCCGTGCCGGCGGGGCCGTCGATGGCGACAATCACTGGCGTGGCGCTTTCCACTGTGGGGACCTTCCTGAACCGGGCTGGCGGGGGTGAGGGCGCGACTGCCCCGCACAAGGTTACTGGGTGCGGGTCACTCGTCCGGCCGCGCGTCGCTCAGCCTCGTCCAGCATGCACTACTGCCGGATCGCCCAGCCACGGTCCCGCAGCGCGGCACTCAGCACGGGTGCCGCCTTCGGCTCCACCATCAGCTGCACCAGACCGGCCTGCTGCCCGGTCGCGTGCTCGATGCGCACGTCCTCGATGTTGACGCCGGCCCTGCCCGCGTCCGCGAAGATCCGGGCCAGCTGTCCGGGCTGGTCGTCGATGAGCACGGCCACGGTCTCGTAGACCCGAGGGGCGGATCCGTGCTTGCCGGGCACGCGGACCTGCCCGGCGTTGCCCCGCCGCAGGACGTCCTCGATGCCGGTCGTGCCGTCGCGGCGCTTGTCCTCGTCAGCGGACTGCAGGGCGCGCAGGGCCCGCACGGTCTCCTCCAGGTCGGCGGCGACGTCCGTGAGCAGGTCGGCGACCGGCCCGGGGTTCGCGGAGAGGATGTCGATCCACATCGCGGGGTCGGAGGCGGCGATCCGCGTCACGTCCCGAATGCCCTGCCCGCACAGCCGTACGGCGGCCTCCTCGGCGTGCTCCAGGCGCGCGGCGACCAGGCTGGAGACCAGGTGGGGCATGTGGGAGACGAGGGCGACGGCACGGTCGTGGGCGTCGGCGTCCATCACGACCGGCACGGCACGGCAGTGCGAGACCAGCTCCAGAGCGAGGTTCAACACCTCGGTGTCGGTGTCCCGGGTCGGGGTGAGCACCCAGGGACGGCCCTCGAAGAGGTCGCCGGTGGCGGCGAGCGGGCCGGACTTCTCCCGGCCCGACATGGGGTGTGTGCCCAGGTACGCCGTCAGGTCGAGGCCGCGGGCCTCCAGTTCGCGGCGCGGCCCGCCCTTGACGCTGGCGACGTCGAGGTAGCCGCGTGCCACACCGCGGCGCATGGCGTCGGCGAGCACGTCGGCCACGTGGGCGGGCGGGGCGGCGACGATCGCGAGGTCGACGGGTCGGTCCGGCGCCTCGTCCGTGCCGGCGCCGAGCGCGGCGGCCGTACGAGCCTGCTCCGGGTCGTGGTCGGCGAGGTGCACGGTGACGCCCCGCTGGGACAGGGCGAGGGCGGCGGACGTGCCGATGAGCCCGGTGCCGATGACGAGTGCGGTCCTCACTGGGCGATGTCCTTGCGCAGGGCGCCCGCGGCGCCGAGGTAGACGTGTGCGATGTCGGCGCGGGGCTTGTCGGACTCGATGTGCGCGAGGACCCGGACGACACGCGGCATCGCGCCCTCGATGTCCAGTTCCTGGGCGCAGATCAGCGGGACGTCGACGATGCCGAGCTTGCGGGCGGCGGCCGCCGGGAAATCGCTGTGCAGGTCGGGCGTGGCCGTGAACCAGATGCTGATCAGGTCCTCGGCGGTGAGGCCGTTGCGCTCCAGGATGGCCGTGAGCAGGGCTCCGACCTGCTCGTCCATGTGCCCGGCCTCGTCCCGTTCGAGTTGGACGGCGCCCCGGACCGCTCGTACCGCCACGGTGATGCTCCTTGCTGACGTGCGTGTCGCTGTGTGTCGCTCTGTGCGTCAAGCCTAGTCAGCCCGCGCGGCCGCAGTGCGCGGCGCCCATCCGATGAGACACCGGGCTTACCACCCCTTGGGTATTTTCGATGCAAAGATTCATAGAATTCCGATTTACCCCTCTCGGCACCTTCGGAGTGACGACATGACCCACGAGACCACGCGCCGCACGGTTCTCCTCGCGACGGGCGCGACGGGCGCGGCGGCGCTCGTCGCGGCCTGCGGCGGGGGCGGCGACGACAACGGCTCCGCGTCGACGAGCTCACCCACCGGCCGGGAGGCGGCCGGTCAGGAGCTGGCCTCCACGGACGAGATCCCCGTCGGCGGCGGAAAGATCTTCAAGGAGGAAGAAGTCGTGGTGACCCAGCCCGAGCAGGGACGGTTCAAGGCCTTCTCGGCGATCTGCACCCACCAGCGCTGCACGGTGGCGTCCGTCTCCGACGGCACCATCAACTGCGCCTGTCATGGCAGCAAGTTCCGCATCGCCGACGGCTCGGTGGCCCACGGCCCGGCGACGCGGCCGCTGCCCGCCGAGCAGATCACCGTGGAGGGAAACTCGGTTCGCCTGACGTGAGAGCCCGCGTACGCTCCCGGGCATGCAGCCCGAGGCCCTGGTACGCGACCACACGATCTACGCCTGTGTGATGGGTTCGCGCGCCTTCGGGCTGGCGACGGACGACAGCGACACCGACCGCCGTGGCGTGTTCCTGGCTCCCACGCCGTGGTTCTGGCGCTTCGACAAGCCGCCGACGCACGTCGAGGGCCCGGCCGAGGAGCAGTTCAGCTGGGAGCTGGAACGCTTCTGCGAGCTGGCCCTGCGCGCCAACCCCAACATCCTGGAGTGCCTGCACTCCCCGCTCGTGGAGTACGCCGACGACACCGGCCGCGAGCTGCTCGCCCTGCGAGGAGCGTTCCTCTCCCGGCAGGTCCACGACACGTTCGCGCGCTACGCGCAGAGCCAGCGTCGCAAGCTCGAAGCCCACGTCCGCAGCCACGGCGCCCCCCGCTGGAAGCACGCCATGCACCTGCTCCGCCTGCTGACCAGCGCCCGCGACCTGCTGCGCACGGGCATGCTCACGATCGACGTCGGCGACCAGCGGGAGCCCCTCCTCGCGGTGAAGCGCGGCGAGGTGTCCTGGCCGGAGGTCGAGACGCGGATGGCCCGTCTGGAGCGGGAGGCCGAGGAGGCCGTCCGCCGCAGCCCGCTCCCGGCCGCACCCGACCGGCGGCGCGTCGAGGACTTCCTCGCCCGCGCCCGCCGCGCCTCAACCCTGCGGGCGGACCCGTACGACGAGGTCGTGCAGGGCGTCGTGGACGACCCGGGCCGGCGGCAGGGCTGAGACCTGCCGCGCCTCGTCGAGCGCGCCCCGCGACCGCTCGACGTCCGCCCGCACGCGCGCGTGGCCGACCTGGGCCGTCCCCGCGCCCGGAAAGGCACGGGGAACTCGCGGCACCCGGGCTGTCCGCGTAAGCCTAGAGATCGACTTCCTGCATCAGCATGCCGACCTCCGTGTTGGACAGCCGCCGCAGCCAGCCGGACTTCTGGTCGCCGAGGGTGATCGGCCCGAAGGCGGTGCGCACCAGCTTGTCGACCGGGAATCCGGCCTCCGCGAGCATCCGGCGCACGATGTGCTTGCGGCCCTCGTGCAGGGTGACCTCGACGAGGTAGTTCTTGCCGGTCTGCTGGACGACCCGGAAGTGGTCCGCGCGCGCGTAGCCGTCCTCCAGCTGGATGCCGTCCTTGAGCTGCTTGCCCAGGTCGCGCGGGATCGGGCCCACGATGTGCGCGAGGTAGGTCTTCTTCACGCCGTACTTGGGGTGGGTCAGCCGGTGGGCCAGCTCGCCGTGGTTGGTGAGCAGGATGACACCCTCGGTCTCGGTGTCGAGCCGGCCGACGTGGAAGAGCCGGGTCTCGCGGTTGGTGACGTAGTCACCGAGGCACTGCCGGCCCTCCGGGTCCTCCATGGTGGAGACGACCCCGGCGGGCTTGTTCAACGCGAAGAACTGGTAGGCCTGCGTGGCGACGGTCAGTCCGTCGACCTTGATCTCGTCCTTCTCCGGGTCGACCCGCCGCCCCTGCTCCAGCACGATCTCGCCGTTGACCTCGACCCGGGCCTCCTCGATCAGCTCCTCGCAGGCGCGCCGGGAGCCGAAGCCCGCGCGGGCGAGGACCTTCTGGATGCGCTCGCCCTCCTGCTCGGCGCCCGGGAAGGTCTTGGGCAGCTTGACGTCCTTCTTCCCGGCGTACCGGTCGCGGTTGCGCTCCTCGATCTGCGCCTCGTACTCGCGAGGGCGTGCCGGGGCCGTACGTCCACGCTGCTGGGGCTGCTTGGGCCCGCCCTTGGCGCCGCCGCGCGCGGCACCGCCGCGCCCGGACTTGGGTCCCTCCTTCGTCGCTCCGGGGCCCACGTCGTAGCGGCGCTCCTCGGGGCGGGGCTTGCGGGGGCGGCCCTGCCCCTGCTTCTGGTCCCTGTCGTTACCGGCGCCGCGGTGGTTACCGCGTCCGCCGCTCTTGCCGCTGCCGCTGCTTCGCATCAAAGTTCCGTCTGGTCGTCTTCGTCGTCGGTACCCGGGGTGACCGGGCGGCCCGGCACGTCGTCATCAGGCGCGTCCGGGTCGAACGACGGTACGCCTTCCTGGGTCTCGGCCTCGATCGCCTCCGCCTCCGGGAGGAAGGGCGCGAGTTCCGGGAGCTCGTCCAGACCGCGCAGGCCCATCCGCTCCAGAAAGTAGTTCGTCGTCGTGTACAGGATCGCACCTGTTTCGGGTTCCGTGCCCGCCTCCTCGATCAGACCCCGCTGGAGGAGGGTGCGCATGACGCCGTCGCAGTTGACTCCGCGCACGGCGGAGACCCGGCTGCGGCTGACCGGCTGCCGGTAGGCGACGACGGCCAGGGTCTCCAGGGCGGCCTGCGTGAGGCGGGCCTGCTGGCCGTCCAGCACGAAACGCTCGACGGCCGGGGCGTACTCGGCGCGGGTGTAGAACCGCCAGCCGCCCGCCACGAACCGCAGCTCGAAGCCGCGCCCTTGGACGGTGTACTCGTCGGCCAGCTCACGCAGCGCGTCCGCGATCTGACGCTTGGGCCGCTCCAGTATCTTCGCGAGGTGCTCCTCGGTCGCGGGCTCGTCCACGACCATCAGGACGGCCTCCAGAGCCGGCTTGAGATCGAGGCCGGCGACGGCACGCAGCCCGGCCGGGACGTCGGTGGCTTCCTGGCTCATGCCTTCTTCTCCTCCTTCTGCGGCTCGGGCGGCCGGTCGAACTCGTCGGTGACGGTCGGTGCCTCGTCCCCGTCCCCGCCGGTCCACCGCACGAGCAGCTCACCGAGCGCGGTCTCCTGCTCCAGCTCGACGGCCTTCTCCCGGTACAGCTCCAGCAGCGCCAGGAACCGGGCCACGACGGTCAGGGTGTCCTCGGTGTCCGCCACGAGCTCCCGGAAGCGGGCCTCGCCGAGCTCCTTGAGCCGCGCGACGACGATCCCCGCCTGCTCCTGCACGCTGACCAGCGGGGCGTGGATGTGGTCGACGTACACCTGCGGCTTGGGCTTGGGCTGCATCGCCTTCACGGCGAGCTTGGCGAACCCTTCCGCGCCGATGCTGATGACCACCTCGGGCAGCAGCTCGGCATGGTGGGGTTCGAGGCCGACGGTACGCGGATAGCGCCGGGCCTCGTCGTCGAGCCGCCCGCTGAAGATGTCGGCGATCTGCTTGTACGCGCGGTACTGCAGCAGCCGGGCGAACAGCAGGTCCCGGGCTTCGAGCAGCGCGAGGTCGGCCTCGTCCTCGACCTCGGCGGCGGGCAGCAGCCGTGCCGCCTTCAGGTCGAGCAGCGTGGCCGCGACGACGAGGAACTCGGTCGTCTCGTCCAGATCCCAGTCCGGCCCCATCGCCCGGATGTACGCCATGAACTCGTCGGTCACCCTCGACAGCGCGACCTCGGTGACGTCCAGCTTGTGCCGGGAGATCAGCTGCAGCAGCAGATCGAAGGGCCCCTCGAAGTTGGCGAGCCGGACTTTGAAGACCCCGTCGTCGCCACCGGCACCGTCGGCCGGGGGCTGGTCGGTGCTCCCCGACGCGTCCCGGCCCTGCGGGGCCCGCGCCCCGGGGGCCACCCCGGCTTCGGCCAGGGCCCGCGGCCCAGCCTCGGCTCCCGACTGCGGAACTGCGATCCCGGCGTCGGCATCGGGCGCTGAGGCGTAAGCGAGAGCGTCGTGCCGGGACCCGGTCTCCATGGACTCAGCGGCCTGGGGGGCGGTCTCAGCCGCAGCCACCTGCCCCGGGGCGGGATGCTCATGCCCCGTCGCCGGATCACCGGCCTCGGGCCAGGACCCGGACGCGTCGTCCACCTTCGGGGCAACGCCCTCACGGCCCGCCCCGGTAGCAGGGGCAGCCGCGGACTCCGCCGGGGCAGGCCCCGCCGCACGCTGCTGTCGGGGCCTTCCGGCCGCCGTCCCCTGCTCGGCAGGGACCTGCCGCTCCACGCCGTCGGGCGACTCCTCGGCAACCGACGCCTGCGCGTCGGCCGCTGCCTCCGCGGCCCGGGCACCCGACCCGGCGGTCTCCGTCTCCTCGGGCGTCACGCCCGACTCGGCGGTGCCCCCAGCCGACTCGCCGGGCTCGACCGGGTCCACCTGCTCAACCGGCGGAGCCACCCGCGGAGCCACCGGCCCACGCCCCAGCGCACGCCGGCGCCCGGACGGGCCGCCGGGGGGTGGTGGGGACGCGTTCGAGGTCATGGCCCCCGCAGGCTACCGCTAGCGCCCGCGCAGCCGTCGTACGAGGATGCTGGCGTCCCCGCGGGTCTCCAGGTCGGCGAGGACCACGGCGACCGCCTCGCGGACGATACGGCCGCGGTCGACGGCCAGGCCGTGCTCGCCGCGGAGCACGAGACGGGCGTGCTCCAGGTCCATGAGCTCCTCGGCCGAGACGTAGACCGTGATCTTCTCGTCGTGCCGCTCACGGCCGCTGGGACGGCGTGCGGCGGCCCGCCCGCGCTTGCGTGGTGCCGCGGCGGCGGCACCGGCCGCACCCGCGGCAGAACCTTCCTGCGCCGCTTGCCGACGGGCGGAACCGGAGCGGCTGCGGGACTCCCCGGCCTCGGCCGACTCCGCGTCCGCCGCGACATGCTCCGCGCCCTCGCCGTCACCACCCTGCGCGGGCACCGACTGCGGCACGTCCTCCGCGGCCGTGGCCGCTGCCGCCACCGCGTCGCCCTCCCCCGCCGGAGCGGGCACCCGGGCGTCGCCGTTGGCCTGGCGCCTGGGCTGGGACGACTGAAGCGCCATCCCCCCTGTCGTACGGAAGAGTTCGTCGGCCCCCGGCAGACTCACTCGGCGTGACACCGGGCGAGCACCTCCCTGGCGAGCTGGCGGTAGGCGGCGGCACCGACGGAGTTGGAGGCGTAGGTGGTGATCGGCTCACCGGCGACCGTGGTCTCCGGGAACCGGACCGTGCGCCCGATGACCGTGTGGTAGACGTGGTCGTCGAAGGCCTCGACGACCCGCGCGAGCACCTCACGGCTGTGCACCGTGCGCGAGTCGTACATCGTGGCGAGGATCCCGTCGAGCTCCAGGTCGGGGTTGAGCCGCTCCTGGACCTTCTCGATGGTCTCCGTCAGCAGGGCCACACCGCGCAGCGCGAAGAACTCGCACTCCAGCGGCACGATCACCTTGTGCGCGGCCGTCAGGGCGTTGACCGTGAGCAGGCCGAGCGAGGGCTGGCAGTCGATGACGATGAAGTCGTAGTCGTCCAGCAGCGGCTTCAGCGCGCGCTGCAGGGTCGACTCGCGGGCGACCTCGGAGACGAGCTGGACCTCGGCCGCCGACAGGTCGATGTTGCTGGGCAGCAGGTCCATGTTGGGGACCGCCGTCTTCAGCAGCACCTCGTCGGCCGCCATCCCCCGCTCCATGAGCAGGTTGTAGACGGTGAGGTCGAGTTCCATCGGGTTGACGCCGAGTCCGACCGACAGCGCGCCCTGCGGGTCGAAGTCCACGAGCAGGACCCGGCGTCCGTACTCCGCGAGCGCGGCACCCAGGTTGATGGTCGACGTGGTCTTGCCGACGCCACCCTTCTGGTTGCACATCGCGATGATCTTCGCGGGTCCGTGGTCGGTCAGCGGGCCCGGGATCGGGAAGTACGGCAGCGGGCGTCCGGTCGGGCCGATGCGCTCCCGGCGCTGTCTGGCGGCGTCGGGTGCGAGAGTGGCCGCGTACTCGGGGTCGGGCTCGTACTCCGCGTCGGGGTCGTAGAAGTGCCCCTCGGGCAGTTCGTCGTAGTCGGCGAAGTGGTTGTGGGGCGCGCCACTTCCGTCGCCGGCCATGGCGTTCACGTGATGGCCATCCATCTTCTGGTGTGCAGTGTGAGTCGCCTGCTGACTCTGGTGGGCTGCGAAGGTGCGCACAGCGACGGAGCCGACAGCCGCGAACCCCGCGGGTGCCTGGTCCCGTGCAGGCATTCCTGGTTGGCCACCCCCGGGAGTAAATGTCGACTCATTCACAAGTCGTCTTACCTCCTTGGTGACCAGGAAACTTCTAGACAGGTCAGCGTGGCACCATGCCGACGGTTGGCGACTCTATGGCGTGTCGGGCGTCCGCAGCAACACAATCCGCCGGACCCGGCCCGATGTGTCGGCAATGAAACATCCCGCTGTCAAGGGCGTACGGCCGTCGCACGGCAGGATTCACCGGTGTGCGAATCGGTTGAAGGGTTACGTTCGAGGCGAGTTGCCCGAGAACCGCGAAGTGACCATACACACATCCGGCCGGACCTTGTCGGGCAAGGTCCGGCCGGGTGCGCGGCGTTGACGACCTGTGTTGACGTATCGCCTTTGCGTGTTGGTGACTTGGTCGACTCGGCGGCCCGCGGGGCTCAGCCGAGCAGCGAGGACAGCTCGACGTGCTCGACGTCGTGCGCCTCGGCGACCTCCTTGTAAACGACCTTGCCGTCGTGGGTGTTGAGGCCCTTGGCCAGCGCCGGGTCGCGGCGCAGCGCGTCCGCCCAGCCGTGGTCGGCGAGTTCCACGATGTAGGGCAGCGTGGCGTTGGTCAGCGCGTAGGTGGAGGTGTTCGGCACCGCGCCGGGCATGTTGGCGACGCAGTAGAAGACCGAGTTGTGGACCCGGAAGGTCGGCTCGGCGTGGGTGGTCGGACGGGAGTCCTCGAAGCAGCCGCCCTGGTCGATCGCGATGTCGACAAGGACACTTCCGGGCTTCATCCGCGAGACGAGCTCGTTGGTGACCAGCTTCGGGGCCTTGGCGCCGGGGACCAGCACCGCGCCGATCACGAGGTCGGCCTCCAGGCAGGCCTTCTCCAGTTCCAGGGCGTTGGAGACCACGGTCTGGATCTTCGTGCCGAAGATCTTGTCCGCCTCGCGGAGCTTGTTCACGTCCTTGTCGAGCAGGGTCACGTGGAAGCCGAGGCCGATGGCGATCTGCGCCGCCTGCCAGCCGGAGACGCCGCCGCCGATGACGACGGCCCGCCCGGCCGGCACGCCGGGTACGCCGCCGGGCAGCACGCCGCGGCCGCCGTTGGCGCGCATCAGGTGGTAGGCGCCGACCTGCGGGGCCAGCCGGCCCGCGACCTCGGACATCGGGGCGAGCAGCGGCAGCGCGCGGCCGGGCAGCTCGACCGTCTCGTAGGCGATCGCGGTGGTACCGGACTCCAGCAGGGCGTCCGTGCACTCCTTGGAGGCGGCCAGGTGCAGGTACGTGAAGAGCGTCTGGTCCTTGCGGAGGCGGTGGTACTCCTCGGCGATGGGCTCCTTGACCTTCAGCAGCAGGTCGGCGGCGGCCCAGACCTCGTCGGCGGTGTCCAGGATCCGGGCACCGGCGGCGACGTACTCCTCGTCCGTGATCGAGGAGCCGACGCCGGCGCCGCGCTCGATGACGACCTGGTGGCCATGACGCACCAGCTCGTGCACGCCGGCGGGGGTGATGGCCACCCGGAACTCGTTGTTCTTGACCTCGCGGGGGATGCCGACCTTCACGTCGATCACGGTCCTTGACTCAGAGGGTATGGGCGCATTACTAGGCATACCCGGGCACGCACGGGCACACCGGGATAGACCGCAGGAGAACGTGCGGCAGAGCCAGTCTAATGAAGGTGTTCCCGCTGTCTAGCCTTTCATTGCATCAATCTTCTGCGGATGCGCCACGGATTTCGCAGGTGTCAGGCTCCGGTTTCCGCTGGGAGTCGCCGTCGGAGGCGGTCACGGGCCCCTCGTGGTCCTCCTGGTGCTCCCCGAGGATGCGCTCGGCGGTGCCCCGGTGCAGCCGGGCCGACGCGGGATCGCCGAGGCGTTCGAGGGTGTCGGCGACCCGCAGATGCAGCGCGGCCTGCAACCGCGTGTCCTCGGCCCGCCGCGCCCGTTCCACGGCCTCCCGGCAGGTGCGCAGCGACTCCTCGGGCCGGCCCGCGTACTCCTGGACCCGCGCCAACTCGCTCAGCGCCCGCGCCTGGGCGGCCACGTCACCGTTCTTGCGGTGGCCGGCGATCGCCGCGCGCCAGTTCCGCAGGGCCTCGCCGTAGCGGCCGGCGTAGGTGTGGGCGGCCGCGATCCGCCCGTACAGCCGGGCGGCCTCGGCGCGCTCGTCCCGGGCGAGCCGCTCGACCAGGGCCCGCCCGAACCAGTCGGCGGCCCGGTCGAAGTCACCGAGCTCCAGATGCGCACCGCCTACGGATTCCATCGCGCGGCCGGTCGCATACGGATCGTTCACCTCGCGTCCGGCGTCCAGCGCGGCCCGGTAGCGGGCCAGCGCGTCGGCCGTACGGCCGGCCCGGGCGTCGAGGTCGCCGAGGTTGAGCAGGGCGGCGGCCCGCTCCCTCGGCAGGTTCCGGCGCTCGGCCACGTCGAGGACCAGGCTGTGGATGTCGTACAGGTCGGGCGCCGCCGCCTGCGTGCCGACATGCGCCACCATGGCCCGCACCAGCTGGGACATCAGCCGCCGGGCCAAGGTGTCCAGCTGCCCGTCGGCGACCGCGAGCCGGGCCGAGGCCAGCAGGGCGGGCCGGGTCACGCGCAGCCAGTCGGCGGCCGCCCGGGGGGTGGGAAACCGCAGGGCACGCGGCAGGTCGAGGAGCTTCTGGCGGGCCTGGGGGCTGTCGGTCTCGGTGATCGCCCGGCATGCCTGGAGCAGCCGTACCGTCCGCTCCAGCATGCGGGCGCGGGCCAGCTGGAGCTCGGCCGGGCGCTCGTGGTGCTCGGCGAGGACGCGGAGCAGGTCGTGCAGCCAGCCCGGCACCTCGTACTGCGGCAGCGGCGAGTCCACCGCGTGCAGGAAGCCGAGGGCGACGAAGTCGTCGAGGGTGGTGCGGGCGCTGTCGACCGAACAGCCGACGAGCGCGGAGGCGGTCTGCGGGTCGACCAGTCCGGCCGGGGCGAGGGCGAGCAGACGCAGCATCCGGGCGGGAGTGGCGGGCAGGGCGGCGTAGGCGAGGCGGAAGACCCGGTTCAGCGCGCTGCCCTCGCCGTCGTCGGCGCGCAGTTGCTTGGCCAGGTCGGAGACGGCGGCCTTGGGGCGGGCGGCGAGCCAGCCGCCCGCCAGCATGAGCGCGGCCGGCTGCCCCTGGCACTCCTCGGCGAGGCCTTCGGCGGCCCGGGGGTCGACGGTGACGCGGACCGAGCCGGTGTGCCGGGACAGCAGCTCCACGCCGGACTTGGCGTCCAGGCCGCCCAGGGTGCAGGGGCGGACGTCCGAGATGCCGGTCAGCGGGCCCTCGGAGACCGCGACGACCAGGCAGTCCGGAGTGTCGGGCAGCAGGGCGTCGACCTGCCCGGCGTCGGCCGCGTCGTCCAGCAGGAGCAGTGCCCGGCGGTCGGCCAGGGCCGTGCGCAGAGTCTCGGTGAGGTCGTCCTCGCTGGCGCCGGCCGGGGCCTCCTGGGCGAGGGCGGCGAGCAGGTCCCGGGCGGTGCGCCCGACCGGTACGGGGGTGCCGTCGGGCTCGCTCAGTCGGGCGCGCAGTACCCCGTCGGGGTAACGGTGCGCGATCTGCCGGACGAGCTCCTCGGCGAGGGCGGTGCGCCCCGAGCCTGGCCGGCCGGCGATGAGCAGCACGCGCGCGCGTGGGGGCTTGCGGCCGGCGAGGGTGTCGAGTCCGGCGCGCTCGATGTCGGCGCGCAGTTCCTTCAACTCCCGTGTGCGGCCCAGGAATCGGCTCTCCCCACACGCGTGTCCGGTCAGCCGCACATCGCCTGTCTCCACGACCTGATCCGTCACGGGGCACACTCCCGTCCCACCACGCACAAGCCCGCCGGGACTCCGGTCCGGGCGTGAACAGAGCCTAGTTCACGCTCTGCAACGCCCCGGCCGGAGCACGACGGGCACGGCGGGCACATCCCCCGATCGGATCAGGCGATCTTCACACCGCCCAGGATGCGGGGCGGTGTGCGCGCCTCCGTCACGCCTCGAAGGGACGCGCCGGCCACGGCGCCTGGGCCGGGCGCAGGGCGTCCAGACCGTCGCCGGCGCGCGCGGCCACCAGGGAGAGGACCCCCACGACGAGACAGTTGTTGTGCAGTTCGCCGGCCAGTACGCCCCGGACGAGGTCGTCGACCGGCACCCGGTCGAGCTCCATGTCGGCCTCTTCCTCCTCGACCGCGAAGCGCTCGCCCTCGGCCTCGGCCAGATTGCGGGCGAGGAAGATCCGGACGGCCTCGTCACAGCCGCCGGGGGTGGTGTAGACGTCGGTCAGCACCCGCCAGTCCTCGGCCTTGACGTGCGCCTCCTCGTACAGCTCGCGCTGCGCGGCGTGCAGCGGGTTCTCGCCGGGGACGTCGAGCAGGCCGGCCGGGATCTCCCACAGCTTGTGGCGCACGGGATGGCGGTACTGGCGCAGGACCAGGACGCGGTCGGCCTCGTCGAGGGCGAGGACGGCCACGGAGCCGGGGTGGACCTGGTAGTCGCGGCCGACCACGGTGCCGTCGGGCATGACCACGTCGTCGGTGCGGACGGAGGTCTTGTTGCCCACGAAGGGGGTGTCCGTCGCCCGGATCTCCCATTCCTCCGGGGTGTCCTTGATCGTCATGCCTGTCCTTCCACGTGCCCGCCACGACTGCGCGCGCCGGGCCCGACGTGCCGAAAAGAAACCGGGGTGCACACCCTTTGAAGGGATGCACCCCGGCCACCGTACAACTGGTGTGTTACTTCGAAGTCTTCCGCTCGACCGCGGCCTTGACGAGCCCGGCGAACAGCGGGTGCGGGCGGGTCGGCCGCGAGCGCAGCTCCGGGTGCGCCTGGGTGGCGACCAGGTACGGGTGGACGTCGCGCGGGTATTCGACGTACTCGACGAGTTTGCCGTCCGGGGACGTGCCGGAGAACAGGATGCCCGCCCGCTTCTCCAGCTCGGCGCGGTAGGCGTTGTTCACCTCGTAGCGGTGCCGGTGGCGCTCCTCCACGTACTCCTTGCCGTCGTACACCTCGCGCACGATCGAGCCCTCGGCCAGCTTCGCCGGGTACATGCCGAGCCGCATGGTGCCGCCCATGTCACCCTCACCGGCGACGATGTCGAGCTGCTCGGCCATCGTGGAGATGACCGGGTGGGCCGTGGCCGGGTCGAACTCGGTGGAGTTGGCGTCGCCGATGTCGGCCAGGTTCCGCGCGGCCTCGATCACGATGCACTGCAGGCCGAGGCAGAGGCCGAGCAGCGGGATCTTGTTCTCGCGGGCGTACTTGATCGCACCGACCTTGCCGAGCACCCCGCGGTCGCCGAAACCGCCGGGGATGCAGATGGCGTCGACGTCGCCGAGCTGCGCCGCGGCGCCCGCCGGGGTCTTGCAGTCGTCGGAGGTAACCCACTTGATCTTCACGCGGGCCCGGTTGGCGAAGCCGCCGGCGCGCAGCGCCTCGGTGACCGACAGGTAGGCGTCGGGCAGGTCGATGTACTTGCCGACCAGCGCGAGGGTGACCTCGTGGTCGGGGTTGTGGACGCGGTCGAGCAGGTCGTCCCAGGTCGTCCAGTCGACGTCGCGGAACGGCAGGTCGAGCTTGCGGACGACATAGGCGTCCAGGCCCTCGCCGTGCACGGTCTTCGGGATGTCGTAGATCGAGCGGGCGTCGGGGCAGGCGACCACGGCGGCCTCGTCCACGTCGCACATCAGCGAGATCTTCCGCTTGATCGCGGTCGGGACCTCGCGGTCGCAGCGCAGCACGATCGCGTCCGGCTGGATACCGATGTTGCGCAGGGCCGCAACCGAGTGCTGGGTGGGCTTCGTCTTCAGCTCACCCGAGGGGCCGATGTACGGCAGGAGCGAGATATGCACCACGAAGACGTTGTCCCGGCCGACCTCGTGCCGGACCTGGCGGACGGTCTCCAGGAACGGCAGCGACTCGATGTCGCCGACCGTGCCGCCGACCTCGGTGATCACGACGTCGACCTCGTCCGTCGCCATGCGGCGGATGCGGTGCTTGATCTCGTTGGTGATGTGCGGGATGACCTGCACGGTGTCGCCGAGGTACTCGCCGCGCCGCTCCTTGGCGATCACGGTCGAGTACACCTGGCCGGTGGTGACGTTCGCGGAACCGTCCAGGTCGCGGTCGAGGAAGCGCTCGTAGTGGCCGATGTCCAGGTCGGTCTCGGCGCCGTCGTTGGTGACGAACACCTCACCGTGCTGGAAGGGGTTCATCGTGCCCGGGTCGACGTTGAGGTACGGGTCGAGCTTCTGCATCACGACGCGCAGACCGCGGGCCTTGAGCAGCATGCCGAGGCTGGAGGCCGTCAGGCCCTTGCCGAGCGAGGAGGCGACACCCCCGGTGACGAAGATGTGCTTGGTCGTCGAATTACGAAATGCGGCGGGCGGCATGGCCAAGACGGGGCTCCCGTGGTCGCGGTCTGGGGGTGCGGTGCGGCTGCCTGCCGGAGTTTTCCGGGGGGTCGCCGTCGCTGCGGTTCGGGGGTTTGCTGCCCACCGGTCCACGGGCTACCAGCGTATCAGCGCCGCGGGGCGATGGCTTCCGGCCACGCTCCGCACACATCTCGACACGGAGACGGTCACGCTCACCGGTCTCTCACCCCTTGCTCACTCGTTCGGCGTACTCGCCTTGCCTGGACGGGCACCCGGAACATCGGCGTGCGTCGTATCCTGCTCGGACACTCGCTGCCGAGCCCGCCGGCCCAACGGCACCACCCCCCGCCCGTAAGTACCGGAACAACGTGAGCTCGTCAGTTCGTTGAGCAACAATTGGCGCTTTGCATCACGGCAAGCGACCTGTTTTGCTTCATCGCTCAACGATGCATTGCAAGACTTGCTGAAAATCCCCTTGACCGCACTAGCGACAGCCCCCTTGCGGGGTGACGTGGCCGTTCGACTGGAGTTGCACGTGGCCGGGCGCATCGAAGACTACGCACTCATCGGAGACATGCAGACCGCTGCCCTGGTCTGCCGGGACGGCACAGTGGACTGGCTGTGCCTGCCCCGCTTCGACTCGCACGCCATCTTCGCCGGCCTGCTGGGCACCGAGGAACACGGTTTCTGGCGGCTCGGACCGGCGTACGCCTCCGACCAGCAGCCGCCCACCGCGGCCCGGCGCAGCTACCGCGGTGACTCGCTGATCCTGGAATCCGAGTGGGACACCCAGCGGGGCACGGTCCGGGTGACCGATTTCATGCCGCCGCGTGACGGCGCCCCGCAGCTGATCCGGATCGTGGAGGGCGTCTCGGGCCGCGTGCCGATGCGCTCGGCGCTGCGGATGCGGTTCTCCTACGGCCGGGTGGTGCCGTGGGTGCACAAGCACGACGGGCGCACAGTGGCCGTGGCGGGCCCCGACTCCGTGTGGTTCGACACATCCGCCGAGACGTACGGCAAGTCCCTGACGACGTACGCGGATTTCACCGTCGCGCCGGGTGACCGGATCGCGTTCACGATCTCCTGGCAGCCCTCGCACAAGGAGCCGCCGCCGCTGCCCGAGCCGGAGCAGTCGCTGGAGGCGACGGAGGACTTCTGGCGCGAGTGGGTCGACCACTGCACGTACCACGGCCCCTACCGGGAGGCCGTGGTGCGCTCACTGATCACGCTGAAGGCCCTGACGTACGCCCCGACCGGCGGCATCGTCGCCGCGCCGACCACCTCCCTGCCGGAGGACATCGGCGGGGTCCGCAACTGGGACTACCGCTACACATGGCTGCGCGACGCGGCGATCACGCTGTCCTCGCTACTGCGCACCGGCTACCGCGAGGAGGCCCGCGCCTGGCGCGAGTGGCTGCTGCGGGCCGTGGCCGGCGACCCTGAGAACCTCCAGATCATGTACGGCATCGCCGGTGAGCGCGAGCTCGGCGAGGCGGAGCTGGACTGGCTGCCGGGCTTCGAGAACTCCACCCCGGTCCGGGTCGGAAACGGCGCCGCGCACCAGCTCCAGCTGGACGTCTACGGCGAGGTCACCGAGGCCCTGCACCTGGCTCACATGACGGGCCTGGCGCGCAACGACTACGCCTCCCTTCTCCAGCTGAAGCTGATCCGCTACCTGGAGGACCACTGGCAGAACCCGGACGAGGGCATCTGGGAGGTGCGCGGCCCGCGCCGCCACTTCGTGCACTCCAAGGTGATGGCCTGGGTCGCCGTCGACCGCACGATCAAGCTGATCGAGTCCGGCGACGCGGACGGCCCGCTGGAGCGGTGGAAGGAACTGCGCGACGACATCCACCGTGATGTCTGCGAGAAGGGCTACGACAAGGAACGCAACACCTTCACGCAGTCGTACGGCTCGAAGGAACTGGACGCGTCGCTGCTGCTGATTCCGCAGATGGGCTTCCTGCCGCCGGACGACAAGCGGGTCATCGGCACCATCGAGGCGATCCAGCGGGAGCTGTCCACGCCGGACGGCTTCATCCTGCGCTACCCGACGCAGGGCGACAACGAGGGCGTCGACGGCCTGCCCGGCGACGAGGGCGCGTTCCTCGCCTGCTCGTTCTGGATGGCCGACGACCTGGCGATGATCGGCCGCGTGGACGAGGCCCGCAAGCTGTTCGAGAAGCTGCTGTCGCTGCGCAACGACCTCGGCCTGCTGGCGGAGGAGTGGGATCCGCACCTCCAGCGCCAGGTGGGCAACTTCCCGCAGGCGTTCAGCCACGTGCCGCTGATCGACACGGCACTGCGTCTGACGGCTTCCGGCGCCTACGGCGGCTGAGCGGGCCCGGCCGGTCCCGGTCACCCAGGCTGGAACCGGACATCACCCCGGCCTGAGGGCCGTGAGGGTCCGCTCCCCCGCCGGGTCGCCCGCCGTGGCGGGGACGAGGGCGATCTCGTCGAGGCCGGCCTCGGCATAGGCCTCCATGCGGGCGCGGACGCTGCCGGCGTCGCCGACGAGGGCGACCGTGTCCGCGGCCTGGGGCGGCAGGGCCCGCAGCAGGGTGTCCGGGTCGGCTCCCTTGGCGGCCAGTTCGACGACCTCGGCGAACCCCGCCTCGACGAACATGTCGCTGTAGCCCGGCACGGCGAGATAGCCGACGACACTGCGCAGGACCTGCGTGAGCGTCTCCGGCTCCGGGTCCACGGCGGCGGGCAGCCAGGCGGCCAGCCGCGGCGGCGTACGCCCTGCCCGTTCGGCGGCGGCGAGCATCCGGGCCCGCAGCATGCGGACCTGCTCGGGGGAGACGATGTCGAGCAGCATCCGGTCGGCGTGCTCGACGGCCGCGGCGACCGCGCGCTCCCCGAACGCCGCGACGGTGAGCAGACCTCCGGGCGGCGGCAGCCGGCGCGGGAAGCCGCTGCCGGGCACGATGGGCTCGCCCGGCCGGCTGTCCATCAGCGCGCGCACGGCCGCCGCCGACTCCGCCAGCGCGGCGGCGGGCCGGGTCCGCGGCCGGCCGTGCACGCCCTCGACGACCCGCTTGCTGGAGGTGCCCAGGGCCACGCCGACGGGCCGGCCGGTGACGGCCGCGGTGGACGCGGCGCCCCGCACGATGGTGAGCGGGTCGCGCACCGACACCGGCACGGGACCGGCCGTCAGGGTCGCCTGCCCGGTGGCCGCGCCGATCGCCGTCGCCAGGACGAACGAGTCCCACGTCGGTCCCTCGCCCGCCCACACCTCCCGGTACCCGAGCCGGTCGGCGAGCACCGCCACCCGCAACGGCTCCTCGACCGGACTGTCGTCCTCGCGCCCCACGGCGACCACGCTGATGTCCATGCCCGCGCCCGTACCCGGTCGCCTCCGGCGTAATCCGGGCTCGGTCCTCCCTGAGATGTCCGACAGGCATCCGCGCGGGTAGCGTCCGGCTCATGGACGGCTCGACGGACAACGGCTACGGCACCCAGGGCGCCGGGATCACCGTGCAGCGGGCACTGGAGCTGCCGGGGCTGCGCAGCGGGCTGCCCGAGGTGCTGGCGGGCGCCGACCGGCTGGGGCGGACCGTGCGCTGGGTGCACGCCGGTGAAGTGCCGCACATCGCCTCGCTGCTCAAGGGCGGCGAGCTGCTGCTGACCACGGGCTACGGCCTCGGCACCCGCCCTGCCGAACAGCGGGCGTTCGTGCGCACGCTGGCCGAGCGCGGCATCACCGCCCTGGTCGTGGAGCTCGGCCCGCGCTTCACGCGGCTGCCCGCCGCCCTCGTCGACACGGCCCGCTCGGCCGGGCTGCCGCTCGTCCAGCTGCACCGCGAGGTGCCGTTCGTCACGGTCACGGAGGAGATCCACACCGAGATCGTCAACGGCCATTACGCACTGCTCCAGCGGGCCGAGGAGGTGCACCGGCGGTGCACGGAGGCCCTGCTGGGCGGCGGTGGGGTACCTCAAGTGCTCGGCATCCTGGCCGATTTCGGCGGCAATCCCGTCTTCCTGGAGACGGCGGACGGGCAGTTGCTGTACGCCGCCGGAGCGGGTCCCGAGGGCGCGGACCCGCTCCAGGTGTGGGAGGGGCTGCGCGGCCAGCACAAGGACGAGCCGCCGCTCGCGGGCTCGGTCCTGGTGGACGTGCCGGGCGGCGGGCCCGGCAGCGGGGGCGTCCGCGCGCGGCTCGTGCTGCTGCCCGTACGGGCCCCCCTGGCGCCGGTGCACCGGATGGCGGCGGAGCGCGCCGCGGGCATCCTGGCCGTGGTGCTGATGCAGGCGCGGCAGGAGGAGGAGCTGGCGGCGCGCGGGCGCGGCGACTTCCTCACGGACCTCGCCGAGGGCCGGGTCACGGCGCAGGACGCTCCGGCGCAGGCCCGCGTGCTGGGCTTCCGGCCGGGCGACGGCCCGCTGCTGCCGGTCGTCATGCGGCTCGGGGACGCCCTGTCGCCGGGCGGAGGCTGGGCCGTGCTGGCCCGGGCGGTCTCCGAGGAACTGGCCTCGGTGGGCGTGCCGGTGCTGCTCGGGGTGCGGCCGGTGGAGGGCCGGGTGCTGGTGCTGCTGGGGCTGCGCGCGGAGCCGGAGCGGGCGACGGTGGCGGAACGGGTCGCGGCGGCGCTGCGGGCCGGGGCCGGCCGGGCCGGGATGCTGCGGCCGGGCGGGCAGCCGCCGGTGGTGGTCGTGGGGGTCGCGGGCGGTTGGACGGCCGCGGCGTCGGGCCTGCGGCACGCGGCCGAGACGGCCACGGCGGCCCAGGGCCTGCCGGACCGGCCCTGGTACGACGCCCGCCGTCTGGACATCGACCTGCTGCTGTGGCGGCTGCGCGACCATCCGGACCTGGCCGCCTTCGTCGACCGGGCCCTCGGTCCGCTCCTGGAGCACGACCGGCGCTCCCGGCCGCCGCTGCTGCCCACTCTGTCGACCTACCTCGCCCACGCAGGACGCAAGGCGGAGACGGCCCGGGAGCTGCACCTCAACCGGCAGACCCTGTACAACCGCCTGGCGCGCATCGGGGAGTTGCTGGGCACGGACCTCGACGACCCGCAGACGGTACTGGCCCTGAGCCTGGCCCTGCGGGCCCGCAGACACGTTCCCTGAGACCCGGTGTGCTCTAGGGCCTGTTGCGAAAGTGCCCTCTGCCGCGCGACGCCCGGCACGCTCCCCCACTGCCTTGAGGGCGTGGGAGGTGCCCCCACTCGCCGCACCGCCCGAAAGCCCGAGTACGCCCAGCACGAGGGCTTCCGGGCGGCACTCCCCCCAGCCTTCGGCCGGGGGGACCCCCAGAGCACGCACCGGACGCCGCGCGGCCGCCCTCCGGGCGACGAGGCCACTTTCGCAACAGGCCCTAGGCGAGGGGCCGGGGCTGGGTCAACTCGTCGTACACGCTGAGCACTTGGGCGACCGTCTCGTCCTCGCTCGGCCAGGTCGCCGCCTGCCGCGCGCCCTTGGCCTTCAGCAGCTCCCGGCGCTCGGGGTCGCCGAGCAGGCGTACGACGGTGCCGGCGAGCGCCTCCGCGTCGCCGCGCGGGACGAGTTCGGCCGCGTCGCCGACGAGTTCCGGGATGCCGCCGACGTCGGTCGCGACGAGCGGCACGCGCGCGTGGAGGGCCTCCTGGGCGAGGACGGAGCGCGCTTCCTCCCGCCGGCTCGGCAGCAGGGCGAGGTCGGCGGCGGCGATCAGGTCGGTGATGTCCTCGCGCCGCCCGATGAGCCGTACGGGCAGCCCCTCGTTCTCGATCCGCTCCTGGAGTTCACCTCGCAGCGGGCCTTCGCCCGCGATCACGACCAGGGGCACGGGATCGAGCCGGCGCCAGGTGCGCGCGGCGTCCAGCAGCACGTCGTATCCGCGGTGCCGCTCCAGGGAGCCGACGGCGATCAGCAACGGCCGTCCTATGGCGCCGAGTTCGGCGCGCACCTTGGGCCGCAGCGGGTCGGGGTGGTCGGGCTCCACGGGCCTGCGGGGGCCGGGCAGCGCGACGGCCGCGAGCCGCGCGTCCCGCGCGCCGGTCCGCCGTGCCCGGTCCACGAGGGCCGAGGTCGTCCCCAGCACGACGGTGGCGGCCCTCACGACCCGCCGCTCCAGGACGCGCAGCAGATGGGCGCGGGCCCCGTCGGCGTGCGCCCGGTCGTGCCACGTGACGACGAGCGGGGTCCGCACCCGCCGCCCGCTGAGTGCGAGCACGGTACGGAACGAGGCGTGCAGCCCGTGCGCGTGCACCAGATCGGCGTCGGCACAGGCCGCCCGCAGGGCCGCCACCGACACCGGGTCACTGCTGCGCGGCACATGCACATGGTCGGCCCCGACACCGCTGAAGTCATAGGCGCGGTCCGCCTCATAGGGGGCGCACACCGTGACCTTCACGCCTCGCGCGACGAGCCCCGCGGCCAGGGAGCGCACATGCGCACTGCTGGCCGCATTGCCTCCGCCCAGCACCTGCACGGTGCGCAACGGCGACTGGCCATGCGGTGAGTGGCTGCTCACGGGGGTCACGTGGCCGGGCTCCTGGTTCGGGTCGGGGGTCACCGCGCAGGATTCCCACGCGTACTCCGCCAAGGATGCCAGGACATATACGGGTTCAGGGACCGCACGGAGCCCGGCGGCGCGACCGTGGGGCGCGGCATCGGGGAGACGCGCCGGGCCGGGTCACCCACACGAGTGAAGATCGGCGCATCTCCCGTCAACTGGGCGTCCGCTCCTCCCGTACAGATCCGCTGCCTCGCTACAGATCCGCCCGAGCCGTCGCCAGCAGCTCCTCCGCGTGCGCCCGGGCCGTCTCCGAGTCCTCCTGGCCGGCGAGCATCCGGGACAGCTCCCGGACCCGCTCCTCCCCTTCCAGCACCTTCACACCGGAACGGGTGACCGACCCGTCGTTCGTCTTCTCGACCAGCAGCTGCCGGTCCGCGAAGGCGGCGACCTGCGGGAGATGGGTCACGACGACGACCTGCGCGGTCTTCGCCAGGCGTGCGAGCCGCCGGCCGATCTCGACCGCCGCCTTGCCGCCGACACCGGCGTCGACCTCGTCGAAGAGGTACGTCGGCACGGGATCCGTCCCCGCGAACACGACCTCCACGGCCAGCATCACGCGGGACAGCTCACCGCCGGACGCCCCCTTGGCAATCGGCCGTGCCGGCGCGCCCGGGTGCGGGGCCAGCAGCAGCTCGACCTCGTCGACACCCGCGGGCCCGTACGCGACCGGACGGCCGCCGACCTCGACGCCGTCGGGGTCCTCGGTCTGCCGGATGTCGAAGGACACCCGCGCGTGCGGCATGGCCAGCGAGGCCAGCTCGGCGGTCACGGCAGCCGCGAACCGATCGGCGGCCTCCGTCCGCGCGTCCGTCAACGCCTGTGCGAGCCCGCCCAGTTCGGCCCGCAGCGCGTCCCGCTCCGCGGTCAGTTCCCCGATCCGCTCGTCGTCGCCGTCGAGTTCGGTCAGCCGCGCGGCACTCCGCTCCGCCCAGGCCAGCACGGCGGCGATGTCCTCGCCGTACTTCCGCGTCAGCCCGGTCAGCGCGGCCCGCCGCTCCTCGACGGCCGCCAGCCGCAGCGGATCGGCGTCCAGATCGTCGGCGTACCCGGCCAGGTCCCCGGCCGCGTCGCGCAGCAGGATCCCGATCTCCCCGATGCGGTCGGCGAGCGCGGCCAGCGCCGGGTCGTGCGACCGTACGGCGTCCAGGGCCCGCTGCGCGCCCGCGACGAGCGTCCCGGCGTCGACGCCTTCCGGGTCCTCCGGGTTGCCCGCGAGCGCGGCGTGCGCGACCGCGGCGGCGGACGCCAGCGCCTCGGCGTGCCCGAGCCGCTCGGCCTCCTCGGCCAGCTCCACGTCCTCACCGGCCCGGGGCTCGACCGCGGCGATCTCGTCGAGCCCGTAGCGCAGCATGTCGGCCTCCTGGGCCCGTTCCCGCGCGCGTGTGGTGATCTCGTCGAGCTCGGCGGAGACGGCCCGCAGCCGCTTGTACGCCTCGCCGTACTTGGCCAGCGGCACGGCGACCGCGTCGCCCGCGTACCGGTCGAGCGCCTGCCGCTGCCGGGACAGCTTGAGCAGCCCCTGCTGGTCGGTCTGCCCGTGCACGGCCACCAGTTCGTCGGCGAGCTCGGCGAGCACCCCCACGGGCACACTGCGCCCGCCCAGGTGCGCCCGTGAGCGCCCCTCGGCGGAAACGGTACGGCTGATCAGCAGCGCCCCGTCGTCGAGCTCGGCCCCGGCCTCCTCGGCGCGTACGGCGGCCGTGGCGTCGTCGGGGACGGTGATCCGCCCCTCCACGACCGCCTTCCCGGCCCCGATCCGCACGAGCGCCGGGTCCGCGCGCCCGCCCAGCAGCAGCCCGAGGCTGGTGACCACCATGGTCTTGCCCGCCCCCGTCTCACCGGTGACCGCGGTGAACCCGGGCGACAGCTCGACCACGGCGTCGTCGATCACACCGAGCGACCGTATCCGCATCTCCTCCAACACGGACACGACCTTACGAGGTCCGAGCCGAGGATTGCGACTGGCCTGCCCTTGTCACCCACGCGGGTGGACCGGCCCGAAGGGGCGCGGGGAGCTGTGCGGACAACCACAAACCACCCGCACCCGCCGGCGACGGGAAACCACCCCCCACAAACGGCTAGTGAGGAGCCCCCCGCCACCCGGAAACGGGCAGAGCGAACTTCGCCACCAGCCGATCCGTGAACGAAGCATGATGCAGCCGAGCCAGCCGCACCGGCACAGCCCCCCGCCGCACCTCGACCCGGGCCCCCGGCGGCAACTCCACCGTCCGCCGCCCGTCACACCACAGCACACCCGGCGGAATGTGTGGCAGAACCTCCACAGCCAACACAGAATCCGGCGATGTCACCAACGGCTTCGCGAACAACGCGTGCGCGCTGATCGGCACCATCAACAAGGCCTCGACCTCCGGCCACACCACGGGACCGCCCGCGGAGAACGCGTACGCCGTCGACCCCGTGGGCGTCGCACACACGATCCCGTCACAGCCGAACCCCGTCACCGGCCGCCCGTCGATCTCCAGGACGACCTCCAGCATCCGCTCGGCGGACACCTTCTGCACGGCCGCCTCGTTCAGCGCCCAGTCCGTGTGCACGATGTCCCCGTTGCGGTGCACCACGACGTCGACGGTCATCCGCTCCTCGACCTCGTACGCCTTGCTCACCACCCGGTCGACGACCTTGTCGAGGTCGTCCCGCTCGGCCTCCGCGAGGAAGCCGACCCGGCCGAGGTTGACGCCGAGCATCGGCACGCCCGACGCCCGCGCGAACTCCGCACCGCGCAGCAGCGTGCCGTCACCGCCCAGCACGATGAGCAGCTCGCACCCGTCGAGGCACTGCGGAGTGGCCTCCTTGACCAGCTCCACCTCGTCCGGCAGCGGCAGGTCGCACGCCTCGGCCTCCAGGACGCGCACGCCGAGGCCCGAGCGCAGCAGCCCCTTCACGACGAGCTCGGCACTGCGCACGGCGGCGGGCCGCCCCGTGTGGGCGAGCAGGAAAACAGTACGAGCTCGGTTCTCGGTCAACGCGGCCCCTCCGCCACTGCACGGTCGACATCGGCCGGGTCCAGTTCCGGTGCCCCGGCCCGCAGCCACAGAAAGTATTCGACATTCCCCGACGGCCCGGGCAGCGGACTGGCCGTCACGCCCTTCACCCCGAGCCCCAGCCCCCAGGCCTTCTCGGCCACCCCCGTCACCGCTTCGGCCCGCAGCTGGGGGCTGCGCACGACTCCTCCGCTGCCCAGCCGCTCCTTCCCCACCTCGAACTGCGGCTTGACCATCATCACCAGGTCCGCGTCCGGCTTCACGCACCGCACCAGGGCTGGCAGGACCAGCCCGAGCGGGATGAAGGACAGATCCCCCACGACAAGATCCACAGGCTCCCCATCGATCTCTTCAAGTGTCAATTCGCGAACGTTCGTACGGTCCTTGACGGTGACGCGTTCATCGTTCTGAAGAGACCAGGCGAGTTGTCCGTATCCGACGTCCACGGCGACGACATGGGCGGCGCCCGCCCGCAGCAGGACGTCGGTGAAGCCGCCGGTGGACGCGCCGGCGTCGAGCGCCCTGCGCCCCTCGACGACCAGGCCCTGCGGCAGGAACGCCGTCAGCGCTCCGGCGAGCTTGTGACCGCCGCGCGACACGTAGTCGGGATCGTTCGCGTCGGCCGCGACGACGATCGCGGCCGCGGTCTCCACCTGCGTGGCGGGTTTGGTCGCGACGGTCTTGCCGACGGAGACCCGCCCGGCGGCGATCAGCTGGCCGGCATGCTCACGCGAGCGCGCGAGCTTCCGGCGGACCAGCTCCGCGTCGAGACGGCGGCGTGCGACTCCTGCCACGTTCGGTTCAGCTCCTAGGTCCGTGCTGCGATCAAGAGGGGTGACCCGAAGGGTCTCGTTGAGGGGCGGTGGTCGGGTGACGGGGAACCGGGGGTCCCGGGCGGGCGTCGAGCGCGGTGAGCGCGTCGCGCAGCCCCCGGTGTACATCCTCGTACACCTCGAGATGTCCGTCCGTGGCCAGGTGGTCCGCGTCGCCGAGCCGGTCCAGGGCCGCGTCCACGCCGGCGTCGCCCGTGGGGGTGCGGGGCACGTTCAGCGGGGCGGGAGAAGCGGGGTCGTACCCGCGATCGGGAGCGGGCTCGTCCTGCGCCACCGCCGGGGTCTCGGGAACTGCGTCGTCCATGCCCCGACGCTACCGCGAACCGCTGCGGTACCGTCGACCGCGATGGCCACGATCGAGGAGTGCCGCAGCGCACTCGACAAGCTCTCCGACAACATGCAGCGCGCCGAAGGGGACGTCCGCGACGCCGCGGCCCTGGACCGTTCGGTGAGCTGCCACATCACGGACCTGGACGTCACCTTCGTCGGCCGTATGCAGGGCGGGCGGATCGTCGTGCGCGACACGGTCCAGGGGCCGCCGCCCGACAAGGCCGAGATCAGGCTGGCCATGACCGGTGATGACCTGGTCGCCCTGGTCGACGGCGAGCTGAGCTTCGCCAAGGCCTGGGGCTCGGGCCGGGTGAAGCTGTCCGCGGGCGTGCGCGATCTGCTCCAGCTCAGGAAGCTTCTGTAGCGACCGCCTTCCCGGCCCCGGTCCCCGCCCCGGCCGCCGCCCCGACGCGCGCCTTCCGCGCCGCCGGCACGACCAGCGGCGTGCCCGTCTCCGGGTCGTCGATCACCTGGCAGCGCAGCCCGAAGACCTCATCGACCAGCTCGGCCGTGACGATGTCCTTCGGCGCGCCCTCGGCGATGATCCGGCCCTCGCGCAGGGCGATGAGGTGCGTGGCGTAGCGGGCGGCGTGGTTCAGGTCGTGCAGCACGGCGACGAGCGTGCGCCCCTGCTCCTCATGGAGCTCCGCGCACAGGTCCAGGACGTCGATCTGGTGCTGGATGTCCAGGAACGTCGTCGGCTCGTCGAGCAGCAGCAGTGGCGTCTGCTGGGCGAGCGCCATGGCGATCCACACGCGCTGGCGCTGACCGCCCGACAGTTCGTCGACGTAGCGCTCGGCCAGCTCGGCGACGCCGGTCTGCCGCATCGACTCCTGGACGACCCGCTCGTCCTCGGCCGACCACTGGCGCAGGATGCCCTGGTGCGGGTAGCGGCCGCGGCCCACCAGGTCACCGACGGTGATGCCGTCGGGCGCGATGGACGACTGGGGCAGCAGACCGAGCGTGCGCGCGACCTTCTTCGCGGGCATCGACTGGATGACCTGTCCGTCGAGCAGTACCCGGCCGTCGCTGGGTTTGAGCATCCGCGACAGCGCCCGCAGGAGCGTCGACTTGCCGCACGCGTTGGGGCCGACGATCACGGTGAAGGAGTTGTCGGGTATCTCCACCGACAGGTGCTCGGCGATCACCCGCTGGTCGTAGGCGAGGGTGACGTTCTCGGCGGACAGACGGTTCACGGTGCTCCTTCGGTTCTTGCTCATATCCGGCCCGCCTTGCGTTCGGTGACCAGCAGCCACAGCAGGTAGGCACCGCCGAGCACGCCGGTGACCACGCCCACGGGCAACTGCTCGGCGCCGAACGCCCGCTGCGAGAGCCAGTCGGCGATGACCAGCAGGGCGGCGCCCATGCACAGGGAGGCCAGCAGGTTCGGGCCGGGCGCCCGGGTCAGGCGCCGGGCCAGCTGCGGCGCGGTGAGCGCGACGAAGCTGACCGGACCGGCGGCGGCGGTCGCGGACGCGGTCAGCAGCACGGCCGCCACCATCAGCAGCAGCCGTACCCGCTCGACCCGCACCCCGAGGGCGTACGACACGTCGTCGCCCATCTCCATCATCCGCAGCCCGCGCGCGTTGCACAGGACCAGCGGCACGAGCACGGCGCACAGCCCCAGCAGCGGCCAGACCTGGGCCCAGTCACGGCCGTCGAGGGATCCGGTCATCCACACGACCGCGCGGGCCGCGTCCACGATGTCGGACTTGGTGAGCAGATAGCCGTTGACCGCCGTGACGATCGCGGAGACGCCGATGCCGACCAGCACCAGCCGGTATCCGTGCACGCCCCGCTTCCAGGCGAGCACGTAGATGGCCAGGCCGGTCACCAGGCCGCCCACCAGTGCGCCGGCCGCGACCTGGTTCGCGCTTCCGGAGAACAGCACGATCACGGTGAGCGCGCCGGCCGTCGCCCCCTGCCCGAGGCCCAGCACGTCCGGACTGCCCAGCGGATTGCGGGAGATGGACTGGAACAGCGCGCCGCCGAGCCCGAGCGAGGCGCCGACCAGCAGCCCGACCAGGACCCGCGGCAGCCGCAGTTCGTTGACGATGAACTCCTGGCCCGCGTTGCCCTCGCCGAACAGCGTCCGCAGCACGTCGGCGGCCGGGATCGGGAAGTCGCCGGTGCCGATGAGCACGACACTCGCCGTGAGCGCCGCGACCAGCAGCAGGAGCACGACGGTCAAGGCCCGCACGTCCAGGCGCACGGAGAGCCCGCCCGGGGTCCGCACGGCACGGTTGGTGGTCTTCACAGCTGCGCCGTCCTCCGCCGTCGTACGAGATAGATGAACACCGGTCCGCCGAGGATCGCGGTGACGATGCCCACCTGCAGTTCCGCGGGCCGGGCCACGATCCGGCCGATGACGTCGGCGCCGAGCAGCAGCACCGGCGACAGGATCGCCGCGTACGGCAGGATCCAGCGCAGGTCGGGCCCGGTGAAGGAACGCACGACGTGCGGCACCATCAGCCCGACGAACACGATCGGCCCGCAGGCCGCGGTCGCCGCCCCGCACAGCACCGTCGCGGCCAGCATGGACAGCGCCCGCGTCCGGTTCAGGTTGGCGCCGAGCGCCTTGGCGGTGTCGTCGCCCATGGCCATGGCGTTCAGCGGCCGGGACAACGCCAGCGCCAGGACCACGCCGGCCAGCAGGAACGGCAGGACCTGCCGGATGGTCGACTCACTCGCCGAGGACAGCGAACCGACCGTCCAGAACCGCATCTTGCCGAGCGCCGCGTCGTCCATGATCATCACGGCCTGGAGATAGCCGTAGAGCGCGGCGCTGATCGCCGTACCGGCGAGCGCGAGCCGCACCGGCGTCGCACCCCGGCTGCCGCCGAGGAACCACACCAGCGCCCCGACCGCGGCCGCGCCGAAGAACGCGAACCAGACGTAGCCGCTGAGCGAGGTGACCCCGAGGTACGTGATGGCCGTGACGACCGCGGCGGACGCTCCCGCATTGATGCCGAGCAGCCCGGGATCGGCCAGCGGGTTGCGCGTGAGCGCCTGGAGAACCGCTCCGGCCAGGCCGAGGGCGGCGCCGGCGAGCAGTCCGAGCACGGTCCGCGACAGCCGCTCCGCGACGACGACGTCGCCGTACGTCCCCGAGTCCTCGAACAGGCCGTGCCAGACCTGCCCGAGGGACAGCTCTTTCGCTCCGATCGCGATACTCGCCAGCGCGACGAGCACCAGGATCACGGCGGCCAGGAGGAGCCCGAAGGCCCGTATCGCCCGTCGGGTCGGGGGCGCGGGGGCGGTCTCCGCGCGCTGTTCGGGGGGACTGTCGACCAACACGCAGGTTAGGTTAGCCTACCCTGCCATCCGATCTCGATCCGAAGCCCGGCCGCCGCCACGGACACCCGACCGGAGCGTGCCCGCGCACCGCGGATCCAACCCGGACCGGAGGCGGGAACCCGGCCGGCGCTCTGAACCGCGGACCCGATGGGCACTCAAAGGCCCAGCTTCGCCAGCGACTTCTCCCCGTCCAGCTCGCACACCCCCTCACCGGCGGCCGTCCACGCCGCGGCGCACAACGCGCGCAGCCCGTCCATCGCCTCGCCGTCCCCGTCGAGCTCCAGCCGGTCCGTACCGGCCGTCGCCGTCCAGCCACCGCAGCGGAACCCGCCGTCCCCCGCCTCCACGACTTCCGGCTGGCCGCTGAGCATCCCGCGCAGATCGGCGTCCACATACGTCGGCCGGTGCTGCGGCGGCGCCGCCAGCAGCTGCGCGCCGTCCGTCACCCCGGTCAGGACGAGCAGCGAGTCGACCTCCCCGTTGAACGCGCCCTCGATGTCCGTGTCCAGCCGGTCCCCCACCACCAGCGGCCGCTCGGCCCCCGTCCGCAGGATGGTCTCCCGGTGCATCGGCGGCAGCGGCTTGCCCGCGACCTGCGGCTCGGCACCCGTGGCGATCCGCACGACCTCCACCGCCGCGCCATTGCCCGGGGCGATCCCGCGCCCGCTCGGAATCGTCAGGTCGGTGTTCGAGGCGAACCAGGGCACACCGCGCGCGACCGCGTAACTGGCCTCCGCGAAACGGCCCCACGGCAGCTCGGGACCGCCGTACCCCTGCACCACGGCCGCCGGATCATCGTCCGCCGACTCCACCGGCACGAGCCCGCGCTCGCGCAGCGCCACTCGCAGCCCCTCACCGCCGATCACCAGCACGCGGGCGCCCTGCGGCACCTGCTCGCTGATCAACCGGGCGACCGCCTGCGCCGAGGTGATGACATCGTCCGCGCCCGTCGGTATGCCGAGTTCGGTCAGATGCCCGGCCACCGTGTCCGGCGTCCGCAGCGCGTTGTTGGTGACGTACGCCAGGCGCATCCCGCCCGACCGGGCCGTGGCCAGCGACTCGACGGCGTGCGCGATCGCGCTCCCGCCCGCGTACACCACACCGTCCAGGTCGAGCAGCGCCGTGTCGTACGCCTCGCTGAGGGCGCGCCCACTGCCCTCGGGCCTCGTCCTGACGCTCCGGCTCATCCCGCATCGCTCCTCGTTCGACGGCTTTTCCCCCGATCATCCCCCATGCCACTGACACCCGTACGATGCCGGGATGAACACAGCAGGTCACTCGGAAGCAACGAAGCGCCGAGGCCTGGAACTCACCCCGTTCCGAGGCCTTCGCTACGACCCCGACCGGGTCGGCAGTCTGGCCGCAGTGACGTCCCCGCCGTACGACGTCGTGGTCCGCCCCGACGGAGTGCATCACCTCCAGTCCGCCGATCCGTACAACATCGTCCGTCTGATCCTCCCCCAGGCCGACACTCCCGGCGCCCGCAACGACCAGGCCGCGCAGACCCTGCGCCGCTGGCTGTCCGAGGGCGTCCTGACCGCGGATCCGGAACCCTGCCTCTACGTCTACGAGCAGCGGGACGGCAACGGCATGCTGCAACGCGGCGTCATCGGTGCCCTGCGCGTGTCGGACCCGGACGAGCGGGTGGTGCTGCCGCACGAGGACGTCATGCCGCACATCGTCGCCGACCGCGCGGCCCTGATGCGGGCCACCTCCGCGAACCTCGAACCTCTTCTGCTGACCTACCGCGGCGACGACTCGACGGCCGCCACGGCTGACCTGATCGAGCGGACCGCCGAGCAGCCACCGCTCCTCGCGACCACCACGGAGGACGGCTTCAGCCACCGCCTGTGGTCGGTCACCGCCCCCGCCGACCTGACGACGATCCAGAACGACCTGGCCCGTCACCAGGCCCTCATCGCCGACGGCCACCACCGCTGGGCGACCTACCGCCGCCTCCGCACGGAGCACCCGCCCCCCAGCCCGTGGGACCACGGCCTGGTCCTCCTCGTCGACACGGCCCGTTACCCCCTCCGCGTCCGCGCCATCCACCGGCTCCTGCACGACCTGCCGGTCGTCGAGGCCGTGGCCGCCCTGGACGGCCATTTCCGCGTACGCCGCCTCGAAGTCCCGCTCCCCGAGGCCCTGGAGGCACTGGCGGACGCGGCCTGTGCGGGCAACGCCTTCCTCCTGGCCGGCGACGGCGCCTACCACCTCGTCGACCGCCCCGACCCGGACCTCCTGGCCCGCACGATCCCCGCCGACCGCCCCACCGCCTGGCGCACCCTCGACGCGACGGTCCTGCACGCCACGCTCCTCGACCACGTCTGGCGCATCCCCGAGGATTCCCCCGCACACATCACCTACATCCACGACACGGCCGCCACGGTCGCGAAGGCGGAACGCGGCGGCGGTACGGCCGTCCTGATGCACCCGGTACGCGAGGAGGTCGTCCGGGACCTGGCCCGGCAGGGCGTCACCATGCCGCGCAAGTCGACGTCGTTCGGCCCGAAGCCGGCCTCGGGCCTGGTGTTGCGCGCGCTGGACCTCTGACGTCCGACCCACGAAAGGCGAAAGGGGCGGATCCCGAACGGAATCCGCCCCTTCTGCACGAGGTCAGTCCTTCTTCTCCTCGGCGACGTCGCCGTTCTCACCCTCGCCGACGGCCTCGTCCTCGCCTTCGCCTTCGCCCTCGTCCTCGGTCAGGGCGTCCATGAACTCCACCCCGTCCAGCTCGGCGAGCCGGTCCGAGGCGTCCGTGCTGCCGTCCCGGTCGGCCTCCACGGCCTTCGCGAACCACTCCCGCGCCTCGGGCTCCCGCCCGGCCGCCAGCAGTGCGTCGGCGTAGGCGTACCGCAGCCGCGCCGTCCACGGCTGCACGGAGTTGGAGGCCAGCTCCGGGCTCTGCAGCGTCACGATGGCCGCGTCCAGCTGCCCCATGTCCCGCCGCGCACCGGCCGCGACGAGTCGCATCTCGACCTGCCCGGCCTTGTCGAGCTTGTGCACCTCGGCTGCCCCGGCCATGTCCAGCGCCTTCTCCGGCCGCCCGAGCCCGCGCTCGCAGTCGGCCATGACGGGCCACAGGTCGATGTTCCCGGTCATCCGCTTGGCGGCCCGGAACTCGGCCAGCGCCTCGCCGTACTTCTGGGTGGCATACGCGGCGAACCCGGCGGCCTCCCGCACGGCGGCGACCCGCGACGCCAGCCGCAACGCCACCCTGGAGTAGCCGTACGCACCCTCGGGGTCCTCGTCGAGGAGCCGCGCGACCATCACGAGGTTCTTCGCGACATCTTCCGCGAGCGTCTTCGGCAGGCTCTGGAGCTCCTGCCGTACGTCCTTGTCGATCTCTTCGCCCGTGACGTCCTCGGGGATCGGCAGCCGCTTGATCGGCTCCCGGTCGCGCTCCCGCTCCTCACGGAACCGGCCGCCACCGCGCCGGTCGTCACGACGGTCGTCGCGCCGGTCGTCACGGCCCCGGAAGCCCCCGGGCCGCCCACCACGATCGTCGCGCCGCGGGCCACGCCCACGATCGTCACGCCCGCGGTCGTCCCGTCCACGGAAACCGCCGCGGTCGCCACGGGTGTCGCGGCTGTCGTCCCGACGGAGGTCGCCACGCTCGCTTCGAGGTCCGTCGTCCCGACGGAAGCCGCCCCGCCCGCCCCGAGGGGCGTCGTCGCGCCGGAAACCGCCACGCTCCCCGCGGTCGTCCCCGCGACGGTCGTCACGGCGCTCGTCACGGCCGCGGAAACCACCGCGGTCGTCCCGCCGGAAGCCACGGTCCCGATCATCGCCTCGAGGGCCGCGATCCCGGTCGTCACGCCGGAAACCGCGGTCGCGGTCACGGTCGTCCCCACGGAAGCCACGGTCCCGGTCGTCCCGCCGGAAACCGCGGTCGCGGTCGTCGCCACGAGACCCGCGATCCCGGTCGTCGCCACGGAAGTTACGGTCCCGGTTGTCGCGGCGCTCGGTGGCCCGGTCGTCACGCCGGGGGAACCCTCCGCGGTCGGTTTCGCGCCTGTCGTCACGGCGGTCATCGCGCCTGTCGTCCCGACGGTCGTCCCGCCGGAAACCACCGCGCTGCCCGCGGTCATCGCCCCGTCGGTCATCCCGCCGGCTGTCGTCACGGCGGCCGTAGCCACCACCGCGGTTGTCGTCGCGGCGGAATCCGCCACGGTCCCGGTCGTCCCGACGCTCTCCGCGGTCATCACGCCGGAAGGAGGGGCGGTCACCGCGGTCGTCCCGCCGGAACCCACCACGGTCACCACGATCCCGGTCGTCCCTGCGCGGCCCTCGGTCACGGTCGTCACGCCGGCCGTATCCGCCACCACGGTTGTCGTCCCGCCGGAAGCCACCACGTTCGCCGCGGTCGCTCCGCTCACCGCGGTCGCTCCGGTCGTTTCGGCGGAAGCCGCCACGGTCCCCACGGTCCCCGCGCTGACCGCCGCGGTCGCTCCGGTCCCCCTCCCGTCGCTGCTGGTCGCGCTCCGGTCGGTCGTCGGGAGAGTTGGTGGACATGGTGACTCCTGTCTTCGGTACCGCAAGTCATTCTCGCGCGGCCGGGTGCCCAGCGCGTAGTGCAAAAACAAAAAGGACCCCTGGTCCCAGCTGAACGCTGGTGACCAGGGGTCCTTCCAAAGATTGTTCGGCGGCGTCCTACTCTCCCACAGGGTCCCCCCTGCAGTACCATCGGCGCTGTAAGGCTTAGCTTCCGGGTTCGGAATGTAACCGGGCG
>NZ_JBWKKY010000038.1:0-34874 GCF_056430805.1 Streptomyces sp. NPDC045955
CACCCTCGAACGAGGAATCCGGCGCGATGACGCACTCACCCACGCCTACAGGGACTGGCTCCAGGCCGCTTGACAGGCAATAGGAGCATCAACGGGCCTCCCCCGCACGGGGGAGACGATCTCCACCGCCGGGGGAGGCCCGCCCCGCGGACCGTCGGCCACGCTGCTGCCATGACCAGCATCGAAGTCCAGGACCTCACCAAGGAGTACGCCGGCAAACGGGCCGTGGACGGCCTCACCTTCCGCGTCCTGCCCGGCCGCGTCACCGGCTTCCTCGGCCCCAACGGCGCCGGGAAGTCCACCACGATGCGGCTGGTGCTCGGCCTCGACCGGCCGACCGCCGGCTCCGCCACCCTCGGCGGCCGTGCCTACGCGGCACTGCGCGAACCCCTGCACCATGTGGGCGCCCTGCTCGACGCGCAGGCCGCGCACGGTTCCCGGACCGCCCGCGACCACCTCCGTGTCCTGGCGAGCAGCAACCGCATCCCGGACCGGCGGGTCGACGAGGTACTGGAGGAAACCGGCCTGGCGTCGGTGTCCCGGCGCCGGGTGGGGACGTACTCCCTGGGCATGCGCCAGCGCCTCGGCATCGCCGCCGCCCTGCTGGGCGACCCCGAAGTGGTCATGCTGGACGAGCCGTCCAACGGGCTCGACCCCGAGGGCATCGTGTGGATCCGGCAGTTGCTGCGCCGGCTCGCGGGGGAGGGCCGCATCGTCCTGGTCTCCAGCCATCTGATGAACGAGACCGCGTCCTTCGCGGACCACCTCGTCGTCCTCGGCAGGGGTCGGCTGCTGGCCGACACCCCGATGCGGGACTTCATCCACGCGCGCGTGCAGCCCAGCGTCCGCATCCGCACATCCGACCCCGCCGCCCTCCGCAGCGCCCTCACCCGGTACGGCCATGACGCCGTGGAACACGTGGACGGTCACTGGACCGTGCCCCACGCACGCGTGGACGACGTCGGCCGCATCGCCTCCGAAGCGGGTGTGCCGGTCCTCGAACTCGCCGCCGAGGAGGGCACGTTGGAACAGGCCTACTTCGACCTCACGTCGGCCGAGGCCGAATTCACCACGCAGCCCCAGGAGGCCTGACCATGGAACTCGCCCCCGTCCTCCGCTCCGAGTGGCTGAAGATCCGTACGCTCCGCTCGCTGCCGGGAGCGCTCCTGGCCCTGTTCGCCGCGACCACGGCGTTCTCCGCGATCGCCGGTGTCTCCGAGACGTCGGATCCTGACTTCGACCCTTTGTTCATGGCCCTGTCCGGTGTCGTGCCGGGGCAGATCGCGGCCGTCTCCTTCGGGGCCATGGCCGTGTCGTCGGAGTTCCAGTCGGGCGCGCTGCGGCTCTCGCTGGCCGCGGTTCCGCGGCGCGGCTTGTGGTTCGCGGCCAAGGCGGCCGTCATCGCCGTACCGGCCCTGCTGGTGGGGCTGGTGACCGCCCTCGCTGCCCTTCTCGTGGGCCGGGCGGGGCTCGGCACGGCGGCCGACGGGCTCGGCACCGGCGAGCAGGTGCGCGGCGTCGTGGGCTGCGGTGTCTACCTCATGCTGATGGCCCTGTTCGCCGCCGGACTCGCCGCCCTGCTGCGCAGCGGCGTGGCCACGCTGTCCCTGCTGATCCCGTTCATCCTCGTCGTGTCGTTCGTGATCGGCGACGCGACGGGCACCGTCGCCGACTTCCTGCCCGACAAGGCGGGACAGCTGGTCCTGAGGGAGACGTTCGACGGCACCCTCGGTCCCTGGTCGGGGCTCGCGGTGACCACGCTCTGGGCGGCGGCCGCGCTGCTGGCCGGAGGGTGGAGCCTGCGCCGGCGCGATGCCTGACCGCGAAACGGCGGGAACGGGTTGACGCCCCGCCAAGTGTCAGTGGAGCCGGGTTTACTGGACGCATGAACATCGCACAGCACATCGCCCTCATCGACGAGCTGTGCTACCGCCCCTTTCCGGCGGAGCACGGCCCGTCGGACGTCGGCGTCTCCGGACCCGGTCGGCACATCGCGGTGTTAGAGGCCGCGCGCGACGACGACCCGGCGCTCCGCGTGGTGACGATCGACCAGTACGAGAAGGACCGGGACGCCGTCTACGAGCTTCTCGCCTCACGCTGGGGCGACACGCCCCCCTACAACCTGCGGACGGTCCTGCTGCGCAGCGAGCGCGAGGAGATACCCCGGCCGTGGGCCGAGTTGAGCGCGTGCGCGAGCGTCGCGTACGTGTGGGAGGTGGAGGGCACCGGCCGCTGGGTCGCCGTGGCGGTCACCGACCGCGACACCTCGCGCGGGGTCCGGCTGCTGGCCCTGGTCACGGAGACGGACCCGCCGTAACGGAAACGGACCCGCCCTGACGGAGAGGAGCCCGCCGTAACGGGGAGGAGCCCGCCGTGAGGGATCAGCTCTCGGCGGCCTCCCGCAGCCGTGCGAACTCCTCGGCCATCGTCTCGGCCGTCCAGTGCGCGTTCAGCCCGCTCGGATTGGGCAGCACCCACACCCGCGTGTCCCCGATCAGCCGCGACTGCGGCCCGACCCGGGCCTTCCGGTCGTCGAACGCGGCGCGGTACGCGGTCACTCCGACCACGGCCAGCCAGCGCGGCCGCAGCCGCCCCACCTTCAGCGCGAGCAGCCGCCCGCCTTCCCGGTACTCCTCGGCGCTCAGCTCGTCGGCCCGAGCGGTCGGCCTGGCCACGACGTTGGTGATGCCGAGCCCGTACGACAGCAGTTCCTGCTGCTCGGACGGTTTCAGCAGCCGCGGCGTGAAGCCGGAGCGGTGCAGCACCGGCCAGAAGCGGTTGCCGGGGCGGGCGAAGTGGTGGCCCGTCGCGGCCGTCAACAAGCCGGGGTTTATGCCGCAGAACAGCACCCGCAGACCGTCCGTGACCACGTCCGGCACGACGCGGTCGCGGGCGGCCTCCAACTGCTCGGGCGTGAAACGGGGCATCGGGTGCGGCGCGTCAGAGGATCGCGCCGGGCGTGTAGCCCGCGGCCTGGGGGTGCTGCTTCACGATCTCCTCGACCCGGGCCACGACGGCGGCGACCTGGTCGCCCGCGGCACCGGTGAAGGACAGCTTGTCGGCCATCAGCGCGTCCAGCTGGTCGCGATCCAGCGGGATGCGCGCGTCGGCGGCCAGCTTGTCGAGCAGCTCGTTGCGCTCGGCGCCCTGCTCACGCATGGCGAGCGCGGAGGCGACGGCGTTCTCCTTGATCGCCTCGTGCGCCAGCTCCCGGCCGACGCCCGCGCGCACGGCGCCCATCAGCACCTTGGTGGTGGCGAGGAACGGCAGGTAGCGGTCCAGCTCCCGGGCGACGACCGCCGGGAACGCGCCGAACTCGTCGAGCACCGTCAGGAACGTCTCCAGCAGGCCGTCCAGCGCGAAGAACGCGTCCGGCAGCGCGACCCGGCGCACCACCGAGCAGGACACGTCGCCCTCGTTCCACTGGTCGCCCGCCAGCTCACCGGTCATCGAGGCGTAGCCGCGCAGGATCACCATCAGGCCGTTGACGCGCTCGCAGGAGCGGGTGTTCATCTTGTGCGGCATCGCCGAGGAGCCGACCTGGCCCGGCTTGAAGCCCTCGGTGACCAGCTCGTGGCCGGCCATCAGCCGGATCGTCTTCGCCAGCGACGACGGTGCCGCCGCCACCTGTACCAGCGCTGTCACGACCTCGTAGTCCAGCGAGCGGGGGTAGACCTGGCCGACCGAGGTGAACGCCTGCGAGAAGCCCAGGTGCGTGGCGATCCGCTGCTCCAGCTCCGCCAGCTTCGCGGCGTCCCCGCCCAGCAGGTCCAGCATGTCCTGCGCGGTGCCGACCGGGCCCTTGATGCCGCGCAGCGGGTAGCGGCCCAGCAGCTCCTCGATCCGGCCGTAGGCGACGAGCAGCTCGTCGGTGGCGGTCGCGAAGCGCTTGCCGAGGGTGGTGGCCTGTGCGGCGACGTTGTGCGAGCGGCCGGCCATGACCAGCTCGCCGTACTCGCCGGCCAGCTTGCCCAGCCGCGCCAGGACGGCCACCGTACGGTCGCGCATCAGCTCCAGCGAGAGGCGGATCTGGAGCTGCTCGACGTTCTCGGTGAGGTCGCGGGAGGTCATGCCCTTGTGCACGTGCTCGTGCCCGGCGAGGGCGTTGAACTCCTCGATCCGCGCCTTCACATCGTGCCGCGTGACCTTCTCGCGCTCGGCGATGGAGGCCAGGTCGACGGTGTCGAGCACACGCTCGTAGTCGGCGAGCGCCGCGTCCGGCACCTCGATCCCGAGGTCCTTCTGGGCCCGCAGCACGGCGAGCCAGAGCTGCCGCTCCAGCCTCACCTTCTGCTCGGGCGACCAGAGCGTGGCGAGCTCGGCGGAGGCGTAGCGTCCGGCGAGGACGTTCGGGATGCGGGGCTTGGCGGGAGCGGAAGTCACGTGGACGGATTCTACTGGCGGTTCGTGCAGGCCGGCGCGACGGGTGGGTTCGTGGGAACCTACAAGAGCGTGCCGACGCCCCCGCCGTGAGCCCGCCGGTCACGCGCGCCGCCGCGGGAACCACCTACGCCAGGTCCTCGTACGGCAGCAGCTCGGGCCGCTTCGGGGGGAAGGCCGTCGGCCGACGGCGTACGCATGTTAACTGGACATATGAGCGCCATACGGGCGAGAGAATACCGTCGCCTTAGCAAGGACCAGGGTGGCAGCAGTATCGAGGAGCAGGTCCAGGACAACGCCCTGGCTGCCTCCGTGAACGGCTGGCAGCTGGACGAGCCCTATGAGGACGCCGATCGCTCCGCCAGCCGCTACAGGACGAGGGAACGCGACGATTTCACGCGGCTCGTATCGGATCTTCGCACCGGCCGCTTCACGGCCCAGGTTTGATCCTGTGGGAGTCCTCCCGTGGTTCCCGCGACGTGGGCGAGTGGGATGCCCTGATCAAGACCTGCGAGAAGCGGCGCGTCTTGATCCACGTCACCTCGCATCACCGGACGTACGACCCCCGGCGACTGGGAGAGCGGGAGCGGGACTGGAGTCAGACGCAACGCTGAGTAGCCCGGCATGCGCAGCCTTGGTCAATGCTCCCCATCGTGGTATCACGCAGTTACCTTCTTGAGCCGCCGCCAGCAGATGAGACTGCAGGCGACGAGACGAAGGCGTCGTGGAGTTCGGTGCGGCGTTCCCAGCGGATGGCGAGGCGTTTGAAGTGGTGGAGCAGGGCGAAGGTCTGCTCGACGACGTACCGGAGCTTACCCAGGCCCTTGATGTTCGGGCAGCCCTTGCGTGAGATGACGGGATGCGCGTCCGTCGCAGATCAGGTGGTGTTTGCTGCCCGTTTTCCGGGCGGTCAACCGGCGACGGACCGGTGTCGGCTCCCCCCTTTTTCGCGCGGATGTGAGAGCCAGAGCCGTCCACGCACGCCTCGACCAGTCGAGTTCGCCGGCTGAGTTCAGCTCCGCGCGAGTAGGGTCCGGTGCTACTGATCGAAGGCCCCTGCCCTCTGCCACCTGTCCAGACGGCGCCAGCAGGTCTGCCCCAAGCGGAACCCCAGCTCCGACGGAAGGAGTTGCCAGGCTATGTCGTTGTAGAGGACGAACAGGATGCCCTGCAGGCAGAGCCCGGTTCGAAGAAATCAGCATCGCATGCTTCAGCGTCCACGCGGCCGTGAATCGTCGAAGCTGCCGACGACAGCCCAGAACTGCTACTTGATGACCTGCAAGCCCTTAGACATCGCAAACCGAGACGGGAACGTCGGATACGCGCTGTCTGCGGAATAGCGACTCTTTGCAGTTGGACTGTAGGCTCCATCGTCCTTTGTCGGGCTACACAGCCTGCACTCAACTGACGCCATTACCTACCGCTCTTCGATGGGAAGCAGTAGAATGCCCGCTCGGTGGGCCCCGGATACGTTGGGCGGCTCGGTGACATATCCCCTCCCGAGATCACTTCGTTCCTTCTTCAGTCCCCGGGCAACGCAGGCAAGTGGACATGCGACGCGACGTCCTCCAGTTAGTGCGGACAAGGTGCAAAGTGGGCCCAGTCCTGCTGCCCGGCGACGAACTGATCGACTTTCCCATCCCTCATACTGAACAAGATGACCTTTCCCGCAAATTGTGGTGCTGTGGGCGCGAACACGAGCACCTCAAGTTCGCCTTCCACGGATGTACTCGTGACCTCTCCGGCGTAGGTGCGCATTACGTCAACTCGTGTGCTGCCAATGCCAATTCCAGATGCAGTCAAGATGGAGAGCGCTGGCTTCGACACGGAGACGGCGACGAGGCTGTCATTCACAAATCGCAACAGCAATCCGTCTGGCCCTCCGGACACGCTCAGGTCCGCGCAGGCCGGGTTGCCTACTTTGGGGATTGACGCATGGATTGTGTGCTCCGCTTGAGTGTGGCTCATGCCCAGTTCCAACGGGCCCAGTCCATTAACGGTGACACGTTCGCGTTTCAGGTCAACCCGTTCGCCCCCTTTTGACGAGTCAGAGCCGTGTGTGATGAATCGTTTTCCATCCCACGTCCAGGTGATATGGCGAGGCGACGATGGATTCCCGTGCGAATCTCCCGGCTCATAAAACATCAGGTCAGCGACGATGCGGCCCTTAGTGATAGCTACGGACTCAGGCTTATATTCGGGAGGGCCATAGACATCCTCAGGCGGTTCGAAACTAGGGGTTCGTCCAATTTCGCTTCCATCCTCAGTACGGTAAATGCGCAACTCTTGATTAAAGAAATTCGAGGGCTGGGGGCTGCAGTAGAAAAGCACGGCAGTCACATTGCCGAGGCCGGAAACGTGCCCCTGGGCGGTGTGTTGAACCTGAACTTCCCAATGCGAACCGGGGACGTCATTTCCTCTTACGGTCCCTCTACCGTTGCGGACAGCCACCTCAACGGGCCTGTCGACCGCGTCATCGCAAGTGAGGCTGTACGTACGATTATTCCAATCGACAGCCTGGGATGTTACCTGAGGAACAGCTGCACCTGCTGCCGGTGCAAAGGCTCCCACCAGGACGCAAAATATGGTTAGGGATATGAAGGCGCCCCACCTTGAGCTTCCCAGCATGGGAAATATCCTCTCCGCCGGAGGCTGATCCATATTCCGTTAGTCGAGGGGGTATACCACTGCGCTGTTGGGGGAGGATCAGTTACATAGGTTTTGGGCCTCAAGGCCCCCACGCTCGAGTAGCGAGCAGGCGCACTGATTTCCGCTTATCTGTCCCCATGGCTATTCACGGTGAATGGCCGCGCCGATGATGACGCCGTCGCGGACGGTGTAAGTACCGGCAAAGAAGCGATGCGAACCATCTGTCTGGGTCGCGTCGAGTTCCACCTCGACTCGTTCACCGACGACGGAGTTTATAGTCACCTCATCATGGGCCGTATCCGCGAAGGATCGTACGAAGGAGTCGTACGTCCCCCCGACGATGTTCTTTCCGCCTAGTGCCCAGGCGGCTATGTACTCGCCGTCGTTGATAGCTCTGAAGTACGCCCCCACCACGTCAGCGGGCTCAGGGTCGGCTTGTGCAGGCACCACCGCCGCAGACTGCGCTGCCGACGCGAAGCTCGCTGGTTGGGCGTTCGCGGTCACAACAGCTGTGTCCGACCAGACAGTCGAATGGGTCAACGGAGCGACGCCGATAAACGTGCTCGCACTAAGAAACACGGCGACAAGCACCGGCGCCGCTGTCCTCAGCACAGCCACATGACGGAGGCTGCCGCCTGGCCGTACGCGCCCGTGCACAGAATGCCTATGCCCCGGCTGGATGACCATGTCACGGTTGCCTCCGGCAGCAAATTCAGGCGGCCGCTGCTCAGGTTCTGTGAGCCCGCGGCAGGAGGCAATTGCTTTTGCTGGGTGGCCGTTTGGGGAGCTGACGACTGGGGACGCGCCCCACATCGTGCAGACTGCCGCTCCCGCCTCTTGCGCAGGAGGTCGGTTCGTACAGTGAAGCCCTGGGTGCTGTGCCATCGGTGATCCCGAGGTAGTCGAGGATCTTCCCACTTCCCATGGTGCGTCCCCGAGCATGTGGCCGCATCTAGAAGCAGGTAGGCGAGGGGCCATGTCTGCAGTCGGCCTGCGCAGCTCGTGACGCTGGCCTCGCGCATGCGCGACCACCTGCGGGCCGACGCCCGCATCCCCACCTCCGGCCGCGAGAACTTTGACGTCGGCGCCGCCCTCCGCCGCCTAGCCAGGGACGCGGCCGCCGCCGCGGCCAAGCGGCCGGATATGGTCCGCGCCGCGCAGGCCGAACAGCGGCTGTCGGTGTATGTCGTTGGATCCTCAACAAGCCGACGCCGCCGACCACGGAGCAATGCTCGGAACCTGTGGATCAGCCTCGGCCCGGACGCCAAGGGCTACCTTCCCGCATGATCCTTTGGAGGTCTCTGAGTAGGCCCGCCTTGCAGCGCGGGTCGGGAAGGCGCGCCCGTGCTCAGCGTAGTCACCGATGACGGCTCTCTCGGTCCGGTCGTGCGGGAAGGCACCTGCCGGATGCTCGCCGCCGTGCTGGAAGCGGAAGTCAACCAGTACATAGCCGAGTTGGCTGCGGAGACCGACGACACGGCCGGCGCCTGGTGGTCCGCAACGGTCACCACCGGACCCGTTCCGTGGTCACCGCGGCTGTCCCGGTCAAGGTGAAGGCGCCGCGGGTGAACGATCGTCGTGTCGACGAGGTCTCCGGTGAGCGCAAGCGGTTCTCCTCGAAGATCATTGCGCCATGGTGCCGCAAGTCCCCGAAGATCATTGAGGTGCTGCCGCTGCTCGACCTGCACGGCGTGTCGTCGGGGGACTTCGTGCCGGCGTTGGAGCAGTTCCTGGGCAGCTCGGCCGGGCTCTCGCCCGCGACGGTGAACCGGCTCACGCAACAGTGGCAGGCCGACCACGCCGCCTTCATGGACCGCGACCTCGCCGAGGTCGACTACGTGTATGTGCGGGCCGACGGCATCCACCTCAACGTCCGCCTGGAAGAGGCCGGAGCATGCGTCCTCGTGGGGGTGCGCGCCGACGGCAGCAAGGAGCTGGTCGCGCTCAAGGACGGCTACCGTGAGTCGGGCGAGGCATGGGCGGACCTGCTGCGCGACTGCGCCCGCCGAGGGATGCGCGCCCCGGTGCTGGCGGTCGGCGACGGGGCTCTCGGCTTCTGGAGGGCCCTGGCCGAGGTCTTCCCCGCCGCCCGCATCAGAGGTGCTGCACAAAGTCGGCCCAGCCCGGCGCCCGCATGGCGCTTCAGGACCTCTACAATGCCGAGGACGCGACCTCGCGGCCAGGGCGATCACCCAGCGGCGCGAAGTTCCCTATGGTCGTCACGAAGATCACAGACGACGAGGCCAGCTGCTGGCGTTCTACGACTTTCCCCGCCGAACACTGGATCCACCTGCGGACGATCAACCCGATCGAGTCCATCTTCGCCACAGTCCGTCTGCGCACCAGGGTCACCCGGGGCGCAGGCTCCCTCATTGCCGTCCTGGCGATGGTCTTCAAGCTCATGGAATCCGCCCAGCAGCGGTGGCGGGCCGTGAACGCACCCCACCTCGTCGCCCTCGTCCGTGCCGGAGCCCGCTTCGAACGCGGCCAACTCGTCGAGCGTGCGGCCACCGTCGCGGCACAGGGTCTGGTGCACCATGATCGACCACCACACTTACGGCACCAGCACCCACACCGCCGACGAGCTGGTCCGGCTCGTCAGTGACCGCCTCGGACTGGTCTTCACCGAGCGCGACAGCGACTACCGGGGCAGCTACCACCTCGCCAGCATCCCCAACGGGCGGACCGAGATCCAGCCCAACCCGATCCCTGGCGACGACGGTGAAGACGAACTCTATGCTCCGGAACACTCGGCGGCCCAGGTGCTGTTGCTCACCACCACCTCAACCCCGGACCCCGCCCTGCATGCTCGCTTGGGCTCCATCGAAGGGCTCATCCACCTGCAACACGAGGCAACGTGAACGGCTACTGATCGGCAGGCTTTGACAATTGCTCCAGTACCCCAGGCCACAGCTCCGTCCAGTGAAATCTCCGGTGCGGTCCGACACCATGGTTCCTTGAGGCACAGCTGGGTGGAGTGTCAGCGAAGAGGTGCGGCATCAGATGGCTGTGGCCCACAAAGGGGCCTCACTGCGCAGGAGGGGGCTTGGGGTGCCGCTGGTGCATGTCCATGGAATCGGCAACCGGGTGCCGGCGGATCCGCAGCAGGCAGCCGTGCGGGATGCGTTGTATCGGCAGCATGTTCTTGCTGCGGCTGGCTGCGATCCTGCCAATTCCCTCATTCTCAGCCCTTGGTGGGGAGGCCTGGTGGCTGAACCCGCCTGGGGATGGGCGTCGCTGAATACGACCGGGATGGAGCGACTCGGCGGGGCCGAGGAAGTGAGCCTGGTCGAGGAGGCGGTCGATGCCCTGGCCGCGCGGGCCAGCGAGGTGGAGCCGGACCGGGTGCTGGTCACCGCGGCCGCAGAGTCGCTGCTGCGAGCCATCGACATCATCTGCGCAGCGTTGACTGGCACCGAGGAGGACCTACGCCTGGGCGCGGAGTGCCGGTCATGTGGGAGCGCCAACGGTGATGCCGTCGTGCGCTGAACACACGAGTTGGCCGCGCTGGTGCTCAGTTGCACCCTGCGCGAGCGCCCAGCGGTCATCTGGGGGCGGCCGCTACCGCCATCGCCTCCAAGGTGGCGGAGGGCGAACCGCCCCGTTCAGCCATCGCCACGCCACGCTCCTGCGAACGTTCGCGAACTGCACGGCGTGCTGGCCGCCCTCGGGGAGATGGACGACGAGAGCCCTACGACGAGATCCGTGATCTCCCTGGGCTTGAACCCAGTCGTCGCCCTGCCGCCAACCCGACATCCACAGGAGAGTTGGCAGAAGCCCACCATCGTGGTGGGCAAGCCGAGAACCCGGTGACCCCCGGCGGCATACGTATCAACTTCCGTTAATGAGTTGCGCATCCCCCCAAGTGCCGTAGAAATATCCGGAGTCTTGACCGGTGTAGGTAATTGTCAACTTCAGCCGCAATGCTTCCTGCAAGTCGAGGTCAACATTCTGGTCTTCCCCCAAGGTGACCGACTTGCTGTACAGCTGCTTTCCATCGACCGAGACCTGGAACGTCAATTCCCCTGCTGTGGGCGAGTCATCGCGCAATCCGATGGTCGCTCTTGTACGCCCGCAGCTCTGACGCTCCGATATTCATCTGACCGTCGCAATCAGGGTTACTCCAGCAGGGCGGGGTGCCAGGAGTTGACCGAGCCCTGGGAGCATCCGGCGGTGCAGGTGCTCGGCGTCTGCGCGACCGCCACCCAGGATGCGTTGCGTGGCGTTCAGGTGCATGCTGGGGGTGTGGGCAACCCCAGGGCCTAGTGCAGATGGGGGATCGCCCCGCGACTTGATCGCACGATCGCATCATGAACAGGGAGTTACCATGAGCGATTCCATGCCGGTCGCAACGTCAGACGAGCGGAAGAGTCATCTCGCTTCTGCTGTTCAGCAAGAGGTAGTCAGAGGTGGACGGGTCGAATCCCAAAGCGATTACAGCGCGGTCATTCGATACGGCCAACCCGTAAACCATACCCTGCACCTGATCCTGACTCTCGTCACCTTTGGGTTGTGGAGCATCGTGTGGTTGATAGTGTGGATTGTTTCGACGACAAGCAATCGGGCCGTGACGCTTACGGCAGATGAATACGGGCAGATCCTGCGGCAGGAAGTTTAGGGCCATGACCGGACCTCAGGGAGGCAGGGATTGGCTTCCAGACCCTGGGCGACGACCTATGGCGCAGGGCCTCAAGGTGATCATCGTCGTGGCGATTCTGATTGCCGTCGTCGTTCTCATCGCGGTAATCGTCTAACCGGGGCTCGACTCAGAAGGTGGAGGCCACGGCCATCACGTAACCGATGCCGCGCCACTCTCTGCGCGGAGCTCCGGGTTTTTGGCCGTAGGCTTCGTCGCCGGTCGCCCAGAACGCGGTGATTCCTGCGTCCACGCGGCGGCAGCCTCGACGAGCGGTTCGAGATGACCTGCGCTCCAGCTTCCTCGGGGCGCGCTTGGCTCCGAGAGCCATAGCTGCTGCACCACGTCGCGCGCCGCGCGGTTGGCGCTCCAAGGCGCGCATCTGCGGACGAATGTGCTGCGATCCTGGCGGGGACTCTAGGAGCGTGGCCATGCGGACTCCGGCCGATGCCGTTGAGGAGGGCCACCCTGCCCTGCTTCCGGCCGCCCGGTGACTCCCTACCGCCTGACGACGATTTCGAACGTCGGGACGCCTTCGCGGTCGGCGAACTCCAGTGTGCCGTCCTGGTCAGGAACGGCTGCTATGACGGTGCCGGTGACGCTCTCGCCGGGGCGCGGGTTGGGCTCGCTGCTGAGCGACTTGCCGGGGTGGTAGGCCAGGGTTATGCCCGGCGATGTCACCTGGCAGTCGTTGCTGGTCCACCGCTGCGCCACAGACAGCGGGTAGAGGTCGAACTCATCCGGGCCGGTGTTGGTGACCGTCATCGTCCAGATCACGAACTGCTCGCCGCGGTCTGCCCTGGACACGGCGGCGGGGTTGCCGGCGTCGCGGCTCACCTTGGTCACGTCCAGGTCGAGCAGGGTTACGGCGGCGGCTCCGGCAGGAATCGGCCTGGCCACCTGCGCAGGAGAGGTGGAGACGTTGAGGGTCTGTCCCACGGCCAGCCTGGGGATGCTACGGCGTGCTGCTGGTGGGCGACGGCGAAGCCGGTGGGGGCGACACCCCCTCCATCCCGGTCAGCGTGGGCGAAGGTGCCACCCCATCGTCGCCATCTCCGCACGCGGCGACACCGCCGCTTATGAGGACCGCGGCGACAGCGATACTGGCGATCTTGCGCTTCATGACGATTTCTTCCGGACTGATCGACTTCCTGAAGAACCTGGTCAGCTGACGGTCGGGAAGCCAACTGTTCGTCGAGGCCCGGCTTTCTTCCGGCCAGCCCGTACTTACGGGGGCGGACGCGGCTTGGAGTCCATGGTCCATCGCCGAGGTGGCCGCTTGTATAGGGTTCGGGTGGCTCCGGCGAGCGAAGTACACGGCCGCGACGTCCCGGAAGTGATCGTCGCAGAGCATGCGCGGTGTTTCGGCAGGGGCTGTGTGCCCTGTGCAGCGGACGCATGGTTCACCGCGTTGGAACATGACCTCAGTCATGATCGTTCCATTCCGCTGTTGCCGTACGGACTGGCGAGAATCACCGCCCTTCCACGTTGCGCTTATGGCGCGTCAGTCGGCTACCCCCTGATGCTGCTCCTGACGGAAGGGGGGCGCGCTGGACGCAGCTGGGACACTAAGCCTTGTCCCGTAAATGATCTCTGAGTCGTCCATGCTGCCTCGCTCCCGCTCTTGCTTTTATCCCGCCAGGGCGAGGTTGTGCAGGCGGGCGATGCCGAGCATGGCGTGGTGGACACCGTCGCCTTTCAGGCGGCAGTCGCGAAGGATCTTCCAGTTCTTCATGCGGGCGAAGGCGTGCTCGACGCGGGCGGGGACCTTGCGGTGGGAGGTGTTGTGTTCCTCTTTCCAGGCCGGGAGTTCTCCCTGGCCTGGTTCGCGACGGTGCGGGATGACCAGGCCAGTGCCCCGGTAACCGCCGTCCGCGATCACCCTGGTGCTGCCGACGGCGTCCTTCGCTCCGGACAGTGCCCATGCCTTGCAGTCGTTGCGGTTGCCGGGCACCGGCCGGCCCACGACGACCACGAGTCGAGTGTCGGCATCGATGACGACCTGATGGTTGGTCGAATACCTGTAGTTCTTCGACTGCTCGGCGACTATGTGGTCCCGGGTGGGTACCAGGGTGCCGTCCACTATCAGCACCGTGTCCTCTCGGAACCGCTTGCGAGGCCGCAGGGCCAGCAACGGCCCGAGGTGGTCGATGATGCGGTCGGCGGCCGACTTCGAGATGCCGAAGCGCGGTGCAAGCTGTCGCAGTGTCAAGTTGGTGCGCCAGTATGCGGCAACCAGCAGCACCCGATCCTCCAGGGGCAGGCTCCACGGCCGTCCCCGACGGGCCTCGTCCACGCCTTCGCGCCGCAGCGCGGTAACCAGATTGCCGAAGCAGCGCGGGCTCAGCCCTGCGAAGGGGACTATCCAAGACGGCTCGGACGCCGTGATCACACCAGCCACACGAAGATCATCTCAGTGACACCCGGTGCCGGCAGACAGGCTCAGGCTGCGGCATTCCCATGAGCGTCGGACACGAGGGCCAGGATGTGAGGAACTGCCTCACGGAGACTGACGAAGTGGCGATGCACGCCCTCCACCGCAACGGCGCCGTTCACCCCCCACACCGTCATCCCGGCACGCAGCCCGGACCGCACTCCGGACGGGGCATCCTCGATGACCAGGCAATCTCCCGGCTCGGCTCCGAGCTGCTCAGCGGCCAGCAGATACGGGACGGGAGAGGGCTTGCCCTCCTCGACAGCGGCCGCGTCCACGATCACGCCCGGCACCGGCAAGCCCGTCCGCAGGAAACGGCCGCGCACCCGGTGCTCGTAGTTCGAGGTCACCAGCGCCCAGGACCTCAGTGGCAGGCCGTGCAGCAGCTCCGACGCGCCATCGAAGGCCGCATAGACGCCGGATCGGACGTCTTCGTCCTCCAGCTCATGCAGCGCGGCCAGGCACTCACGCGGGTCTCGGTCCGCAGCGACCTGGGCGAACGTCTCCATCGGCCGCGTCCGCAGAGCCACCTGGTAGACCTCGCCTGCATCCAGCCCGTACCGCTCCGCCCAGGTTCCCCAGACCTTGCGCTGGTTGCTCACAGCGTCGATCAACGTGCCGTCGACGTCGAACAGGACGTACTTCATGCGGCCCGGCCGCGTAGGTTCACTGGTCACCCGTCGATCATGCCAGGCAGCGTGCAGGCGATTGCGGGACAGCTCTTGGGCAGCAGGCGACAACACGAAACGACCAAAGCTAATGATGACCCATCTGTGCAGGTCAGCCGCCATTAGCGCGATCACCGCAGGCAGGACACACCCTCCGATTAGTACTGGTCGTACTGCTGCACGCTTGACTCGCGGGGACGAGTGTGTTGCGAGCGGGTATCTGTAGTCACAGGGCTGGCATGGCACACACGACGCACGGCTCCGAGCCGCTGACCGCCCTGTGCGTATGCGGGGCCACAGGGGGCGGGCCGCCCGGCCATAGGTCGTCCCAGGTCCAGTAGCAGCCGATCTCGCGGCAGTGCTCGGCACACACCGGATCACCCCAGTGGGGGACTGACAACGGCGTAATACCGTCGCCCGAGGAGCGGCCGGTCAGGCGGCGGCCGATCCAGGGCAGCAGGTGCCGGCGGACGAACCGCAGGTCCGCCGCGCGGCGCATGACCCAGCCGGGCGGCAGCGTCGTCGGCATCGGGGTGCGCCACTCGGTGTCCTCGGGCTCGTAGCCGAGCGCCTGCCACACCGCTTCCGCGACCCGGCGGTGGCCTTCGCCCGTCAGGTGCAGCCGGTCCACGTCCCACATGCGCGGGTCGGAGAGCGAAGGGGCGCCGTACAGGTCGACGACGATCGCGTCGTGCCGTGCGGCGAGCTCGTCGACGCAGACGAACAGTTCCTCCATGCGTGGCCGGAACCGCTCCAGGACGGGACCCCGGCGGCCCGGGCTGCGCATCAGCACGAGCTGCTTGCACGACGGGGCCAGCCGCTCCACGGCCTCCTCCAGGAGTCCGCGCACCCGGCCCATGTCGCACTTCGGCCGCAGCGTGTCGTTGAGCCCGCCGACCAGGGTGACGACGTCGGCCTCCATGGCCGCGGCCACGTCCACCTGCTCGTCGACGATCTGCCGGATCAGCTTGCCGCGCACGGCGAGGTTGGCGTAGCGGAAGCCGGGGGTGCGGGCCGCCATCCGTGCGGCGAGGAGATCGGCCCAGCCCCGGTAGGTGCCGTCGGGCAACAGGTCCGACATGCCCTCGGTGAAGGAGTCGCCGACCGCGACGAGGCTGCTGTAGGTGGGGTTCGTGTCCATGGCGGCGGAAATAGTATCCCGTGCACATACCCAGCAGTCGGTCACCCGTCCGGCAGCATCGGCGACCGGTGCCACCGCAGGCTGCGTCCCGCCCCTGCCTCACGTCCGCTGGCCGAACAGCTCCCGCAGGACGTCCTCCATGGTCACGAGGCCGGCCATCCGGCCGTCCGCCCCGAGGACGGCCGCGAGGTGCGTACGGCTGCCCCGCATCGCCGTGAGGACGTCGTCCAGCGGCGTGTGCTCCCGCACGCGCGCGATGGGCCGCATGTCCCGGAGCCGGAACGGCACATCGCGCCCGGCGGCGTCCAGCGCGTCCTTCACATGCAGGTAGCCGACGATCCGCCGCCCCTCGTCGACCACGGGGAAGCGGGAGAACCCGGTCTCCGCAGACAGCCGCTCCAGCTCGTCCGGGGTGACGCCCACGCGCGCGTACACCACCCGCTCCAGCGGCAGCACCACGTCGCGCACCGGACGGCGGCCCAGTTCCAGCGCGTCGTGCAGCCGCTCCTGGGCGCGGTCGTCGATGAGGCCGGCTTCGCTGGAGTCCTTCACGATCTGCGCTATCTCGGCGTCCGAGTAGGACGCGGCGACCTCTTCGCGCGCCTCCACGCGCAGCAGCTTCAGCAGGGTGTTGGCGAAGGCGTTCACCGTGAAGATCACCGGGCGCAGCGCCCGGGACAGCGCCACCAGGGGCGGACCGAGCGTCAGCGCGCTGCGCACCGGCTCGGCGAGCGCGACGTTCTTCGGCACCATCTCGCCGAGCAGCATGTGCAGATACGTGGCCAGGGCCAGCGCGATCACGAAGGACACCGCGTGCCCCGCGCCCTCGGGCACGCCCACCGCGTGGAACACCGGCTCCAGCAGATGCGCGATCGCCGGCTCGGCCACCACGCCCAGCACCAGCGTGCACAGCGTGATGCCGAGCTGCGCGGCCGCCATCAGCGCGGACACGTGCTCCAGGCCCCACAGCACGCTCTTGGCGCGCCGGTCGCCCCGGTCGGCGTAGGGCTCGATCTGACTGCGGCGCACCGAGATCAGCGCGAACTCGGCGCCGACGAAGAAGGCGTTGACGACGAGCGTCGCCAGACCGATCAGCAGCTGGACGGCGGTCACAGCTCCGCTCCCTTCTCGTCGGGCTTCTCGTCGTCGAGGGGCGCCCGCAGCCGGACGCGGGCGGCCCGGCGGCCGGTGGCGTCCAGGACCTCCATCCGCCAGCCGGCGACCTCGAGCGTGTCACCGGCGGCCGGTATCCGGCCGAGCACCGTCGCCACCAGCCCGGCGAGCGTCTCGTACGGCCCCTCCGGTGCGCGCAGCCCCACGGTTTCGAGCTGGTCCACGCGTGTGGAGCCGTCGGCCGAGTACAGGGCGTGGCCGACCTCGTCCGTGCCGTCCGGCGCGAGGTCGGGCAGCTCGTGCGGGTCGTGCTCGTCGCGCACCTCGCCGACGACCTCCTCGACGATGTCCTCCAGGGTGGCGACGCCCGCCGTGCCGCCGTACTCGTCGATCACCACGGCCATCGTGCGCTTGCCGGAGAGCCGGTCCAGGAGCCGGTCGACGGTGAGGGTCTCCGGGACCAGCAGCGGCTCGCGCATCAGCTCGGAGACGAAGATCCGGGTCCGGCGCTCCGCCGGGACCGCCAGTACGTCCTTGACGTGCGCCGTCCCGACGACCGAGTCGAGGGTGTCGCGGTAGACGGGGAACCGGGACAGGCCGGTCGCCCGGGTGGCGTTCGCCACGTCCTCCAGGGTCGCCTGCACCTCCAGGGCGACGACCTGCACCCGGGGCGTCATCACGTTCTCCGCGGTCAGGTCGGCGAGGTTCAGCGTCCGTACGAACAGCTCGGCGGTGTCGGCCTCCAGGACGCCCTCCTTGGCGGAGTGCCGGGCGAGGGCCGCCAGCTCCTGCGGCCCGCGCGCCGACGCCAGCTCCTCGGCGGGCTCCACACCGATCCGGCGCACGACCCGGTTCGCCGTGTTGTTGAGGTGCGTGATGAACGGCCGGAACGCGGCGCTGAACCAGCGCTGGGCGTTGCCCACCGTCTTGGCGACCGCCAGCGGCGACGAGATCGCCCAGTTCTTGGGCACCAGCTCGCCGACGACCATCAGGAAGACCGTCGACAGCGCCGTGCCCAGCACCAGGGCCAGGCTGTGCGACGCCGACCGTGAGACGCCGGCGTCCTCCAGCGGCCCGGCGATCAGCGCGGCGATCGACGGCTCGGCGAGCATGCCGACGACCAGGTTCGTGACCGTGATGCCGAGCTGCGCCCCGGAGAGCTGGAACGTCAGGTTCCGTACGGCCTTCAGGGCGCCCTGCGCGCCCCGCTCGCCGCGCGCCACCGCCTGCTCCAGCTCGGCGCGCTCGACCGTGGTGAGGGAGAACTCGGCCGCCACGAAGGCGCCACAGGCGAGCGAGAGCAGGATCGCCGCCAGGAGGAGGAGCACTTCGGTCATCGGTTCACCCCCGTTCCATGGTTCTCCAGGACGGGGCGGAACGCGCGGTGTCGCGTACTGGGAGGCTCGCCCATGGGCGGACGTTCACAACCTTTCATGCAGAACCGAGTGGCCATCCAAGAGTAAAGGATGGGCAAAGTCCTGTGGTCTGGGTGCTCAGCGGGGCTCGGCGGGCACGGGGGCGAGCCGGTACGCGCCCTCGTGCGCGACGACGCGGCAGGCGGTCGGCGGTGTGAAGCTGGTGCCCAAAAGGAGGGTGTCCGTACCGGCGAGCGTGCCGAACAGCTCGCGGCGCGAGGCCTCCCGCGGCGGTGGAGCGGCTGCGGCCCGGCACCGAACCCGCCGACGCGGTCATCGACCGGGTCGACGGACTCGACACCGGGCATGCCCACCGGCTCGTGGCGGGAGTCCTCAGTCGGTGAGGGGCTTCACCCAGCGTCGCCACTGCTCCTCGGGCGCGTACCCGGCGGCTCCCCACGCGTGGTGCGCGGTCTGATTGCGCGTGAGCACCATCGCGTCCGCGCGCCGCCCGCCCAGCGTGACGAACCGCTCCTCGGCCGCGGCGAGCAGCGCGGAGGCGATGCCCTGGCGGCGGTGGTCCGGATGCACGGCCAGCCGGTAGAGGTGGCAGCGCCAGCCGTCGAACCCGGCGATCACCGTGCCGGCCAGCTCGCCGCCCCGCTCCGCGAGGATCAGCGCCTCGGGGTCGCGCGCGACCAGCCGCTCCACGCCACCGCGGTCGTCGCTGATGCTCGTGCCCTCGGCGGCCGCCTTCCAGAAGCCCAGTACGGTGTCCAGGTCCTCGGGCGTCGCCGCCCGGATGCGCAGCTCGGTCATGCGGTGATCACATCACGCACGGTCATCCCGGGTGCATGGATTTCAGCATCCGGACGTCAGACCCCGCGCGGCGCCGATCACCATCACTCGTGCGCGATGGCCGCCAGTACGTTCATGCGGGAGGCACGCAGCGCCGGGAGCAGCGCCGCGACGACCCCCACCACCGCCGAGCCGATCACCACCGCGACGATCGTGGTCCACGGGATCGCGAGAGCCGTCATGCCCTGGAGGGCCAGCACCTCGTGGGTGCACACGCCCCACACCAGCCCCAGCGCGAGCCCCAGGACGGCCCCGAACACGGCGATCACCACCGACTCCAGCCGGATCATCCGCCGCAGCTGCCGCCGGGCCAGCCCGATCGCCCGCAGCAGCCCGATCTCCCTGGTGCGCTCGACGACCGACAGCGCGAGGGTGTTGACCACGCCGAGCACCGCGATGATGATCGCCAGCCCCAGCAGCGCGTACACGAGGTACAGCAGGACGGCGATCTGGTCGTGCACCAGCTGCTTGTAGTCGGCCAGGTCCCGCACCTGCACCTGCGGGTAGGCATCCAGGGTCCGCTCCAGGTTCGCGCGCAGGTCGTCGTCGCTCGTGCCGGTGGCGGCGTTGACGTACAGCGCGGAGTCCTGCCCGCCCGGCGCGTACCGCTCCAGCGTGGCGAGGCCGAAATAGAGCCCGCCCTGCGTGCCGAACCCCTCGGCGGAGTCCTGGTCGGTGAGGGCGCCGACGGTCAGCTCGGTCCTGCGTCCGCCCGGGAACTCCACCGGGACCGTGCTGCCCAGCCGTACGCCGTGGTCGCGCGCGAAGTCCCGGTCCATGGCGAGGCGCCCGTCCGCGAGCGCCGCCGCCGAGTCCCCCCGGACGTACGTGATGTCGGCCACCTCGTCGAGCCGCGGGTCGTAGCCCGCGGCGGTCGTCTCCACGCGGTCGCCGTCCGGCAGACGCACCCCGACGGGCGTGAACCGCCCCCGCACGACGAGGCCCGCGCCCTCGGTGCCGCGCACCTTGTCGGTGACCTCCTTCGGGAACGGCAGGAAGTTGGTGTTCTGGATCACGAAGTCGGCACCGAGCGTCTTGTCGATCTGCTGGTCGAACGAGGCGGTCATCGAGGCGCTCGCCACCGACATCCCGCCGACCAGGGCGAGGCCCACCATGAGCGCGGCCGCGGTGGCGCCGGTACGGCGGGGGTTGCGCAGGGCGTTGCGCTGGCTCATCCGGCCGATCGACCCGAACAGGGCGGGGAAGGCCCCGCCGAGGACGCGGATCACCGGTCGCACCAGCAGCGGCCCCGCGATCACGGTCGCGATCAGGGTGAGCACGATGCCGAGCCCCAGCAGGGACGCCGCCGACGACGTCCGCTCCGCCACCACGCAGCCCACGAGGGCCGCGGCACCGGCCGCCCCGACGACCGCGCCCGCCACCGCGCGCACCCGCAGTGGCCTGCCCGTCCCGGCGACCTCGGCGTCCGCGAGCGCGGCCATCGGCGACACCCCGGCGGCCCGCCGCGCCGGCAGGTACGCGGCGACGAAGGTGACCCCGAGTCCGACGACGTACGCCGTCACGGGCGTCACCCAGCCGATGACCATTTCGCCGACGTCGATGTTCATGCCGAGCAGACCCATCAGCTCGATGAGCCCGGCCGCGAGCCCGACGCCGGCGGCGAGCCCGAGCGTGGAGCCGACCAGACCGAGCAGGAGTGCCTCGGTGAGCACCGAGCGGCGGACCTGGCGCCGGTCGGCGCCGAGCGCGCGCAGCAGCCCCAGCTCGCGGGTCCGCTGGGCGATGAGCATGGAGAAGGTGTTGACGATCAGGAACACGCCGACCAGCACGGCGATCCCGGCGAAGCCGACCATCACGTACTTGATGACGTCGAGGAATCCGCCCAGCTGCTCGACGTCCGACTCGGCCTGCTCGTCGGCGGTCCTGAAGTCGTAGGTGCGGGCGCCGAGCGCGGCTGTCACGCGCTGCTTGAGCTGCTCGTCGCTGACACCGTTGGCGGCGTCGACCGAGATGCTGGTGGCGGCCCGCGGGCTGTCCAGCAGTTTCGTCTGCGCGGTGCGGGGGTCGAGGAAGACCAGTGCGGCGCCGGGGTTGGTGGTCGTGAAAGTGGCGATGCCGACGACCCGGACCTTGAACGACCCGGGCGGTGCGATCACGGTGAGGGTGTCGCCGATGCGTACGTCCTTGCGGTCGGCGGTCTCCGAGTCGAGCAGCGCCTGCCCGTCGCCGCGCGGGGCGTGACCGGAGGTCAGTTCCACGGGGCTGCGCTCGTTGGGGTTCCAGGCGGTGCCGAGCGTGGGAGCGCCGGTGGTCGGGCCGACCGGTTCGTTGTCCTCGTCGACGACGGTCAGGCCGTCCACGTCCACCTCGGCGCGTGCCGCCGCGACCCCGTCGACCCGCCGCAGGCGTTCGGCGAGCGCGGCCGGCAGGGTGGCCGTCCGGCCGGAGGGCACGGCCTCGTCGAGATCCTCCTTCGGGCTGACGGTGACATCGGCCGCGGTGGAGGCGAACAGCCGGTCGAACGTACGGCTGACGGTGTCCGAGAAGATCAGACTGCCCGTGACGAACGCGACGGACAGCAGGACGGCGAGTGCCGAGAGCAGCAGCCGTCCCTTGTGCGCCAGGAAGCTCCTCAGGGTCGCCTTGAGCACGGGTCAGTTCTCCTCGGACGCCGCCGGAGCGCCGTCGTAGCGGGTCCGGATCACGTCGAACCGCTTCATGCGTTCCAGTACGGACTCCGCCGTCGGCCGCCGCATCTCGTCGACGATCCGGCCGTCCCCGAGGAAGAGCACCAGGTCGGAGTGGGCGGCGGCGCCCGGGTCGTGGGTGACCATGACGACGGTCTGCCCGAGCTGGTCCACCGCCTCGCGCAGGAAGCCGAGCACCTCCAGGCCGGCGCGCGAGTCGAGGTTGCCGGTCGGCTCGTCCGCGAAGATCAGCTCGGGCCGGGAGGCCAGCGCCCGCGCGCAGGCCACCCGCTGCTGCTGGCCGCCGGAGAGCTGCGACGGCCGGTGCCTGAGGCGGTCGCGCAGGCCGAGGGTGTCGATCACCTGGTCCAGCCACTTCTCGTCGGGTTTCTTGCCCGCGATGTCCATGGGCAGGGTGATGTTCTCCAGCGCGTTCAGGGTCGGGATGAGGTTGAACGACTGGAACATGAACCCGATCCGGTCGCGGCGCAGCCGCGTCAGGTCGCGCTCCCGCAGGCCCGTGATCTCCGTGTCGCCGAGCCATACCTGGCCGGCCGAGACGGTGTCGAGCCCCGCCAGGCAGTGCATCAGCGTGGACTTCCCGGAACCCGACGGCCCCATCACCGCGGTGAACCGGCCGCGGACGATGTCGACGTCCACCGCGTCGAGCGCGAGCACGGTCGTCTCGCCCGAGCCGTACGCCTTGGTCAGACCGCGGGCCCGGGCCGCGACCCCGTCGGCCGACGCAAGGCCGGGGACGTGCTCCGCAGCAGGTGTGGACAAGGCCGCCTCCTCATGGTGGACGTCGGATTTCGTCACCTTGCCCGAGCGTAATGTGACGCGGCCCACACTCGGTATCCTCCTCGGGTCGGAGTCCCGCCCTTGCCGGTGCTAGCGCTCCCGCGCTAGCTTCAAGGGTATGGCGAAGACCCAGCTGAACGTGCGAGTCGACGAGGGCACCGCCCGAGCCGCCCGCGAGCGCGCCCTGGCCCGCGGCATGAGCGTCAACCGCTACATCGAGGAGCTGGTCCGACAGGACACCGGCGAAGTGGGCCACACGTTCGTGGAGGCCGCCGCCGACTTCATGAAGCAGTACGAGTCCGTCTTCGCCGAGGAGTTCGATGGGGGTGCCCCCGCTCGAGCGAAGCCGAGAGTGGGGGAGGACCGCGAGGGCACGCGCGAAGGTCGTCACTGAACCCTTGAACAACCTTCGGATCGACCTCGCCTGGCTGCTGATGCTCGCCGAGCAGAAAACCCCGGGAGACCCCCAGGTCACCGACTGGGGAGCCCTCGTCGCCGCCGTCGCACGCCAGCAGGCCTCCATATTCGACGTCCCCGTCTACGACAGCCCGCACGCCCGCGCCGCCGCGCTGCTCCAGCTCCTGATCCACGTCCCCGCGCTGGAACGCTCCAACGCCCTGTTCGCCTCCGCAGTCGCCTACGCGTACCTCGTCGCCAGCGGCGCCAAGGTCGTCACCTCACCCGAGCAGGTCCGCGACCTCGCCCGGCTGGTCAAGAGCGGCGAGGCGTCCGTGCGGGACATCGAGCAGGAGCTGCGCCAGTGGAGCCTGTGACCGGCCCGGCGACTATGCAAGGGCCGGGCGCCACGCCGTGCCCAGCACGCAGAACGAAGTGGGCAGCGTCGGCCCCTCCTCCGGCATCATCACCTGCCGGTAGGGGCCGAGTTCGAACCCGGCGTCCCGCAGCGCCCGCACCGGCTCCCGCGCCAGGTGGCAGCCCCCGTTCAGCACCGGCCACACCGTCCGGTCCAGGGCGCGCTGGCTGAAGGTCATCACCCGGCCGCCGCCCCGGCCGTGCTCGAAGAACCGCACCTCACCGCCGGGCCGCAGCACCCGCCGGAGCTCCCCGAGCGCCCGGGGCACGTCCCGCACGCTGCAGAGCACCAGCGAGACCACGGCCGCGTCGAAGCCCTCGCTCTTCACCGGCAGCGCCTCGGCCGCCCCCGGCACCACGTCCACCGGCACCTCCGCGCGCAGGGCGGCCTCCACGGCCAGCTGCCGCAGCCGCCGCTCCGGCTCGATGGCCACGACCTCCGAGACGGTGCCCGGGTAGTGCGCGAAGTTCAGCCCGTTGCCCGCGCCGATCTCGATCACCCGCCCCGACAGCCCACCGAGCAGTCTCTCGCGCACCCGGCCCATGCCCATCCGCGTCTCGGCGGTGACACTGATCCGGGCGTAGTAACGGGCGAACAGCGGATGATGCACGGCATCCCGTGACACCTTGCCGGAACGGGCGGGGCGGAGCGGCATGAGAGACCTCCTGACGAGGCGGGCCTTACGGCGATTGTCCCCCGGCCGAGCCCGGCCCACCCCTGCCGTCTACCGCAGGAGTACGCGGGCCAGCACCGGCCGATGGTCACTTCCCGTCGCGCCCAGTGCCGACACCTCCGTCACCTCGACGCCCCGCCCCAGCACCTGGTCGATCCTCGCCACCGGCAGGGAGGCCGGCCAGCTGAACGCGAACCCCGAGGCCGGGGCGCCCAGTCGGGAGGTGAGCGGACCGAGCCCCCGGTCGTGCACCGTGCCGTTGAGGTCGCCGGCCACCAGGAGCCGGCCGGCCGGGTCGTCCGCGATCCGGGCCCCGAGCAGCGCCGCGCTCCCGTCGCGGGCCGCCGAGGCGAACCCCGTCGGACCCAGCCGGACGGACGGCAGATGGACCACGTACACCGCGACCTCCCCGGCGGGCGCGGCCACCGTGGCCCGCAGGCCGCGCTGCCAGCTCTCCGGGAAGCCCTCGGGCCGGATGTCCACGGGCCGCACGTCCGAGAGGGGGTGGGCCGACCAGAGTCCGACCGTGCCGTGGACCGCCCGGTGCGGATGGGACGCGCCCAGGGCGTCCTCGACCACGGGCCGCAGCGCGGGCGTCAGCTCCTGCACGGCCACCAGTTCCGCGCGAGTGGCGCGCAGCGCCCGCGCGGTGCCCGCCGGGTCGGCGTTGTCGTCGGCCACGTTGTGCTGGACGACGGTCAGGTCGTACGACTCCGGCGGCGAGGAGAACCACAGCCCGCCGAACATCCCCAGCCAGACGGCCACGGGCACCAGGCAGGCGAGCAGCCCCGCCACCGACCGCCTGAGCCCGCCGAGGCAGCCGAGGACAGGCACGGCCACGCCGAGCCACGGCAGGAAGGTCTCCAGCAGGCTCCCCAGACGCCCGGCACCGTTGGGCACGGCGGAGTGCAGGGCGAGCACACCGGCGACACCGAGGCCGCCCGCGACGAGCCAGGCGTCCCACGGCCGTCCGCCCCTCACTCGCGTCTTGCCTAGCCGAGTTCCGCCGCCAGCAACGCGGCCGTCTTCGCCACCAGCGCGTTGTCGGCCGGGGCGTCTTCCTCGGGCTGGGTCGTCAGGACCGACAGCACGATCGGGGCGCCGTCCGGCGGCCAGGTGAGGCCCACGTCGTTGGAGCCGCCGTACCGTCCGCCGCCCGTCTTGTCGGCGACCAGCCAGCCGGCGGGCAGGCCCTTGCGGAACCTGTCGTCGCTCGTGGTGTTCCGCAGCAGCCAGTCCGTGAGCCGTGCCCGGTCCCGGGGCTCCAGCGCGTTGCCGAGCACGAGACGGGCGTAGGTCAGGCCGATCGCCCGGGGAGACGTCGTGTCGGTGACGCGCCAGGGCTCCGCGGAGTTGAGCTCGGGCTCCCACCGGTCGAGCCGGGTGACACCGTCACCGATCGAGCGGGCGAAGCGCGTGATGGCGGTCGGCCCGCCCAGCTCCTTCAGGAGCAGGTTGCCCGCGGCATTGTCGCTGAAGCGGATGGTGGCGTCGCACAGTTCGCCGACCGTCATGCCGGTCGCGAGGTTCTCCTGGGTGACGGGGGAGTGCCCCGACTTCGTGACGTAGTCCTGGGTGTAGCGGATGCGCCGGGCCAGGAACGCGCCGTCGTGGTCGAGGTCGCGCAGGACTGCCGCGGCGGCGAGCGTCTTGAACACCGAGGCCATCGGGAAGCGTTCGTCGGCCCGGTAGGCCACCGTCCGGCCCGTACGCATGTTCCGCGCGTACACGCCGAGCCGGGCGGTGTGCTCCCGCTCCAGTTCCCTCAGCCGTGCGGTGACGCCGCCCGTGGCGGTTAAGGCATGGGCCGTGCCGCCGCCCAGCGACAGAGCGGCGGCGGCGCCCAGCGCGAGGGCCGTGCGGCGGGACGGGCGTGGGTGTGTGCTGTGCACGGTGTTCCCTTCGGAGGTGATCACGTACGTAGTCCAACACGCGATCACGTCCGCGCCGGTTTCACCGCGCGCCCGCCCGGAACTCTCAGAACGCCGGAGGAGCCTGACGTACCTGGAACGCCGCCGCGTCCCACGTGCCGTCCAGGCGCGGCGCCAGCCAGTGCGGCGCGGCCGCCCGGAAGGCGGCGGGGGCAAGGGCCCCCGACCCGGCGGGAACGGAGCCCAGCAGCGGCGCCCCGGCCACGTCCGGCAGGTCCGCGAGATTGCAGCGCGCGGCGAGATCCGGCGCGGCGGGCCAGCTCCCGATCACGATCCCGGCCAGGTCCAGCCCCTGGGAGCGGAGCTCACGTGCCGTCAGCTCCGTCGTGTTCAGGGTGCCGAGCCCCGCCGACGCCACCACCAGCACCGGCGCCGACAGCAGCCGGGCCGCGTCCGCCAGGGTGCCGCCGGCCGGGTCGAACCGTACGAGCAGTCCGCCCGCGCCCTCGACGAGCACCAGATCGTGCTCGGTGGCCAGCTTGGCGGCGGCCTCCGCGACCTCCTGCGGGTGCACGGGGGCGCGACCGGCCCGGCGGGCGGCCGTGGCGGGCGCCAACGGCTCGGGATAGCGGGCGACTTCCGCCGTCGTCACGGCACCCGCGAGCCGCGCGACCTCGGCGGCGTCCCCCGGCTCGTCCGGCCGCACGCCCGTCTGGGCGGCCTTCAGCACGGCCACCGAACGGCCGGACGCCAGCGCCGTCGCGGCCACCGCGGCGGTCACGACCGTCTTGCCGACCTCCGTGCCCGTGCCCGTGATCACCAGTACCGACATGTCATCCCTTCCGCGCCGCCGCGCACACCGCCCGCGCGATCCGCGCCACGTCCGCGTCACCCGTCACGTACGGCGGCATGGTGTAGATCAGATCACGGAACGGACGCAGCCACACGCCCTCGCGCACGGCCGCCTCCGTGGCCGCCTTCATGTCCACCTCGTGGTCGAGCTGGACGACCCCGATGGCGCCGAGAACGCGCACGTCCTTCACGCCCGGCAGGTCAGAGGCCGCCGCGAGCCCGTCCCGCAGCCCCGTCTCGATCCGCTTGACCTCGGTGCGCCAGTCCTGGCCGAGCAGCAGCTCGATCGAGGCGCAGGCCACCGCCGCCGCCAGCGGATTGCCCATGAACGTCGGGCCGTGCGCGAGCACCGGCACCTCGCCGCGCGAGATGCCGTCCGCCACCCGCGAGGTGCACAGCGTCGCCGCCATGGTCAGGTAACCGCCGGTCAGCGCCTTGCCCACGCACATCACGTCCGGTGTCACGGCCGCGTGCTCCGCAGCGAACAGCGCGCCCGTGCGGCCGAAGCCGGTCGCGATCTCGTCGAACACCAGCAGCACGTCGTGCGCGTCGCACGCCTCGCGCAGCACCCGCAGATAGGCGGGGGAGTGGAACCGCATACCGCCCGCACCCTGCACCACCGGCTCCACGATCACCGCGGCCAGCTCGTCGGCGTGCCGCTCGACCGCCGCGCGCACCTGCTCGGCGTACGACTCCTCGTACCCGGCCGGAGGCGGACCGACGAACACCTGACGCGGCAGTACCCCGCTCCACAGCTCGTGCATCCCGCCCTCGGGATCGCACACCGACATCGGCTGCCAGGTGTCGCCGTGGTAGCCGCCGCGCCAGGTCAGCAGCCTCTGCTTGCGGGGGCGGCCCAGCGAGCGCCAGTACTGGAGGCACATCTTGACCGCGACCTCGACCGACACGGACCCGGAGTCGGCGAGGAACACATGCTCCAACCCCTCGGGCGACATGTCGACAAGGAGCTTCGCCAGCCGTACGGCGGGCTCGTGGGTGAGCCCGCCGAACATCACATGGCTCATCCGCTCCAGTTGCCCGCGCGCAGCCTCGTTGAGCACCGGGTGGTTGTAGCCGTGGATCGCCGACCACCAGGACGACATGCCGTCGACCAGCTCTCCCGAGCCGTCGGCGAGCCGCAGCCGCACCCCGCTCGCCGACTCCACGACGAGCGGTTCCTGCCGGCCGGGCATCGGGCCGTACGGGTGCCACACATGCCGCCGGTCGAGCTCCAGCAGCTCGGGCACCGTCAGCTCGGGCACCGTGCCCTCATGCATTGGGCGCGAGGTCCGTTCCGGCACCCCGGCGACGGACGGCGACCAGGTCGGTACGGGGTTCCGCGGCCGTGCGGGGCTCGGCGGCTTCCGGAGCAGCGGTGGAACCGCAGACGCCGCCACTCCCCTCGGCACCGCACACTCCACCCCCGTCGTGGCAGCCCCCGGCAGCCCGGTGCTCCGGCAGCGTCACCTGGTCGGTGCCCTCCACCTCGAACCCGGCGTCCGCGATCATCTCCAGGTCGGCCTTGCCCGCCTGGCCCTCGGTGGTGAGGTAGTCACCGAGGAAGATCGAGTTGGCCAGATGCAGGGCGAGCGGCTGCATCGAGCGCAGATGGACCTCCCGGCCGCCCGCGATGCGCACCTCGACGTCCGGGCACACGAAGCGCACCATGGCCAGGATCCTCAGGCAGCGCTGCGGCGTGAGGTTCCACTCCTTGGCGAGCGGGGTGCCCTCGACCGGAATCAGGAAGTTGACCGGAACCGAGTCCGGGTCCAGTTCGCGCAGCGAGTAGACGACGTCGACCAGGTCCTCGTCCGTCTCGCCCATGCCGGCGATCAGCCCGGAGCAGGCGGACAGCCCTGCCGCGTGGGCCTTCTCGACGGTGTCCACGCGGTCGGCGTAGGTGTGCGTGGTGGTGATCTCCCCGTACGTCGCCTCGGACGTGTTGAGATTGTGGTTGTAGGCGTCGGCGCCGGCTTCGCGCAGCCGCTCGGCCTGTCCGTCGGAGAGCAGCCCGAGGCAGGCGCACACCTCGACGCCCTCGTTGTTCTCCTTGATCGCCCTGATCGTCTCGGAGACCCGGTCCACGTCCCGGTCCGTGGGACCGCGCCCGCTGGCCACCAGGCACACCCGCTTGGCGCCCCCGGCCACCCCGGCCGCCGCCGCGTCGGAGGCCTGGTCCGGTTTGAGCCACGTGTACTTCAGGATTCCGGTCTGGGAGCCGAGCCGCTGCGAACAGTAGGAGCAGTCCTCGGGACACAGGCCGGATTTCAGGTTGACGAGATAGTTGAGTTTCACCCGCCGGCCGAACCAGTGCCGGCGCACCTTCCCGGCCGCGGCCACCACATCGAGCAGGTCGTCGTCGGACGTCGCGAGGACGGCCAGTGCCTCTTCTCGGCTCGGCAGCTCGCGCCGAAGCCCCTTGTCCACCAGCGTGTTCAGCAGGTCCATGGAAGCCGATCCTGTCCTACGGAGGCGCCCGGGGCAAAGGAGGCTTCGGACAATAGAGTCGCTTCGAGGTGTGGGTATTGCCACACACTGACCTGCCGGAGCTCCCGCTAGTGTCTGTGCACTGCCTACAAATTCCCCGGAGGACCACCCATGGCGTTCGGCTGGATCGACGAGCAGGCGCGGCTGCGCCGCCGTGCCGGACTCGTACGGACTCTGCGCCCCCGTCCGGCCGTTTCGCCGCTCCTCGACCTGGCGAGCAACGACTATCTGGGCCTGGCCCACCATCCCGAGGTCACCGAGGGCGCGGCCCGGGCCGCGCGGCTCTGGGGCGGCGGCTCGACCGGCTCCCGGCTCGTGACCGGCAGCACCGAACTGCACGCCGAACTCGAACAGGAACTGGCCGATTTCTGCGGTGCCGAGGCGGCCCTGGTCTTCTCCTCCGGCTACGCGGCCAACCTCGCGGCGGTCACCGCGCTGGCCCCGCACGGCTCCCTCGTCGTCTCCGACGCGGGCAACCACGCCTCGCTCATCGACGGCTGCCGGCTGGCCCGCGGCACGACACAGGTGGTGGCGCACGCCGAGCCGGCCGCCGTGCGCAAGGCGCTGCACACGCACGAGGGCCCGGCGATCGCCGTGTCCGACACGGTCTTCTCGGTCGACGGCGACGCGGCGCCGCTCGCCGCGCTCGCCGAGGCGTGCCGGGAACACGGTGCCGGACTGGTGGTCGACGACGCCCACGGCCTGGGCGTCCTCGGCGACGGAGGCCGCGGCGCCCCGCACGCGGCAGGGCTCGCGGGCGCCGACGACGTCGTCGTGACGGTCACGCTGTCCAAGTCGCTCGGCAGCCAGGGCGGAGCCGTCCTCGGCCCCGCCCGGGTGATCGACCACCTGGTCAACGCGGCACGGACGTTCATCTTCGACACGGGTCTCGCCCCCGCGGCGGCGGGGGCGGCCCTGGCGGCCCTGCGGCTGCTGCGCCGCGAGCCGGAGCGCGCGGCACGGGCCCGCGCGGTGGCGGGCGAGTTGTACGCCCGCCTGACCGCCGCGGGTCTGGAAGCGGTGCGTCCCGACGCCGCGGTGGTCTCCGTGCGGGCGCCCTCTCCCGAGGACGCCGTGCGCTGGGCGGCCGAGTGCCGCGCGGCGGGTCTGACCGTGGGCTGCTTCCGTCCTCCTTCCGTGCCCGACGGCATCTCACGGCTCAGGCTGACCGCCCGCGCGGACCTGACCGGGGAACAGATCGAACGCGCTGTACGACTGATCGGCGAGACGCGGCCATGAGTCGGCGTGACACGGCCGTGCGTCGCTCGACGACGGACTGATCCGAAGTGGTTCGGACGTAGCCCGGATGCGGCTCAGACGCGGTCGATCGCGGCCGTGAACTCCGCCCAGCTCCTCGGAGAGAAGAGCAGGGCGGGCCCGGCCGGGTCCTTGGAGTCGCGCACGGCGAGCAGTCCGGCCCAGGGCGGGACGTCCGGACGCGCGGTCTCTACGCAGTTGTTCGCGCCGGTGCTGTAGCTGCTGCGCAACCACCGCACACCGTGCAGTTCGATGCTTGAGGGGACGTGACGAGGCAGTGCACGCATGGTGCCTCCTTACGCGCCGGCGGCTGTCCCGGCGATGAAATCCAACGAGTCCTCGGGCGAAAGGGCGTGGATCTGAAGGGCGTTGAAGGCCTCCGTGTAGGCCTGGAGGTCTTCTTTCCGTTCGAGGTAGAGGCTACTCGTCAAGTGGTCGAGAACAACCACATCCAGATCAGATGTGCTCGAAAATGAGAAGATAACGAAAGGGCCGGTGACGCCGATGTGCGCTCCGGCGGCGAACGGCAGCACCTGGAGCCGCACCTGGGGCAGCCGCGCCGCCTCGACCAGCCTCTCCAGCTGCCGGGCCATGACCCCCGGTCCGCCCACCTCCCGCCGCAGCACCGCCTCGTCCAGGACGGCGCTCAGCTCCAGCGGCGGATCCGCGCGCAGCACGTCCTGCCGGGCCAGCCGCACCTCGACCAGAGTGTCGAGCCGGTCTTCAGACAGGCCCTCCACCGCGGCCTTCGTCACCGCACGCGCGTACTCGGGCGTCTGGAGCAGCCCCGGGACGACGGTGGTCTCCAGCGTGCGCATCGCGCCGGCCTGCGACTCCAGGCTGATGAAGTCCCGGTAGGTGGGCGGCAGCACCCCGCGGTAGGCGTGCCACCAGTGGGTCCGGCCGCCGCTGTCCTCGGATCCCGCCAGCATCATGAGCAACTCGCGCAGCTGCCTGTCCGCCACGGCGTACGCGTCGAGAAGTAACCGCACATCGGCCGGTTTCACCCCACTCGTGCCCGTCTCGATTCGGCTGACCTTCGACTGGTGCCAGCCCACCAGCCGGGCCGCCTCACCGCTGGTGAGCCCCGCCGAGGTGCGCAGCGCGCGAAGTTCGGCGCCCAGTTTCCGGCGGCGCACCGCGGGACCGTGCTGCATGGGCTGCTCCTTACTCCTTCCGAGCCACCCAAATACGGTTTCGCGTCGTAGAGTTCACCGCTTTGAGCGACAGATATATGCATATCTTGGTGGATCGTCGCCCTTGAGGGGTGTTCCAGTGGCACTCTGGCGACGAAGCACCAGTCCGGGACCGTACTCGAACCTTCCGCGCCGTGTCGGACTGCGGTCCCGTGAGAAAGGGACGACGCCGCCATGGCAGACCATCTGGAAGCATCCGTCACTCTGCCGAGCGATCCCGCCTCGGTCTCCGCAGCGCGCGCCTACGTCGTGGGCACGCTGGCGGAGTGGGGCCTGCCGGCGGACACGGAAGTGTCCGACTCCATCCGGCTCATCATCTCCGAACTCGCCACCAACGCCGTCCAGCACACTCTCGGACAGTCCCCCACCTTCACGGTGGATGTCGCACTCGACCGCGACGAACACCTGCGCATCGGTGTCACGGACGGCCACCCGCGGTTCCCCAGACGCCTGCCTGCCGCCGTCCAGCAGGACAACGGCCGCGGCCTCGTCATCATCCGCTGGCTGACCGCGGAATGCGGGGGCAGGCTCAGGATCCGCCCCACCCGCGAGGGCGGCAAGACCATCTCGATCGAACTCCCGTGGACCGTCCCGGCGCAGCCCGTGCCGACGGCAAGGAAGCAGCAGCCGTGACCTCACCGCGTCTGTGACGTGTGCCGCGCGCGGCCGAACGCCCCGCGCAACAAGGCCCGGAAGGCCTCCACGGCAGGCGCCGCCTCCTCGCCCCGGTAGGCGACGGAGATCGTACGGCGCAGCTCGCCCGCCCCGAGCGGGCGCACCCCGACCGGCGTGACCGACGTCCGCGCCACCATCTCCGGTACGACGCCGACCCCGAGACCCGCGCTGACCAGCGCGCACACCAGCGCATACCCGGGCGTCGAGACGAGGACCGACGGGCTGGCCCCGGCCCTGGCCAGCGCCGCCTCCACACCCTGCCGGGACGGATGCTCCGGCGCCATGCTGATCAGCGGCTGACCCGCCAGTTCCGTCAGGGGAAGCCTGGACGTGCCGTCGGCGAGGGCATGACCCGGGGCGGTCACCAGCACCAGTTCCTCGACCAGCACCGGCTCCGAGCGGACGGAGGCGGGGAGCGCCAGGGCGTCGGCGGGCTGGTACGTGTGGGTCAGCGCCAGGTCGATCTCACCGGCGGCCACGGCCGCGACACCGGTCGGCGGTTCGTAGTCGGCCACGGACAGCTCCACATCCGGATGGGCCCGGCGGAAGGCGCTGAGCACCGGCGGCAGCAGATGGATGCCCGCCGTCTGGAACGTGCCGAGCCTGAGGACGCCGCCCGACAGACCGGCCAGCCGGGCCAGTTCGTGACGGGCCAGCTCCAACTCGTCGAGCACCCGCCGGGCCCGTGCCACCAGCAGCTCGCCCGCGCCCGTCAGCCGCGCCCCGCGGTGATGCCGGACCAGCAGCGCGGAGCCCGCCTCCCGCTCCAGCTTCGCCAGTTGCTGGGAGAGCGCGGGCGGGGTGTAGCCGAGACGCTCGGCGGCCCGGGTGATGGACCCGGCCTCCGCGACGGCGACCAGCGCCGCGAGCCGGGTCGGGTCGTACATGCGGCTGACCTCCACAGACCAAAGCGATGCTTAAGGGCCACCCAGGATATTCGAAGTACCTGGTGAAGGCTGGGGCCCGGCAGGCTGGCCTTATGGACGCACAACTCATCGCCTTCACGGGGGTGGCCGCGGGAATGGTCGCCGTGCCGGGCGCCGACTTCACCGTCGTCGTGCGCAACGCCCTGGTCTCCCGCCGGGCCGGCATCGCCTGCGCCCTCGGTGTCGCAGGCGGGCTGCTGCTGCACACCGCGCTGGCCGTGGCGGGGGTCGCGGCGGTCCTGGCCGCCGTGCCCGCGCTGTTCCGCGCGCTCCAGCTGGTCGGCGGCGGCTATGTCCTGTACCTGGGGGCGCGGACGCTGTGGTCGCTGCGCCGGAACCGTGCCGTGGTCGCCGAAGCCACCGGACCCCGCCGGAACCGTGCCGTGGTCGCCCAAGCCACCGGGACCGCCGCGTTCGCCGCGCGTCCCCTGCGGCAGGGCTTCGTCACGAACGCCCTGAACCCGAAGGCGCCGATCACGTTCCTCAGCCTGCTGCCGCAGTTCGTGCCCGCGGGCAGTCCCGCGCTGCCCCGGACGCTGCTGCTGGCGCTGATCGTGGTGGTCCTGGCCCTGCTGTGGTTCCCGGCCGTGGCACTGCTGGTGGACCGGCTCGGCCGGTGGCTGCGGGAGCCGCGTGCCGCGCGGGCCGTCGAGGGGGTCACCGGCGCCGCGCTGACGCTTCTCGGTGTGCTGCTCCTTCTCGAACCCCTGATGACGGCTGCCTGATGGTGCCGCGCAGCGGCGCGGAGATCCGGGCGGCGCCCTGGGTCGTGGGCTCCTCGGCGGCGGCTTCGGGCCGCTCGGGGCCGCCGTGCGTCTCCTCGCGCAGCCCCGCCCGCCGCACCAGCCGGGGGAGCAGCCCCCACAGTCCGACACAGACCAGGAACGTCGCCGCGCCCGCGGCGATGCCACCGGCCCGACTGGTCGTCACATCCACCACCAGCAGCACGGAACCGCTGAAGGCGAACACCAGTACGGCCAGGCCGGTGGTGGCCAGTCGTGAGGAGACCTGCACGATGCGCGGCTTGGCGCCCTGCTGGAAGAGCGAGCGGTGCAGCGCGGCCGGCGCGGTGAACAGCGCCGCGGCCAGGACCGCCAGCAGCAGCGTGATGACGTAGGTGACGCGCTGGACCGTGTCGAGGGACGTGAAGCGCGAGGTGAACGCGAGCGACAACAGGAACGCGAACAGGATCTGTACGCCCGTCTGGGTGACCCGGAGCTCCTGGAGCAGCTCGACGAAGTTCCGGTCGGCGCGTTGCAGCGGGGTCTCGCCGCGTGCGGTGCAGGGACGGTGCTCGGCCATGGGGGACGGGTAACCACTTGAGGCCGTGTCACGCTCCGGCGTGGGGGGGGGGGGGGGGGGGGGGGGGGGGGGGGGGGGGGGGGGGGTGAGGAGGGAGCGGAGAGGGGGTGTGGGTTTGAGGGCTTTTTAACGCCACCA
>NZ_JBWKKY010000039.1:0-26775 GCF_056430805.1 Streptomyces sp. NPDC045955
TCCATACCCTGCTCCTCCCGTGTTCGCGCGCCGGGTGCTCGCCCTGCTAGGCTTCGTGCCCCCCCCCCCCCCCCCCCACGGCCGTCCTTCAACTATGCCTCTACAGCTGTCACTTGACCTCAGGGGCGGGTCGCGGCGTCGTCTCCGCGCGCCGCCGCGAGGGTCTCCGCCAGGACCCGCCAGATCTCGGCGGCCAGATCGATGTTCGACGTCCGCTGCACCTGCTCGCCGAGCTGCCGCAACTGCCGGATGCCGAGCTGATCCTGGTTCTCCAGGATCAGCAGCCGGTTGTGCAGGATGTCGAGCCGGATGCGATCGCGGTAGGTGAGCGCCAGCTCGTCGACCACGAGTTCGTCGTGTGCCGCCCGGGCTTCCGCGTACCGGCCCTCCGCGAAGGCAAGGTGCACCCGCAACGTCAGCATCTCCTGGCGCAGCACCGGAGTGCCGACCAGGCCGAGAGCGGGCTCGGCCTCGTCCAGGCGCCGGCGGCACTCCGCCAGCCACGGGGGTGAGAGCTGGAGGTGGAGCGAGGCCGCGGCCAGGCGCAGTCTCATCCACAGCACCAGGTCGACATGGCTGTCGAACTCCTTCATGGCCTGTTCGAGCAGCAGGCGAGCGGCCTCCGGGTCGCCCTGCCGGAAGCTCACCGTCGCGGCCGCCCACAGGGCTTCGGCCCGCAGCGTGTCGGCACGTCCCTCCGCGAGAGCCACGAGTTCGTCGGCGTGTGCCCTGGCGGAGGTCAGCCGGCTGGCCTCCGCTTCCACCGACACCAGCGCCAGCAGCGCCGAGCCCGTGTCCTGGACCGACAACCGGTGGTCGCGGGCCAGCCGATAGGCATCCTGCGCGGTCTCCAGGGCCCTGGGTATCTCACCGAGCGAGCGCAGGCTACGAGCGAGCCGTGTGCGGCTCCGGCTTTGGAGCTCGGGGAGCATCAACTCCTCAGCGGTCGCCTCCAGTTGCTCCAGGAGCGTGACCTCCTCCGCTCGCGCGCCACGCCGGGCGGCGGCACCGGAGAGAAGCCACAGCGCCTGCCAACGGAGCGCCGGATCGACCGAGGGCGACCGTTCGAGCGCGGCGGCCACGTCCTGCAGGGCCTCGTCGTTGTCGGCCGAGATGGCCAGCGTCAGCGCCTGGACCACGGGTCCGTCGGTCGGTTCGTCGAACTCGGACGGGTCCACCCGCAAGCGTTCGGCGAGGTAGGCGACGGCTCGTGGCGTCGGTTGGCGCGCTCCCGACTCCAGCCGGGACAGATAGCCGGTCGACATGCCGTCACCGGCGACGGAGACCTGTGACAGGCCCCGTTCCTTACGCAGCTTTTTCAGGCGGCGCCCGAAAGCAGGCTGTTCCACCATGCTCATTCCACCAGTTGTATAGGGATGGCCGCACCCACAAGGACACACTCCACCCCTCATCGGATGAGTGGTGCGTGCCCCCCGTTGCTGTCTGACGGATGTACCCGGACAGATAGCGGGCTCTTGTGCCCGCACAGGTAGCGGGCTCGTGTGTGCCCGCACAGGTGGCAAGGCTCAGCGACACGGTAGTCACTGGCGACAACGCTAGCCGTCGGTGATCACGCGGGCAAGGAGATTGCCAGAAATCGCCCGGAATTTTGACGAGATTAATGCGGAGCGCCAAGCTCCTCTTGTCAAACTCTGGAAACTTTATTGCCAACGACTGTGCCTGATGGCTAGCGTTCCGCAGGGCGGACCACATCGGCCCTGCCGCCGGATCGACCGCAGCCCCACGCCAGGAGCCTTGTCTCCGCTGCCCGCCACCGACCGCATCCAAGGAGTTCCCATGGCATGGCCTTCCCCCGCATCCGAAGGGTGCACATCCCCGGCCGACGCGAGCATCTCCCCGACCGGTCCGAGCGGGTCACCCACCACGGCACCCCAGGAGGAGACGCACGACCGGTGGGCGGACCAGGTGCGCGCCACCTGCGCCCGGCATCCGCTCGGTCTCCCCGACGCCGGTCCCTCAGCTCCGCGAGACGCGGGTACGGTGCGCTCGACGACGCTGCCGCTCGAGGTGAGCCTGACCGACGCCGTGCGCGACACCGCCCGCCGGCACGCCACCACGCCGCACACGGTGGGACTCGCGGCGCTCGCCGTGGTCCTGGCCCGCCGCGACGGCACCGCCCCGGCCGTGATCGACACCTTCACCGAGGACTGCGCCGAGGCCGTGCCGGTGCTGGCGCGGATACCGGCCGGAGCCACCACCCGCTCCGCCCTGCTCACCGAGATCCGGCGCTCCTGCGAGGAGAGCGTGGCGAGGCTCTCCGGGCAACGGGACCTGCCTGCCCGGCGCGTGCTGTTCCGCCACACGGCCGCCGGCTCGACCCCGGCGCCCGTCCCTCCCGGCACCGGACACGAGCTGACGACCGGCCTCAGGGAGCACGACGACACCGCTGAGCTCACGGCCGAGTACGACGGCTCCCGGTACGCCGAGGCGGACATCCGGCGCTTCCTCACAGAGGTGCGTACGGTGCTGAGCGCGCTGACCGCCGCCGAGGACCGTCTGCTGGACGACATCCCCCTGGTCATCGGCGCCGAGCGAGAAGAGCTGCTCGCCCTGGGCCGCGGCGCCCTTCTCGCCGAAGCGGAGCCGGAGCCGGTGCACGTGTCGGTGCGGCGGCTCGCCGCCGAGATCCCGGGAGACGTGGCGGTCGTGTCCGGCACGGGCCGGATCGACTACGCCGGGCTCGACGCGTGGGCGGGGGCCGTGAGCGGGCGGCTCCAGGACCTCGGAGTCGTCCCGGGCGACCGGGTCGGCGTTCTCGCGGAGCCCTCCGTCGCGATGGTCGCGGGCGTGCTGGGCATCCTGCGCACGGGCGCCGCCTACGTGCCGGTGGATCCCTCCCATCCGGACGAGCGGGTGGCGGCGGTGTTCTCCGACGCCTCGGTGGCCGCCGTAGTCACCACCGGCGGGCTCCAGCCGCGCGCCGCGACCCTCGGCCTGCGGACCATCGACGCCGAGGACGCCGAGGCGAGCACGGCACACCCGGCACGACCCCAGCCCGTGCCCGCCGAGGCCTGCACGGCGGGACCCCTGCCCGTACTGGCCGAGCCCGCCACGCCGGCGCCCCCGCCCGTTGCCCGCGCGGCACACGACGCGGCCTACCTGATCTATACCTCCGGCACCACGGGCGAGCCGAAGGGCGTGGTCGTCGAACACGGTCAGCTGGCTGCCTCGACCCTGGCCAGGCGCACCGTCTACCCGGGCAGGCCGGTGTTCCTGCTGGTGTCCCCGCTCGCCTTCGACTCCTCCGTGGCGGGGCTGTGGGGCACGCTCACAGCGGGCGGCCGGCTGGTGGTCGCGCGGCCCGACGAGGTACGCGACCCGGAACGGCTGGTGGCTCTCGTGGAGGAGCACGGCGTGACCCACCTGCTGTGCGTCCCCTCGCTGCACGGTGTGCTGCTGCACGCGGCCGAACGCCTGGGAGCCCATCGGCTGCGCTCGCTGACCACCGTGACGGTGGCGGGTGAGCCACTGCCGGAGAGCCTGCCGGCACGGCACTTCGGCGTGCTCGGCGACGAGGTCTCACTCGTCAACGAGTACGGGCCGACCGAGACGACGGTCTGGGCCAGCTACCGGCACGTCAGGCGCACCGCGCGCCCGGACATCGGAGGACCGGTGCCGGGAGCCGCGCTCTACGTCCTGGACGACCAACAGCGCCTGCTGCCCCGGGGAGTGACCGGCGAACTCGTCATCGGCGGCGCGGGAGTCGCCCGCGGCTACTTCGGCAGGCCCGACGCCACTGAACGCGCCTTCGTCCCCGACACCTTCACCGGCACCGGGGCGCGCATGTACCGCACGGGCGACCTCGTCCGCTGGAGCGCCGAGGGGACGCTGGAGTTCCTGGGCCGACGGGACCACCAGGTCAAGATCCGCGGACACCGGGTCGAACTCGGCGCGGTGGAGGCGGCGTTGGGCCGCGTCCCCGACGTCCGCGACGCCGTCGTCGTCCCGGACGGCACCCGCACCTCGCTCGTCGCCTTCGTCCTCGCGCCGCCCGGCACCGAGCCGGAGCGCCTCCGCGCGGCGCTGGTGGGGACGCTGCCGCCCGCCCTGCTCCCCTCGCGGTTCCGGATCCTCGACTCATTCCCGCGCACCGTCAACGGCAAGGCCGACCGGGCGGCACTCGCCGCCACGGCCGCGCAGCCGCCGGCCGTCACCGCCACCGCGGCCGTCACCGCCACCATGACCGCGACCACCACCACCGCAGCGACAGCGACCGCCACCAACGCTGCGCAGTCGCCCACCGCCCCGGTCACCCCCGCTCCCACCCCCGCCACCGCGGACCTGACGGCGCGCGTTGCCGCCGCGTGGGCCGAGGTGCTGGGGATTGCGGAGGTGCCCCCGGCGGTCAACTTCTTCGACCTCGGCGGGCATTCGCTGCTGATGTTCAGGCTCCAGGACGCCCTGGAGGCGCATACGGGCGTACGGCCCTCCCCCGTCGACCTGTTCCGGCACACCACGGTCACCGCCCAGGCCGGCCTGGTCCGTGACAGCGGCGGCACCGACGGCTCCGTCGTCTCGCAGCCGCGTGGCCGGGACCGGCGCAGCCTGGCCCTCGAGGCCCGCAGGAAGCGCGCGTCCCGTCTGGAGGAGGCCAGGTGACCGCAGCACATCTGACACGCGACCGCTCGCTGGACATCGCCGTCACCGGGATGTCGGGGCGGTTCCCCGGCGCGCCCGACATCGCGTCCCTGTGGGCTTCCGTCCTGGGCGGCGAGGTGCTGACCACCAGATTCGACGCCGAGGAACTGACGGCGGCCGGCGTGCCGCACCACCTCTGTGCCACCCCCGGCTACGTGCCCGTCCACGGGGCGCTCGCCGACCCCTACCGTTTCGAGCACGAGGTGTTCGGCATCAGCCCGCGGGAAGCCGAGCTGATGGACCCACAGCACAGGCTGATGCTGGAGGCCGCCTGGGCCGCGCTGGAGGACGCCGGCTGTGCGCCGAACGCCCCCGGCTCGACCACGGGCGTGTACGCCTCCGCGAGCAGCAGCGGCTACCTGCGCGCCATGCTCACCTCCGGCACGCTGGACCACGCCGGTGTCGAGCAGGCGCTGCGCGCCAACGAGCCCGACTACATGGCCACCCGCATCGCCTACCGGCTCGGCCTGACCGGCCCCGCGCTCAGCGTGCTGACGGCCTGTTCGTCGTCCCTGGTGGCGGTGCACCTGGCGGTGCAGTCGCTGCTCCAGGGCGAGTGCGACCAGGCCGTCGTGGTCGCCGCCGCGGTCGGCCACCCACAGGCCGGCTACCTCCACGTGCCCGGCGGCATCCTCTCGGCCCACGGCATCTGCCGGCCGTTCGACGCGGAAGCCGACGGCACGCTGGGCGGCTCGGGCGTCGCCGCCATCGTACTGCGCCGCTATGAGGACGCGCTCAAGGACGGCGCGCCGCTGCACGGGGTGATTCTCGGCTCCGCGGTGAACAACGACGGTGCGGCCAAGGCGGGTTACCACGCCCCGTCCGCCGAGGGCCAGGAAGCGGTGATCCGGGCGGCGATGTCCGCCGCGGACGTGCCGGGCGACTCGGTGGGCTACCTGGAGGCGCACGCCACCGGGACCCGGATCGGCGACCCCATCGAGTGGTCGGCCGCGACCGCCGCCTACCGCGGGATCGGCGCCTGCCCGGGTCAGATCACGGTGGGCGCGGTCAAGGCCAACATCGGGCACCTGGACGCCGCTTCCGGACTGGTCTCCCTGGTGAAGGCGCTGCTCGTCCTCAGAGAGGGCAAGGTGCCACCGGTGGCCGGCTTCCACAGCCGTAACCCCCTGCTGGACGAGGGGTCACCGCTGACCGTGCCGACGGCCGCCCGCGGCTGGGACGGCCCCGAGCCGCGCCGCGCCGGGGTCAGCTCCTTCGGTGTCGGCGGCACCAACGCCCACGTGGTCCTCGAACAGCCCCCGGCGCGTCCGGCCCCCCAGAGGCCGGCACCTTTGGCCGACCGTCTCCTGGTGCTGTCCGCCGCGAACCCGCGCGCCCTGCGGGACTCGGCCCGCCGTCTGGCCGCCGCGCTCACCCGGGGCGAGGACTGCGCGTCGGTCGTCGACACCGCCCATACCCTCGCGGCCGGGCGGGCGAGGCTCCCGCACCGGCTCGCGGTAACCGGCCGCGAGCCGGCGGAGGTGGCCCGGCGGCTGACGGAGGCGGCCGATCGCGTGCCCGACAAGGCGGCGGCGCCGTCCGGCCGACGGGCTTCGGGGCCGGTTCCGGTCGTCTTCCTGCTGCCGGGCCAGGGCAGCCAGTACCCGGGCATGGCCCGTCCGTTCGCCCAGGTGCTTCCGGGCTTCGCCGACGTACTGGAGGAATGCCTGCAGGCGTTCGGCCCGGACCTGGAGCGACGGCTCAGGCCGGCGCTCCACGACCCGGATTACCCGGCGGCCGGGACGACAAGGACCGAACTCGCCCAGCCCATGCTGTTCGCGGCCGAGTACGCGGCGGCACAGGCCCTGCGGGAACTGGGCGTCGAACCCGTGGCCCTGGCAGGTCACAGCCTCGGCGAGATCACCGCCGCATGCCTGGCCGGTGCCCTGGACCTGCCCTCGGCAGCCGCCTTCGTCGCGGCCCGTGGGCGTGCGATGCAGAGCTGCCCGCCGGGTGCCATGCTCGCCGTGGCGGTGAGCGAACGGCAGGCCGAGGCCCTGCTCGCGCAGGCCGCACCGCACATCGGGGGCGAGCTGGAGATCGCGGCGGTCAACACACCCGACAGCTGCGTCGTCGCGGGCCCGACGGCCCGGGTCGAGGCGTTCCGTACCTGGCTCGCCGACCGCGTCGCGACGCGCCGCCTGCACACCAGCCACGCCTTCCACACCTCCCTGCTCGCCCCCGCGGTGGACGAGGTCAGCCGGGCGGCCGGGAACCTGCGCACGGGCCCCGCCAGGATTCCGTACGTCTCCAACGTCACGGGACAACTCATCATGACCGGAAGCCGCATCGATCCCGCGTCGCTGGTGGCGCAGATGCGCGCCAGGGTGCTGTTCGGCCCCGGCTTGGACGAGCTGGCTGAACGCTTCCCGCAGGCGATCGCTGTCGAGGTCGGTCCCGGCCGGGCCCTGTCGCCTGCCGCCGAGGCGGCCGGACTGACGGCCGTACCCCTGTCGCCGGGACGCGGACGGCACCCGGTCGAGGAGATGCTGGGAGCCCTCGGTGACCTGTGGTCGGCCGGCGCGGCGGTCGACGTGACACCGCTGTGCGCGTCCGGCCGGCTGACGCGGCTGCCGTCCTACCCGTTCCACGGTCCGGCCCTGATCGCACCGGAGGCGTCGGCCACCGCCCAGACGGCCACGGCGGCCCCCGCGCAGCCGTCCGTCCCGTCGGCCCCCCACCTCCTCGTGGCCGCCCTCTGGCAGGAGTACCTGGGCCACCCGGACATCCCCGGGGACGCCGACTTCTTCGACTGGGGCGGTGACTCGCTGCTGATCACGCGGCTGGCCCGCCGCATCGCGCAGGATCTCGGCGTCCAGGCCTTTCCTCGCGACCTGATGGCGGCCCGCACCCTGGCAGGGCAGACCCAGCTGGTCGCGGACCTGGTGCGGGCCGCGGGCCCTGCAGGCCAGGAGGAGCCCCGATGACCTGGCTGCACTGCCCGCGCCCCCGCCCGTACGCCCGGCAGCGCCTGCTCTGCTTCCCGCACGCCGGCGGCTCCGCCTCCTTCTTCCGCGACTGGGGGCCCGCGCTGCCCTCGGTGGAGGTCCATACGGTCTGCTACCCGGGACGCGCCGCGCGCATCGGCGATCCGCCGCCGACCGACCTGACGGCGATGGCCGAGGAGATCGCCGCGGCCGTCGAGCCGCTGACGGGCGACGATCTGCCGGTGGCGCTCTTCGGCCACAGCATGGGGTCGGTCGTCGCGTTCGAGACCGCGCGGCTGCTCCAGGCACGGGGAGCCGGCCCGTCGCACCTGTACGCCTCCGGCTCCCGCGGCCCGCGCCTGAGCCGCGTGCGGCCGGAAGGCTCAGCCGACGTGTACGACGACCCGGACGCGGTCACCGCGCAGCTGCTGGCCCTCGGCGGCACGGACGCCGAACTCCTGGCCGACCCGGACTTCCGGGACCTCGTCCTGCCGTACGTCCTGGGCGACTTCCGCATGTTCGACGCCTACGAGTACCACCCGGAGCCGCGGCTGACCTGTCCCGTCACCGCGATCGTGGGAGACGCGGACCCGCAGGTGAGCACCGTCCAGTCCGAGGCATGGCGCGAGGTGACGGACGGTCCGTTCCAGCACCTGACCGTGCCGGGCGACCACTTCTACCTCGCGCACGAGCCGCCCTTCACCCTGCTCACCGGAACGGGAGTCCCGACATGACCCAGGCCACCGACACCCTCGCCGCAGAGGCCCGCTACCGGCCCGTCCTGGAGAACCAGTCCAAGAGTCCCACGCTGAGGGCCATCTACCAGCAGGCCTACGGCGCCGACTACCCGCAGGACATCGACCCCTTCGGCTTCCTGACCCGAACCGAACTCCGCTATATCTCCGGCCAGTTGAAGCTGGCGCCCGGGGACAGGCTCGTCGACCTGGGCTGCGGACGCGGCGGTCCGGGCATGTGGCTGGCCCGGGAGGCGGGAGCCGAACTGGTCGGCATCGACATCGCTCCCGAGGGTGTTGCCGAGGCCCGCTCCCGGGTGGCCGAGTTCGGCCTGGGGGGCCGGGCCCGCTTCACGGCGGCGAGCCTCACCGGGACCGGCGAGGCCGACGACACGTTCGACGCCGCCGTCAGCATCGACGTCCTGTGGATGATCACGGACAAGGTGGCCGCGTTCCGCGAGATCGCCCGCGTTCTGCGCCCCGGCGGCCGACTCGTCTTCAGCACCTGGCAGCCGGAGTACCTGGACTACGGCTGGTTCCTCGAAGCCGCCGGCCTTACCGAGGTGAACCGGCTGCACGTGGAGGGCTGGCGGGAGCGGCAGATCGCCGTCTACGAGGAAATCCTGCGGCGACGCGACGCTCTGGCCGAGGAACTCGGCGATGCGGCCGCGGCCGTCCTGTTCGACGAGGCCACGCAGACGCCTGCCCTGCTGCCGACCACACAACGCATCGTGGTGACCGCGACACGCGCCGGGTGACGGGGGAGAAACCGTAGCGCCCAAGGGGGATGAAGGGACATCGAAGGGGCCGCCGGACATTTCGCCCGGCGGCCCCTTCGACCTTCGTCCACGGCGCCCACCTCCCGCTCGGCCCCGGCGCCGCGCCGCCCGCCGCGCCACCTTGGCCCACCGTCGCTGCACCGCGACCACCCCCGGCAGGTGCCGCACGTCCAGATGCTCCAGTGGCTGGTCGGCGTCCGCGTCCAGGAGCCACCGCCGGTGCCGGACACACACCCGCTCCCATCGCGGCGCGTACCGCACCACGTCCACGGCCGTCCCCGTTCGACGGGCCGTGCACAGGCGGCAGCCGAAGGCGGCCGGCCCGGTGGCCGCGCCGCCGGTCCGCCACGCCGCCGCCGGCGCTCCGGCCTCCTCGGCGGGCAGCTTGGCGTCCTGTTGTCCCCAGGACGGCAACGCCCGCGCCGGCACGTCCTGTTCAATGCCGCACCGGCGTGCCAGGAGCTGCCGTCCGGCTGCGTTCAGCAGCACCTCGGCGTCGGCCCGCGCGCCCCCGCCGTCGTGCCCGGGCTGGTGGTTGCGCCAGTGCCAGCACGACCCGCACCTTCGCTTCCATCCCGTAGCGGCTCGCGATGCGGCAGACCAGCGACGAGGTCGTCTCCCCCCTGCAGGGGAGCGGTGCGCAGTGGACCGGGGTCACTCCACCACGGTCTCGTGTTCGCCGTCCCGGGCGGGCGCTTTCGCAACGATGCCCAGCGCAATCCGAGCAAGCCGGTTCCACGAGAACGGTCGTGGAGAGCTGATTCCTTTTCGCATGCTTCCTTTCGGCTCCTTCGCCTGGCCGGGGTCACCCGAAGGCACCGGCAGCTGGTGAGCTGTCTTTCCCGGGCCCCGCAGCGGCCGCGGCGCGCGGACCGAGATGAAGCGAGGACGGGGCACAGGGCAGGACCCCAGCATCGGCGTCCATCGGGACGCATTCTGCACGCAACAGGTACGGCAAAAGTGCGCTATCTGTACGGTGCCGGGCTAGGGTGTTGCTCAGGAGGTGTTCCATGTCCGAGTTGTTCGATCGGATCGATGCGCTGGTCGCGTCCCGGTCTGCGCTGCCGCCGCCGGCGGAACGTAAGCGGCTGCGCCAAGCACACGGCCTGACGCTGGACGAAGTGGCTTCAGCCCTGGACGTTCGGCGCGCGACGGTGTCCGGCTGGGAGGCCGGTAAGACCGAGCCGCGGCCGCCGGAACGCGAGGCGTATGCGCGGATGCTCAAGCAGCTCGCGGAGCTGTACCCCGCCCCCACCAACTCCGCCGCACCCGAGCAGGACACGGCGGTGCCCGAGACGTTCACCAGCGAGCCCGCCCCCGCTCGGGAAGTCCGGGCTGCCGCGGCGCCGGTCTCTAAGGCTGCGGCCATGACTGCGACCGAGAACACCCAGACCTCTGCCCCCGTCGCCCCAGCTCCGGCCCCGGCGTCACGTCCGGCGCGCACCGCCAGGCCGTCGCCGGCGTCGCGCCGTCCGGCCGCGCGGAAGGCAGCCCCGGCCGCGACTCCTGCGGGTGGAACGGACCCGCGGTTCGAGAACGGTCCGCTGGCGGTCGTCGACGTCGACGCCGAGGGGCAAGTCTTGGCGTACTGCACGGGCGGCCTGGTCCTGGAGGTGCCCGCCAAGAGCCTGCCGTCCCTGGTGGAGTGGACGCTGAAGGAGGCGAAGCTCGGAGCGCCGAAGTTGTCCGGTCCGGGCAAGGACGCCGACCCGCTGCTCGTGCTCACCGAGGCCGCGCTTAAGCGTTACGGCCTGCCGGTCGCCCTCACGCCGGAGGAGCGGCTCGCCGGGCGGATCCCGGAGGACCACAAGGTCATCAAGCAGCTGGCACGCGCCGACTGGAAGCTCACCAAGCGCGGGTTCGGCCCGTGGGCGCGGATCTACCGCCCCGCCACCGGTTCGGAACGTGCCTGCGTGCAGCTGTGCATCCCCTCCTGGCACGCGCTCGACTCCCGTCACTGGGGCGAGGCCGCACAGCTTCCGCCGGCGGAACTCGCCCGCGTGCTGGGCGTGTACGCCTACCGGGTGATGACGCCGCGCGGCTCCACCGCCGTCACCGGCCTGGAGCTGATGACCGCGCTGCACCCGCCGACCCGCGCCTCCGAGCCCGACGCCGACGGCCGCCGGCACTCCGAGCACAACCCCGGCAGCCTGGGCAAGGATCCGGTCGACTGCGCCCCGTGCGAGGCGCCGGACGGGCACCCGCTCCTCAAGGACCTGCCGCGCTTCCACGTCCGTGGCCCCGGCGAGAAGCTGTTGGAGGAGGCGTACGACTGGGCGCGGCCGATGACCGATGCCGAGTGCACCCTGCGGCACCTGGTCGGCATCGACGTGAACATGGCCTTCGCCGCCGGCGCCAACGGCCTGGTCGTCGGCCTCGGCGCGCCCACCCACGTCAAGGCCCCGGTGTTCGACCCGAAACTGCCCGGCTCATGGCTGGTCGACCTCTCCCACGTCGACCTGTCCCGCGTGAAGGTCGGCAAGGACAAGTGGGCGGACCTGGACGCCAGTCTGCTGCCCAGCCCGTTCACGCCGAAGGGCGAGCGCCCCGAGGGCCCGGCCTGGTACGCCACGCCCACCGTGGCGTACGCGGTGGAGCTCGGCTACGACGTCACGCCCATCGAGGCGTACGTCCGCTACGACAACGGCCGCTACCTGGACGCCTGGTACCAGCGGCTGCGCGACGCGTACCTCGCCACGATGGCCGACCTCGGCGTCGACGCGGACATGGCACCGGCCGACTTCCTCGCCGCGATGGACGGCTACAAGGAGCGCGACCCCCAGCTGGCGATCGTCGTCTCCGCGGTCAAGGCGACGGTGAAGGGCGGCCTGGGCAAGCTGCGCGAACGCCCCCGCGGTGAGGGCTGGCGGCCCGGCCAGCCCTGGCGGGCGCTGTCCCGCCCGACCTGGCGGCCCGACATCCGCGCCGCGGTCATCTCCCGCACCCGCATCAACCTCCACCGCAAGATCGTCAAGCACGCGGCGTTCACCGGCCAGTACCCGATCGCGATCCTGTCCGACTGCGTCGTCTACGCGGCCGACGGCACCAGCCCGCTGGACTTCCTGCCCTACCGCGACGGCAAGCCACTGCCCGGCGGCTTCAAGCTCGGCATCAACCCCGGCCTGGTCAAGCACGAAGGCACCCAGAGCGTCCTGTGGGGCGAAGAGGTCCGCGAGCGGTTCGACGCCCCGGAGCTCAACCTCGCCCGGTACATCAAGGACGGCACGGTCACCGACGTAGACAACGGAGAGTAGGAGAAGGCGACGATGAGCCTGTTCGGGGACGGCCTGGACGCCGCGGTCCACAAGGCGTTCACCCGCCCGGCACCCAAGAGCGCGCCCGCGCAGATGCGGTACCTGGTCAAGCAGCTCAAGACCACCAAGGCGGTCGCCCAGATGCTGCGCATCTCCCAGCGCACCGTCGAGCGGTATGTGAAGGACCAGATCAAAAAGCCCCGCCCGGACCTCGCCGCGCGCCTGGAGCGCGAGGTGAAGGCACGGTGGCAGCCGCAGATCCGGGCGAAGGCCCGGCAGCAGGCGGCGACGACCGGCGGCATCGTCATCGACACCCGCGCCCGGCTCGGCTACACCGCGCCGATCGGGTCGACGGACCAGGACCGCATCCGGCACCTGACCGTCGCCTTGCCGCCTCGCTACGCTGCCCGTCTCTTCGAGGCCCAGGAGGCCGGAGCCAGCGACCAGCAGCTGCGGGAGATCGCGGCCGAAGGGCTCAAGGAGGTGTACTTCCAGGACGGCGGCCGCCGCGCCGGAAGCCTGGAGGAGGTCCGGTTCACGGACATCGAGCACCTGGAGTTCGACCTGTAGATCTCGAACAGCCGCGAGCCCCGTCTACGGCATCATGCTGCGGTCAGAGCTGGTCGGCGGCCCGGAACTCGATGTCCACGACGGCGGAGGCGATTCGCTCTCGTTCTTCGACCCTGGTGCGCGGAGGACGTTGATGCACTGGGCGAGGCGTTCCAGGACTCCGCTTTGCGCCACTGGACGAGCACGCCCCTGGAGAACAAGGCTGACGGGGCACGGTGGGTGCGGGCCCAGCAACATGGTTGGGCAGCAGGGGACCGGTTCGGCTTTGCCGTCCTTGAGGGACACCCCGATGTGGCTCGCGGACAGTTGGTGGGCAACGTAGTCCTCAAGGAAGTCGCGTCCGGCAAACCCTCTGCTGAGGTGGGATATTGGACACCAGCCCATGAGCGGGGGCGGAGTGTGGCCCCGCGCGCTCTTGAGGTTCTCACCGGCTGGGCCTTCGACACTTTCGGCGCGGACGGGCTGGAACGTCTTGAACTCCTTCACCAGGAAGACAATCCGGCATCGTGCCGCATTGCGCAGAAGAGCGGTTACGGCTTCGACAGAGTCCTGCCCGCAGCGCCACCCACCTTCCCTCTCGATGGCCATCTGCACATACGGCGCACGGATTCCTGAGATCCACTCGCCTTCTGCGGACAAGACGAAGCTGTTCAGGCCGCCAGGGTCTCGGGGCGTTCGACCAGGTGGCCGCGTTCGAAACGGGCGCCGGCGCGGACGAGAGCGACGAGGTGGGGTGCGTTCACGGCTCGCCAGCGTGCCTGGGCGGACTCGACGAGTTTGAATACCATGGCCAGGGCGGCGGTCGCGCTGCAGGCGCCGCGGGTGACCTTGGTTCTCAGCCGGACGGTAGCGAAGGTCGACTCGATCGGATTCGTCGTGCGCAGATGGATCCAGTGCTCGGCGGAGGAAATTGTAGAACGCCAGCAGCTCGGCCACCGGTTTGCCCTGAGCGGACAGCAGGACCACCTGGGCCCGCCGCCAGGTCATCACCGACCCGGTGCCCCTGCGGATGATCCGCAGCAGCAGCCGCCCCTCGTCATCGTCGATCTCACGCACGCGTACTCGCTCTGTCACCAAGACAGGGTGGCTGTCACGCGCCGTCAGATCCCTCATTTCCTGGCCCTTGCCCGGTAGCTGATGCCGCCCCTGCGAGTGTCCCTATCGCCATGGCCCACAGGGAGAGCGCAGAAATGAGGCCCACCACGAGGCGAACGGTCTCGTCCGGGCCGTTCGTGAGCCAGACGGTCATGCCCGCCGCCCCGGAAGCGATCAACAGGGCCGCCGGTATTCGCAGTCGGGGCTGCTCGAACACCGCCGCCAACGGCAGAAAGTGGAGCCCAACGACAAACGCGATCAGCGGGGGAATAAGCACCGGCACCCCGACGTGACGGCAGACTGCGGCGATGGCGATGATCAGCAGCCACTGGAGCCCGTTGATCTGGTTGAACCGCCGACGTCGGCCAACGGGGAATGGTCCCCCTGCCGACGAGGCAAGGAAACGGCGCGTGGCGAGCATCAGCCCCATCATGACGGCACAGCCAACTACGGACCAGGACCTGCCGCATCAACCCGTCGAATGCGCTCGAGCCCAGCAGCCACCAGCCGAGCCCGAACAACGCGAGGAACCCCACCCCTGACTTGAACATGATCGAAACCCAAGGCGCAAGAGCAGCCCGCCAATCCAAGGATTCTCAACTTAGCGCTGGCCTCGTTGGCCGACGCCCTCATCCGCCTGTCGGCGGCGGCTGAACTCGAGCGACGCCGACACCGCCGCCGGTGCTGCGGTCGTGCCCCTTCGGCCCAGAGCCGCAGCCGAGCGAGAACCGACACCACATGTCGACGAGTCTGAACTGACACCACTGCGGAGCGGGTGGTTCTATGGGGGCGTTCGCCGACATGGTTGATCCACAATGGGGCGTATGAGTGCCGTCCAACCGCAGCCGCGGTTCACCATATTCGTCCACCTCACGGCCTTGCCCGCGTGGCTCGCGCTGGGGCGCCCTGAGCGTCAGAAGATCATCGCCGATCATGTGCAGCCGCTGCTGGCCAAACACGATACTGTCCAGGTCCGGTGGTTCGACGCTGAAGCATGGGCCGCCGCTCCGTCCGACGTTCTTGTTGCGACGACGAACGACCTGACCTCGTGGTCCGATCTGTTCGAGGGTCTGCGCGACAGCCCCCTGTGGAGCGTGCCCTACTTCCGGGTGGAGTTGGTGCTGCCGACGGTCGAGGACGGCTTCGCCGACTACGAGCGACGAACCGGGCAGCGCAGCTGAGGGCACTGTCACGTTGGCTGACCGGGTGGGATGATCTTCTGGTTGATAGGGCTGGGAGAGGTCGTCCGTGGGGAGCACGTCGCTGTCGTACAAGGGGCACCGGTATCCGGTCGAGGTCATCTCCCACTGTGTGTGGCTGTACTTCCGCTTCCCTCTGTCCTTCCGCGAGGTCGAGGAACTCATGGTCGAGCGCGGCGTGACCGTCTCTTACGAGACGGTGCGCCGCTGGTGCGCCAAGTTCGGGCAGCGGTGCGCCAAGTTCGGGCAGCGGTGCGCCAAGTTCGGGCAGCGGTACGCCAAGTTCGGGCAGCGGTACGCAGGCGCGCTGCGCCGTCGGCAGCCCCGGCCTGGTGGCAAATGGCACTTGGACGAGGTCTTCCTCAAGATCAATGGGGACGAGAAGTATCTGTGGCGGGCCGTCGACCAGGACGGCAACGTCCTGGACATCCTCGTGCAGAACCGCCGGGACAAGGCCGCGGCCAGGCGCTTCTTCCGCGGGCTGATGAAGAAGACCCGCATGGTGCCGCGGGCGATCGTCACCGACAAGGTCCACTCCTACGGCGCGGCCCACCGCGAGGTCATGCCCTGCGTAGAGCACCGGCAGCCGAAGTACCTCAACAACCGGGCTGAGACAGCCACCAGCCAACCAGGCAGCGCGAGCGAGCGATGAAATGCTTCCGCTCCGTGGGTGGGGCTCAGCGGTTCCTGTCCGCGTTCAGCGGCATCTCGCCCCACTTCCGGCCCCGCCGACACCTGATGACCGCAGCCGCCCACCGAGCCGAGATGAGCATCCGCTTCGCGATCTGGGACCAGATCACCGGCGCCGCCGACCGGCCTACCACGGCCTGACCACAGGCCCGGCTCCCAAGCCCTGGCCCCGACGCGCCGTCAGGCAGTCACACACCCAACAACGTGACAACGCTATGTGGAGTGCTTTGAGGGAACCAGCCAGTGTGTCGGCCGCGTGGGCGCCGCGGCTGATCGTGCCGTGGTCCAGCGGTTCGCCGGGAACCCACGTCTGGAGGAGTCCGGTGCGAAGCGGCTCTCAGGGTGTGGGTGGAGCGTCGGGCGTAGCGAATGCCGGCGCGGTCCAGCTGCTCAGCAGCTGAAGGGCTCTGGCGGTGTCGGAGCCGGATTCGACGTTGTAGACGCACAGCGTCTGCTCCCCATCGCCGGGGACCTGGAAGGACTCGTAGGAGAAGTGCATCTCGTCCACGACCGGATGGAAGTATTGCTTGGCACCGTGCGTACGGCGCAGCACCCGGTGGTCGTTCCACCATCCCGAGAACTCGGGTGACAGCAAGGTGAGCTCTCCGACGAGGTCGGCCAGCTGCCGGTCGCTGGGGTAGCGGCCGACTTCGAGGCGCAGGATGGCCACCGTCTCCGCGGCGATCTTCTCCCAGTCACCCACCCGCTCCCGGGCCTGCGGGTCCAGGAGGTAAGAGCGGGCCAGGCTGCGCCGGGTCGCCGGTAGAGCATCGAAGTCGGTCAGGACGGCCTTGGCGAGGTGGTTGGCCGCCAGCACGTCGGTGCGCCGGCCGAGGATGAACGCTGGCATGTCCGAGGGTGTCGAGCATCAGGTGCAGGCCTGGCCGCACCCGCTGGGGCCGGGCGGGCGCCCGACGGACGGCGTGGGGGCCCGGCAGCAGCAGGTTGGTGAGGTGCTCACGCTCGGACGCGTCCAGCCGCAGGGAGCGGGAGAGGGCGACCTCCGTCGACGGGTTGCCGGCCCGTCCCTGTTCCAGGCGCGTGCAGTACTCGGTGCTCACCCCGGCGAGGCGCGCCACTTCGTCCCTGCGCAGTCCGGGCACGCGACGCACACGCCCGTCCGATGGGAGCCCTGCCTGTTCTGGAGAGATCGCGGCACGGCGCGTTCGGAGGAAGGCGGCGATCTCCTTGCTGCGGTCCATGTCCCTAGTGTGGAGGCACCGAGCCGACCCGTGCTTCGCAAAAGTGGCCCTGCCAGTACCAGCCTGAGCAGGGCCAGCTATAGCCCCCTGACCCGGGCCAAGCCGACGGGTTCGCGGATTCTCGGGGTGGAATCGCGGGGAACCGGAGGGGGACGTGGCGCCCGCTGGCGGAGTAGCCGATGGGTTGGGGTGTGACCGAGGTACGCGCCAAAGGGGCAACGAGATGATCTTGAAGCCCTGATGGCTCGGCCCCCGCATTTCAGAGGGACACGCGCGCTGTTCTGCCAGCGGCAGAACAGCGGCCGGGCCGGGCTCGACGATCACTACAGTCCGTTCTCATGACGGCGATTACGACGCGTACGGTCGAGTACCCGGCGGACGGTTTGATGATGATCGGGCACTTCGCGATCCCGGCCGGTATCGACCGCCGGCCCGCGGGCCTTCGACCTTCACGGCGGGCGCTATTTGGGCGACCCCGAGGAGATGCTGGCCCGTTGCATACCACTGCTCTCTGATCCGGCCCTGCTCTCGTATAGCTACGGCCAACGGACATTAGCGCTGCGTGACGGGGTGCCGGTAAGAACCGCGTCACCAGCTGCAAACGGCGGTGATCAGTCCTCGGATGGTGATCTTCCTGGTCTGGGCGGCTCGTACACTGACGAAAATGGAGGACCACACGGCCACCGGGATCGGTGCACGTCCGGCGCCTGTCTTGCGGCAGTACGTCGACTCGTATGTCGGCTTCGACCTCCGCGGGCTCCCGACGGGGGTGCACTGTGGCCCGCCGAGCCGCGCGCTCACTGCGGTGATCAGCCTGTCAGATCCTTTGGAGGTGGCGGCGGGCGTTGACGACGGGTCACCGGTCACCCGATTCGGCAGCGTGGCCGGCGGTCTGATGTGCCGGTCCGTCGCGATTCACCACGACGGACGCCAGCAAGGTGTTCAGGTATCGCTGACACCGCTCGGGGCTCGGGCCATCTACGGCATGCCCGCCGCCGAACTCGCCCACCGACTGGTCCCACTTGACGAGCTTCTCGGAGCGCTTGCCGTCGAGCTGGTCGACCGGCTCCGATCGGCGACAACATGGGCGGCGCGGTTCACCGCGCTGGACGAATTGCTCCTCCGAGCTGTCGGCCGTGGCGCCTGCGGCGACCATGTGCGCTGGGTGCGCCCCGAGGTAGCCGAGGCGTGGCGCCGCCTCGTCGCCGCGCGGGGTTGCGTCCAGGTTGGTGCGGTCGCCGCGGAACTCGGCTGGAGCCGTCGGTACCTCACCGAGCGGTTTCGCGGTGAGGTGGGCCTGTCGCCGAAGACCTTCGCCCGAGTCTTGCGCTTCGAGCACGCGCACGAACTGGCGGCGGCGCAGGACCCGTTCCCGTGGAGCGATGTGGCAACCGTCTCCGGCTACGCCGACCAGGCCCATCTCGTGCGGGACTGGCGCGAGTTCACGGGCCGATCGCCGACGGTCTGGCGTCGCAGCGAAGTCCTCCTCGGAGCCGGGTAGCCGCCAACCGTCCGCCCGTCGCGTCGGCTTCTCTTCCCTTTTCTTCAAGACCGCCCGATCGCTGGCGTGGACGATCGTCGGCATGAGACTCGTCAACCACGAACGCAATGCCATGGACCTGCGGACCACCCCCGTGCACCTCGGACTGGGATCGAGAGCGAAACCCGTCGAGGGCTTCACCTGGGACCCGGAGGTGCTCCAGGCCTACAGCGCCGCGGTCGCGGCAGACGGCGCCGAGGGCCGGATGGTGATGATCTTCGACGGTGACGGGATCGGCGACCATTGGGAGAGCCACCCTGCAGGCGACGAACTGGTCGTTTGCCTCAGCGGGTCCGTGACGGTCACCCGCGACGTGGACGGGGTCCCCGACCGCGTTCTGCTCGGGCAGGGCGAGGCCACCATCAACCCGGCCGGGGTATGGCACGTGGTCGACATGGAGGGGCCGACGTCCACCCTGGCCATCACTGCGACCCTCGGCACCGACCACCGTCCTCGGACCGACACCCGCCCGACCGAACGCGTCGGCACGCCCAGCCCGGAGGAAGCGCCGTGACGACACGCATCGCCTGCCTCGGCGACAGCCTCACCCGCGCGCAGTTCAGCGTCGACTACCTGGATCTTCTCGGACGACGCCACCCTCCCGGTGACGTGCAGCTTGCCCGTTTCGGCGCCAACGGCGACTTCGCCTACAACCTCTTGCAGCGCCTCGATGCCGTCGTCACGAACCCACCCGATGTGATCACCGTGTTGATCGGGACCAACGACGCCCGAGCGTGCCTTGCCGGCTACCCCGTCGAGCAGGCCATGAAGCGCAAACAGCTCCCCGATCGCCCGTCGGCCGGCTGGTTCCAACAGTGCCTGGGAGCCGTCGTCGCACGGCTGCGAGCGGAGACCGACGCGACGATCGGTCTGCTGTCGCTACCGGTACTCGGCCAACAACTCGACGGATCAGCGGCACAGGCATCGCAGGCGTACAGCCGAATGATCGCCGAGGTCGCCGCCACCAACGAGGTGGCCTACCTTCCGCTCCACGAACGCCAGATCGAGGAACTGCGCCAAGCGGACCCGCCGCCGATTTCATACCGGGAGGTGACGCCCGCAGCGGCCGTCGGCGTCCTCGTCCAGCACGCAGTGCTGCGCCGCAGCCTCGACACGATCTCGCGGCGGCGAGGTCTCGTGCTCACGACCGACCACATCCACCAGAACAGCCGCGGCGCCACCCTTATCGCTGAGGTCATCGACGCCGGTCTGCTGACCCAGAGCGCGTAGCTGGTTCCGGCGCCCGGCCAGTCGGATGCCATCTACCGCGCGGAGGTGGCATCCGATCCAGGCGGTCAACGCCTACGACATCCGGCTCGTCTGGCTGCGTGTCCACCGCGAGGGCACCTGGGTCACGGTCCCGTGGCGGCTGCTGTCGTCGACCGCGACCCCATTCGGCGAGCCGGTGGCTCTGTCGATGACGAGGAGCAGCGCTTCTCGGGCGGTTCGGGAGGCGCTGCCCGTGCTGGATGTCGATGGCTTCGGGCAGCAGCTCGGTGCCGATCGGTAAGACGCCGTGTGCTGCTCGTCCGAGGGCCGGGACAAAAGCGCTGGCTACGGGCGCAGGTTGCGGCCCCCGTCCCGCCGCTGCCGAGTACCGACAGGCGTCTTCCGTTCTGGCCCCGTTCTCGTTTAGCTACGGCCAGGTGGCGTGTAGCACTGCGTAATGCTCAGGGCTGCGGTGAGAGATACCGCAGTAAATGCCGGATTCACTGCGACGGAGCGCCTACCGTGATCATCGTGACCTGCGGCGGTCCGTTCCGGCCGCCAGGGCGAGGTGTACGCATTTACTGCGGCTTCACTGTGCTGACCACGTGCGAAGTCGCATCAAGATCAACTCATCGTGCCCCTTTGGTGCGTATCTCGGCTGTACCCCGGGTTCGGGACTGCCGATCAGGCTTGGGTGGGCTCTGGCCCGAATCGGTGGGGGTGGGCTGCTCTGACGTACTTCAGTGCGGTCGTGTCGGAGATCCCGAAGACGCGCATCAGGCGCACCGGGTCGGCAGTTTCGTGTGCCTCATCGAGCAGCCGGTCGATGCGGAGCCTCCGGGCTGGATACCGAGCTTTCCGCGAGCGGACGCGGCAACGCCGCCTGGGCTCCGCGCAGCCACTGGCAGGAGACCTACGCCGTGCCGTCCTTGGGAGGCCGCCTCCCATGATGCGTGCCCGCCGCGTCCGTGGCGACCACGACCCTGAAACAGCTCACCCGGCAAGGGCCCGACCAGCCGGTGTGGCGGGTCGACGGCCACGGCGAGGACCGCCTCGACCTCGACGCGCTGCCGAAGGCACGGTGAGCACCGGGGGCCCGGCCACCCAGGCCGGGCCCGCCGCCCCACCCCCGTTGTCGGTGGCCGCTGAAAGCTTGATCCGCATGAACGGAGATGAGCAGCTCCTACGCGGCCGGGTCTACGGCCACGACCACGACGAACCCAACCCGGGCCCGCTCCCGCGCCAGACGTACGCCGCGCTCATAGGCGGGCCGCTGGACGGACTGCTGCTGGACATCACAGGCTGGCGGCCGGAGGAAGTCGACGACGGCGCGGCCCTGTCCACCGAGCTATGCCAGTTCCCTGGTGGCCGATCGCTGTACGACCCGCGCCCTTGCGAACAGCGCATGCCTGGCCCGGGTGTGAGCTGCCGCTTCTACTACTCCGGCGACACGCCCTGACCACAGCCCCGACCATCAGCCCGACCATGGCAGGTCAGCGGGAGCGGCCGGGGCCCACGGCATCAAGACCGTTGTGCGCGCCCTTGGGGCTGCCGCTCTCGCTGTCCTGTCCACCCTTCACACCGTGCCCGCCGCCGCTGCCGCGGAGCCTTCCTACACTCTGCGCTGGTCAACGCGGTGAACACGATCCCCGTCGCCGCGGAGGGCCGCACCGGCTACAACCGCACGCAGGCCTTCGGCGACTGGACCGACGCCGACCACGACGGCTGCAACACCCGGGCCGAGGTCCTCCTGGCCGAGGCCATCGAGCCGCCGGCAGTGAGCGGACGCTGCACCCTGACCGGAGGCCGTTGGTACTTCTGGTACGACGACACCGAGGTCACCAAGACCGACATCGACGACATGGTGCCGCTCGCGGAGGCCTGGGACTCCGGCGCTTCGCAGTGGACCAGGCAGCGGCGCGTGGGGTACGCCAACTACCTGGGTGATGACCGTCATTTGGTGGCGGTCAGTCAGCGTTCCAACCGGCAGAAGTCCGACCAGGACGTCACCACGTGGATCGTGCCCGACAACCCCTCCCAGCGGTGTCGCTACCTGTCGGATCAGGTGGTGATCAAGCTCGCGTGGGAGCTGACCGTGGATATGGCTGAGCAGGCGGCCATGCGACGGATCGCCGGCGAGTGCCCGGACACCGACGTCACCGTCAACACCGTCCCCTGACGCGGGCGGTGCGTGGGACCCGGGCAAGAAGCGCACGGGTCCCACGGCGAGCGAGGCACCAAGGCGTCGATGTCCGGGCCTGCCGCAGCGGCTCGGGCATCGGGGTGCGTTCCGTGGCCGCACGCTAAAGCCCCGACACGCCCGGACCACCAAGCCGGGGCGCAGGCTCACCTGGACGGCCGATGAGCCGACGAGTCGGCTGGCAGGACGCCGGCCCGCCGCGGAACACCCGCGTCGGCGGGGAGGACAGGATGGGCCCGTTCGGCAACTTCGCGATCTCCGGAACACCGCCGCGTTGGCGGGGGAGAGCTGGCTGTGCAGCACCGTAGTCCTCCGCGAACGGAACACTCCGGCGTCGGGACGGTTGTCGGGACGCGCAGCGGGTCGGCGGCGGAGGCGACCTGGGCGCGGACGTGACGGCCACGGATCCGCTCGTGCGGCGCTGGGTGATCCAGTGCAAGCACCGCCGCAACGGGGTGCGGGGCTCGGCAGTGGTCACCCCGGATTTGCAGGTGCTCAACGGGACAGCGAGGCCGGTGCACGGGGCGGACGTCGCGGTGATCGTGACGAACGGCAGGGTGACCGCCCCGGCTGTGGACTTCGCCAAGCAGCGACGGCTGCATGTGGTGGACCGCCAGACGCTGGCCGTGTGGGTGTCGGGCTCACAGCCGTTGTGGGAACTGCTGCGGGCCGTATCGCCCCCCAGGCGGCCAACGTCTCTGAGTTAAATCGGCGGCTTGTTGGCCCTGGTGTCGGCCTGTGGCCTGTGGTTGTCGCTCGACCGCCGGGCCTTGGCCCACCAGCCGGTCATCAGCATCCGGCCGCCGGCGGGCAGTGTTCCTTGTCATCCAATCCAGGCAGTTGACAGCGAACCTGGTCGTGCGGGGTGAGCGCGCTGGGGGCCGCCGGAGACGGGGGCCTCCGCCGGCGGAGTCAGTCGCTGGCGTGGGTGGGGGAGGCGCTGCGCGCAGTGCTGTCGATGAGCTGGACTGGGTCAGCCCGCCAGTCGGGCGAGGGTCAGGGCGTGAGCGTGGTCGAGGGAGTCAGCAGCGGCGCAAGGGATGTCCGGCTGCACACCGGTGCCCTCCCAGTTCGTGCTGGAGACGGGGTTGACGACGCGGCCGACGGGGACGGTGGCTTCCAGGTGTGGGTGCAGGGTCCAGCCCTGGCACGGGTGCGCGCCACCGCGGGTGGGTTCGGGGATGCGGCGGTGCCGGGCGGCGAACCGGTCGAGTTCCTTCAGGTCATCCGTAGCTCGCCGGGAGGTCAGGTGGCCGGCGTTCGTGAGGGCCTGGTGGCCGATGGCCGTGGCCTGTTGCGGGTCGCCTTTGGCCATCAGAAGGCTCGCCAGCTTCGTACCGGAGATTGCGCGCGAGCGGGCGTATGCGCCGTCGTGGCCTTCGATGGCGATCTCGAAGCGCCGGCTGGCCTGTCCGGGGCCCTGGTCCTTCAACAGGACCAGGTCGTACAGCGCGTGTGCGGTGTCCCCGTGGTGCTGGGTTTCGTTGTAGCACGCCATCCAGGGTGGGTCATCCTGCGGGTTGGACCTCGCGAAGGCGTCGTCGGCGGCCCCGACGGCAGACATCGCGCCGCCGATGTCGCCCATCTTTCCGAAGGCCCGAGCGCGTGCCGTGTGCAGCATGGCCTGGATGGTCGGTGTGAGCCGGTCGGCTCGGACGAGGCCTTCTCCGCGTAGGTCAGGCCTGTGTCTGGGTCGCCGATCCAGATGGCCTGTCGTGCGAGGAAGGAGAAGACCTTGGCGCGCAGGTGCCAGTCGTTGGCCTCCTCGGCACAGTCTGCGGCGATCTTGAAGGCGATGCGGGCGTCGTCGTGTGCTGTTCCCCGGCGCCTTCGGCCTACACCATCTGGTGGACGGCGCCGGGTACGGCAGATGGCTGTACGGCGACTGAGCCACAGGCGCCCGGCGCGGGCGCTCAGGGCACCCGCGCGCGAGCGGAAGCGCCAGCCACAGCCAGCTGAAGCCGCCCGATTCGGCTGGGCGGCCGCCGCCCTTGGGGGCGGCGGTCCCACCCGCTCATCCGGTCAAGGTGGCCTGGTGGAAGTACATCCGCCGCCCGACGCCGTCAGACGCCACAAAGAGCTCCGCCATGCCCGACGGCCCTGGTTGTCGGCGAAGTACGTCAAATGAACGACGCCTGGAGCGAGGACGACTCCAGACATTTCACTAACCTTGACCGGAGACTCCGGGGCCACCGAGCCACCGCTCGTCACCGTGAGGATCGATTCCACATCCCACCGGCGTCCGGAAGCACCAATCTCGGTGAACTCCGGGTCCAGCAGCTCCAGGACACGGGCCGGGGAAGCACGCGAGACCGCCGCCAACCTGGCCAAGCTCGTCGGAATGGCCGCGCCCGTCTTCTCCCGCACCCGTAAGCAGGTCATCGAAGCCGGCTGGCTCGAGGAGTGGCTCTTCGGTCACCGCGATCTCCCGGCCCTCGGTCGTCGCCTTCAGGCGGTAGCAGAGGACGCCGCCGCGAATGAGGCAGCCTCTTCGGCGCGGCGGTCACCGCGTCGAAGAGGCTGCCGAGTTGGCCGCAGATGCTGTCGGCCGCCGTACTGCGGAGATCCTCCTCCGTCAGCGGCTGGGCGAACTGCGGGTTGCCCACGATCGAGCAGCCATGGCGCTTCCGGCGGGGGGGGCAGGACCGCGGTGAACGCTGCGAATCGAGGTGCTGGTGCCCCCGGGGGGGGGCGCCAGCAGTGCCCGGCCCAAAGTAAAAGTCCACTCCGGAGAGGGGGAGCATCCTCCCGCTTCCGGCCGATGCCCGCCACAGGCCAGAGAGGACTTACAGGATATGAGGGCCCTTCATTTCTGTCCGTTCTACGGACCGACGCTGCAACAGGCTCCAGACAGTCTGCTGCCCACAAGGCAGTGCGGCGAGCGCTGCTAAGCGACCAGCGAGTTGTAGAGCTCGGTCATTTCGGTCTTGAAGGGGGGCGCGTTGAGTTCCTGGGCGGCCGGGATCACCCGTTCGCGAAGGAAGCGGTCGTGGTGTTCCGCAGACTCCCAGACATCGACAACCTGCCAACCGCCTCCCTCCAGCGGTGCTGCGTAGTGGGCGATCATCCCACTCGGCAGGTTGTTAGTGTCAGGAATGACCTGGTCGATGGTCGCCTGGTAGAGCTCCTGGGTCCAGTCAGGGCTGTGGTGATACGCAAGGACGGGCATCCGCCAGCCCTCCTCTCTTGCTGGTCGGTCTTTGCTCACGACGCTAGGTATGTGGGCTGAGGGCCGCGACCGCTGATACTCCAACCAGCGCGCTGCCGCAGCATGGGGTTACGGAGTCGCAGATGATCCGACCCGGTCACCTCACCGCCCACCAGACCGCACGCGTCCTCGGCACCGATCTCACTGGCGTCCGCAAGCACGTCCAATGCGGCCAACCCGAATGGTGGGTGTACCCAGGACTGCCGGATCAGCTGGCCGTCGCCACCGCGGTCTGCATTTGGCGCACGCCGCTGGTGCGCGGGTGCCGCTCGGCGAGTTCGTGGACAATGCTGCGGCTCGCCGGCCGGTTCCGAACCTCGCCGGGCTGGCATCTGGCCCGAAAGGCGTCCATCAGAGCGCGGGCCGTCTGCACCGGCCGGGCATCCAGCGGCCCAGTGCCGCGCGTCGGAGCGGGGGTGTCGGCCAGAGCCTCGTCGAGTTCCGCGGCCAGTTCGAGTCCGTGGTCGAGGGTGCGTCGGGGCATGGGGCGGCCGAGGCCCTCCCAGGGGCCGGTGAGCTCCCTCTGGCGTATTTGATCCGGTGGTGTCGGGTCACGTGAGGAGATGGTGGTTTCGCCTGTGAGGCGGCGGGCCATGGGGGCGGTCATCGCCAGGTGGATCATGGCTTGGGATGGGGCCGGGAGGGTTTCGTAGTGGCGGTCTGGGCGGCGGTGGAGCGTGAGCCAGCCGTAGGTCTGCTCGATCGCCCGCCGTTTCGGTGTGGGGGTGAGTTCCCTGGTCCCGGGGGTGCCGGGGGGGGGAGAGAGCTCCGGGTCGATGCTGAGGGTGGCGGCGTGTTCGGTGAAGTGCTTGGGGTAGTCGCCGTCGACTCAGACCTTGCGGATCGTGGGGTGGGCGGCGGCGACCTGGGGGAGCAGTTGGGTGCCGGTCACGGAGTGCTGGACGCTGGCCGTGGTGAGCAGCATCGCGAGCGGGAGACCGATCGTGTCGGTCGCGATGCTCCGGTTGCGGTCGACGGTCTTCTGTCCGCGTTCGTGCCCTGACTCGAGGCGGGGACGCTGGTGGAGGTCTTGACGCTCCGTGTGTCGATCACGCAGGCCGATGGGCTTGCGTTCCGGCCCTCCTTCTGCCGCGCCAACTTTCTCAGGAGGTCGTTGAGCTGGGCGAACACGTTGTCCTTCTGCCACTTGGCGAAGTAGCCGTAGACCGTCTTCCAGGGCGGGAAGTCGGGCGGCAGGTAGCGCCACTGCACTCCGGTGCGGTCCACGTACAGAATCGCTTCCATGATCTCGTGGAGGTCATGGACGGGCGGTCGCCCGAAGTCCTGGGCCCGGCCGCGGCGCTCGAAGCGCCAGGCCGGCAGGACCGGCTGGATCAACTCCCAGCGGGCATCGGACCAATCGCTCGGATACGGGCGTCGCGTTGGCATGCTTTGGGCGTACCGTTGTCGGGGGGGGGGGGGGGGGGGGGGGGGGGGGGGGAGGGGGGGGGGGGGGGGGGGGGGGGGGGGGGGGGAGGGGGGGGGGAGAGGGAAAAAAAAAAAGGGAAA
>NZ_JBWKKY010000040.1:0-21696 GCF_056430805.1 Streptomyces sp. NPDC045955
TCCCCTCCCTTCCTCCCCCCCCCCCCCCCCCACCCCCCCCCCCGCCCCCCCCCCCCCCCCCCCCCCCCCCCCCCCCTCCTCTCTCCCCCCCCCCCCCGCGGCGAGTGGGGGCGCCTCCCACGCCCTCAAGGCAGTGGGGGAGCGTGCCGGGCGTCGCGCGGCAGAGGGCACTTTCGCAACAGGCCTAGGGCGGAGAATGTCTCACCGCACTACCGAGACGTTTCCCCGCGAGCACGAGGACCGAGGACCCGACGGATGACCCAGCAGTACCCACCAGCACCCGGCCCCGGCTTCGGCCCGCCTCCACCGCAGTACGCGCCCGCACCGCCCGCGTATGCCCCGGCGGCACCCCGACCGGCCCCTGCCGGACCGGACTTCCTGGCCGTCGACAAACGCAACGCGGTCGTCGTCGACGCCTCCGGCGTCGCCTTCGAGTCGTCCGGGCTGACGATCGAGTTCCGCTGGCCCGAGATCCGCAGCGTCCACTACCGGGCGAGCCCCAACGGCAAGTCGCTGATGGTCGCCGTGATCCACCTGGACGGCAGGTTCTTCGAGTGCGTGGTGGAGGCCAAGCCGAAGGCGCGACTGCGGGAGTGGTTCCCGCAGCTGGCGTGGGTGCTCGGGCACTACCGGCCGACGGGGTGAAGGGGCCGCCCTCACTCCGCCGGCCAGGTCAGCGGTGACTACGGCAGCCCGTGCACATGCGGGCCCACCGCGTTGGACCACGCGTTGCCGGCCGTCGCGTCCCAGTTGGTCGACCAGGTCATCGCGCCCCTGAGGTCCGGATACGTCCGGGGCGGCTTGAACGAGCCGCAGCCCGTGCCCCTGGTCAGGCAGTCCAGGGCGCTGTTCACCACGGACGGCGCCACGTACCCGCTGCCCGCCGCCCGGGTCGAGGCCGGCACGCCCAGGCCGACCTGGGACGGGGCGAGGCCGTTCTCCAGCTGGATGCAGGCCAGGGCGGTGAGGAAGTCGACCGAGCCCTGGCTGTAGACCTTGCCGTCGCAGCCGAGCATGGAACCGCTGTTGTAGTACTGCATGTTGACGACCGTGAGGATGTCCTTGATGTTCAGCGCGGTCCTGAAGTAGGAGTTCGACGTCGACTGCATGTCGATGGTCTGCGGCGCCATCGTGATGATCAGCGACGAGCCCGCCTTCGCCGAGAGCGACCGCAGCGCCTGCGTCATGTAGGTCGCGTTCAGGCCGTTCTCCAGGTCGATGTCGACGCCGTCGAAGCCGTACGTCTGCATCAGGGAGTACACGGAGTTCGCGAAGTTCGCCGCGGACGCCGCGTCGTTCACCGCCACCGTGCCGCGTTCGCCGCCCACCGAGATGACGACCTTCTTGCCGGCCGCCTGCTTGGCCCTGATGTCCGCCTTGAACTGGTCGACCGTGTAGCCGTTCAGACCGGCCGAGTCCAGGGTGAAGGTCACCGCACCCGGCGTGGAGGTCGCGTCCGCGAACGAGACGGCGATGATGTCGTAGTGGGAGGGCACGTCGGACAGCTTCTGGACCGCCGCCCCGTTGTTGAAGTTCTGCCAGTAGCCCGTCACCGCGTGCTCGGGGAGCGCGGGGCCCGGGCCGTTCGGCTTGTTCGTGGTCCCGGTCACCGCCGCCGACTTCGGCGACTCGCCCGCCGCGTTCGTCGCCGTGACCTGGAAGGAGTACGACGTCGAGGCCGCGAGGCCGGTCACCGTCGCCGAGGTGCCGGTCACCGCCGTCACCTTCGCGCCGTCGCGGTAGACGGAGTAACCCGTCGCTCCCGAGACCGCGTTCCAGGCGAGGGAGACAGAGGAGGACGTCGTGCCGGAGACGCTCAGGCCGCCCGGCGCGGACGGGACCGTCGGGCCCGGGTCCGTGCCGCCGCCCCCGTCGGGGCCGAACACCGACACGTCGTCCGCGTAGTACGCCGCCTGCCCGTACCAGCCGTGCGTGTACACCGTCACCGAGGTCGTCGACGAACCCGTGGTGAACGTCGTCGACAGCTGCTTCCAGGAGGCGGAGTCCGGCGTCCAGGTGGACACGTCCGTCGTGCCCGTGCCCGAGACGCCGAGGTAGGCGTAACCGCCCCGGACCCAGGCGCCCAGCGTGTACGTCGAGTCGGGCTTCACCCTGACCGTCTGGGCGCACCGGGCGTTGTCCTGCCCCGCAGGGGTCGCCTTCAGCGCCGCCGTGCCGGTGCGCACGGGGGAGGAGACGGTCGTCCCGCTGCCCGCGGAGCAGGTCCAGTCGCTCAGGCCCGACTCGAAGCCGGCGTTCCTGGCGTTGTTGACGTCGGCGGCGGACGCCTGGCCGACGGTCGTGACAGTGAGGGCCAGGGCCACCGTGAGGGCGCCCGACCACAGCCGCAGGGATCGTCTGTGTCTGGACATGACAAGAAAATGGTCCAGACCAGCGACACTGTCAAGAGGTCCAGACCAACCTGTCCAGCAGTAGCCCGACCGCACATCCCGCCAGCAGCACGCCCGTCGACATCCACAACGCCGGCCCCGCCGGGCTCAGCACACCCGGCCGCAGCCCCAGCGGCAGCACCTGCGCCGCCGCAGGAGCCGCGCACGCCGCGGCCAGAAGCCGCACCGGCATTCCCGCCACGGTTCCGGATGCACCCGCGCCGCCGCCCAGGTGGCGAGCACGACACACACCAGGTTCGGCAGGTGCACCAGCGCCGGCGCGGCGCACCGACGGGAGGCGTGGGCCTCAGAGCCCAAACAGAGGCCCACCGTCAACACTGGGCCCTCCGGAACCACCGGCCGGGACCACCCGGGCCCCCGCCCACGACCGGCAAGATGCTCAACCTGCCCCGTTTTGACGCATCTTGTGCAACGGCAGTTGCTCCTCAGCTACACAAACGCTGTTCTCCGGTCACAGAGCCGTGGATACAGTGCTGAGGTAGTCACGCAGTGAAGTCACCGAGGTGTGCCGCGGTAACAAGGCGGCGCGCCGACGGGCATGGGGAAACGGGGAGCTGCGCGTGCCAACTGCCATTGCCGTGACCAGTGCCGACATGGCACTGCCGCCACAGGACGAACGCACCCTGCCCGCCGTCGTGCTGCGGGACGTAGACCGGCGCCCGCTGGAGCAGGCCCTCGCCGACATGCAGACCCTGGTCGAGCACCACGGGCATGTGATCGTGGTCTGCTCCCAGGCCGCGCCCATCGCCGTGCAGCGCCGGCTGTACACCCTGCGCTCCCTCATGGAGAGCGACCGGATCGCCCTCTTCCACCCCGATCTGCCCCCGCTCGGACTCGCCGTCCTGGCCCGCCAGTTACGCCAGCTCGCGTCCTGCGACATCAGCCCCGGCGTGCTCGCCTCGGCGGGGCGGCTGCTCGTGCACTACATCCACGCCGGCGCGCTGCTCAACTCCGTCGCCCGGCTCGACCGGGTCCCCGTCGGCCTGAAGTCGCACGCCAAGTCCTGGATGCCCGGCAGCCAGTTCGGCGTCCTCGCCCACCCCGAGCCGCAGCTCGTCAGGATCACCCCCGAAGCCGCCCTGCCCGGCCCCGAGTTCGGCACCTGGATGCTGGTCGCCAAGGGGCAGCTCCAGTCCGACTGGGTCACCGGCACCCTCGCCCCGTCCTGGAAGGTGCAGGGCCTGCGCGAGACCCCGCTCCCGGCCGAGTCGCCCGGCTGGTGGGGCACCGGCAAGCTGATCGAGTTCTGCAGTTACCTGCCCGACCTGTCGGTCCTCTACCAACTGGTCACCTCCGTACGGCGGACCCGCTGCCACTGGTGCGGCATCGACGTCATCGGCGACCGCTGCGTGTTCTGCTCGGCGACGCCGCCCGTCCACGACAGCCCACCCCACAAGCAGCCAGAGAGCCGAACGGTCGTCGGGTGAGCCCTGACAGCCCTGACACCGCTCGTCAGCACTGCTCCCATCCCGCTCGACCGATATCCCCAATGAGGTTGTACGGTTCATGAACTCCCGTCAGCGCCGCGGCGTGATTCTCCTGCTCCTGTCGGTCGTCTGCGCCCTCGGCGCCTTCACCGGCGTGCTGTCCGTCATCAGCGACGTGAAGTCCAAGGTCGGCCCCGAGGTCACCGCCTACCGGCTCAAGTCCGACGTACCGCCCTACACCACCCTCAGCACGGGCCAGTTCGAGAAGATCAAGATGCCCGAACGGTGGCTGTCGGACAACGCCGTCACCGACCTGCGCGAGATCCAGGGCAAGATCGCCGTGACCACGCTGCGCGCGGGCTCCCTGCTCCAGTCCGACATGATCGTCCGCCAGCCGGCCCTCCAGCCCGGCCAGCAGGAAGTCGCCATCATGATCGACGCGGCGACCGGCGTGGCCGGCAAGATCACGCCCGGCTCCTCGGTCAACGTCTACGCCACCTTCGAGGGCAAGCGCGAGGGCGACCCCGACCAGTCGAAGATCATCGTGACCAACGCCAAGGTCCTCGACGTCGGCGAACTCACCGCGCTGAAACCGGACGAGAACAACCGCACCCAGCAGCCCACCGACGCCGTCCCCATCACCTTCGCGCTGTCCGCCCTGGACGCCCAGCGCCTCACCTACGCCGAGTCGTTCGCCCAGCGGGTCCGGCTCGCCCTGGTCGCGCCCGGCAGCGACACCACCGTCCCCGAGCAGGACCGGACGTACGAACTCGCGAAGGACAAGTGAGAGGCTCGCATGCCCACGAGGATCCTCCCGGCAGTCGGTGACGCGGACGCGGTCCGGTCGATCACCACGCTTCTCAGCCAGCTCCCGGACGCCGAGCCGGTCGCCCCGGTGGTCGACTCCACCCAGCTCATCGACACCCTCGCGCGGCTGGCCGCCGAGTCCGTCGACGAACTGCCCGAGGTCGTGGTGGTGCACGAGCGGATCGGCCCGGTCCCCGCACTGGAACTGATCCGCGAAGTCGCCCTGCGCTTCCCGGCCGTCGGCGTCATCCTCGTCACCTCGGACGCGAGCCCCGGCCTCATGCAGGCCGCCATGGACTACGGCGCCCGCGGCATGGTCGCCCTGCCCCTGAGCTACGAGGAACTCGCCAGCCGCGTCCAGGCGGTCGCCCAGTGGTCCGTCGGCGTACGCCGGCACCTGGGCGCCGGCGCCGATGTGTTCACCGGTGCCGGAGGCACGGTGGTCACGGTGAGCGGAGCCAAGGGCGGCGTGGGTACGACCCTGACGGCGATCCAACTGGCCCTCGCCGCCCAGGCCTCCGGCCGCAGCACGGCGCTGGTCGACATGGACCTGCAGACCGGTGACGTGGCCTCTTACCTGGACGTCCAGTTCCGCCGGTCCGTGGTCGACCTGGCCGCCATCACGGACATCTCCCCGCGTGTCCTGGCCGACGCGGTCTTCCGCCACGACACCGGACTCGCCCTGCTCCTCGCCCCGGCCGAAGGGGAACGCGGCGAGGACGTCACCGACCGCGCCGCCCGCCAGATCGTCAGCGCCCTGCGCTCCCGCTACGAGGTCGTCGTCATCGACTGCGGCGCCCAGCTGAACGGCGCGGGCGCGGCCGCCGTGGAGATGGCCGACAGGGCCCTGCTGGTCACGACGCCGGACGTGGTCGCGGTACGGGGCGCCAAGCGGGCCGTGCGGATGTGGGACCGGCTCCAGATCCGCAAGGCGGAGGAGACGACCGTCGTCGTCAACCGGCACTCGCGCGGTACGGAGATCCAGCCGCCGCTGATCCAGAAGATCACCGGCACGGCCGTCGCGGCCACCGCGATCCCCGCCAACTTCAAGGAACTCCAGAGCGTCGTGGACGCGGGCCGCATCCACGAACTGGAGAGCAAGAGCTCGGTGAAGCAGGCCCTGTGGGGCCTGGCCGGCGAACTGGGGCTGGTCAAGGTCCCTGAGGGTGCCCAGAAGGGGGGCCGGTTGCGCGGGGACCGGGGGTCGGTGAACTTCCGGCGGCGCAAGGAGGGAGGGGGATGAGGATGCCCAGGTCCGCGAGACGGCGGGACGACGGCCAGGTCACCATCGAGTTCCTCGGCATGATGCCGACGATCATCGTGACGCTGGTGGTGCTGTGGCAGCTCGTGCTGGTGGGCTACACCTACACGCTCGCGGGGAATGCCGCGGATGAGGCGGTGCGGGCGGGGACGGCGGCGGAGTACGACCGTCCGGGCAAGTGCGAGCAGGCGGGACTGGACAAGCTGTCGGACGCGTGGAGGGCCGGCGCCGAGGTCGGCTGCACCACCGGTGGCGGCTATGTCACCTCCGACGTCGAGCTCCAGGTCCCCGTCCTCTTCCCGGGCACGATCGCCTTCCCGTTCACGGTCGAGGGCCACGCGGGTGCGGTCGAGGAGGCGAAGTGAGATGGCGTACGTCGGTAGAGAGCGCGACCGCGGCCAGGTCGCCATCGAGTACCTCGGGTTCCTCCCGATCCTGCTGCTCGTCGCCATGGCGGCCGTACAGCTCGGGCTGATCGCCTACACGGCGCAGCAGGCGGGGACGGCGGCCCGGGCGGGGGCGCGCAGCGCGTCTCTCCAGCCGGGCAGCGCCCAACAGGCCTGCACGATCGCGGTCAGCACCTGGCTGGCCGACGGAACCGACTGTCCCGAGGCGCCGGGAGGCGATGAGGTCACGGTCACCGCCACCGTCGACATCCCGTCCATCGTGCCCGGCTGGGACTTCGACCCGGCACGGAAGACCGCCACCATGCCGCTCGACCACTGATGCTGTCGGCAAGAACGAGGAGCACGGGATCCCATGAGCCTGCGAGCACGCATCAACTCCCCGGAGGACAACGGCAACCGGGGCGAGGACGGCCACATGGTCGCCTCCTACCGGGCCAAGCTCCTGGAGGAGATCGACCTCGCGGAGATGAGTTCGCTGGTCGCCGCCGAACGCAGGGCGCGGCTGGAGCGGGTCCTCGGGCACATCATCAGCCGTGAGGGCCCGGTGCTGTCGACGGTGGAGCGTTCGCAGCTGATCCGCAGGGTGGTGGACGAGGCGCTGGGCCTCGGCATTCTGGAACCGCTGCTGGAGGACGCGTCCATCACCGAGATCATGGTCAACGGCCCGGACGCGATCTTCGTGGAGCGCGGCGGCCGGGTGGAGCAGCTGCCGATGCGCTTCGCCTCGAACGACCAGCTGATGCAGACGATCGAGCGGATCGTCTCGACGGTCAACCGCCGCGTGGACGAGTCGAACCCGATGGTCGACGCCCGCCTCCCCTCCGGCGAGCGCGTCAACGTCATCATCCCGCCGCTGTCCCTGACGGGCGCCACGCTCACGATCCGCCGCTTCCCGCGTTCCTTCACACTCCAGGAGCTGATCGGCCTCGGCTCGCTCGACGAGCACATGCTGTACCTGCTGGCGGGCCTCGTGCAGGCGAAGTTCAACGTCATCGTCTCCGGCGCGACGGGCACCGGAAAGACGACCCTGCTGAACGCACTCTCCGGACTCATCCCCGAGGGCGAGCGCATCATCACCATCGAGGACTCGGCCGAACTCCAGCTCCAGCAGGCGCACGTGATCCGTCTGGAGTCCCGCCCGGCGAACGTGGAGGGCAAGGGCCAGATCACGATCCGCGACCTGGTCCGCAACTCCCTCCGTATGCGCCCCGACCGCATCGTCGTCGGTGAGGTCCGCGGCGGCGAGTCGCTGGACATGCTCCAGGCGATGTCGACGGGCCACGACGGCTCGCTGGCCACCGTCCACGCCAACAGCGCGGAGGACGCGCTGATGCGCCTGCAGACCCTGGCCTCCATGTCGGAGGTGGAGATCCCCTTCGTGGCGCTGCACGACCAGATCAACAGCGCGGTCGACGTCATCGTCCAGCTCACCCGCTTCGCGGACGGCGCCCGCCGTATCACCGAGATCGCGCTGCTGGAGAGCCACGGCAGCGAGCCGTACCGACTGGTCACGGTCGCCCGCTTCAACGCCCGGCCCATGGCGGCGGACGGCCGTATCCACGGCGCCTTCGAGTACCACCCCCTCCCGCGCCGCACCGCCGACCGCCTCTACATGGCGAGCCAGCCCATCCCCCAGGCCTTCGGCATCGCCCAGTCCGCGGACCAGCTAGCCACCCGAGAAGCCAGGTAGGAACCGTCCCCATGGAACTGCACACGCTCATCACGCTCACGACCGGCATCACCTTGCTGACCTGCGTCCTGACGGTCATGGGCCTGCACTCCTACGCCATGGGCAGGGCACAGCGGCAGGCGCTCGTCGACCGCCTGTCGGCCACCGGCCAGATCCCGGTCGGCGGCCGCCGACGGAACTTCCGCGGGATCGACCGCCGCCTGCGGCGCACCAAACTCGGCAAGAAACTGGAACTCCGCCTGGCGGCCACCGGCCTGGACATCACCCCCGGCGAGTTCTTCGTCTACATGCTCGCCACGGTCGCCGGCCTGTGGCTGATCGGCCAGGCGGCCCTGGCCCCGTTCTTCGGCCCGCTGGCCGGTCTGCTGGGCATCTGGGCGGCCCTGCAGTTCCTCAACTGGCAGCGGCAGAAACGGATCGAGAAGTTCATCAACCAGCTCCCGGAACTGGCCCGCATCCTCGCCAACGCGACCCAGGCCGGACTCGCGCTGCGCACGGCGATCGGCATGGCCGCGGAGGAACTGGAGGCCCCGGCGGGGGAGGAACTCGGCAAGGTGGCCGACCAACTGGCGATCGGCGCGTCGATGGACGACGCCCTGGGCGAACTGGCGGACCGCCTCCCCTCCCGTGAACTGGTCGTCCTGGTGACCACGCTGGTGCTGTCCAACCGCGCGGGCGGCCAGGTGGTCAGCGCGCTGCGGAACCTGACGGAGACGCTGGAGGAACGCAAGGAGACGCGACGGGAGGTCCGCACCCAGCTGTCGCAGGTGAACATGACGTCGTACGCGGTGCCGGTGCTGGGCGTGGGCTCCCTGTTCCTGATGAACGGCGTGAAGGACGGGGCGCTGGAACGCATGACGGGCTCACCGTTCGGCCAGGGGGCGGTCATCATCGCCTTCTCCCTCTACGCCGTCGGCTTCATCCTCATCCGCCGCATGTCCCGCATCGACGTCTGAGAAGGCCGGAGCAGAATCATGGGACTTCTCCTCGCACTGGTCATGGGCCTCAGCGTCTGGGGCGCCTTCGCCGGCATCCGCATGTACCGGGCCGAGGCCAAACTCCCCGGCGACCTCGCGCTCGCCCTGGAGGTCGGCTCCACCCGCACCGGCGCGGTGGACTCGCTCATCGACCGCCTGGGCATGCGCTACGCCCCAGCGGTCCTGCGCCTGATGGGCCCCAAGCAGGTCGCCAAGTACCGCCGCAAGATCGACCTCGCGGGCAACCCCGGCGGCCTGACCATCGACCGCTACGCCGCCCGCCGAGCGGTCTACGGCTTCCTCGGCGGCGTGGGTTTCCTGGTCTTCCTGATGCGCGGCCAGCTCGTCGTGGCGCTGCTCCTGCTCGCCTTCGGGGCGTTCTGGACGGAGGTCGGCATCTGGGCGGCGATCCGCGTCCGCAAGGACGTGATCGAGCGGACCCTGCCGGACTTCCTGGACGTGCTGGCGGTCGTGGTGAGCGCGGGCCTGGGCTTCCGCCAGGCCCTGGACCGCGTCGCCTCGAAGTACGAGGGTCCCTGGGCCGACGAACTGCGCATCACCCTGCGCCAGATGGACCTGGGCATGAGCCGCCGCCAGGCCTTCGCGGAACTGCGCCGCCGCAACGACTCCGAGCAGGTCGCCATGTTCGTCACGGCGTTGCAGCAGGGCGAGGAACTGGGCGCCCCGATCGTGGACACGCTGGTGGCACTCGCCAAGGACATGCGGCGTACGGACGCGCAGAACGCCCGCCGCAAGGCCGCGCGGGCCGTTCCCAAGGCCACGATGATGATCACGACCTTCATGGTCCCGGCCACGATGCTCCTGCTCGGCGCCGGCCTCATCCTCGGCTCGGGAACCGACTTCGGCTCGATCACGGGCAAGTGAGGCGGCCATGGCCATACGGATGCCTCGACTGAGGGCGATATACGCGACGAACGGCGGTGCCACGGACATCACCACGCCGCCGGCGGGCACGTTCCTGCCCCCGCACCTGGTCGGTCAGCTCTCCCCCCAGGCGGGCGCCCAGAGCCCGGTGAGGACGGGCAAGGCGAACGGAGCGGAGCCCACGGCCGCCCTGAAGATCCAGGTCAGCGCCCTTCAGGCGATGTGCCGTCAGGTCTTCGGCTTCCGGCTGGCGATGATCGCCCTGGCCGCGCCGGCAGCCCTGCTCAACGCGGCGCCCGGCCTCGCCACCCGCTTGGTCGCCGCGTCCGTCGTGGTCACCTTCATGGTGTCGTACGCCCTCTTCCGCGACTGGGAACGCTTCGGTCCATTCCTCCTGAAACACCCGTCCCTGCTGGCCGTGGACACCCTCTTAGGCTCCCTGCTCCTCATCGCGGCCGGCCCGGACAGCACCCTCGCCTACGTCAGCGTCTGCACACCGCTGCTGGCCGGCCTGGTGTACGGCTGGCGCGGCGCGGCCTTCTTCGCCTGCCTGCAGGCCGCCATCCTCGTCCTCGTCTCCCGCAGCACGCAGCAGGACGCGACCTTCGCCGAGTCGGCGCTGATGCCCGGCTTCTGCGTGCTCGTCGGTGCCGCAGGGGTGACCCTGCGCGGCCTGGTCCTGCGCTTCGGCGCCGCCACACAGGCCCTCACCACGGTTCAGTCACGTCTCGCCGTCAACGAGGCAGTGGAGAGCGAGCGTTCCCGCCTCGCCCGCGAGATGCACGACTCGGTCGCCAAGACCCTGCACGGGCTGGCCCTGGCCGCCGACGGCCTCGCCTCCTCGGCCGACCACATGGACCCGCTCACCGTCAGACACCAGGCCGAACTCGTCGCCCGCTCCGCCCGCCGCGCCGCCTCCGAGTCCCGCGAACTCCTGGCCGACCTGCGCCGCGAGTCGGGCCTGGACGGTGGAGTCGACGTCGCAGCCGAACTCGCCGCGCGCACCGCCGACATCGGACGCCGCACCGGTCTGCACGCGACCTACCGCCACACCGGCGACACCCCCGTCCCTCCGGTCCCGCAGGCCGTCGCCCGCCAATTGCTGACGATCGTCACCGAGGCCATGGAGAACGCCCACCGCCACGCCCACCCCACACAGGTGGACGTCTCCGCCGGCGTCGTGGGCGACCAACTGCGCATCAGCGTCTACGACGACGGCCGGGGCCTGCCCCCCGGCACGACCCTCGACAGCCTCAGGCGCGCCGGCCACTTCGGCCTCGTCGGCATGGTCGAACGAGCTGCCTCCGTCGGCGCCCGCATCCGCATCGGGAGGGGCCGGCACGTCCGGGGAACCGAGGTCCGCGTCGACATGCCGCTCGCCGCACTGACCGTTGAGCCACCCTCGACACCGGCCGGACCGCCCTGACCCGGACGCCACCGCCAGTACCCCCTTCCCCCAACTCCCCGAGAGGAGGCCGACAATGCCGGAAGCGACTTCCCCCTTCGGCGGGTACGTCCATTCGCCCGCTCACGTCTCCCAGCACGCTTCGGCACACTCCGTCGCCCACACCGACCACACTCCGCCCCGGGCGCCGATGCCCGCCGACGCGTCGACCCTGCCGGTCCTCCCGGCCCAGGCATCCCCCGAGAGGACCGGCAGCCCGGCCACCTCCGAGAGGACCGGAGGCTTCCCGGCGCCCCCGACCCGCCGACCGCTCCGCGTCGTCGTCGCGGACGACAATCCCGTCGTCCGCGCCGGCCTCACCGTCCTGCTCTCCGGCCGCGACGACATCGACGTCGTCGCGGAGGCGTCCGACGGTCACCAGGCCTGCGAGGCGGCACAGCACCACCGCCCCGACGTCGTCCTGCTCGACGTCCGCATGCCAGGCGTCGACGGCATCTCCGCCCTGCCGTACCTGGTGCGCATCGCCCCGGTCCTGATGCTCACCTACAGCCGCGAGAGCGAGATCGTCCACGAGGCCCTCCGGCTGGGTGCCGGTGGCTACCTGGTCCACGGCGAGTTCACCGCGGACCAGCTGGTCGCCGCCGTACGGGACATCAAGGAAGGCAGGGCCCATTTCACGCCCACGGCGGCGGGGGCGCTGCTGGCTCGGGTACGGGAGGAGCAGGGGGCGGGCGCGGGTTCCGCGTCGCTGCCGGACGGCTTGGGCCGGGCGGTGCCGGATGCGAGTGCATACGGAGACTTTTCTTCCGTAACGCGGCCACAGTCTGCCCAACTCGCCGAAGGAAACGCTCATTACCAGGATCGACCGGCACCGCCAGGCCTCGGTTCGCAACAAAGTCTTTCGCAATTGCAACCGAATGTGGCACAGTCGTCGTCTAGGTCCTCGAGCAGGGAGAGCTTCGGGCTGAGTTCCAGGGAGGTGGAGATCATGGACCACATCGCGTCCGGCATGAGCAACCAGCAGATCGCCGCCACCTGCTTCATCAGCGAGAAGACCGTCAAGAACCACATCAACCGGATCTTCGCCAAGCTGCACAGCACCAGCCGCAGCGAGGCCGTGGCCAAGTGGCTCGGCACGGCGCCCGGTTCGGGAACGGGGAGGGGGGCCACGCGACGTGGCTGATCGGGGGTGCGGGGGGCGGCTGGGCTCGTGGGCCCGGTACGCGGGCGGCAGGGCCCAAAGCCTGTTTTGGGCCCTGGATTGGGCCCTGGGACCCTCTGGTGGCACCGGGGAAGCGGCGTACGTTTCCGGTGTCGAAAGCGGGACCGGCAAGGAGGAAGCCGGTAACGCCGGTAGCACCCAAGAGACTTGTACGTCGGTCGGCAGGCGGCCGGCCGGTACCGGAGGGGAACACCACCATGAGCAACTGGATCAACACCACCGTCGCGTACCTGCAGACCCGCGCCGCCCGCAACGACAAGGGGCAGACCGCGGTCGAGTACCTGGGCATCATCGCGGTGGTCGTGGCGATTGTTCTGGCGATCACCGGGACGGACATCGGAAAGTCGATCTTCGACGCGATCACCACCAAGATCGGCGAGGTCACCGGCGGCTGATGAGGCCCCGTAAGTACGGCGACGCAGGGCAGGCCTTCCCCATCTACATCACGGTGGTGGCGGGCCTGCTCTTCCTTGCGTTCGCGTACCTTGCGGTCGGCCAGGCCGCGGCGACACGGAACGGCGCGCAGACGGCGGCGGACGCCGCCGCCCTCGCGGCCGCGCAGGACAAGCGGGAGCAACTTACGGGCAGGTGGCTGGACAACCTCCTCAACCCGGACCTCTGGGAGGACATCCTCGACGGCGAGGTGGACGGGCTCGAACCCTCGTGCTGGCGGGCGCAGCAGCTCGCCGAGGAGAACGACGCGCATGTCGTGGAGGGTGGCTGCGATCCCGAGTGGGACCCGCTGGGCTACACGGTCAGGGTCGAGACCAACGAACCCGTCGGCGACAGCATCGTCCCCGGTACGGAAGGGACGTACGCGACGGCGAAGGCCAAAGCCGTGATCAAGCCCCGCTGTTCGATCCCGCCGCTGCCCGACGAGGACAACGGCAACAACGAGGACCTGCCGCAGCTCAAGTGCAAGGACAACAAGAACTGGGACCTTGACCCGGACGATCTCTCGGATCTCCCCGGGCCCGAGGACCTCTTCGACGTCCATCTGGCCGACTGACGAAGAACGACGGACAAAGGAAGCGGAACTCATGAGCATTCGGTTCACCACGACGGCCCGCAGGGGGATGGTCGCAGCGGCTGTTGCGGTCAGCCTGGCCCTCGGTGTGGCCGGCTGCAGCAGCGGGGACGACAAGAGCGGAGACGCGCCGGCGTCCGCCTCGAAGGACAGCGGATCGAAGCCGAGTGCTCAGGAAGGCCAGTCGGAGGATCCGCTCGCCGAGCTGAAGGGGCCGGACGGTCTGCTCCTCAAGATCACCTCGGCCGAACGGGACTCTGGAGGATTCCTTACCGTAAACGCGGAACTGAAGAACGATGGGAGTAAGTCGACCGTTGTATCGTCCCGGCTCACCGGTAATGAGACCGAGGTCATGAGGAACGGTCAGTCCTTCGGCGGCGCCACGCTCGTGGACTCGAAGGAGAAGAAGCGCTACTACGTGTTGCGTGACACAGAGGGCCGTCCGCTCACTACGTCCGGCCTCACGACGATCAAGGCTGGCGACACGATCTCCGTGTTCATGCAGTTCCCGGCACCGCCGGAGAGCACGACGGAAGTGAGTTTCCAGCTCCCGACGTTCGCCTCCGCCACCATCAAGATCTCCGGGTGAGGTAGGCCACCATGACCCACACCCACACCCACACCCAAACCCAAACCCCACGCCTGGCGATCGTTATCGCTGCGGCCTCCGTCATGGTCGCCACAAGCGTCTTCGGCGCCACCTCCGCCCACGCCGACGGCCCCAGCCACCCGCCGGGCACCCAACCGAGCGCGAGCGCACCGGTAGAGGTCGACGGCAACGACCCCGACCTGAAGCTGGTCGACGGTGCGACCCTCGCCAAGGCCAAGGTCCTCGACATCAAGACCGTCATCGAGGACGAGGCGGGCGAGGAGCGCCGCGAGGACACGAACACGGACGTCAAGTTCGCGCTGCAAGCCGAGGTGCTCTTTTCCAAGGACAGTGCAAAGCTCAGCTCCCGGGCGAAGGCCCGCATCGCGGCGATCGCCGAGGAGATCAAGGCGCAGAACGCGACGAACGTCCGCGTCTTCGGCTTCACGGACAACCTGGGCTCCTCGGCCCACGGAGACGTCCTGTCCCGTCAGCGCGCGTCGGCCGTGCACGGTGTCCTGGACGACGAGCTCGGGGACTCGAACATCACGTACGAGGTACGAGGCTACGGCGAGCAGTACCCGATCGCCGACAACTCCACGGAGGCGGGCCGCAAGAAGAACCGCCGTGTCGAGGTCTCCTTCCCGCGCACGGAGAGCTGACCCCGCCACGGCCGTGGGGGAAGGCGTCGCAACGGCTTGGCCTCCTCTCAGAGGGGAGGCCAAGCCTGTGAGCGGATGACGGCTCACTGCCCTGCGGCGACCAAGGCCTCGTCGCAGACCTGTAGCAACAGGCTCGTCTCCAACTGATGCCCGTGGGTCCAGGGTTGGGCCCGTGGGCCCATGTCGCAGTGATCGGTCCTCATTAACCTCGGCCGGGTGTCTGCCCTAATCTCCCGCTCACGCATCGAGGTCACGTATGTCCGGAGCCGGTAACTCCATACCCCCGCCCGGGATTTGGGGGGAACGGAACATTCCGTCCTGGGACCGGCGTGTGCCACTGCCACGGGAACTGGGCTGGGCGCAGGTACTGCTGTGGGTGCAGTTCGCGCTGACGGCGCTGTACGTGGTCACCGTGCTGTCGGTGGTGACGTACTACTCCGGTGAGATCTTCGGGATCCTGGTGTACGACTCGCTGCCCAGCGTGGCCGGGGTTTACCTGGCCCGGCGCCTGTGGCGGGGCGGGGTGTGGACGAGCCGCGCACTGATCGCCGTACAGGCGTGGATCGTGTGGCTGTCGTTCGGCACGCTGATGCACGGTGATCTGCGGGGCATCACACAGGCTGCCATGCCGGTGGCGGTCATCGTTCTGTTGCGCCGGGCCCGGTCGCGTGAGTGGTTCGAGATCGCTCCCCAGGACAGGGAGGAGCGGCGGACGTTCAGCCTGGCGAGGATGATCCGCTGGCGGCGGGACGAGGGCCAGACCGCGGTGGAGTACGCGGGCCTCATCGCGGTCGTCGCCGCGATCATCGTCGCGCTTTCGGTGGGCGGACTCGGGGGGCGCATCGCCGACGGCATCCAGTCGGCGGTCTGCTCGGTGACGGGCATGGCCTGCCCCGCGTCGCAGGGCGACGGTACGGAGACGAGTGCGGCAGAGGGCGACGACGGGACACAGAAGGGCGGTTCCGATGCCGACACCGGCGCCGGCCCTGGCGGTGACGCGCATGCGGACGGCGGTGTCCATGACGACGGCGGGATCGGAACGGACGGCGGCGACGGGGCAGACGGCAGTGGTACGGGTACAAGCGCGGGCGCCGGCTCCGACGGCCAGGAAGGCACGGCCGCGGACGCCGGAACAGACACCGGCGACGGTACGGGTGGCACCAACGGCGGCAGCCCCGCCTCGGCCCAGATCATCACCTATGACGGCGCGGGGGCGAACGACACCGTTCCGCTCGCTCCGGGTCCCTTCGACGACAAGTCGCTCTGGGGCGACGTACATGACCAGGAGCGTCACGACAGGACGTTCATGGACCATGTCCGTGGCTTCTTCGTGGCGCCGACCAAGAGCTTCCTGGCCAGCACCATGGACTTCGTCGACGACCCGGTCGGCTCGATCAAGGACAGCTGGAACGGCCTGAAGGGCTACACGACCGACTGGTGGGGCGACAAGGCCGACGAACTGGGCGAGGAGTGGGACAAGGGGAACTACGTCTCCTCCGTATGGGGCTGGGTCAACTCGCCCGAGGACTTCGTGTCCGACCTTGCGACCGACACGTTGATCGACAAGGAGAACTGGGAGAAGGGCAACTACGGCGCCTCCATCGGCAACACCGTCGTCGGCGTCGTAGGCATCTTCAGCCCGAAGACCATCACGAAGTTCACCAAATTCAAGAAGCTGGCCGAGGTCGGTGAATCCCTCGACAAGGCGGCGGACGCGGCCGAGAAGGCCCGCAACGCGGCGAAGGCGGGCGACTTCGCCGGCGCGAAGAAGGCCGCGGACGAGGCCCAGAAGCACGCCGACGAGACGAAGAAGAAGGCCGAGGAGAACGGCAGCTGCACGATCGCGATCGGGCGTGTCCCGTATGGCGGCGGGAGCAGCCTGCGCGGGGTTTCGGGCACCGGCACCGGCGTCCTGGCGGCGCCGCAGGCCGGCCGGATCGTCGTCGCCGAAGGAGGCGGCAAGGAGTGCACGGGCGACGACGCCGACGACGCACGCCAGGCCCAGCAGGAGGCGCTGGACGCGCGGGCCGAAGCGGCGAAGGCCGCACTGCGGGAGCGGGGCTCTTCGGTGCCTGACGACCAGATCGACGGGCTCGTCAACCGCGCCAAGGGCCCCCCGGAACCCGGTGAGATCAGCATGAAGGACGCGGCTGACTCGCTCGACGAGATCACCGACCTCGCACGCCGAGGAAACGTCAACGGCGATGCCGCCGCGGCGCTGGAAGGCAAGGTCGCCAATGCCTCCGACGCCAACAAGCTCGCCCAGGCACGCGCGGAGGTGAACGCCGTACGCCGCGCTGCCGACGACGCGGCCCCCGGAACCCACGTGGACGCCGGAGTCGGCGGCAAGATGAACCGCAAGGAGGCTGACTTGGGCAACGGGGAGAAGGTGAATCTCGACGAGATCCCGGACGCGGACGTGGTCTACAAGGACAAGAACGGCACCGTGCACGTCAAGGAGGTCAAGAACGCCGGCTCGGCCACACGCAAGGCGGACTTCGCCAATCAGGTCGAGAGGCTCAAGGAGTGGGCGAGCAAGGAGCCGCGCCGCAAGGTCACCGTGGAGATCGAGACGGCGGACCGCTGGACGTCGGTCTTCAGCGAGTTCAAGCCCGCCCGGAACGGCAAGCCGGCGAGCGACACCAGAACGGCGGCCGGTGAGATGGCCAAGAACGGTGTGGACGTGAAGGTGGCGGGCCAGGGTCTGTCCGCCGACCAGCTCGGCAGGATGCAGCGTGCCATCGACGAGCGGACGGCGAACGGCACGATGGACTGGAGGAAGATGAAGGACCCGGACAGCGCAAAGGCGTATCTGGGCATCGAATAAGACGAACGAGTGGACGACAGCCACGAGACGTGGCAGGACGGCGAAAATGAGCGAGTCGGACGCGGAGCTGAGTGCCGAGGAGATGTGGGATCCGCAGGTCGCGCGATGGCGTGATCCGGAGGGTGACTACGTTCTGCCCCGCGCCCTTCGATCCTTGCCACAGCCTTGGGACGAGGGCGACTGGGATCGGATCGGGGACCTGCCGCGCACCGATGAGCGGGTGGCGGAGGCTCGGCAGGTGGTGACCGAGCTGCTGGAGGACCCGGAGTTGGCGCCGGATGTGCCTCAGCCGCCGTCTCCGGGCCTGTTGTGGCACGTGTGGGAGGAGTTCCACCAGGCGGTGGGGGAGAGAATGCCCCGCACGAGCCAGGTGACGTGGGCCGGTGTGGACGAGCTGGTGCGCGAGTGGCGGGGACGGGAGAGGCTGTACCCGCTTCAGCGGCATGTCGTTGATCACGTCGAAGCGGCGATACTCGCCATGATCCCGCGGCTGCGGGACGACACCGCCGACTCGGTGTTCCGCTGGCTGGCCCTGGACTCCGACCCCGGCCGTTTCGCCGACTGGGCGGTGGATACGGCCGAGCGCTGCGTGATCGAGGACATCGGCGCGGACTCTGCCATCGAGCTGTTGGGCGCGATGGGGAGTCCTGAGGCCAGGGCAGCTCTGGATCGCCTGTCGGTGAAGCCGGGTGGTCCGGCGAGTTGGGACAATGCGGAGGCGGCACAGGGGAAGCTCTTCGATATGGGGAGGGAGAGGCGGAGCGGTAGTAGGCGCGGAGCTGAGGGAACGGACGATTAGCCTCTCCTGCTCCCACCTGCACAAGAGCTTCCCTGCACGTGGGGCTCCGGCTTCCGGTGGCCGCTGCGAAGGGGCGTGCCAAGCTGCTGCCGGACAACAACACGCACGAGATCAACGGACGGACCTATCGAGTAGAGGACACCGGAACCGTCTTTCCGGTCCCCGGCCCTGGCTTGGTCGCCATGGACCGCATTGAATATGCTGAGTGATCGCGAATCTTTTCACCGTCGCGGAAACAGAGTCGTCGCGGCTCCCCGGGGCGCTGGCTCAGTTGCTGGCCGTGACGCCCGAAGCGGTCGACGTCGCCGACACGGACGGGGACCAGGAAGCGCGTCGCTGGGACTCACCTGTTCTGTGCACGTACCGCGTGCTGCCGCCCGGCGACCTGGCGCTGGAGCTCGACATCTACGTCGAGGACGAGACGGCCGGAGCTCTCGGTGAGGCGGACTTGGCGCAAGGGCTCGCGGTCCGTACGACGACCTCGGTCCTCTACCCCTCGATGGACATCGACCTGGACTCCGCATACTGGGTTGCGGTGCCGGATGGACGCGTTGTGAGATGCCGGCTGGAGGCGATCGACTCCGATGAGGACACGAGTTACCGGGTCGACGCGGTGGAGGAGAAGGTGGCCGATCTCCCTCGCGCGAAGGTGGAGTGGCTCCCCGAAGCTCTCGAATACGAGCCCATCGGGACGCCTCTCGCCGATGCCTTCCTGGCCACGTATCCGACGGACACGGCGGCGAGCGTCGAAGGGCGCGTCCACTACAGCCTGCGCGTGTGGGAGAGGTTGGTGCGCCGGTTGGAGTCCGACTGGAGCCCTTCTGGCCGGTACCGGGAAGACCTCTTCCGGCGTGATCTGGAGGCCCGGGACACTTTGGCGCGTCTCTTGCGCGAGGTCGACGACGTATACGCCGGCGGCCTGAGATCCGCTGTGACGCGATTGGACGGCATCTTCCGTGCATGCACCGAGCCCGGGAACGACGAGAAGGCCGAGAAGACCGAGCGCTGGTGGTGGTGTCGGCGTCCAAGGCATGTTCCATGGTGAGCCCGCGAGGACGAGAAGGAGCGCGGCACGCCCTTGGAGCGGAACTGCTCACTGTCCTCCCCCGACGGTTATGAACCGGTGACGCTCACACTTGCGCACCTGCACTGGGCCTTAGCATCAACTCAGTGGGCGCAGACATAGATGGTGTGATCGAGACTCGCTCGGCCGACGGACACTGGGAGATGGCGATCGACCTTCTGGACCTGCAACTGGGGCGGGACCACGAGGCGTGGGGGTGTCTCTTCAACTTCGGCGGGACGGGGGGTGTGGATCGTCCCCTCTTTGCCGACCGCGGGCTTCCGAGCGACCCCTCGGATCCGGTACGGGATACCGGATTCGAGGACTATCAGCACAGCCACACGTATGCCACCTGGGCCGAAGTCGCCGCGGTCGACTGGGACGCCCCGCTCGCCGACGAGCATGCTTATCACTGGGCGGGCCTGTGGCGGCCTGGTGACGACGGCGAGCTCGTCCAGGACGACATCGTGTGGGCTTCAGCCACGCCCGGCCTGGATGAGGCCGCGGCCGATGCTTTCGGCGAGGATGTGTACAGCCCAGCGGAATGGCCGCAGGGCGGCGAGGTCCACCTGGACGGCGCCATGTACCGCCCCGTGATTCTCACAGCGCGGATGCTCGCTCCTCCGGACCAGGCACCCTGGTCCCGGGTCTGGAATGCGATGCGGGACCTCGCCGATGAGCACGGGGACGACAACGTACGTCTGGTCGTCTGGTTCGGTTGACGACGGCTCAGGCGTGCCCTGGTATGGAATGACAGTGGGCCGGGGCGAAGACGAGAAGGCTGGCCCTTGACCCCGACCCCCGAGGCGTTCGCCGAACGGTGGGCCGCCCGCATTGCCGCATTTCTGGCCCGGGGGACGCTCGAATGGCTGTGGCGCGAGGATTGCTTCGACCCTTGGGCCCTGGACCTCGCCATGCGTTACATCGACCGCAACGTCGCGGTGACCGAGGCGACCCTCCTGCTGTCCGAGGCGGCGGAGCGCGGCGGTTCCTGAAGTTGCGGCAATGGCGTCCCGGGGGCCGGGCAGGCCAGGCAGGCCCTCGGCGGACGGCTCCGCCGAGGGGTCGGCCGACAGGCCGCGCCTGCGGCCGGCCTACAGCAGGTGGTCGACCTTGCCCGCCTTGATGTCCCGGATGAGTGTGCGAAGGGCGTCGCGGCTGTCCGCCAGGCGATGCTCCTCCTGCCCGGCGACGGCGATGTAGGCGTTGCCTTCGGTGCCAATGCCTGGCAGAAGGTCTCTCCGGCTCAGCTCATGAACGAGAAGGGAGTTGACGCTCGTATCGGTGATGCGAGCTTCACGGCCAAGCAGCTGGGTGACATGCAGCGGGCGCTGGAGGCGAAGTACAGCCGAGGTGAGGAAATCGACTGGAAGCGGTTGAACGACAACCCCAAGGGGGCGTTGGAGTACCTAAATCTGGATGATGCCGCCAGGTTTCCGTCCAGCCGCCGAACCAGACGACGAGGCGGACGTTGTCCTCACCATGGAGTTCGGACAGCGTGCCCATCACATTCCACACAGGTTGCCATGGTCCGTCGGTCGGTACCAGGTCGCGATAGGCAGGGACGACAGGTCGGTACACATCGTTGCCGAGCAGGAGCTCTCCGTCGGCGGGCCACCGGGAGGGAGCGATGTTGCCTTCTCCGAACTTGGCGGCGGCCGAGTCGTACAGCTCATCCGGGAGTGCGGCCAATCCGCCGGGCACGAAGGATCCTCCATGGGTACGGGACCAGCGGCGGACCCAGTACCGAGACGGTCCGTCGGTGCAGGGGGCATTCCAGTCGACAGCCGACAGTTCACGCCACGAGAACCACGAATGACTGTGGCCCTCGAAATCGTCCGCCTCTCTTCGTACCGTGTCCCAAATGTCTACAGGGACTCCGCGTTCAGGAAAGAGAGCTCTGACAGGCTCCACACTCCGGACGTCAAAGAGTGCTGACCACGACATGTAATCACGGGCCCAATAAAGGTGCCGGAGTTCAGAAAAGGGCTCCCACAGCGCGTGTTCAGTGCCATAGCGCCCAGTCTGGGGCCTGCATTCCAGCCATCCATACAAGTCGGTACTCATAAAAGCGACCCTATTCAATGCGGCCACTGAGGTCTTCTTGGCAACGTGACGGTTGCGGTGTGTGACGGGGTGCGGGTGCCCGCTCGCGGCCTAGTTCTGCGGTGCCAGGGTGCGCAGGACGCAGAACTCGTTGCCCTCGGGGTCTGCCATGACCACCCAGTTTCGGTCTG
>NZ_JBWKKY010000041.1:0-19859 GCF_056430805.1 Streptomyces sp. NPDC045955
CCGAGGAGCTCCGGGCGGGCCGAGTGCTGGTGCTCGTGCCCTCCCTCGACCTGCTTGCCCAGAGCGAGGCCGCGTGGCGCGAGGGAGGCCGCACCTGGCCGATGATCGGGGTCTCATCCCTAGCGGGGCTCACTCGCCCCGGCGCCCTGGGCGTCGAACAGGCGGGCTGCGTACTGGGGGGCAGGGCCAGGGTGAGGTGCCGGATTACGGCATCATCGGTGGTGCTGGGCGCGGCTGAGAAGCCGAAGGGGCTACCAGGGTATCCATTCCACGTCGGCTGACGCCCACCCACTGCCACCCAGACGCCCACACGCAATGGGATGATGAGGCCTTCTGGCCGCAGGACATGTGGCCGGGCGTCAGCCCTCCGACTCACTTCCTGCGGCCAGAGCCTTGCACTCAGGCGCTGGGTTCCGGAAGCCGGTACTCGTACTTGCGGGGCCGGAGGTCCTCCTCGGCCGGCTCCCAGTCACGGTAGTGCGAGACGATGCCCCCGCTCGCGATGTACGGGTCGGTGACGGTGTCGACCTTGATGTCGCTGACGACGTAGAGGTCGACGGTGTGGTCCTTGTCCCGGGCGTGCAGGACTTCGTTGATCGTCAGTTCGACGCTCGTTGCGGCGCCCGTGGTGCCCTTGACCTCGACGTGGCGTTCCTCGGTGCCGCGCGTGCAGCGCAGGTCGTAGGGCTTGCCGAGCTTCTCGACCGTCCAGCCCTGCTTCTCGTAGTGAGCGGTGGCGAGTTGCTCAGCGTGCTCCTCGATGGCCTTGCGCTTCTTCGGGTCGGAGATGTAGCCGGCGCCGCGGCGGCGGCGCTGAGGCTTCTTCTTGCCCTCGACCTGCTCGGCCGTGAAGCCCGGGGACTTGTCCAGGGGGACGTCTTCGGGTTCGTCGGGGTCGAAGGGGATACCGGCGAGCTCGAGAAGGCGCTGGGGCGGCATCTGGACGAGTTTGCCCATGCCTCGGTCGGTACCCGAGCGGCGGATCGCGTCGCTGCCTGCCTCCGTGAGCGGGCCGTCCGGGCCGAGCGGGACGTTCTCGAGCTTGGCCAGGGGCTCGATACCGAAACGCTGTGGGTACTTCAGGCGCCGCTCGGCTTCCTCGTCGGGCCAGTGCCAGGCCTCGCCCCTGTAGAAGCCGCCGCGGACCTGGAAGAGGTAGAGGGTGGCGGTGTTCTGCAGCCACTCCTCGAGCTGGACGCGGGGCGAAGCGCCGGTGGCCAGGACGGCGAACTGGGGGTGGGAGTCCCTGTACTCGGGCTTCTCTTCGGGGAAGCCCCAGGAAAGGGTCTCGATGCCGTGCTCGAGGTTGCGCTGAGACTCGGTGCTCTGGCCGACATGGACCATGACGAACGTCGAACTCTTCATGCAGGGCATCATAAGCATGCTCTTATAGAGCAGTCGATAATTTTTCAGTTGGGATAGCCTGAAGTAGTCTGAGTGCTCAACTCGCAGCCTAGACAGTGCCACTGACACTGCCTCAGCAGCGCTGGCGGCCATGACCGGCCTCGCAGCGCACGCTGCGGCGCGGCGGGAAGCAGGGGGATCCGCATGCCCGAGGAATCATCGACGACAACAGCGCACGGCGTCGCAGTGCCGCCGCCGCGCACGAGCGGTGCTACGGCCGGAGAACCGGCACCCGGCGTGCCGTGTGTGGCGGCGGGCCGGGTACACGAGATCGCCGCATCGGCAGGCGACCCGGCGTTCATCGACCGGTGCGTGAAGCGGTACGCGGCCGCGGGCTTCGGGATACCGGACGAGGCCGAGGTGCGCAGCTGGCGCAACAGCTGGCCGCCCTTGTTCGCGGCACTGGAGCGTGCCGGGCTGAAAGACCTTCAGGTGTACCTGGAGTACGGGACGCCGGGCGGCGGGCGGCGCCTGGACGCGCTGCTGGTCGGCGCCGCGCCGGGCGGGGCACTGGGGCTGGTGGTCGTCGAACTCAAGCAGTGGCAGACCTGCCGCGTCCTCGACACGGACCGGGTGATGCGCAGCGACGGCCTGGTGACGGCTCATCCGATTCACCAGGTCGCCGCCTACCGCAGCTTCTTCCAGCACTGGCGCCCGGAGAGCGCGCCGGTGCTGGACGTGCGCGCGGTGGTGGTGCTGCACAACGCCACCGGCGCCGAGGGAGCCGCTCTGTCGGCAGGCGCCGGCGCGGACGTCGGCGTCCCGGTCCTGACCGCGCAGGAACTGTTCGGACCCGCCGGGGCACTGGCGGGGCTGCTGCGGTGCGAGGACCTGGCGGCGCCGGACGCCCGGCAGGTGGCGGCGTTCGAGCAGATCCGGTGGACGCCGTCCAGCCGGCTCCTCGACCACGTCGGCGCCGTCCTGGACGGCAACAGCACCTTCGCCCTGGTCGGCGACCAGCAGGACGCGTTCGTGCAGATCCGCCGGGCCGCGGCCCGGCACCTGCCCGCCGGCGATGAGGACTCCGCGCCGGACGGCGGAGGGGAAGGAGCCGTCATCACGGTGAGCGGCGGCCCGGGCAGCGGCAAGACCGCACTCGCCGTGCGGCTCCTGGGCCGCCTCATGCGCAACTACCCCAGAACGCGTCCCCGCTTCATCACCCCCTCCGGTACCCTGCGCGCCCATCTCCTGGACGCCACCCGCAGCCACAGCGCGGCCCGCGAACTGTTCCCCGCAGCCGGCTCGATGCGCAGCGCCGCACACCAAGCCGGTGCCCTCGTCATCGACGAGGCACAGCGCATCAAACGAGGCGGTGCCCACGGACTGCCGCCGGACCTTGCCGCCGTGGTGGAACACGTCCCCCTGGCCGTCATCTTCCTCGACGAACGGCAGATCATCCGACCCGACGAAGGCACCACCGTCGACGAGATCCGTGCCGCCGCCCAGGCCCTGGGACGCGTCCACCACCACCTGGAACTCACCGGCTCCTTCCGCTGCGGCGGCTCAGCCGCCTACACCGCCTGGGTCGACGCCCTCCTATACGGCCGACCAGTGCCCTGGACCGGACACACCGGATACGACCTCGGCCTCGCCGACGACCCCTTCCAGCTCCAGCAGTTCATCGAACAAGCCACCACCGACGGACACACCGCCCGCACCACCGCCGGATTCTGCTGGCCCTGGACCCGCACCCGGCCCCGCGGCGCCACCACCCTCCCCCTCGACATCGACATCCAGGTCCGCGCCACCAGCCCGAACACCCCCACCAGGACCTGGCGCGCCGCCTGGAACGCCGCCACCGCCCTCACCGACCCCGAAGACGGCCAGCCCATCGCACCCCACAGCCAGCTATGGGCCACCCACACTGGCGGCCACCAGCAGATCGGCTGCATCTACACCGCCCAAGGCCTCGAATACCACCACTCCGGCGTCATCATCGGCCCCGACCTCACCTGGACCAACGGCCGGTGGCACGCCCACCCCGAAGAGAGCCGCGACAAAGACCTCCGCCACCTCACCCCCGACCAGTACCTCCCCTACGCCCTCAACACCTATCGCGTCCTGCTCACCCGCGGCACCCACGCCACCCGCATCCACACCACCGACCCCGCCACCCACCAGATGCTCAGCCAGGTCATCCCCTCCACAGCCACCGACTGACAACCCCAGACGCGAAAAGTGCCGGACCCTGAGTCCGGGCGCTGACTCCGACGCGCCAACCTCGGGGTCGGGTGCACGACGTGCGAAAGCGGTCGGACGTGGGAGCCCTGGCCCTTGTGTCTCAGATACTCGCCGGCGAACGTTCCGAGCAACTACACAAAAGAGTCTCTAGCTATGTATAGCTGGTGGTAGTGTCTGGAGTATTCGACATGAGGGGGACCTGATGAAGGTGACCGTGTTCCAGTTCGAGGGAACTCCTGAGGAGCTGGATGCCTCGCAGGTACTGAAGGAGCTGGCAGACCAGCACCGTGGTCCCGTTTCGGTGCTCACCGAAGAGAGCCGGGACAGTGGGATGCTGCCAGCCCGGATTCCGGGAGTAGCCGACGAGGGACAGGAAACGGTGCGTCAGCTGCTGGGCCGCAGCCCGGCTCCCGGCCTGTTCGTCCGGTTTCTCGAAGAGACGACCCGGTGGGACAACGTCGGTGTCTACGGCATCAAGCGCAAGAACGCACAGCCCGACGCTCCCCTGGACTACAGCCGCTACCTGCGCCTGCGCCGGCAGGGATCCCAATTCGGCGGCTTCGCCTACGTCTACGCCGAGTACAGCACCATCAACCTCCGGCTCAACTGCAGCCAGCAGCAGCTCGACGAGCTGGGCATCAAGTCCGCGCGGACCCTCACCACCGGCCACCGGGAGTACCGCGTCAGCGTCGGCCTCACAGACGAGACAAGCCTGGCCGACGCCCTTCAGCTGGCCGAACTCGCCTACAACGCCACCTAGACGCAGATACGCCACAGCCCGAGACCGAGCAGGAAGAGCCGGCGTGGACCTACGACCTCACCAGCGAGAAGCCGTCGACGCGATCCTCCGGGCCCTCGAACTGCCCGCTCGAGCGCTCGCCCCCGAGCGAGGGCTACGCACACAAGTGGTCATGGCGACCGGATCCGGCAAGACCCTCGTCGCCGCCCGCAGCGCCGAAGAGCTCCGCGCCGGCCGTGTGCTCGTCCTCGTGCCCTCGCTGGACCTGCTCGCACAGACCGAGACCGCCTGGCGCGAGAGCGGCCGTGGCGGGCCGATGATCGGGGTCTCCTCTCTGCGCGGGGACCAGGTGGCCTTCCCCAACACCACGGAGGTGGACGAGCTGGTCGCCTGGGTCCGCCCGTTCGACAAGGTCACCGTGTTCGCCACCTACGCCAGCCTCGGGCTGGGCACGCTGGAACGCGCACACGCCGCCGGCCTCCCGGGCTGGGACCTGATCGTCGTGGACGAAGCCCACCGGTGTTCGGGCCTGGTCGGGAAGCCGTGGGCGGTCGTCCACAACAACCAGAAGATCCCCTCCCTGCGCCGCCTCTACATGACCGCCACGCCCCGGCTGTGGCAGCTCGACGAAGACCAGGAGCAGCAGGGCGCGCCGGGCGAGCTGGTGGCGAGCATGGAGGACGACCCGGACGGGCCGTTCGGCAACCGGTGTTTCACCCTGACGTTGTCGGAGGCGATCGACAGGGGAATCTGTGCGCCGTACCAGGTGGTGTGCGTGGACGTCACCGACACCCAGCTCCAGGCGGCCGTACTGCTCGGTGCGGACGGCAGGTCGGAGCAGGTGCGCGGGGCGCGGCTCGCCGCGCTGCAGACGGCGCTGGTGAAGGCGGCCGCGGAGGAGGGGTTCCGCCGCACGCTCTCCTTTCACCATGTGGTCAAGGAGGCAGAGGCATTCGCGGCCGGCCTTCCCGATATCGCGGCGCAGCTGCACGACGCGGACCCGGAGCTGTACCCGGCGACGATCTGGGCGGACTGGCTGTGCGGCGACCACAAGCCCAACCACCGGCGCCGTGTCCTGGGGGAGTTCGCCGACGGCATCGCCACGGACGGCACGGTCGTGGAGAAGGGCTTCCTGAGCTCGGTCAAGGTGCTCGGGGAAGGCGTCGACACCCGCAACTGCGACAGCGTGTACTTCGCGGACGTGCGCGGCTCCATGCCCGACCTGGTCCAGGCCGTGGGCCGGGCGCTGCGGATGCAGCCCGGCGAGGGCAAGACGGCCTCGCTCGTGGTGCCCGTGCTGCTGGGCCCCGGGGAAACGCCGGACAACATGCTCACCTCCCGGGCCTATGGCGGCCTCGCCAAACTCTTGGAAGCCCTCAGGGCGCACGATGCCCGGATCGTGGAGGCTCTGGCCCAGCCCCAGGCACCCAGCCGTGTCAGGGGCGTACAGACCCGCAGTGGGGGTCAGGAGGACCGGAGCGAGGGGGAAGACTCCAGGCCGTCGGCGCCTGCCCGACAGTTGCTGAAGTTCTCCACGCCGCGTGACCCGGCGCAGCTGGCCGCCTTCATCAACCTGCGCGTCCTCAACCCCGAACACGCCCACTGGCGACGCGGCATCGAAGCCGCCACCATCTACAACCGGCTCCACGGCAACCTGAAGGTCCCCTTCACGTACCGCGTCCCCGGCCGCGCCGACCAGGAGGCCGAAGCCGAGGGGTGGCCAGCCTCCCTCTCCGCGTTCCCACTGGGGCAATGGACCGCCGACAACCGCAGGTTCTACGCCCGCGGGGACATGGACGAAGACCGCGTCCAGCAGCTGGAAAAGCTCGGCATGGTCTGGTCGCACTTCGACGTCGCGTGGGAAGAAGGCCTGGCCGCCGCCCGAGGGTGGGCGGCCGAGGCGGGCCACCTCCTGGCACCGATCGACGCCACCTACCAGGGCTACCGGGTAGGGATCTTTCTCAAGAACGCCAGGGCCGCCGCCCGCCGGGGCATCGAGAACGAGCAGCGGCAGGCGCAGGGGCTTCCGGCGAGGACGACGTCGGCCTGGATGCTGTCCGCCGAGCGACGCGAGCAGCTGGAGGAGATCGACCCCTCCTGGTGCCCCACCTGGCCGCTGGAATGGCAGCGCTCCTTCCACCTCACCCGGCTGCACCTCGAGGAGGGCGGCGCCCTGCCCACCGAGCCGGGTGAGGCCGTGCGCCAGGGTGAGGACCTTGGGCGGTGGGTGCGCTCGGTCCGGCTCGGCTGGGACAAGCTCACAGGCGTCCAGCAGTGGATGTGCGAACACATCCTCGGCATCGAGCCCGCTACCGAGGACGAGAAGCCGCGCCCACGTCGTACGCAGGCCGACAAGTGGGCGATGAACTACGCCGCCGCCCGCCAGTTCTACGAACGCGAGGGGCACCTTCGCGTCCCCAGGCAGCACATCGAACGGATCGTCCTCAGCGGTGAGGACGGGGACGCGAGCGGCCGCGAAGACGGCGAGGGCCCGGAGGTCCAGGAGATCAAGCTCGGGGCATGGATCGGGAATCAGAGATCCAGAGCTGCGACACTGTCGCCGGAACGGATCGACCAGCTCTCCGCCATCAGCATGCGCTGGTCGTAGCCGTGTCGCGGTCGTCGTATTTGGAGCTCGTGCCAATTGGTACGGGCTCCCTAGCTTTTTGGCGGCAAAAAATTTTCGGTCTGTGTGACGTTCTCAAGTCCGCCCTGCATAAGAGCGACCGAGCGCGTACAACCAGGTAGGTCTCTAACCCTTTCGCGCGTGATTGATCTTTGGGTCGGTCGAGGGGAGGCCGCAAACCGGGGTGGTTTTTGTGTCTGAGATGAATGTGATCGCGGAGGCCGTGGATGGCTTCCTTGCTGACCCGCGCGTGCTGCGGATCCAGCGCGATGCCGCGCTCGTCGCGGATCTTGCTCTGGGCGGCTTCGAGGGCCTGGAGTACCGTGTGTTCGAGGACCGTCTGCTCCTGGACAGCATGCCGATCCTGCGGGGCATGCTCCGCTCCGGCACGTTCATCACGCTCTCCGTGCAGAGGTTCGAGAAGCGCGGCATCCCCTTCTTCGTGAGCAGCGAGAACAGGCAGCTCCTGCACAGCAGCGACGCTGAGCGGGACGACATCATCGTCGACGTGCTCATGCACTCGGGCCCTCCTCAACGGCGGCTGGAACCCCAACTTCCGGGGCTACAAGGGTCCTTGCTGCCTGATGACCTACTTCATCGGCAGGTGCATGTGGGACTTCCGCCGTGTTTACCTGGCTGGGTCGGGGAGCGGGAGCGCATCGCGCAGGTGGAAGCCGCCCTGCTCGACCCGGAGGCGTTCTTCCGCCTGCTGACTGCGTTACCCCACCACGGCGAGCCGGAGACGATCCTTTTCTCGACGGCCTTCATGGACCTGCTGGACGCCCAGCCGGCCGAGACCCGCGCCGTGGTGCGTCTGACCTGCGAGGGTTACTCGGACGGTGAGATCGCGGACCGACTCAAGTCGACGCCCGGCGCGGTCCGCACTCGCCGGTACCGCTTCAAGAAGGTTCTCTATCAGGCCGCAGGCGAGCGGAAGGTTTGGATCCCTGCGCAGTTGCACGTCAACGGCGTCCGCGAGCAGCAGCGGAGTGCCGTATGAGCATGCATGACCTCCTGTTCCTGTTCCTCACGCTGGTGGTGCTCGGCATGGCGGCCGTCCTGGCGGGTGTGATCGGCTTTGGAGTCGCCCGGTGGGCCGGCTCCCCCGTCCCCGACGACGTCGTCCGCGGGGCCATCGTCTGCGCCGGGACCCTGACCATCGGTATCGCGGTGCTCGGAGTGCTCGTCACAGCCATCCGATAACCGTCTACGTCGCACGTCACAAACGCGCTCCTGCGCCCCATTACCTATGTACGCCGTGGAGGCCTTGACCGACTGGTCGGGGCCTCCACGGCGTCTCCCAAAATTCCTCTCCCCCGGTCCCTGTCCGTGGCCCCACCCAGGTGCCCAAGGGACGAGGACACCGGCGTTCATGAGCCCGCGACGCAAGCACCCGTCGCAGGCCACAGTGCTGCCCGCCCGATGACACACCACTACAGGAAGGTGCTGCTGATGAGCACTCACCAACTGCCCGAGGGAACGAATACTCACACCGCCGATACGCTGGACACGCCACCCTGGGTCGGAGCCGAGGCTACACAGGGACGCTCTCAGGCAGAGAGTCGCAGGACCGCCGACCGCGCGGCGCACACCCCCGCGGACGACACCACGCAGGTGTCCGCGTTCCCTGTTCTCCCCGCCCAGAGGAGCCCCACCATGAACCGGGACATCGATCCCGCGCAGCCCGTTCAGCCCTCCCCCGGCCACCAGCCCGCCGCACCCGCGCGCCCGCACCGGCGGCGCCGTCTCGCCCAGCGTCTGCGCATCATCGCCGCCCGCACGCGGGCCATCGCCTGGAAGCTGGTGAAACTGTCCGGCGAGGAGTTCGTCAAAGGCTTCGCCAACAAGGCCGGCGCCGTCACCGCGCTCGTTCTGGGCGTGCTCGTCGTCGCCCACGTGCTGGGCGTGAATCCGGCCGATGCCGTACGCCGCATGCTCGGCATGTAACTGCCGTCGTGCCCCGGACCCGGCCGCCCAGGGTTCCGGGCACGACGGCGATACGCCACCCCGTTGTCGTTGTCCGAGCGGCTCTCGGGACGCCAGGCCAAGGACATCTCCATTTGGAGGGGCGCGGCCTTGGTAAGGGGAGAGTCCTTCTCAGAAGGGAGGTTCGTCGCTGTATCCACCTGGTTGAGCGGGGGTCTTGGCGGGGGAACTGGTAGCCCATGGGTTGTCTGCCGGGGGCGATGCAGAATTACCCCACCCGCCGGAAGCCTGCCGGGCCGGGGGCACCGGCGCCGGCGCGGCGGGTGGAGTTGCCGGTGCTTCGTCCGGCTCGAGGCCGTCAATGTCGTCGTTCCACAGTCGACGCAGATGTTCGCGGCAGGTCGTCGGATCGTTCTAGTCCCAGCGGCTGTCGTCGGGCTCCGGCCAGCGACGGCCGTCGGGATCCCGATTTTGCAGCTGGCACAGCGCACGCAAGAGGGCATCGACGACCACCCATTGGCTGGTCGTTGTCCCGGTGAGCAGGCGCCGGATGGTTTCCCTACTCACCTTGTGGGGGTTGGACTCGGTGCCGGTGAGCGCCGCGATCTTCGGAAGCGGGGGACGCGCTGCCAGCCGGTAGTGCACATAGAGCTCGGAGACGAGGTCCCGCTTGGGACCGGGCGGCAGCACATCTTTACCGGGCATTCGAAGCATTCGCGGCATCCGACAACTCTGCCACGAACAAGCCCAGTTAGACACAGGAAAGCTCGGTCTCACCCGGTATCGCGCCACACGAGAGCCCGTGTGATCTCATGTGGCCTCACTCAGGCTCCTCTTGACCTCACCTGAACTCATATCAGCTGGCCTTAGACCATCTACAGCCCGCAGAAACTCGTTTGAACAAAACCCTGTTTTCGCTGGTCAGAGGCTATTTCAAGGTGCTTTTGTTGTTGCAGTTCACCCCGGATTCGGGATGCGTCTGAAGGAGTGGACACGGCGCGGCTGTCACCGGAAACGGCGACGGCCCCCTGGTGGGCAGGGAGCCGTCTGCAGAAGACCGAACAACCCCGATGAAGGAGAAGGTCATGTCCAAGGGCGAGAGTACGGGCAACGATGCGGTTCCGGAACCCCACGGCGGGTCCTCGATGGCTCGATGGGCGGCGCGGGCAAGGAGGGCGCGAAATGAGGCCGGCCTCTATCTGCTCCGCGGCGCGGCGACCGCCGTGGGGGGTGCCATCGTGGCGTACGGGGGCGTCTGGCTCCAGACTCGCTGAGGCGGCCGGTAGTGCCTCCGTGCTGGCGCGGCTCGGGGCCCTGGTATCTAGGCCGGTCGGTGTGGCTGGGCTGGGACAAACTCACCACCGTGCAGCAGTGGATGTGCGAGCGGGTCCTCGGAATCGAGCCCGCCACCGAGGACGAGAAACCCCAGCCGCGCCACACGCAGGCCGTAGCCGACGCCAGTTGGTGGTGTCACGGGAATGCCGGAACTGGCGGTCAGGGGCGGACAGTGTGCGAGGAGTGAAGCCACGGGCTGCAGGAGCCGGCCTGTCGACTGGCCGCGTGGAGAGGCGGACGTGGGGCATATCGAGCAGGGGCTGGAGCAGGCGTTGCGCACCCGGCCCGTTCCCTTGAGCACCGAGGCTCGCCTGCGGTTTCTGCTGGCAACGCAGCGGTATTCCACCCGGAAGGTGGCCATCGTGCTGGAGGTGTCGCAGCGCACCGTGCAGAGGTGGGTGACGAAGAAGCCCGGGGCGCGTCGCCCGCCGGGGCCACTGCATGTCCGGGCGATCGAGGAAGCGGTCCGGGCTCGGTGGCAGCCCCGGATACGGGCCCGCCGACGTGCCCAGGCCGAGGCGGAGGGCTTTGTCTTCCACACCAGGGCGCGATTCGGGTTCGCTGCTGCGGCCGGCTCCTCGGACGAGCGCCGCGGGTGCGGTGGATCACCCAGTACCTGCCGGGAGAGGTGGCCCGGGAGTTGTTCGCCGCCCGGGACGCCGGTGCGGGCGAGCAGCAGCAGTTAGTGATCCTGGCTCGCGCGCTGGGGCATGCCTACTTCCGCGAATGGGGGCCGCCGTGCCCACGGCCTGCACATCGCCTTCAGCGACCTCGAGTTCGTCGACGTCTCGATCGGATGAGCCTGCCCTCCGATCGGATGGGCCAGGGCGTTCAGCGCCGCGAGGGCCTGGCGCGTGCGGCCAGCATCGCTTCGTACCTCTTGGCCTCCTGCCGCTCGCGCCAGTCCCACTCAACATGGTCGGCCGGGCCTTGGCGGCGGGCCACAGGCGGCTGGGGCGGGCGCAGCAGGAGGGCACGGTTGCCTGGCGCGGCGAACAATTCCTGGTCCTCGCCGGATACGAGCCGGGCGAAGCAGGCCGCGGCCCGCAGGAAGACGCGCGCCCACTGCGGTATGGGGTAGGCGGCGCAGCCGTCGGTGTAACGAGCGCGGTCGTGCAGGGCAAGCGTGGCCGCAGCGTCGTCGAAGTCGCACGAACGCGCGGTAGCAAGTTGTTGGAGGGACGCGCCGGTGATCAGTGCGGCGGCAACGGTCGCGGCCAGGCGAGGGTGCGCGGTCACCCCATGTAGCCGATGGACGACTTGCTGGGCAACGTACGGGGTGAGAGGCGTGGGCGGCGGGCGGTGCCGCCAGACGATCGGCGGCGGCGTGCAGGGGGCGGCGCAGGGGCGGGGGCTGTCGTAGGAGACAAGGCGGTCCAGTGCAGGCAGGGTGAGCCATCGGCTGCCGTTCCTGGCCGGTTGGTCTGCAGGCAGGGGTTCGGCGGCGGTCGCGCCGTAGTAGTGGCGGCGGGCGGTCTGGAAGTCGGTGGTGATGGTGTCGTCGGCTGTCTGCAGGGCCTGGTGCAGGGCGGCGGGCAGGTGGGGGCGGTGGCAGACCAAGGTCAGGTGGATACCGGTGAGCGTGCACAGTTGCAGGAGGCGCATCGCGCGGCGGGCGGTGAGGCGGTGGGCGCGCAGGGCGGTCAGCCGGGTGACGGGAAGGGCAGTGATCCAGGCCGTGGCGGCTTCCCACGCGGGCTGGCGGCCGCCGGGGAAGCGGCCCGGAAGCAGGGGCGGCTTTTCCAGGGCGGCGAGAAGGTCGTGGGCGAGGCCGGTTTCGCTGGTGGTGCCCGGGCCGGGATGCAGGGTGATCCGACCGGACGGCGGATGGTGGGCGGCCAGTGCGGTGTGCGTGTGAATCGCGTCGTCATGGCGGTCGATGACCACGGTGACGGGCGGTGGCGTGGCGGACGGCATGGCGGCGTGATGGTCAGGTGAGGCGGCTGAAGGCCCAGCGCAGCAGTTCCTGGTCAACCCGGGGGCGGCCGGTGCGGGTCAGGGCGGTGCGGGTGTGGGCGGTCAGCTGGGCCCAGGCACGGAAGTTGCCGTGCGCGGCGTACTGGTCGCCGAAGGCGATGTCGTCGGGGTCGGCGTCGGCCCAGAGCGGGGGGTGTCTGCCTCCCCGGGCCCGTGGTGTGTCCGGACGCGCGTCAGTTCTCTCCGGGCGCCGTGGCGGTGAGCCAGTCGGCGGCTTCAGCGTCAGTCATGAGGAACACCTGAGCCGGGTGTGCGTCGCCGTCCCGGACGACGTGCAAGATCAGTAAGCAGACGCGTCAGCTACGCCACATCACACACCACCCCGCACACCAACTACCCCCCCCGTCGCAGCGACATTTGCACTATGCACATACGGTCAATTCGGAACTGGAGGCCCGGGGTGTTGGCCTTCTCTTGGCGCTGAGTTGAGTCCAGAATGATCGAATGCAAACTTCTCAGCTCCCGATGGGGACATTCGGTAGGCTGCGGGGCTTTGCGGCGCGCGCCTGGTCTGCAGGATGGCAGAACAGGAAGCGGGTTGGATGGTGGGCAGTTCCGCCTCTCGCTATCGCCGCCGCCCTGCTGATGACCGAGATCTCCAAACTGCTGAGGTCGCTGCAGGTAGACAACAAGCAGGCGTACGGAGCCGATGCGCTCAACGGGTGGCCTGGCTTTCTGTGGTGGAATCACACAAGTCCGGTCGACGCGATCGACGTATGGGCGACCGCCGCCAGCGAGGGCGATCTCGGTGAACTCGTCCTGGCGTGGGTCAACACGCATCTCCTGCTAGATCTTCTAATTTTCACCCCCGCCTACGTAACTGCTTTGTACCTTTTGCTGCGCAGCATCTGGGCTGTACTTTCCAGGTTGAAGGAGCGTCCGCCTTTTCCGGTCGGATGGCTCAAGTGGCTCTCCCTCGCTGTGCTGGCCTGCGACTGGGGCGAGGGCATCCTCACCGGGTGTCTGGTTGACGGTCTCACTGGGCCACCGAGGAACGATGCGCTCGCAGTCGCCGTGACGTCCTTCTCGTTCTTCAAGTGGGCGTTGCTCGCCATTGCTGTCGTATTCGGCAGCATGGCCTTCGCACGGACGCTGCCGAGGTCCCTGACGCAGTGGCTAAGCAGATGGAAGGACGGAACCCTGTCAGAGGGCCGCGTGTGGACGCGCCATCGCAATCAGCTCGGTGTGCTGCTCGTCCTTGCAATGCTGGTTGTCATGCCCGGGGAAGGGCCGCTGGAACAGATCCCTGACATCGAGCGGTCTTGGGCGAGCTACGACGGCCCAGTGGAACTGCTGGGGGGTGTGGCAGGGCCGACCGCTACGCTGGTCGGGCTCTGCCTGAGCATTTGGGTCGCCGGACGCTGGGCTCTGCTCGATGGTGTGCGAGACACCCGGAGAAAGATGAGCCGGCAGGGCATGCACATGTTGGGCGCTCTCGCGTTGGTTTTCGGAGTTATGGCCGGGACGCTCATCGCGGCGGGATGGGCCACGCCGGGGGCGCTCGCCGTACCTGTGATCGGCCTGGTCCTAGCTGTATGGAGCCTTCTGCTCACCACGTTTGGGAGTGTTCCGCGAGCGCAGCTGGAGTCGGGGATTCCCCCGACCCAGGTACGCGAGCACGTGCGGAACGTCGGGCGGGTACTGACCGTGGTTCCGCTCATCATCGCCGGACTGGCCCTCACCCGTGCCTACGCCCGCCCTGTGCTCCTCGGGCCACGAATCGATCCCACCGACCCGGACGTGCGCCTCGAGGCCTACACAGGGGCTGCTTGGTGGTTCGGTATTGGTCTCGGTGCCGCCACTGTTGTCGCACCGGCGGCCCACTGGGTAATCCGTCGCGTCGAGGACCGCTGGTTCGACGGTCAGGTGAATGCGGCGCGGCGTGGGCGTGCCACGCCTGGTGGGGCGGCGGCTCCGACCGCAGCCCAGGCCGCTACACCTGCCACGGCCGGTCCCTCCCCTCATCTGCCGTGGAGCGACAATCGCCGTCGCGTGCCTGATTTGCTGGGGGGCGCGATGTTGGTGGCGGCGGGGTGGCTGGGGGTATATCTGGCCTGGAAACCGCTGGTGTGGGGCCCGCGTGTGCGCAGCCTCGGCGTTCTCTTCCTGCTGCTGACGACGGTCACTCTTATCGGAAGCGGGATCGCTCGGTATTCTGAGTCCCGCCTTCCCTTGCCAGCCTTCCGTTACCTGCACTTCCGGCTCACGCCGTTCTGGCTCCTCGTCGTTGCTGCTCTCGTACTTCAAGCCCAATTGGACACAGTCGGCGGCTACCACGACGTGAGGCTCAAAAAAAGGACTGCGTCTGCCACGGGCCCCGGGCGTCGTGAAGAGCCGCTCGCCGTAGCGCCGCCAGACAATGCTCCTGCGAGCGTCTTCCAACCGGGCAATTCCTTTAAGGCATGGCTTGCCGCCGCCGACCGGTGCCTCGACAGGCAGCCCAAACTCAAGCAGGCCAATGCCATTCCCATGCTTTTCGTCGCAGCTCCTGGCGGGGGTATCCGGGCCGCCTACTGGACTGGCTCAGTGATGGACAAGCTGACACAGCGTCCCTGCGGCCAGCAAATGATCTTCAGCACTAGCGGTGTCTCCGGGGGCAGCCTCGGGCTCATCGGCCATTTGCTCGGGCAGGAAGATTCCCGCCCCGACCGCGATGCCGGCCGCAAGTTCGCCTCACGCCTGGCGGGAGAGGACACGCTCTCGGCGAACATGGCGGCTTGGTTCTACCGGGATCTGCCGCGCGCGCTGCACGGCATCAACAGACTCGGTGACTGGCGCCCGAGGGACCGCGCCGCGGTCTTCGAGTACTCCTGGGAAGGTCTCGACGAGGACCTCAAACGGGACTTCTTTGACGTCACGCGCGCCTACAACAGGGCGACAGAGACCCGTTGGCGCCCTCTGACCCTGCTGAACGGCACGGACGTCAATACCGGTTGCAGGATCGTGGTCTCCTCCCAATGGGCGACCGGCGGCGTAACTAGCGACGCGGTGCCCTCCCTGAACTGCCGACGGGCGGAGGTGACCGGTGTGAGCGGAAGTGGAGGAACGGATATGAGCACCCCTGCATTTGCCGCAGGGGCCATCGACGCGGCGGCATTCACCGACGACCGGAACTGCCAGAAGGAAACCAGGAACCAAGGGCTGCGGTTGTCCACAGCAGTGCATCTGTCCGCTCGCTTTCCCTTCATTTCACCGACAGGGCGGATGCATCGCTGTATTGCCCGGGATGGTGGGGGTAACCAGTCGGTAGTCGACCTCGACGGAGGACTGCTCGAGGGCAGCGGCCTAGCGGTCTTGCTCGAGTTGTGGGAGAAACTTGAGCCGCACGTCGCCCAGCACAACCGCGGCATTGCCAAGCCTGATTGGCGTCACGGACCTTCGGGATGCGCTCCCAAACCCAGACGAGCACCTCAGGCGGCGTGCGGCCCCTCCAATCGCTATGTGCTCCCCATGATCGCTGTTCTTGATAACCACTACCAATCACGAGGAGCAGCTCCTGCCGCAGACCGGCGACCTGAGGCCATCGCACCGATCATCGGGACTCGAGCCCCCCGAACGGCGGTGGACGTCACGACCCTCGAACAACTGGCACTGCTGCGCTTCTCCGGGCCTCCCCCTGGGATCAGCGGATCACCGGCGATCGCTGCGAATTCTTTGCGGTGCTCCCACATGCGGAGCTTCTTTGTCGCGCCTTCGGACCGGCCAGGCATCGCCGCTCCACTCGGATGGGTCCTGTCCGGGATGAGCATGGACGAGTTGAGAAAACAGCTGAAGGATTTGGAGCAAGGGAAAAAAGCATGCGCAGATCCCCACAGCACACAGGGCAATGAAAGCCCTCCTTGGCAGCCGAGCAAGCTCTCCACACTACTCACGTTGCTCAAAGGGCCCGTACGCATGACTCCGTCGTCCTGAACTGATGCGGGGTGGGTCCGCCATGTCGTGGGCCCACCCGGCAGTCCAGACCGGCTCACGACTCGTCGTCAGCCGGCTCGGTATCGTCCCCGGCGACGTAGCTGTCCTTGACCAACACACGCCGCGCCCTTCGGGGAAGACACGCCACCAGCCGCCGACGACGTGCAGTTCGTCGGTACCCATGGCCCGTACGACCTCCAGGTCCTCGTCGTGCGCTTTGTACGCCTCCCACCACGGGTTGGCGAAGGCCGCACCTGGCGCGGCTGGCACCACCACGTCACCCTCGTCACCGCCGCCAGGCCTTCCTCACCCTCAGCCGGCTCGACCCAAAAGCCCAGATGCCGGCCTGCCCCTCTACCAGGTCCTCGACATCCTCCAGGACCTGCTGAGGTGCTGGACCGGCACCTGCACCGCCTGCAACCGCCCCTTGCCGACCAGCAGATCCAGAACCTAACGAAGCACTACTAGGGCGTGTTTCACACTACAACGCCCACGATGTCCGCTAGATCTGGATCCGTCTCACCGACGGCCACCTCACCAAAATCCCCTGGATCCACCGCGACCACGTCCGCCAACCCTTCAACGACCACACCTGCAGCACATCCGCACCCACCCCCAGCACAGCACCACGACGACAGCCAGCAGCATGAAGCCGGCCTCGCCGACGCCCTCGACCAGTTCATGCGCCGCGTCCACAGCGGCCCCGCCACCACTGCTGAACAAGCCCTCCTAGCCCGCGCCACCACAACGCCGGTCGCCATCACCGCTATCTGCGACCGGCACCGAACGCATCACCAAAGTCGCCCTCGACGCGGTACAACTCGACCACCTCGCCGAACAACACAACCGCCCCACCCACAACCGCTAACCCCACCCCACCGACCAGGCAAAACAGCCCTGATCAGCACAAACACCAACCGAGCCTTTTCACCTACACCCCACCCCGCCACACTACACACACCACACATAAACCCAGCTCACACACCCCGGTCAGCCACCCGAAGCCCTCCAGCCTCTCAACAAACCCACAACACACCAGGCCAGCAAGCGCCCGGCACACCAACAAACCCCCGTCCCCCGGCGGAACCGGAACACCCGCATGCCCCAGCCCCAAGCCCCTCTGGGCATGCCCCGGGACCGTGTCGAACGAGCAGTTCTGGTCGGCGACCTTCGAGGGTCGCGCCCTCAGGGCGGGACCCTCGAAGGTCGCCCACACGAACCCGGCGAAGCCCTTGAAGGCCGCCGACGAGAACCCGGCCTCACTTTTGAAGGCACGGCGTCACCCTTGAAGGTCGCCGACCTGAACCCGGCGAAGCCCTTGAAGGTCGCCGAATCGAACCAGGCGTCACCCTCGAAGGTCGCCGACCCGAAGTCGGCTTCTGCTTCGAAGGTCGCCGACCCGAACCAGGCGTTGCCGAGGTGGGGGTGCCCCGTTGCGGGGTCCCCCAGTGCCCGGAGGAGGGCAGCAAGCAGGGGTGGGGTGAAAGGGGTGCCGCGGTGGTCGATGTCGGTGCCGGGGGTCAGATCGGCCAGGTAGGCGTCGCGGTCGGCGTCGGCTAGGTGGGCGAGGCATGCGGTGTGGCCGGTGACGTGGATACCGCGGCAGCCGACCGGATTCTCCGGGGTGGTTCCGTGTCCACAGTGCGGCCACTCAGGCGGGGTCAAGGACGCTTCGGCGCTCGGGTGAGACATATCCGAAGGATGATCGAGGACGACCGCATAGTCGCCGACCCCGCCTCCGACGCGCAGTACCACGCGGCGGCCATCCGGCTGGCTGACTCCGGTCGGCTGAATTCCGTCACCTCAGAAGCCGCATTCCGTCGGTTCCCCCACCCGTGCGAGAGGTGCGACGTCGTGTGCCTTGCCCTCTCGGCCTGGTCCAACGTCGTCGATTGCACGGGTCAGAGACTCTGTGCGCCTCCGGGCATCTTCGATCCCCTTGGCAACGTCGATCGGTCGGTAAGTCGGGTCGGTGCGTTGGACGGCTTCGAAAACTACGGCCTTCTCTCGGTACGCGTCACGGAGGCGACTGCGCCATCCCGGCCTTCTGTCAGAGCCGCCATCGATCGCGTAGATCACGCGCATGATCCGGTTCAGCTCGTCTTGGAGTGGCTGAGGGGCCCTTGCGTCACCTTCTGCACCCATGGTCGGCTCCTGCTGTTGTCCACAGCCAGTCCCCTCATTGTTGGGCTTGGAGGGCGGGCCCGCAGCCGCCGAAGACGTGCGCGTGACGGCGGCCTGGACGGACCCGCTGGTTTGCCGACGGGCTGGGCGTCCCTTGGCTCGCACTAGTGCGAGAGGTGCGACAGACGGGGCGGTGGACATCAGCCACCGGCCCCGTCGGTTCGGCTACTCGCTCTGTTGCTCCTTCTCGGCTCGGGCCTCCGCCGCGCAACGGGGTCAGAGCCGGTTTTGATGGCCGATTGTAATGAAGTCGGCGACTTGGGCTTCCGTTCGCATAGCGGTTGCAGAACCCATACGCGAACGGAACTCTGAGGCAGGTGGGGTAGGAGCAAGTTGCCGAGCGGCAACTTGGTCTAGGTGCCAGGAAGACGGGGTGCCGACGACGATAGCTTGATCGATCTCAAGTTGGTTGCGACCAACTTGGCCTGTCGTCCGCCTTGCTACCAGGGTACCGGCCAGGCCTTCCAGCAGAGGTTCAGAAGCAGCTGGTCAGCTGACCCCGAAGACGGATGCGATCCGCCGGGCAGAGGCGCGCATCCATCCATCTTTCTGCGAAGTAGGGGATTGCCCGTCCATTGGCTGGGCGGCCTCCAGCTTGCTGCCGATGTACTGCTCAAACTTCGTTGACTTCACAACCTCGGCGACGGTTGCTTGCACGAGGATCTCGTTGGCTTCCCGGATCGTCGAGAGCCCCCGATAAATGAGGACCGCCATGGGGACCAGCAAGAGCAGCCACCAGGGCACCACCTGGATGGCTGCTGTGAAGCTCAGGACGACGCCCGCCAGTCCGACGTTCACCTTGAGGTCAGCTTCAGCTGCCAGGCGATCGTAGTCGCCGTACATGTCTATGTTCGCCGCGTACAGAAGGGTGCGCAGGCGCGGTAGATCCAGGAGCAGCGCGCCAAGCGCTTGCTGGCGCGCCGCGATCGGCACATCTCCGGGCAGGCCGAGCCGGTCCTTGACGTAGTCGTCGAGCGCTTCAACAGAAGGCGTGGCCAACTCGGCAAAAGCAGCCCCAACCTGTAGTTGCGCCTTTTCGCGCTCGGTTTCATCGTGGGCACGGAGACTGAGCAAGAGCGTTCGGACCCACGCCCGCCACCAGCGGAGACCACGGCTAATGCTCGCGGCGCGCCACTTCAGCACGCTGCCCACGAGGTAGGCGACGAACGTGCTGACCGCAAGGACAGCAGGCTTTCCCATCCAGGAAGCGACCTCGTAGAGCCGGCTGAGCGGCGGATCAGCGTGGGAGGTCGGGATCCAGGACTCGAGGAGAAGGAACAGGGCCAGCAAGTAGATGTAGCCAGTCGCCAAGGGAGTGCGGAGCTCCCGCAGCCCAGGGAGCAAGGATGAAAACACACGATCATGCTCGCCCCAGCGCCGCTCCGAGAGGGGCTCCTGTTCGTACGGTTCGTAGACCGTCACTCTTGCTGCCTACAGATCCGCACCCATCGCCCAGTAAACGGATCAGAAACAAGCTGTCAGCTTGTCGTTTAACGTCCAGCGTCGAACGCGGCTCGAACTTGATCAGCGTTCTCGCAGTTCGGCGGACGTGTAAGCGGCCTTCGTCTGATCCTG
>NZ_JBWKKY010000042.1:0-19419 GCF_056430805.1 Streptomyces sp. NPDC045955
CTACTTCGTGGTCACCAACCCAGTTCTGCAGTGGCTCTGCTGGCCCACAGAATCACTCGCCCGTCTCATCGAGAGCCGAGGTTAAACGACAAGCTGAGACTTCAAGTCAGAGTGCCCACCGCACCCGTCCCATCCCGCTCGACCTGGGCAGGTGCACGTGATCACCATCGGTATCGACCCCCACAAGTCCTCCCACACCGCCGTCGCTGTCGACGCCGCAGGACACCAGATCGCCCAGCGGCGCTTCGTCGTCAACGCAGGGACCGTCCGGCAACTGCTGCGCTAGTGCGAGCGGTGGCCCGAGCGCCGCTTCGCCGTGGAGGGAGCCAAAGGACTCGGCCGCAGCCTCGCCCAGCAGCTGGCCGCCGCCAGCGAGCACGTGGTGAATGCGCCCTCCACCCTCTCTGCCCGGGCCCGGCTCCTGGCCACCGGCGGTGACCGCAAGACCGATGCGGCCGACGCTCTGCACGTCGCCCAGTTCGCCCTCTTCCGGCATGACCTGCGCAAGGTCGAGCCGGAAGACCGGTCGACGATCCTGCGGCTGCTGACCGAGCGGCACGACGACCTGGTCAACGAACGAACCCGCATCATCAACCGCCTCCACGCCGTGGTGCGTGACCTGCTGCCCGGCGGTGCCCCCACTCGCCTGTCCGCGGAGAAGGCCGCCGCCCTCATGAAAGGGCTCCGTCCAGCCACTGCCACCGACTGCTGTCGTCGAGATCTCGCTCGGGATCTCCTCGCCAACCTGTGTCGCGTCGACCGGCAAGTCCGCGACAAGGAAGCCCAGATGCGCGACGCTCTGGCCGCCGCCCGCACCGCGCTGACCGCGCTCCCGCGTGGGCACAGTGCTCGCCAAGCTCCTTGGACACGTCGGCGACGTCACACGCTTCGCACCGAGCACCACTTCGCCAGCTACACCGGTACGGTGCCGCTGGACGCCTCCAGCGGCAAGAACACCCGCCACCAGCGGGCGCTGAACTTCGTGCTGCACATCATCGCGGTCTGCCAGATCCGCGACGGCGGCCGAGGCCAGGTCTACTACCTGCGGAAAGTCGCCGAAGGCAAGACGCCTGCGGAGGCTCGCAAGGCCTCAAACGGTGCCTGTCGAACGTCGTCTACCGCACCCTCAAACGCGACCGTCACAGGACTCTCCCTGCTGCCGCTTGACACACAGAGGCACTCATCAGCGTCTCCAATGGCGCCCCTCGGACCCGGCGACACCACCCCCCAGGTCATCCCTTCATCATCCTTTCGACAGGGGGGAACAGTCATGCCGGGCCCGGAGGCCAGCAGCCCTCTTGCAGGACCGCGAAGAACAATAACGGGGGGAACGTAGTCGCAGGGAGCTGTGGCTGGGCGTCACAGTCCCAGGGAGATGGCCAGCCGGGTGAGTTCGGCGGTGTTGTTGATGTTGAGTTTGGTTCGGATGCGGCGGAGGTAGGCGTCGACCGTGTGCTTGGAGAGTCCCATTTGGCGGGCCGCCTGAAGGTAGGTGCATCCAGAGGCGATATGGCGCAGCGTCTCCAGCTCACGCGGGGCCAGCACGGGTGGGGACGATGAGGTGGACGGCGAGGTAGGAGTGGCACTCATAGATTCGATACCTGAATAGTGCGTTTTGTCCGCTTTTGAAAAGGTTGCCTGAGCGACGTCATGGCCGCGTCCGTTGACTGTCACAGGCGTGTCACAGCCACCTACCCGGGTGAGCTATGGCCTCGATCAGCGAGAAGAACCGGATCGGTACGAAAGCTGGTCCGTGGGTCTGGGGTCGGCCCTTGATCGTCTTGTGGCCCCGTACACGCTGGTTCCTGCTCGTTGGGTGGCCGGTTCCATCCCCGGCCTGCCTCGGGGCGTCCCTCTGCGCTCGTCTATGTTCCCGACACTGCGGAAAGCGGCTGCTCAGCCCAGATGGTCTTGCCGGCGGTGGCATGCCGAGTGCCCCAGCGCTCGGAGAGCTGGGCGACGAGTAGCAGGCCGCGGCCCCCTTCGTCGAAGGTTCGTGCCCGCCGCAGGTGAGGGGACGTATTGCTCGAGTCGAAGACTTCGCTGATCAGGGTGCTGTCCTTGTGGATCAGTCGCATTTGAATGGGCGGCTGGCCGTAGCGGATGGCATTGGTGACAAGTTCGCTGACTATGAGTTCGGTGATGAAGACGGCGTTGTCCAGCCCCCAGGCTGTCAGCTGGTCGGTGGCCTGTTTGCGGGCTTGGGAGACGATGGCGGGATCGAAAGCTAGGTCCCAGGCGGCCACCTGGTCGGCGTGCAGGGCCCGGGTACGTGCGACGAGCAGGGCGATGTCGTCATCGGGAGAGTGGCTCAGCACAGGGGCGAGAATTGCGTCGCAGACCGTGTCCAGCGTCGGGCCGGGGGACGAGAGAGCCGCGAATATTCGATCGAGGGCCTCGTCGATGTCGTGGTCGCGGGCTTCGAGCAGACCGTCAGTGTAGAGGGCGAGGATGCTGCTCTCGGGCAGTTCGATCTCGGACATCTCGAAGGGCAGCCCGCCCAAGCCCAGGGGCGGGCCGGGGGGAACATCGAGGAAGTAGACGGCGCCGTCCGGAGTGACCGCAGCGGGTGGCGGGTGACCGGCACGGGCGAGGGCGCAGCGGCGGGAGACTGGGTCGTAGACCGCGTACAGGCAGGTGGTGCCAATGCCCGCGGCGGTTTCGGCCGAAGGGTCCCCTTCGTCTGCGGCCAGGTGGATGACGAGGTCGTCCAGGTGGGTCAGCAACTCGTCGGGCGGCAGGTCGACATCGGCCAGAGTGCGCACTGCGGTTCGCAGGCGGCCCATGGTGGCGGAGGCGCGGATGCCATGGCCGACGACATCGCCCACGACGAGGCCTACCCGTGCGCCGGACAGCGGGATCACGTCGAACCAGTCGCCCCCCACGCCGGCTGTGGTACCGGTGGGCAGGTAACGGGAGGCGATCTCGAGTGCCGCCTGATGGGGCTGCGCGTGCGGGAGCAGGCTGTGCTGCAGGGTGATGGTGGAGGTGCGCTCCGGGGTGTACTGCCGGGCGTCGTGGATGCTGACGGCCGCTGTGGCCGTGAGCTCCTCGGCCAGCTGCAGGTCGTCTGGCTCAAAGGATTCCCGGCGTTGGTGGCGGCTGAAGAGGACCACGCCGAGCGTGATGCCGTGGGCACGCATCGGCACGATCATCAGCGAGTGTGTCCCGTGCTCGCGGATCCAGGCGGCTGAGGGGTCCTGGTCCGCCCAGCGGGCGATGGTGGAGTCGGCCGTCTCGTACCGGGCGGGATGGCCTGTGGCCAGGCACTCGGCGGGAGGGGACAGCGCCTGGCAGGTGACCCTCTCGCCCACCGCGACCGGGGACTCCGGGCTTCCTTCGAGAACCGACCGCATAGCCGTGCGGCGCAGAGTGACCGGTCCTGCCGGCGGGGCTGAGGCAGGCTCCTCGTCCTGCTGGGGGAGGTCGAGCAGGTCGACGGCTGCGAAGTCCGCGAGCCGGGGCACGGCCACGTCGGCCAGTTCCTGCGCGGTCCGTGCGATGTCCACAGTGGTGCCGATGCGCGCGCCGGCGTCGCTCAACAGCATCCGCCGGGCAAGATACCCCTCCGGCCTGGAGTGCGCCGTCAGGCACACGGCGCGCACCCGGCCGTCCGCGTCCTTCAACGGGGCTAGGGATGCCGGCCAGCCGCGCTCCGGGCTCACACCGGTGGGGCAGATGTAGGCCTCCACGTACTGCTGCTCACCGGTCTGCAACGCCAGGCGCATCCTCCGCTCGGCCTCGTAGCTCACGGCATCCGGCGCGATCTCCGGCAGGTGCAGTCCGCGCATGTCGGCCTCGGCAAGGGACAGCGCGCGTTCCATGGCGGCGTTCGCCGCCACCAGTCGCAGGTCGGTGTCGAAGATCGCGAGGATGTCGGGGGACTGGGCGAACGTCCACTCCTTCAGCGGTTCGCCCCCAGGTGTGTACCGTTTCGCCGCCACGGCGGACACCACATGCCACTCTGTGATCCCCCCATGCGACGTCCGGCGGTGCGCGAGCAGCCGCAGCTCCAGCCGGTGGCCGTCGCGGTGCCGCAGCGCCACAGTGCCGCTGCACCGTTCCCGCCCGGCCGGGGGCCGCTGGATCGTTTCGCCGATGTCATCCGCGAGCAGCCCGGCGGCGGGCCGCCCCACGACCTCCGAGGCCGCATAGCCGAGCAGCCGCCGGGCACCTTCGCTCCACCCCGCCACGATGCCCTGCTCATTGATGGTGGATGTGGCCGTGAATGCCGACTCGGGGGCCGACGCGTCCGGCCGCTCAGGGCTAGGAAGTCGCTCCATCGTCGCTCATCTCGCCCTTGCTCGTTCCGTGTCCCGGCTGCGCAGCGGGACCTTGCATGGCTAGGGCTCTACTGACAAGCATGATCCTGCGCGGTGCCAAACACCAACGCAGCGTTGTTCTTGGGCGCCCTCGGCTACCACCCTCCGCTACGCAGGAGTGGTAGCCGAACCCTCCGCTCTCGCCGCGGGCACCGCCCTGCGCCCCCAGGGCGCGCAGCAGCGGCTGATGGTCCCGCCGTTCGCTGCCGCTGTACGGCTTCAGGCACCACGCCGTACTTCCCACAGAGCAACAGCCACCTTTGCCAGCTGTCAGCCGGCAGGCCTGCGCACTGCCAGCCGCGACACGCCTGTCCAGCGGCGCTGGCGCCGTCCCCTGCCAAACGCCGCCCCTGCCAAACGCCGCCCGAGTCGAAGCGCTGCTCGAGTCTGATCAGCCTCGAGCAGCTCACGCTGATGACGCCGCCGCACGGCCGCCTCGCCGGCAGGCCTCACCCGCACCCCCTTGCCCTCGCCCGGGCGGCGGTGCGTGTCGGTACGTGTGCAAGCCATTTTGGGAGTATTTGTAGTTCTCGATCACGGACCATACGGTTTTACTGTCAGGCGTGACGGAGGTTTGCCATGGCAGAGGGCAACGGTGCCGAGCGCCTGGTAGCGGGGCGGTACCGCCTGCTGCGCAGGCTAGGGGCCGGAGGGATGGGGCGGGTATGGCTCGCCTACGACCAGATACTCGACTGCGAGGTCGCCCTCAAGGAGCTTGCCCTCCCCATAGGGATCCCAGAGGAGCAACTGGGCGCCCGGATCGCCCGTGCCCGAGTCGAGGCACGGAATGCTGCCCGGCTGCGCAGCCACCCACACGTCGCCACTGTGTACGACGTCGTGGAGGAAAACGGCCTGCCTTGGATCGTGATGGGCTTCGTGCCCGGGGCGAAGGACCTCGCCGAGCTGGTGCGTGATCACGGACCGCTGTCACCCGCCGACGCAGCACGTATCGGTGTGGCCGTGCTCGATGCATTGACGGCGGGCCATCGGGCCGGGATCTTGCACCGGGACGTCAAACCGGCCAACATCCTGCTGACTGGACCTGGTGCACAGACCCCAGGCGGCGCAGCAGGCGGGCATGTCTTGCTCACCGACTACGGCATCTCGCTGCAGCCGGACTCGGGCGAACCACGGCTGACCACAACGTCCGGGTTCATCGGAACCCCAGGATTCCTCGCCCCGGAGCGCGCCCGCGGAGTGCCACCAAGCCCGGCTTCCGACCTCTTCTCACTCGGTGCCACCTTGTATTACGCAGTGGAGGGCAGCGGGCCGTTCGACCGCCCGACGCCCTATGAAACCCTGACCGCGCTGCTCTTCGAGGAACCCCCACCACCGTCCCGGGCCGGACCTCTGGGACCGGTCCTGGCCAGCCTGATGGCCAAGGATCCCGACCAGCGGATGAGCGGCGACGAGGCGATGCGCACGCTCACCGGACTCACCGACACCCCAGGTGAGCAACCGCCAGTGCACAGGCCATCCGTCCCGGAGGCGGAGACGACGCCGCTGCCGGAAGAACCACCAGCCTCACAGCCGGCTCCTGGCCCACCGCCAGCCGATTCACCTGCGGAGGCTCCGCCGCACGCGCGGCACAGCTGGAGCGCCAAGGCCCCCTCGCGCCGGAGTTGGGCCGTCATCGCCGCTGTACTTCTGCTCGTCGGCGCTGGCGTATGGGCAGGGGCCGCACTGCTCGACAAGGACCCCAAGGCCCCGAAGACCGATCGAGTCCAGCCGTACGGGGACGAGGTCGGACTGACCCGCGAGCTGAAACCCGGCAATTGCGTCTCTGCCTCCTGGCCCACGGAGCGGTTCAAAGATCCGCCCGAACTCAAAATCGTCGACTGCAAGACCTACCCGGACGGCCAGGTCCTGGACCTGAACGCAACCACGTCCCTGGACGACGCAAGGACCAACGGCCAGGGCGTCTGCAGAGGACTCCTGCGCGACACGACGAGCAAGATGATCGACGTCCAGTCCTACGCGCTGGTCCCCAGCGAGGCCGGCTGGGACAACGGCGTGCGAAACACCGCCTGCCTCATCTTCGGCAAGACCGTCAGCCTCTACGGCCCGGTGGGCGACTACCGGAAGCAGGGGGAACAGATCTTCGTCGAGAACAGCGCAATCGGCGACTGCTACAACAGCAGGAAAATCGAGGAAAACAACTACGCCCACCTCCTGGTGGACTGCAACAAACCGCACGAGTTGCAGGGCTTGGGCTACGTGAAGGCGCCCCAGCGCCTCAAGTTCGACTCGTGGGACGCGCTTTATGACCTGTGCGTAAAGCAATACGGGTCCTACAAGAGTTCCACTCGCGACCTGTTTGCCTGGAATCACGCAGAGGACACCTGGAACCAAGGCTTCAGGTATGCGATGTGCATGTTCGCGATGCCGGAGGAGGGTCAGAAGCTCCCGCCCGGCTCAGTCGTAAAACCACCAGCAGAATGAGCTGGCCCCGCATCGTGCTCCGCCAAGCGGAGGCATGACCGCCATGCGGGGAGCGATGAGGTTCCCCCGAGATGCGGCAGGTGCGGAGCACCCGCCCCGCCCAAACATCAACCCAGCTCAGCCGCCCTCAAGCGAAACGCGGAGGTCAGCGCCCGTCCTCCTGGCCGTGGCCCTGCGCTCGGCAGGCCACGGCGTCAGTGCCGCGCCAGCTTCCCGCCGCCACACGAGTGGGCGAGCGCCTCCTCCTTGAGGAGACGTGCTGGTGAGAGGGAGCCTCCAGATGCTTTGGCGAGCCTATTTGTCATGCATAGCCAGAAAATCCTACGGTTGGGCGTCAGGCGTTGCGGAGGTCTGCCATGACGGAGAGTGACGATGCCGAGCGCCTGGTAGCGGGGCGGTACCGGCTCCTGCGCAGGCTGGGTGCCGGAGGGATGGGGCGGGTGTGGCTAGCCTATGACCAGACGCTCGAGTGTGAGGTGGCGCTCAAGGAGCTCGCCCTTCCGACGGGGATGCCGGATGAGGAGCTGAGCGCTCGCATCGCTCGGGCCCGAGTCGAGGCCCGGCATGCTGCCCGGCTGCGCAGTCATCCGCATGTGGCCACCGTGCATGATGTCGTCGAAGAGCGTGGCCTGCCTGGATCGTGATGGGTTCGTGCCTGGCGCGAAGGATCTCGCCGAGCTGGTGCGTGATCACGGGCCGCTCTCCTCCGCAGAGACGGCGCGAATCGGTCTGGCCGTACTCGATGCCTTGATGGCCGGCCACCGGGCCGGGATCCTGCACCGTGACGTCAAGCCGGCCAACATCCTGCTGGCTGGAGGACCCCCGCAGGCACTGGGCCGTGGCGAAGGCGGGCATGTATTGCTGACCGACTACGGCATCTCGCTGCAGCCCGAAACTCCGGCGAGACCCGGCTGACCGGAACATCTGGGTTAATCAGAACCCCAGGGTTCCTGGCGCCAGAGCGCGCCCGCGGAGTGGCGCCAAGCCCGGCATCCGACCTGTTTTCCCTCGGCGCCACCCTGTACTACGCCGTCGAGGGGACCGGACCGTTCGACCGCCCCACGCCCTACGAGACGCTGACAGCCTTGCTCTTCGAAGAGCCCCCACCTCCGACCCGCGCTGGAGACCTGGGGCCCGTCCTGGCCGGCCTGATGGCCAAGGACCCGGCACACCGGATGGAAAGTGACGAAGCGGCGCGTAAGCTCGCCGAGCTTGCCGCCACGCCAGGAGCGACACCCCGGGCGCGGGAGCCGGCAGTCCCGGCGGAAGAGACGACGCCCTCGCTCAGCGAACCCTCAGTCTTGCGGTCGCCTCCTGCCGTACCGTCTGCCGTAGAAGGCTCCGCAGCCGAGGGCGGTTCACTGCCGCAGCGGCGGTATCCCTGGCGGTCCCAGGTTCCTTCGCCCCGGGTTCTGGGGGCCATCGCGGCCGCGCTGCTGCTCATCGGCGGGGGATCTGGGCGGGGGTCGCATTGCTCAACGGCCCGAACGCTGCTGACAACGGCAAGGCCTTGCCCTACGGGGACGAGATCGGACTGACCCGCGAGCTTAAACCCGGAGACTGTGTCCACGCCTCCTGGCCCGAGGGCCGGCTCAAAGGTCTCCCCAGACTGAAAAACGTGGACTGCAAGACGTATCCAGACGGCCAGGTTCTGGACCTGAACGCAACCACGTCCCTGGCCGATGCGAGAGCCAACGGGCAGGGGACCTGCACAGGCCTTCTGCGGGACACGGTACGCAAGATGGCCGACGTCCAGCCCTTCGCGCTGGTCCCCAGCCAGCCCGGCTGGGACAACGGCGTACGGAACACCGCCTGTCTGCTCTTCGGCAAGACCGCCAGCCTCTACGGCCCGGTGGGCGACTACCGGAAATACGGGGACGGGGTCGCCATCGAGAACAGCTCAATCGGCGACTGTATTGACACCAAGAAACTGTCAGAGCATGACTTTGCCTTCACTCTCGTCGACTGCAACAAACCACATGAGATGCAGGGCCTGGGCTACGCCAAGGCACCCAAAGGTGCCAAGTTCGAACCTGGAAACCCCATCTATTACGACCTTTGCACCAAGCAGTACGGATCCCGCAAGAGTCCCACTCGTGACCTATGGGCCTGGATCGACGCCGAGGATTCCTGGAACAAGGGCTTCAGGTATGTGATGTGTCTGCTTGTCATGCCCGAAGAGGGCCAGAAGCTCCCGCCCGGCTCAGCCGTACGCACACCAGCTGACTGAGCCGGTTCCGCATTGCCCCGTGCTGGGGGACCATGACTGCCATGCGGGGCATCACGCGCCATGCTGCAGCCGAGTACCCGTGATTTTGGCAGCGCTGGGTTTTCACCTTGCCGACGGCGCTGCAGCGGCCGCCCGCCAGAGCAGCTGCTCCGCGCCAGAGCGGAGCAGCGCGGGCTTGTCGGTACGAGACCCTCCCGCCAAGGTCCAGACTCTTCCCTGCTATCCCGAAACGACCCTGATCACCATCCCAGTACCGATCAGAGCGTCCCATCGGTACCTCACGGGGCCAACTCCAGGGCCCGTTCCCAGCGGGATCAGCATTATTGCGGTGGCCAGGCCGATGTCAAGCCACGAAAATTTGCGGATTTCTCCTCGCGCGCCATAGAGGAATGGTGGTCTCACGGGACTCCCGAAGGAGTCAACATCCGAAGGAGATCACTATGACTACTGCAGTCCGACGGAGGATTCCCCGGATTCTCTGCGCATCATGCATCACCACTGGGCTCCTCGTCTCCGCAGGAGCCACCACCGCCATGGCAGCCTCGCAAACGCCCACAGGGGTATCGATCATGGCACCAGCCGAGGATCCGGAGCCAGCTCCCCCAATCGGCGACGGCACAGGCACGTCGCCCGAGCCCCCTGTTGCTCCTGTGGCGCCTGGTGCTTTGGAAGACCCTGCGGCGTCTGCGGCTCCCGGTGATGCCCCTGCTGCTGATGAAGGTTCTGCTGCTTCGGAAGAGCCTGTTGCTCCTGTGGCGCCTGGTGCTTCGGAAGACCCTGCGGCGTCTGCTGCTCCCGGTGATGCCCCTGCTGCTGATGAAGGTTCTGCTGCTTCGGAGGGCCTGGGGACTCCTGAAGGGGAGGAAGGACTGAAGCCGACACCGGAGGTGAAGCGCGATATACAGGAATTGACAGAGCGACAGGAGGTCCCCAAGGAGCTGAGGAATACCGGACAGCAACTAACCACTTCCCTGGAGGAAATCCAGGACTCGCACGCACCGCAGAATCTGAAGAAGCAACTTTCGACGCTTGTGGAGCAGGTGACGGACACGCTGCTGGTCATCAGTGATCCCAAGGCGCCGCCGAAGGAACGAGCCGCGCTCACGAAGGTCGTGCGGCAGGTGACGGACATGCTGCTGGTCATCAGTGATCCCAGGACGCCGCCGAAGGAGCGGGCTTCGCTTACGAAGATCGTGCAGCAGGTGAGCGACATGCTGCAGGTGATCAGTAACCCCCAGACATCGCCGAAGGAGCGGGTCAAAGCAAAGAAGACTCTGAAACAGCTGGACAAACAGCTGACGAAGCACCTGAAGGAGCTGCACGAGCACCCGAAGATGGATGAGCCGGATATGGGTCACCCGAAGATGGATGAGCCGGATATGGGTCACCCGAAGACGGATGAGCCGGATATGGGTCACCCGAAGACGGATGAGCCGGATATGGGTCACCCGAAGACGGATGAGCCGGACGAGGGTACCGAACCCCAAACCCAGCGCGATTGCGAGAAAGCGAATCGACCTTGGGTCGAGGGCAGCGGCTACTGCGGCAAGTTCGGCACAATCACAGGACCTAAAGAGGATCCCAGCGACCAGCCCGAGTTCAACCCGTCGCCGGTATACACGCAGGCGCTTAAGTGTGTGGGTTCAATCGTCATTCCTGCCGGGAAGCTTCCCGAGACCCTGGACAAGGCTTACGAGTTTTCGAAATGGATCGGGACAGGGGCGGCCTACGTTAACGCGGCACAAGGCGGGGACGTCAAGACGATGATTTGGGAAGTCGGCGAAGCAGTTCCTGGCCTCCCGGGTCAGGTCTTCACCTGCGCTCGAATTATAGACGTCTATGTCGACGAACAGGGGAAAGAGGCGGTAGCTCCCTACGAGAAGGATGCTTCCAGGCTTGGCATCACGGAGGATTCGCCGGTGAAGACCCCGACGGATCCGGCGCTTGAGCAGAAGGACGGGGCGTACGTCCATCCGTGACGGTGTCAGCGCGAGTTGGACAGGCCGACCGCGTCACTCGACTCGCGCGTAAGGCTCGCGGGCGAGGTAGTGCAGGGCTCCCGCGCGCCTGCTTCGGAACCGGAAGCACACACGCGACACGCGGATCGCATCGAAGGCGAATGTCCGTTTTCAGCTCATCTGTTACCGGATGCTCGCCCACAGAGGAGCGAGCGGTACGCTGTTTCCGCTGCTCAGGCAGCCTGGCAGTCGCCCTCCGGGGCAACCGAGAATCGCAACACCCGGCGGGACTGGAAGGCGCGCCGGTCCTTGTTCTGGCGGTCGCCCTCCGGGGCGACCGAGAATCGCAGCCGACACCACGCCCGAGGTCTCCGACACCCCGGCGTCCTGGCGTTCGCTCTTCGGGGCGGTCGAGGATCGCAATGGTCTCGTCACCGTGCCGATCAAGGTGCACGTCCGCGACTGGCGGTTGCCCTTCCGGGGCGGCCGAGGATCGCAACTGGTGCACCGTGTGAGCAATCACCGCGCACGAACGCTGGCGGTTGCCCTCCGGGGCGACCGGCCGGCGGATCTGCGTTGGCGCGTGATCTGTCCGCACGAAGCCGGCTCCGAGCGGGCACGGGCGCGACTGAACCAGGTCGCCGCCCGCAAGACCCGCCCCGCGAAGCCGCGGCCGCGCTCCCCGGCGCAGCTGCGCGAGGACTGGCAGGCGAGTGCACGCGCGTTCCTCGCCGACGCGGCTGACCTCATCGACTCCCTCCTCGAGCGAGCCCGCGCCGCGGCCGCCGCGATGCGGGCCCGGGTCGCCGCCGTGGTCGACGTCGGCCTGGCGGCCGTCGCCGTCACCGCCACGGTGTTCGTGATGAACAAGGACGGCTGCTTCCACCGCCGTCACCTGCTCGTCGAAACCCGCCGACACCTCGCGCTCGTCCAGCGCGGCCGCCGCCGCGAGCCCGGCCTGGACGAGACGATCGTGAACGAAGCGCTCGCCGCGCACTGCACCGACATCACCGAGGCCCGCAGCGAGCGCAGCGAGGAACCGGCTACCGCCTCTACAGCGCCCGCTGGGCACCCGCCGCCCCGCCGCGCTCCCGGACACCGGCCGCCGTCCTTGTCCGGGACCGGAGGCCGGCCGCCGACCCGGCCGCGCCCTTCCTGCCGCTTCAGCTGGGGGAGTGGGCGATCCCGCGCGTGCCGCTGCGCCACGACCGCGCCGTCACCGCTACCCGCGTCCTCACCGCCCGGCTGCGCACCGCACGCCGCACCGGTCGCCCCTTGTACGACGTAGCTGCGCACCAGCCGACCACGCCAGCCGAGCAGCTGCTCCTCTTCGTCCAGGAGCAGCCGTCCACGGTGGCCCGCCCGGCGGTCGACCTCGTGGCCCTGCGTACCGACCTGGAGGCACTGGAGCTGACCGCCGACCAGATCCGTCGGATAGGCACGGCGTTTGCCACCGTCGGAGACGAAACGCGCAGACGGTGGCGAGCGCCTGCGCACCCGAATCCAAAACCTGCGCACCAGGACCCAGGTGGCGCGCCGCGCGCGCACCAACAGGGCGAGCAGAATGCGCAGCTCCCGCACCAGCCGCGCACCGGCCTTGCGGTGGGACGCTGGGGGGTGCTCTGCGTGGTGAGGGGGCGCCGGTGCCATCGAAGACCAGGGTCGATCTGTACGCGGCGATACGCCGTGATGTCCGGGCGGGCATGTCGAACCGGGCCTTGCAGCGCAAGTACGGGGTGGGCTTCCGGACGGTGAAGGCGGCCATGGAGTCCGTCTGGCCGGAGCCGCGCAAGCAACTGCCGCCCCGCAAGACGCGGCTGGACGCGTTCAAGCCGGTGATCGACCAGATGTTGCGGGCGGATCTGGAGGCGCCGCGCAAGCAGCGGCACACGGTCAAGCGGATCTTCGACCGGCTGCTGGACGAGCACGGTGCGGTGGAGGTGACCTATCCCATGGTGCGCGCCTATAGCGGTGTCAGTTCTCGCTGACATTTTTGGGCTCTGTGATCAACAAGTGCTGCTCGAACTCGACGACAAACGGTGTCAGCTCTCGGTTACGAAGCCAGCTGTGCGTGGGCCGACCTCGTCCTCGTCGCCCCGGAGGCGGGGCTGCCGCTGTTGTTCATCGAGGCCGACAACTGCACCGAGGACGCGAGCGTCATCGCCTTGAAGTTCGACAAGTACATGCGCCACTTCCACCGCAAGACGAAGGACACCGACGGTCAGGACAAGCCGATGTGGCGCACCCGCTGGTCCGCTCCCGATCCCCAGTGGGGCGACGCGACGCACCCGCCGGTCCTGCTCGTCTTCAACCAGGTCGGCAACCGGCCCGCGCTGAAGCAGATGGAGAAGGTCGCCGCCCTCACCCGCGAGCACTGCCAGGGCCAGTGGGCCGACGGCTTCCACCTCTACAAGGGGAAGATGCCGATCGTGGCGACCACGCTGGAGCTGCTGCGCGAGCACGGCCCAGCCGGGCCCGCGTTCTGGCGCTTCGGCCGAGAGGGCCGACAGAACCTCTGGGACGCGATCGGCAACCCCCGCCGCGATGCTGCCCTGGTCCGCCGGGACGAAGAGGCGCGACGCCGTCGCGCGCAGGAAGCAGCCGAACGCGAGGCTCAGCGCCCCGTGTGTGCCGACTGCGGGAGCAAGTTCACCGACGACCGGTAGAAGGCCAGTATCGCGGTCGACTGGGGCCGTGGGGACAGTCACCCTCACCTGTGCGACGCCTGCAAGGCGAGGGCGCTCGAAGCGGAGCGGCAGGCGGAACAGGCCGAACGCGACCGCCGGGAGCAGGAGCGCCAGGAGGAAGAGGCGGCGCAGGCCTCGGAGGCCGGCGGCTGGCTCGGACGCTGGCGCAGCTGACCCGGCAAGCCACCCCTGGCAGCACGAGGGCTTGCCCAAGCACCCCTTGGGCAAGCCCTCGTTGTCGGTGGCGGCTGCGACGCTGGACGACATGGACAGCGAAGATGAGCAGCTGCTGCGCGGCCGGATCTACGGCACCGACCACGACCATCCCGGCCCGAAGCCGGGACGCAGCTACGCCGAACTGGTGGGCGGGCCGCTGGACGGACTGCTGCTCGACATCACCGGCTGGAGGCCGGAGGAGATCGACGACGGGGTCTCCCTCCTCACGGAGCTCGGGCAGTTCGGGCCCGGGGGCCGGGCGTTGTACGACCCGCGCCCCGGCGACCCGGCCCGCTGGGACTGGGCAGGCGACAGCCCCTGACCACCCACCACCTGGCCCTCACCACGGCACGAGAAGTGGCCACCGTTCTGCACTGATGCGGCCACTGTTCGGTGAAACGGCTCATGGGGTCCAGAACCTCTGCCAGTTTCGAACGCGTGGATCAAGGATGGGCAGCGGTTATCGCAGGTGGCGTCGGGCTTGTTGGCGCGGTCGTTGGTGCTCTCGTCGGCGGGCTTGCCGCGGTCCGGGGTGCTCGGATCGGCGCTGAGATGAACGCGGCTGCCGTACGGGAACAGGTTCGAGACCAAGCTGCTCTGGAGCTGCAGCAATGGGTCCGCCAGGAACGGCAGAAGGCCTGTCTGCAGGTGATGGACATGTACGCCGTCTTCAACAGCGAATCCGTCCGGCGGCGCGAAGAAATGGAGGCGGGCACGGTGCTGGACGAGGCGTCGCTCCAGTCCTATGCGGATCACTCCACCAATCTCATCGCCGCGTGCAGCCACTTGGCGCTCCTGGGACCTGACGCCGTCCAGATCGCAGGTGGCACCCTGCGGCGCATGACGGAGCGGTTCGTGAGCACGCTCAGGTTCGTGAACGAGGAACTGGCCGAACAGCCAACTGAGCAGCAGGCAGAGGGACTGCGCGCGGACTGGCTGGAGATGCTGGCTGAGGACGGACAGGAGATGAAGCTCGCCTACCTGGAATTCATGCGCATCAGCCGGGCCGCCCTGCTGCCTGGCTGATCGTCGACGGGGCTTGGTCAAGCTACTCGGTCGGGTGAAGACGCCGGATCGCCGGAACCTTCCCGAAGGCTTTAGGCGTAGTGCCGAACATGAACCCGATCAACGAGGCCCACGTGAGCGAGCCGGGCCTGGTCGTCGTCGACGGCTTGCTGACTGAACTAACTGAGGCGGAACAGCCACCTACCGCCAACAAGCCGCCCAGATGAAGATCACGATCGACCGGTGAAATATGAAGTCTTCAGGCCAACACCCTGGAGCGGTCCCAAGACGTGTCTCCGCGTACGCGGTACGTGCCTGGTGTCACTTCGTCGGATAGGGCGTGGGCATGTTGGGCGATGCCTTCGGGCCAAGTGGTCGACAGGCTCCACAGGATTCCTGACGCTAGTGAGACGCCGCGGGCGCCGGTCAGGTCCGCGCCAATCAGTTTCGCGTCGGTCAGGTCCGCGCCAGTCAGATTCACCCCGGTCACATTCGCGCGGGCAAGGGACGAGCCGACCAAGGTCGCCTCGGTCAAGTTTGCGCCGGTCAAGTCCGCCTCGGCCAGGCTCACGTTGGCCATATCCGCGCGGCGCCCATGCGCGCGGATCAGGATTGCGCGCGATAGCTGCGCTCCCGTTAGGTTCGCGCCAGCGAAGTCCGCTCCGGTTAGATCCGCGCTAAACAGCCGTGCACCACCCAGCCAGGCGTCAGTCAGAGTGGCGTCGGTCAGGGCTGCGCGGATCAGGAGCGCATCGATCAGGTTTGTTCGGCGCAGGCGCGCGCCGGCCAGGGATGCATCCGACAGCTTTGCGTGGGTCAGGTTTGCGTTCGACAGGTCTGCCCTGGCCAGGTCCGCCCTAGACAGGTCCGCGTACCTCAGGTCCGCATACGTCAGGTCCGTGCCGGCCAGGCGGGCACCGGTCAGGTTGCGGGGCAGATCGTCGTCAGCGCGTGGAGTAGCAAGACGATCGGCTTCGGGAACGGCGTGGTCAGGTAGGTCTTGGGCGGCCGAGTTTTCAGCGATGGCCTGGGCGGCTTCGTTGAGGGCCGTGGTGGGAGCACTCGGGAACGCAAGGTAGAGCAGGCCGCGCATGATCTCGGTCTGTCGTTGCGGCTCGGTGTCCTCCATCACGGTCTCCAAGGTAGGGCGGTTACGCGCTTGCAGCGCGGCGTTGGCAGATCGGGCAACGGCCAGCGGCAGAATGAATGGCGAGGAGCAGGCCGGTGGCTCCGCGCTCCGCACGGCGCTCCTGTTCACGGCGGTCCCACTTTCGTTCTGGCTCGGCGTCAGCCATGAGTTCCTCTTGGAGCTCTCGGAAGTGGCGCTCGGCAGCCTTCCAGTCCGGTACGTGTGAATCGTTGGGATCCGTGGTGGAGCCGGGATGGAGGTTACCGAAGGCGGTGACGGCCGCGGCTGAATCGCCGTCGCGCAGAAAGAGCTCGTGGAGCGTGATCACGTGCTGCCGTCCCCCGGGCCGCCCGTCGGAGGTTGGGCGAGGGTACGGAGCTCCGCCATGACGGCGTCAAAGTCGCGGGCTTGGTGCGTTTGGATCTGAACGGTAATGAGGTAGCCGGCGGTGCCGCCGACGAAGGCGGGGATTGCGGCCCAACCGGCCAGGGACAACGGCCATGCCATCCATTGCGGGCCGACCTTGGCTGGTGAGGTAATACCGATCAGGACCTCATACGCGACTGCCCAACCAAGAAACACACCGTTCAAGACGAAGAGGATGGCACAGACGACGACCACCACGGCGGCGCGAGTGAGTAACCAGTAGGGGAGGCGTCCCAGGGCATATCGGCGAGCCCACCACCCGGCGATCCGTTGCCACAGGCCAGGCCTTGGAGGCGAGGCCGGTGCGGGGGGTGTCGACGGTGGCACGGTCACGCTAGTCACGTTAGACGCCACTGACCTCGGTGCGCGGTGAAACTTGCAAGTCCCGCCAGCTGTGGACGGTGGGCTCCATTCTGGAAGGCCGATCTCCGTAGGTACCACTTTGACTAGCGTCAGAACCCGGTGGAACAGCTTCAACAAGCGTCTGACGAACAAGCGCTCAACCAGAACGCCACTCACCACAGTGCCGCAGGACCGTGCCAAATGAGCTGACTTGCTAGTTCAGAGAAGTCGCGGCCGCCGACGATGCCACCGCCCTCACCTTCCAGCAGCTGCTCGCAGACCGGTGGGCAACGGCCACAGCGGAGCAGACGACGCGGGACGCCGGTCAGCCCGGAGTACGGCTGCGCTGCTACCTGGACCTGCGCCAGCAGCTCGCCGCGGCCGCCGTGGCCGACCCGACCATGGAGCCGACCACGGCCCGGCCCTGACTCATGACAGGGCGCCGCCTTCACCGAACAGCGGCACCATTTGGGCGTCGATGTCCGTGCGGATGCGGTGGGGGCGGGCCGGGTGCCGCCACCGTCCGGCGCTGTCGCGGGCGACGTCGACGTCGACTTCCATCACGACGTCCGGCTGGACCAGGACGGCCTCGAGGGTGCGCTGTGTTCCCCAGCCTGCCGAGAACGTCCAGCCCGTCCACGGATGCGCGTCCTGCGGTGGGGCCAGCTGGTCGGCCAGGGCGCGGCCGGCGGCCCGGGACAGGGTGGTGCTGCGGCCGACGTACCGCAGGCGGCCAGCCCGGTCGTAACGGCCCAGCAGCAGCGTGCGGGGCGCGGCAAGCGACCCGGTGACCGCGCCGATCACGGCCTCCGTGGTGACCCGCACCTTGTACTTCCGCCACGATCGCACGGCCCCGCGATAGAACTCCTCCAGCCGCTTGAAGCACAGTCCCTCCACCCCGGCCGCCGTCCACGACAGCCACTCCCGCGCCACGGCCGGGTCGGTCGTCGACGGGCACAGCACCCACGGCGCCGTCAGGCCGCGCTCCGCAAACAGCGTCTCCAACGCCGCACGGCGCCGCGCGTACGGCCAGCCAGTCAGGTCGTCGCCTCGGTGGACCAGGTCGAAGGCCACGAAGTGCGCCGGCCACTCCCACCCCGCCTGAGCGGCAGCTGCCCCGCGCCGGGCGAGCCGCTGCTGCAGCCGCTCGAACGCCAGCCGGTCCCGCTCCCACACCACCAGCTCGCCATCCAGCCCGGTGTCCTCCGGCAGCTGCGCCAAGGCCGCAGCCCGGATCTCAGGGAACGAGGCCGTCATGTCCGTGCCGCGCCGTGAGCGCAGCAGCACTCGCCCGCCCGCGTACACGGCGAGCTGGGAACGGTAGCCATCCCACTTGGGCTCCGCAGCCCAACCAGTGGGCAAGGCAGGGCTGTCCACGGCCACGGTGAGCATCGGCTCGGGCAAGGACCAGGTCATGCGGCTATGCCTTCCACGTAGCCCGGGGAAACTCCGTCGTTGTTCACCGCTGGCCGCTTACGCTGGGTTACGTGTCTGCACCGAAACTTCACCACTATGTGCCCCAGAGCTACCTGGCACGATTCGGGCGAGGCGACATGGTCAGGGTGAGGCGCCGGTGCCCGCCGAAGACGCACCTCGCCAACGTCAAGAACGTCGCAGCCGAGACCGGCTTCTACACAATCACGGACGAGAACGGCGTGCCTTCCACGGCCATCGAGCAGGAGCTCAGCGGCCTGGAAGGGCAGGGGCTTGCCGCCCTGCGCCGAATAGACGAGACGGGAATGCCGCCGGCTGTTGGTACCGACGACCGCGAGCTGCTCTGCCTCTACCTGGCTGTGCAGATGGCCAGGACACCGCGGAAGCGCACGATGCTGCGCTTCGGGCGCGATGTCACCGCCTACGCGGACGGCCGGGAGGTCGACCTGGCGCTGATGACCGAGTACCTCACGCGCAAGCATCTCGGTCAGCCGCCGCGGGCAGCGGAAGCCCAGGGGGCCTGGGATTACTACCACGGCACGCGAGCGATGAACGGCGGCAACGACCTCACCCACAACGAAGCGGTGGCCGCGCCGTTCAGCTCCCTCCAGGCCTGCATCCCTCAGTACCGTGCCCGGCACTGGCGGCTCGAGACCTGCCGTAAGCCGATCTTCCTCACCTCCGACGCACCCCTCGTGCTCTGGCGCCCGGAAACTCCGAGTGACGCCTACCAGGGGTTCGGCCTGGAGGGTGCTCACGAGATCAGGTTCCCGGTCAGCCCCACGGCTCAGCTTGTCCTCGTCCCCGGCCAAGGCACATCCGTGGAAGAGGTCAGGCTCAGCCGAGTGAACAGCTGCAACCAGGATCTCGCGGACAGCTGCGAGCAGGTCGTCATCGGACACCCGGACCGGCCCGCCGCGCTCGACAGGATCCAGCTGAGCAAGCGCGGGCCCACGCTGCACTTCAACTCGGGACCGGGCTTCCAGGAGAACCCGGACGGCACGGTAGAGCCCATGGGCGACATCGTGCACATGTACACCACCCGCCGCTGAGACCAAACAGCGGTGGGGGGGGGGGGGGGGGGGCCCCGCCCCCCCCCCCCCCCCCCCCCCCCCCCCCCCCCCCCCCCCCCCCGCAAAACCCCCCCCCCCCCCCCACCCCCCCCCCCCCCCACACCCCCCCCCCCCCCCCCCCCTCCCCCCCCCCCCCCCCCCACAAGAGACCCGCG
>NZ_JBWKKY010000043.1:0-16284 GCF_056430805.1 Streptomyces sp. NPDC045955
TCCAACCCAAGAAACTGGGAATACCGAGGGGATACCTCCCTGGGAAACCCCCCCCCCCCCCCCCCCCCCCCCCCCCTCCCCCCCCCAAGGCCGGAGATGGCTCCCCACGTCGCAATCTCGGAGGAGAATCAGGCGAGGCAGAATTCGTTGCCCTCGATGTCCTGCATCGTGATGCACGACTCGTTGACGCCATCGGCGCGCTGCGTCAGCACGTGTTTCGCGCCGAGTGCCATCAGCCGTGCGCATTCGGCCTCGAGTGTGGCAAGGCGCTCCTCACCCACGAGCCCGGTGCCGGCCCGCACATCGAGATGCACCCGGTTCTTGACGACCTTGCCCTCGGGAACTCGCTGGAAGAGCAAGCGCGGGGCCACACCCGAGGGATCGGTGCACGCGAAGTAGATCTCATCCTCGGGCGGCAGCGAGAGGTGGTACTCCTCCCACGTGGCGAAGCCCTCCGGGACCCTCGGCATGACGTACCCCAGCACCTCGCACCAGAAGGCGGCGAGGCGCGCAGGCTCCGCGCAGTCGAAGGTCACTTGGAACTGTTTGATCGTTGACATCGGCGCACGATAACAGGGCCCTGCTCATCTCCCCAGGTCGGGAGGTCTACACGTTGTCGGGAGGAGGCATCTGCTACCCGCTGTTGTGTCATGCGGTCGCAGGGGTGAACCGAAGTCAGTGCCTCCCAAGGGGAACCTGGGATGCGATACCGGCCAGCCACTCTCGTGCTGCCAAAGATCAGTTACGGGACAACCCTTCGGCAGGAGGAATCCCAGAACGACGAGCAGATGGTGATGGGGTCCATCTTCTTCTCCTCTTGGGTAGCGGCCTGGAAGCCCCCGGTCGGGGGCGGCCGTCACCACTGAAGAGGGACAGGCCCCTGATTCTCTTTACACGCCAGCGGAGTCTTTTCAGGTTCCTTCGCCCCGGGGACGAGCACCAGCACACGGCCCGCACGGCCTCGCCGTCCAGGATCACACCGGGTGGCAGGCTCATGGCGGCCAGGGCCATGTCCATCCAGAGGGCGGTGATGTCGCAGCCGGTCCGCGACTGCAGCCTCCGTCCTCGGTGCGCCACAGCACGGTCCGATGGCCATCCGTTTCGGCTCACCAGCCCACCCCGGCAGCAGCGCAGGGTCGGACACAAGGGCGACGTGCGTGTAACTTGCGATCAGATGGCCGCCAGTTCCCGTAGTGAACTCATCGCTGGGTTCCGGGCCAGTGCCGGATAGTGAAGTTCGAGGTATTCCACACCGTCGGTGATGAATGACCGGATCTCGGACGCGTATTCGTCGAACGAGCAGCTGGGATGAGGCGTCGGAACGCCGCGCGAAGAGGTGAGCTGCACCTGATCGTCCACGAGTTGCAGCCGGATGACGTAGGTGTTCTCCGTGAAATCGATCTTCGCCGTCCCGACGGTCCGCAGGCTTTCCATCGAGCGCCCCAGACTGAACATGATGTCGATCAATGGAGGTCGAGCGGCCGCTAGGAACGCGTGACCGTCCACGGTGAAGTCGACCGGGTACTCGAAGAACCCATAGCGCAAATCTGTCGTGCCCAGAGTCGCCAGGTCGATTCGGCCGGCCTGCCAGGCCTTCTCGTAACCGGACCCGATATCCCTGCGACTGTCGGGCGTGAACTTGACCTTGGGGGGCATTTGTCCGTCCTTCTTGTGAGGTCCGTGTCTGCCGGGGGCGGTCGCGGAGGCGCTGTTCCGCTCCGTGTCCGCCCCCGGCTCGGGCGGTGATCTACATGGGGTGCGCGATTCGCAGGGAACCGTCTTCGTTGAGGATCACCCTGATACCCGTCGAGATCCCGCCGCCGTCATCTTCGGACAGCCTCCCGACGACACGGGCGAGCAGGCACTCAAGGACTCCAGCGATCTGATGCCGCCGGCCTTCTGGGCGTTCCACGAGCTCTACCACCAGGCCTACTTCGAGTACGCCTTCGTGCAGTTAGGCGACCAGGTCGCCGCCGACCGGCTGGTCGACCAGACCTTCGTGTTCCTGGCCGTCATCTGGTCCGACGTCACCGCCCAGGAGAACCCCGAAGCTTCGCGTGGATCCTGCTCAAGGAACGCGTGGCCGCCGACCTCGAAGCCCAGGGCCGCCCACCGGCGGCTATGGAGACGATGGCGTTCGAACGCGCCATACGCGCGGCCTGCAACCCGATCCTGGACAGCTTCCGCGCCGAGTTCCGCGCGCAGGTTACCGAACTCGAAGACGGCATGGGCCTGTATGCGGCAATGGCCCGCCTGCCCGAGCGCCAGTTTGATGTGATGGTCCTGCAGTACGCCCTCGGCTTTCCCACCAAGAAGACCGCCCTGGTCATGGGCGTATGCGAGGCCACAGTGCGCTCCACCCGCCGCGCCGCCAAGCGCCGCCTGGCCGCGGACCTGGGCCTGGAACTCGGTGAGGACACCGACGATGAGGAGTGAGACCCGATGCGCCCGCACGAGCCGCGCACCCTGAACGAAGCCCTCGCCCGCGCACGCATCGTCGACGAGGAGACCTACACCCCCGCCCACCGGGAAGCCTCCCGCCGCCGCATCGCCGACCAGCTGCACGAGATGCGCTGGATGCAGGCCCTCGCCGAACCCGTCGCCGGCCCCGCCCAGCGCCAGCGCAGGCACCCGATGCTGCTCCACGAGCGGGCCGCACAGGAACTGCGGGCGCTGTGCCAGGGCATCCTCCACGACACCGACGCCGTCCGCCGCATCGCCCGCTTCGACACCGCCCGCGACCCCGGCGGCGCCCTGGCCTTCGCCAGCCTCCTGCTCCTGGCCGACCGGGAAGAAGGCGCGCAGTTCTGGCTCCAGTTCGCCGCCGGCGGCGGCCAGGCCATCGGCGCCATCTGCCTCTGCCTCATGCACCTGCGCCGCGGTGAATGGCGCGATGCGAAGTACTGGGCGAGGCAGATCGAAGCCCTGGAGCAGGAACCGTGCCAGTACGCGCCTGTCCCGCACGAGGTTGTCGACACCACCACCAGCGCCATCGGCCCTGATGGCGCCCTGACCGTCTTCCTTGACCTCCCCGACGACGCGGCCGCCGTCCCTGAGGACGCCGTGGAAGACCTGGACGTCGACCGCATCGACGGGTTCGGGCCCCATCCCACAGCCCAACGCCGACCTCGCCCACCAACTCGAGGACCTCGTCACCACCGGCCATTGAAAGCCTGCCTGAACGCCGCACTCCAGTGAGCAGCCGGTGGGCTGTTGACAACACGTGTCTGCCCGCCCACCACTTATGTGGTGGGCGGGCAGTGTGGTGTGCCCTGTCAGTGGGCGCGGACGGTGGCTCCGTAGGTGTCGCTCTGGCGGAGCACGGTCACCTCTTGGGCGGGTGCCGGCCAGGCCTGGATGAGGTACCACTCGGTGACCTCGTCGGGGGCCAGGTCGACGGCGGTGTCGCGGCCGCGGGCGTGGATGCGCAGCCGGTAGTCGCCGGGGCCATTGAACGACAGGGCAGGCAGTTCTTCGTCCAGGTCGTCCATGATGCCGCGGACCACCAGCTCTCCGGAGGGGGAGTGCGCCGAGATTTCGACGATCTCCTGCCAGTCCCCCAGCTCCGGTGCGGGCTGGGCCTCGTGGAGGGTGACCGTGACGTCGACGTCACCGGTGTGGATACCAGTCATCACCGTGATGGCGCCGTCGGCCACGCGCACCAGCCCGTTGTGCTTGCGCTCCAAGTCGGCGGCGGGGCCGTCCTCGTCACTGATATCGAACTGGTGGTACTGAACGGGCACGAGTCCGTTGCCCCGTTCGACCTCGTCACTCATTTCACTGTCCTCCGCCGAGCCGTGCATGTCTCTACTTAATCCACACCAGGAACTTGTCCTTCTCGATGATGCGGTTGTACAGGTAGAAGCGACCGAGTGCTTTGCCGCCTTCCTCGTTCTGCTTTCCGTTGATCATGCGCCGGCTGAAGTCGCCACCCCCGTACTTGGCGCCCTGCCAGGTCGACGCGAACGGGTACTCATCACACTGCTGGCCCGGCGGCCGCTCCAGACTCGTAGGGCACGCCGTGTTCCTGTTGGCCCGGATCTTGGCCTTGTCGGTCAGCCGGGTCAGGTAGCGCTTGGTACCGTACTTGCCCGGCAGGTTCTTCGGGTTCTGCGCGTACTCGATGTGCTTGGCAAGTTCCGGGTACTCACCGCTCTTTGCGTAGACCACCTTCGGGATGTACGGCAGCACGCACCCGGTTTTGGAGGTACCGGGGGTGGCGTTGTCGCAACGTACTGGGGGCGCCGGCAGGGTCACCTCGTTGCTGACATAAGCCCCCTTCGTGAACCGCCAAGCCGCAGTTGCCTGACCGTCACCCTTATCGCCTTTGGGCGTGGTCTTGATGGTGGTGTCGAGGAAGAACTGGCCCACAGCGTCCTTGCTCGGACCCATCGCCTGGGAGGGGAAGGTACTCTCGGTCACCCTGCACTTCCCCGCGCACCTGGCGCTCCCGTGTGCGCGGAGGCCCTTGGCTTCACCCCAACTGTTCACCTCCATCAGCTCAACCTGGTACGCCCAGGTCTTGATGTCCCGCTTGCTGTAGGCGTAAGCACGGACGAGGTAATCCATGCTGCCAAGCCGCTTGCCGGTACGCACGTCATAGACATTCAGCTTCGCGGAGAAGATGCCGCAGCCCTTGAACCGGGTGACATGCCACTTGCCATCAATCTCGTCGTCACACCAGCCCGGTGTGGGAGGAATTGTCAAGACTTGTGGATGAGGAGTGGTTGTCTGCTGGCAGGCGAAGGGACTTGAGTCTCCAGTAGGGGGAGACGCAAAGGTGGGGGCATGGACGGCGACACGCTCTACTCGATCGGCGAACTCGCTCGACGGACCGGTCTCACGGTCAAGACCATTCGGTTCTACTCCGATCGCGGAATCGTGGCGCCGACGGACCGCAGCCCGGCCGGCTACCGCCTCTACAACATCGACGCCGTCGCACGCCTGGACCTCGTGCGGACCCTGCGCGAGCTGGGACTGGACCTTCCCACGATCCGCAAGATCGTGGACCGTGAGCTCTCGCTTCCCGAGGTCGCCGCGGCGCACGCCGAAGCACTGGCAGTGCAGATCCGCGTCCTGCGCCTGCGGCGCGCGGTGCTGACAGCGGTGGCCGAGCGCGGGTCCACACCTGAGGAGACGGAACTCATGCACCGGCTGGCCCAGCTTTCCGAGGACGAACGCCGACGTCTGATCGGCGATTTCCTCGACGCCGTCTTCGGCGGTCTTGACGCCGCCCCCGCATTCGCGGGGGTCATGCGCTCGATGACCCCCGAGTTGCCCGACAACCCGGAGGCAGAGCAGGTCCAGGCGTGGGTGGAGTTGGCCGAAATATCCCTGGACCCGGATTTCCGCGCCAGGCTACGGCGGATGGCCGAGGACCAGGCAGCCGAGCAGACCCGAAGCGACATGATGGGCCCGCGCCGCGACATTGCCGCAGCCGTCCGTGACCAGGCCGGCCCGGCCCTGACCGCCGGCATCGACCCGGCCTCGCCCCAGGCCGATCCGATCGTCGCGGCGTTCACGGCGCACTACGCGCACCTCCTCGGCCGCCCCGACGACGTCGAGCTTCGCCGCCGGCTGGCGACTCGGCTGGAGAGCGTGAACGACCCCCGCAGGGAGCGGTACCTCCAGCTGCTCGCAGTGGTCAACGGCTGGCCGGCCCCGGAGAGCCTGGCTCCAGTGTTCGACTGGTCCGTCCAGGCTCTGCGCGTCCGGACACAGCAATGACGGGGCGGTCGCAAGGCGGCATGGGGCGGACGCGGCTGGCGTCGGGAGGAAACGCCGCCACATATGATCGGTTGATGAGTGCCCCGGTCGTACTTCAGGTGATCGCGTCGCCGGTCTCTCCCGCTCTCGTTCTTCGCCCCTGGCGCATGGAGGACGTTGCCGCATTGGTCGAGGTGAGCCGGGATCCCGCACTGCGCCAGTGGGCGAACTCTGTCGTGGACGACGATGCCGACGGGGCACGCTGGGTGCAGGCTCAGCAGCAGGGCTGGGCAGCGGGGGACCGGTTCGGCTTCGCCGTCCTTGAGACACAACCCAGTTCAGTTCGCGAACAGTTGGTGGGCAACGTGGTCCTCAAGGAAGTCACCTCCGGCAAACCGGCGGCCGAAGTGGGCTACTGGACCGCGGCGCACGCTCGCGGGCGGGGAGTGGCCTCCCGCGCTCTGGAGGCACTCACCAGCTGGGCCTTCGACACCTTCGAAGCCGACGGGCTGGAGCGTCTCGAACTCCTGCACCAGGTGGACAACCTGGCATCGTGCCGGGTTGCACAGAAGAGCCGCTACGACTTCGACACCATCCTGCCCGCGGCACCGCCCTCCTTCCCCCGCGATGGCCACCTGCACATACGGCGCACGAGTGCCTGAGATCCTCCCGGCTTCTGTGGATCGGCTGAGGCTGCTCACGCCGAGAGGGTCTCGGGGTGTTCGACGAGGTGGCCGCGTTCGAAGCGGGCCCCGGCACGGACCAGAGCGACGAGGTGGGGTGCGTTCACAGCCCGCCAGCGGGCCTGGGCTGACTCGACCAGCTTGAAAACCATTGCCAGCCCGGCGGCCCGGCTGCCGGCACCCTTCGTCACCTTGGTCCGCAGCCGCACGGTGGCGAACGTCGACTCGATGGGATTCGTGGTCCGCAGATGGATCCAGTGCTCGGCGGGGAAGTCGTAGAACGCCAGCAGCTCGTCCTCATCGTCCACGATCTTCTTGACCGCCTTGGGGTACTTCGCGTTGTACTGCTTGGCGAATATGGCGACGGCTTTGCGGGCCTGCTCCTTGTTCTCGGCGTTGTAGATGTCCTGGATGGCGCGCTTGGCCGCGGGCTGGGCCGACTTCGGCAGGGAATCGAGAACATTTGCGGTTTTGTGAACCCAGCATCGTTGTTCGCGGGTGTCGGGGAACACCTCGGCCAGGGCCTTCCAGAAGCCGAGCGCGCCGTCCCCGACGGCCAGCACCGGGGCGCGCATGCCCCGGCGGGCACAGTCGCGTAGCAGGCCCGCCCACGCCTCCGTCGACTCGCGACAACCGTCGGCCAGCGCGATCAGCTCCTTGGTGCCATCCGCCCGCACGCCCATCACGACCAGCACGGCAGCCTTGGCCTCCTCCAGGCGTATGCGCAGGTGAATGCCGTCGGCCCACACGTACACGTAGTCCGTGGCCGACAGATCGCGGTCCATGAAGGTGGCGTGGTCGGCCTGCCATTGGGCCGTCAGCCGCGTGACCGTGGTCGGCGACAGCCCGGCCGAACTGCCGAGGAACTGCTCCAGCGCGGGCACGAAGTCCCCAGACGACAACCCGTGCAGGTAGAGCAGCGGCAGCACCTCGCTGATCTTCGGGGACTTCCGGGCCCAAGGCGGCAGGATCGCCGAGGAGAACCGCCTGCGTTCGCCCGTATCCATGTCGGTGCGCTTGTCGTTCACCCGCGGGGCCTTCACCTCCACAGTCCCGGCCGCGGTGGTGACCTTCCTCGGCTGGTGGTAGCCGTTGCGCACTACCAGCCGCCGCCCGTTCTCGTCCCGCTGGTCGGCCAACTCGGCGATATATGCGTCGACCTCGGCTTCCAACGCGGCGGCCAGCATCCTGCGGGCGCCCTCCCGGACGATCTCGTCCAGCAGCGACGACCCGTCTCGCGTGGCGCCGTCTCGTTGACTACGGTGAGCATGAAGGTGCCTTCCCGACCGACGCCGCGAACGTCGGTCTTGCTCGGTGACCTATCGATCAATCGCCCGGGAAGGTACGTCCTCCCGGGGCCGATCCACAGGATCTGAGCATTGCTCAGTCGCGCCCCACCATCAGGCATGGGTCGGACACCCTTGAGAACGCTTCGTGCACCACAGTGCGCATGCTGGGAGCCTTTGGCCGTCCTTCGGCTTGAGGGGCAGCACACCGGGCAGCGCCCACATGCCCCAGCGCGCACCCGTGAGCCGTCGCGGCTTTTTTTGAACTCAGCCCGACAGAATTGGACGCTCGCTGCTTCCTCCTGGTGGGGCGACTGGCCGAAGTTTCTGCCCGGCTGGCTCGCCTTCATGGCGACTGTCGGCACGCTGCTCTACAAGGCGTGGACCCGACGACACGTGGTCGCCCTCGGTCCGGACGGCATGGCAGTACGCGAGGCGCTGACCACGGCTCGCAGTCTGTTCGGAGAGATCATTGACGAGCGAGGGTGCGATGCGTCCTGGTTCCTGGCGGAGGAACGAAGGGACACAGGTCAGCGGCTTGAAGATCTCTCACTACGTCGATGCGACCCGGAACTGCGGCAGACGATGGCCAGCGTTGCCCCTGCCTGGGGCGACGCGTCCGGCAGCGCGCCGCCGAGCCGGGTCATGATGGCCTACGCAGACACGCCCGAGACGCCTCAGGAACAGCGCCGCCGACAAAGATACGCCGCGGCTCGAGCCCGCTCACGCCGCCCCGATCCCTTCGAGGCGGACGATCTCACCCTCGCCCAGGAACGCGCCTCGCGCGCCGCCGTCGCCATCGACAACGCGCGGCGCTTCACCCAGCAGCAGACCGCGTTCACCCTGCAGAGCAGCCTTCTGCCCCGGGCGGTTCCGGATCATCGGCCGTCGAGGTGGCCCGGCGCTACCTGCCGGCCGGCGCGGCCCCGGGCCTGGGCGGCGACTGGTTCGACGTCATTCCCCTGTCCGGGGCCCGGGTCGCCCTCGTCGTCGGCGACGTGGTGGGACGCGGCATCCACGCAGCCGCCACGACGGGCCCGCTGCGTACCGCCGTACACACGCTCGCCAGTCTCGACCTGGAACCGGACGAGGTCCTCTCCCGCCTGGAAGATCTGGTCCTGCTGCTGGTGGCCGAACAGGAAGCGGCCAGCGAACGGCCGGTGGGGGAGCAGGTCGTCGGGGCCACCTGCCTGTACGCCGTGTACGACCCGGTCTCCGGGCGGTGCTCCGTGGCCCGCGCCGGCCACCCGCCGCCGGTGGTCACCGCTCCGGACGGACAGGTGGCTCCGCTGGACCTGCCTGCCGGCCCACCGCTCGGCCTGGGCGGCCTGCCGTTCGAGGCCCGGGACATCGAACTGGCCGAGGGAAGCCTGCTGTGCCTGTACACCAACGGGCTCATCGGCGAACGCCACATCGATCCCGACGTCGGCCTGACCAAGCTGTGCGCGGCACTCACCCGCCCCGCGGACGCGCTGGAACGCACATGCCAGGCGGTGGTCGGCTCACTCGTTCCCGCGCGCCCCGGCGACGACGTCGCGTTGCTGATCGCCCGCACCCGCGTGCTGCCACCGGACAACGTCGCTTCCTGGCGGCTGCCGCTGGAGCCCGCCAGTGCCGCCCGGGCCCGGGCACTGACCTCGGCCAAGCTGAGCGAATGGGGCCTGGAACACTTGGCGTTCACGACCGAGTTGATCGCCAGCGAACTGGTCACCAACGTCTACCGCTACGCCGCGGACCCGCGACGCTGCGGCTGATCCGTGAACGGTGTCTGGTGTGCGAGGTCAGCGACACCAGCCACACCTCACCCCATCTGCGCCACGCCCGGACCACCGACGAGGGCGGGCGCGACCTGTTCCTGGTGGCCCAGATGGCCGACCCGCTACAGCTGCGAGGGCAAGACCGTCTGGACCGAACAATCACTGGCCGGCACGTTCGCCTGACCGTCCCAGGCCTTGCTAATCCTGGCCGGGGACCGCCATCTCCCCCAGCAGCGACCAGTCGTGCTGCGGAACGTTCATGTTGACGATGCGCGGCGTCTCGGCCAGATGGGACGGCAACGTCTGCTGCGCGGCCTTGAAGTGCGCGGACTGCACATGCGCGGCCCCGGCCTCGTCGTCGCGGAAGGCCTCGACCAGGACGTACTCCGTCGGGTCCTCCACACTGCGCGACCAGTCGAACCACAGGCAGCCCGGTTCGGCGCGCGTGGCCCGGGTGAAGTCAGCGGTGATCTCGGGCCAGCGGTGGGCGTGCTCGGGACGGACTCGGAACTTGGCGGTGATGAAGATCATGGGGATTCCTTCGATGACGAGTCACTACGACTGGAGTACCAACTGGCCGTCCGCGTAAGGAAGAACCTTGGCGCGCGGCAGATGGACCAGGACCTCCTCGCCCGCCGGAACTCCCTCCTCCCGCGGCGTCTTGGCCCTGACGAGTTGCCCGGCGACCTCGACTTCGAGCACGCGCTGCGCGCCGTGGTCGCTCACGCCTCGCAGTCGGCCGGGGAACGTGTTGGGGCCGGGGTCCGTGACGACCTTGACGTATTCGGGCCGGACGCCGACCTGGACCTCGGTCGTGCTGTCGGGGACGGCCCAGGCAACGGACAGCGTTCGGCCGCCCAGCGCGAAGGACCCGTCGCTTCGGTCCACGGTCAGGAAGTTCATCGCCGGTGAGCCGATGAAGTAGCCGACGTAGGTGGAGGAGGGCGCCTCGAAGAGCTGCTCAGGGGTGCCTTGCTGCACGGCGCGGCCGTCCTTCATGACGAGCACTTCCTGCGCGAAACTCATCGCCTCGTACTGGTCGTGCGTCACGTAGATCACCGTGGGCCGGAACTGTTCGGTGATCTCTCGGATCCTGCGTCGCAGCGAGTGTTTCAGCTGCGGGTCGATGACGGTGAGCGGCTCGTCCATCAGGACGGCCGCCACGTCGTCGCGGACCAGGCCGCGGCCGAGTGAGATCAGCTGCTTGTCGTCGGCGGTGAGCCCGCGGGGGGACTGCCCCAGCCGGTCGTGCAGGTCGAGGGCTTCGGCGACCTGCCGCACCTTGGCGTCGATCCTCGCCTTGTCCCAGCGCCGGCACTGCAGGGGGAAGGCGAGGTTGTCGTAGACCGTCATCGACTTGTAGATGACGGGGAACTGGAAGACCTGGGCGATGTTGCGCGCCTTTGTGGGCAGGGCGGTGACGTCGACGCCGTCGAACAGCACCTGTCCCCGGGACGGTCTGACCAGGCCGGAGAGAATGTTCAGCAGTGTCGTCTTGCCGCAGCCGGAGGGTCCGACCAGTGCATAGGTCCTGCCGGATTCGAAGGTCAGCCTCAGCGGCTTGAGGGCCCACCGCTCCTCCTCGGCGTCGGGCGCGTAGGCGTGCCCGACGTCGACGATGTCCAACTGCGCCATTTCAAGGGCCTTTCACTGGAGCGAGATCGTATGAAGGTGTGCGCACGAGCGTTCCCTGCTCGTCGAAGGCGAACAGCCGGTCGGGGCGGAGGCGAAGTCTGACCAGGTCGCCGAGGGCGACGTCGTGAATGCCCTCGAGCTGTACGACGAAGGGGCTCTCGCCGACGACGACGTGGACGAAGGTCTCGGAACCGGAGATCTCCACGAAGGTGACCTGGCCTTCGACCCCGCTGGAGGCCAGGCTGACGTCGGTGGCGCGCAGTCCGAACTGGTAGGTGCCGTCGGGGAGATCGGCCAGGTGGGCGGCGGCATGCGGCGCCGCATGCCGCCCTGAGGTGTGTGTGGCCTGGAAGCCGGCCACGGTGACCTGGCCGCCCTCGATCCGGCCCGAGAAGATGTTCATGGGCGGATCGTTGATGATGGATGCGACTGTGGTGGTCGCCGGGCGTTCGTAGACCTCCTGCGGGGTGCCGGTCTGGAGGATCTGCCCCTCGTGCATGACGAGGACAACGTCTCCGAGCATCATTGCTTCGGCGGGTTCGGTGGTCGTGTAGATGACGATCGTGTCCCCCTGGTCCGAGAAGAGGGTCTTGAATTCGTCGCGCAGTTGTTCGCGCAGCTTGTAGTCCAGGTTCGCCAGCGGCTCGTCGAGCAGGAGGATGCCGGTACCGCGGGCCAGGGCACGGGCCATGGCGACGCGCTGTTGCTGGCCGCCGGAGAGCTGGGACGGCTTGCGCCTCTCGAAGTCCGCGAGTCCCACGCTGGCCAGGCTCTGCCTGACCCGTCGCCGGATTTCGTCCCCGGACAGCCCCGCCCGCTTCAGCGGGAAGGCCACATTGTGGAACACATCGAGATGCGGGTAGTTGATGAACTGCTGGTAGACCATGGCGGTGTCGCGCCGCCACACCGGTGTCCTGTGGAAGTCCGCCCCTGCCCGGGTGAGGGAGCCGGAATCCACTTTCTGCAGGCCGGCCAGGACCCGTAGCAGCGTCGTCTTTCCGGCCATCGTCCGGCCGATGACGGTGTGGAGCCGTCCCGGCTGGAAGGTCGCGGTGACGTTCTTGAGGTGGTCGACGCCGTCGACGCTCAGGCACAGATCAGTGGCGTGCAGGTTCATCGGACCGCTCCCGACAGGTTCCCCTTGGACAGATAGCGCTCCACCCATATGGCGAGCAGGACCAGTGGTGTCACGCCGAAGAGCGCGGCGGCGGAGAGCGTCCACCATGGTGGGATGGAGGAGTTGAGGGCGACGACCGCCTGGGGCAGGGTCTGGACCTCGGTGAAGGTGAGGCGGAAGGCGAAGAAGAAGTCGTTCCAGCCGAATACGGCGCAGAACATCGCGGCCACGGTCAGGCCGGGCAGGGAGTTGGGCAGGATCGCTCGTACGAAGGTCTGGAACGGGGGACAGCCGTCCAGCATCGCCATCTCGTCGATCTCCCGTGGGATGCCGTCGAAGAAGTCGACCATCACCCAGACCGCGATCGGCAACAGCAGCGCGACCGTCACGATGACCAGGCCTGGGATGCTGTCCAGGAGGCCGCCCCACTGCAGGAGGTAGAAGAAGGGGATCACCAGGACGACGGGCGGCATGATTCGTTGGGAGACGAAGAAGAAGACGATGTCGCCGTTCTTGATGAAGCCCAGCTTGAATCGGTAGCGGGACAGCGCGTAGGCGGCCAGGGACCCCAGCGCCAGGCTGATGGCCGACGCGCAGATGGTGACGATCGCGCTGTTGATGAAGGGATCGATCACATCGACGCCCCCGGCTCCGCCGAAGATGTTGCGCCAGCCGGTGAGGGTGGGCTCGTACTGCAGCCAGGGGAGGTAGGTGGGGCCGCCCTGGACCGCGTTGGCGTTCTTGAAGCTGGTCGTCATCGCCCAGAAGAACGGTCCCGCGACGAAGCAGGCCCACAGTGCGATCACGGTGTATTTGAACGTGGGATAAAGACGTGACCTCATGAGTCCCCCTTCAGCTTGAAGGCCCTGGTGAGCAGGGCGGCGACGACCGTGAGCGTGACGCTCATCAGCACCAGGTAGATCAGCGACATCGCGCCGCTGTACCCGGTCTGCTGATCGCGCAGTCCCTGGATGTAGAGGTAGTAACCCGGGGTCTCCGTCGAGGAGCCCGGTCCGCCGGACGTCAGTACGTAGACGCTGTCGGAGAGCTTGGACGCCTCTATAAGCCGGATGACGACCGCCGCGACCGACACCGGCGCCATCAGCGGGAAGGTCACCTTCCAGAACGTGCGCCACGTGCCGGCGCCGTCGATCGCGGCGGCCATGAACGGCTCCTTGGGAAGGCTCAGCAGACCGGCCAGCAGCAGCAGGAACATGAAGGGCGTCCACTGCCAGACCTCGACGGTCATCAGCGCGACCAGCGCCGGCCCGGACTCGGTCAGCCAGGGAACCCTGCCCAGGCCGAACATGTCCAGCAGATCGTTCGCCGGTCCCAGCGACTCATGGAAGATCGTCTGCCAGATGGCGGCCATCACCACGGGCGTGGTCATCATGGGGACGAGGAACAGCACACGCCAGAATCTGCGGCCGCGTACCTCGCGCCAGACCAGCAGGGCCATGCCGAACCCGATGACGTACTGGATGAGGACCGTGCCGCCCGCGAGCAGGATCAGCCGGGTGAGGGACGCCCAGAAGCGGCTGTCGTGCAGTGCGGCGGTGTAGTTGGCCCCTCCCACGAAGTCCATGTAGGGGTTGCTTACGTTCCAGCCGGAGAAGCTGACGCGGATGGTGAACAGAAGGGGGAAAACGATGATCAGAAAGAGCGTGAGCAGTCCCGGCAGCAGGAACATGCTCTTGTGCCGGCGCAGGCCGTCCATGGGTCTCCTTGCGGAAGAGGGCGGGCGCCCCCGGGCAGCCGGCCGGTCCGGTCCGGCCACCCGGGGCGTCCTGCGTCTGGATCAGGAGTTGTCCTCGAGCGCGACCACATTGCGATAGGCGCTCTGGACCTTGTCCTTGCCGATCTGGTTGGTGATCTTGGACCATTCCCGGGCCACGCCGTCCAGCGCGTCCTGCGGGGACTGCTGGCCCGCGACAGCCGCGGCGACGCCGTTGGCGAGCGCGGACATGTACTGGTTGACACCGGGGACGCGCAGGTCGAAGACGCGGTTGGAACTCTTCTCCATGCCGGCGAGCGTGAGCACGTACGACTCGGCGACCTCCTTGTCCCAGCCCTGCTTCTGCCAGAACGCCGGATCGAAGTGGGCGACGCGGTAGGGGTTGACACCGAATCGGCCAATGGTCAGGTCGAGGGCGGTGTTGGCCTCGTTGCTGAAGAAGCACAGGTAGTCGAAGGCCATCTCTTGGTGGCGCGAGGACTTGGCCACCGCCGAGGTCCACCCCCAGGTGAAGTAGGGCGCCTGGTTCGCCTTCTTGTCCCACGACTTCGTGGTGCGGTTATAGACCTCAGTGGAGCCCGGCAGGGGCGCCGCCTCGACCTTGTTGCGGATCCTGCTGTCCGGCTGCTGGGCCTGTATGAAGGCGTCGTCCCATGAGTACGACATCAGCGTCTGCCCGCCTCCGAAGGAGAAGATCTCGTCTCCCAGGCCGAAGTTGGCGCCGCCGGGCGCCCAGGTGGACTTGGCCTCGACCATGTCCTTCAGGGCGCGGACGAAGCCGGGCGTGTTGATCAGCGGCTGCATGGTCTCGACGTCGAAGAAGACACCGCCCTTGACGTCCGGGTTCTTCACGTACGGCGCAGCCCGGCTGATGAACGCGGAGAACGTCAGGTCGTCGCGCTTGGTCACCTCGGCGCTGCCGTAGTTGCGCTTGCCGTCGCCGTCGAGGTCCTTGCCGCTGAAGAACTCGGCTATCTGCTGGTACTCGGCCCACGTCCTGGGAACCTGCAGGTCCTTGCCCGTGGCCTGCTTGTATTCCGCCTGCCGCTCGGGGTCCTTCAGCACGTCGGTGCGGACCTTGAGGTAGTGCCGGTCACCGTCCACCGGGTACTGCAGGACCTTCCCGTTCCAGGTCGCCACGTCCATGTAGGCCTTGGTGACGTCCTTCATGCCGGGGGTGTCGAGGTATTTCTGCGGCACGGGTGCCAGATAGGGCGCCATGTCGCCGATCCACAGGGACGGATAGAACATGACGTCGTACGCTGGCTGGCCCGCCTGAAGGGGCGTCAGGATCTTCTGGTGCAACTCGCCGAAGGGAACGTTGACGACCTCGACCTTCCCGCCGGTGATCTCCTCGAACTGCTTGGCGTGCAGCTGGGTCGGCTCGCCGATCACGGGAACGGCGTGGCTGATGATCTTCAGTGTCTGTCCGGAGTAGTCCTTGCGGCTGATCTCTTCGTAGCTGCAAGGTCCGGGAACGTCCTTGACCTTCGTGGCCGGGTAGTCCTTGCCGTACTTCTGGTAGCTGATCTCCGAGCCGGACTTGAAGAGCGCGGCCTTCTCCCCGGGCTTTTGCTGTGCCTGGTTCTGGGCGGTGCACGCGGTGGCCGTCAGGGCCGCGCTGACGGCGACGGCGACCAGAGCTGTGTACGGTCTGCTGCGCATGGGGCTTCTCCTGCGGTGTCAGGGGACCAAGATCGCGCGGCCGCGTACGGCACCGGCGTCCAGGTCGTCGAGGGCCTGCTGGAAGGAGGCGAGGGGGTAGCGCTGGGTGTGCAGGGTGACCTTGTCCTGGGCCGCCAGGACCATCAGCTCGGACAGGTCGTTGTAGGAGCCCACGAGGTTCCCGATGAAGTTGATCTCCGTGGAGATGACGTCGATCGTCGGCACGTGGAGGTGGCCGCCGTATCCGATGACGTAGTAATTGCCGTTGCGGCGCAGGCAGGCCACGCCCGTCTCGACGGCGCCCCCCTCACCGACGAAGTCCAGGACGGCCTCCGCCCCGTGCCCCGAGGTGAGGTCCCGTACGCGGTCGGCTTCGGTTCCGTCCGCGACGAGCGTGTGGTCGGCGCCCAGCTCCTTGGCCAGCGCCAGGGCCTCCGCGCTGCGGTCGATGACGATCATCTCGACCGGCGACAGGGCCCGCAGCACTTGAATTCCGATGTGTCCGAGCCCGCCGGCGCCGATGACCACGGCCCTGTCGCCGGGCCGCAGCACCCGGGCCGCCTTGGCGACGGCGTGGTACGCCGTGAGACCGGCGTCGGCCAGGGCCGCCACCGAGGCCGGTTCCAAGGACGGGGCGAGGGGCACCACCGAGCGGGCGGTCGTCTTCAGGTACTCGGCGTAGCCGCCGTGGGTGTCGATG
>NZ_JBWKKY010000044.1:0-13602 GCF_056430805.1 Streptomyces sp. NPDC045955
CAGACCGAAACTGGGTGGTCATGGCAGACCCCGAGGGCAACGAGTTCTGCGTCCTGCGCACCCTGGCACCGCAGAACTAGGCCGCGAGCGGGCACTCGCACCCCGTCCGTCACGTTGCCGAGAAGACCTCAATGAGGCTGGTTGGCGCCTGTGGCCGTGTATGACGACCTAGTGCCGCGACAGGCAACGTTTGCCCTGGGGTCTGCGACGATGACTCTATAGACAAGGAAGTCATTCCCATTCTTCGCGTCGAGGACGCTGCGGCGGCGGTCACAAGGTCCTGGGCCGCCAGGCCGGCCGCGCCCGACGCAACAGGGTGGGCTTCGACTACGTCCACTCCGCCGTCGACGACCACAGCCGCCTCGCTACAGCGAGATCCACGCCGATGAGAAAGCCGCCACCTGCGCAGACTTCCTCACCCGGGCCGCGGCCTTCTTCGCCACCTGCGGCATCGACCGCATCCAACGCGTCCTGACCGACAACGCCTGGCCCTACCGCAAGAGCTTCGCCTGGCGCCGGGCACTCGCTGACCTCGGCGCGACCGGCAAGCTCACCCGCGCCTACCGGCCGCAGACCAACGGCAAGGTCGAACGCTTCAACCGCACCCTGCTCGACGAATGGGCCTACCTACGGCCCTACACCAGCAACACCGAGCGCACCGCGGCACTGGCAGACTTCCTGCACACCTACAACCACCACCGCTGCCACACCGCACTCGGCGGCCACCCACCGATCAGCCGTGTGAACAACGCTCCAGGTCAATACAGCTAGCCGCTGTTCCGTTGTTCCCCGAGGCCGTACCTGGCGAGATTCGAATCTGCCGGCTCGGAGCTGATCTATGTTTACGACATGGCAAGACGTCACTTTCCCCTCGCTGCAACGCTTCTGGCTTGCCTCGTGCTAACCGCTTGCTCCACGGACAAGGCGCCGCCGGCCCCCGCTGGGGCGCCGTCAGTGAGCGGAACCGGCAAAGCGAGTCCGTCCAAGGACAACACCGACCTGCCGCTGACCAAGCAGCTCAGCCGGGGGGAACTCACACAGGCGATTCCCGACGCTGATGACCTGGTCTCCGGCTACCTTCCCGGCAGTCTGCACAAGCGCATGCAGGGCGAGCCCGACGACTGTGCTCCTCTGGACGCCCCAGCGCCGGCCGGTTGGCAGCAAGCGGGTAGCGGCGACTACGACTACCAGGGATCGACCGAATCGCGAGGCATTGACCTGGACGTCTGCCAGTTCGACAATGCCGCGCACGCGAAGGCGGCGTACGACCAGTGGCCGGACACGGACGAGGCGCACCCCCTAAAGGTCGGTCGGGTCGGAGAGGAGTCGGTCTTCCTCGCGGACAGCGGATCGAGCGGCACGGTGTACGGCTACAGCAGATCCGGCACCATCATCGCCAGAGTCACAGTGGAGGACGCGGGCGCGGATCCCACAGACGCTCATGACGTGCTGGCTGCCACCATCAAACGACTCCAGCAGGTCCAGGCAGGCCAGCGGGCCACGGTGACGGCGCCCGAGATCGCCGCGCTGGAACAGACCCAGCGCTAGGCCATCCGAAGCGCTGCCTACAAGCCCTGAGCGGTCAGCGCAGGAGCATTGATCAAGCCCACCGCGAGTCATTACCGTGTGTGAGTGGATGATGACGAGGGGGATCGCCTCTCCGACGCGATTCGGCTGCTGCTGCTCATCGCGGCGGTGTCCGATCCGTGCTGGTGTCGACCGCCGCTCGGATGCGGTGTTCTGCTCGCCGCGGTGCAAGGTGAGGGCTTGGAGGCGCCGGGCGGAACCGTTCGGCGAACGGTCACAGTAACCGCTGAGCGAACGTATCCCGGGTCCAACTTCGGTCACCATCCGGTCATTTAAGGTCATTCATTGTGATCTTAGGATTTTCGGTCTGACTCTCAGCTTGGAAGCGGGCCCTGTCCCGTCGCGGCCCCACGAGCCGTGCCCTGGCCCGCAGTTGGTGGTGAGACACCGTGACCGAAGTGGCAGAGAAGGTCGGTAGCGTAAGCCAGTCCCGTTACGAACAGATCGTCGCTGAGCTGCGAGATGTGGTCGAGCAGCAGACGCGCGGGCAGTTCACGATTGGTGACCGCGCTCTGGAGATCGAGCCGATGAGGCAGCGGGGCGGTCCGATCGCGGAGCCGGAGTAGACGGTCGAGGCGTCGCTGAAGCGGCTGGCCGACGACATCGGGCTGTCGGTGGCCACGGTGAAGACCACGAGGTGGGTGGCCTCCCGCTGGCCGAAGGAACACCGCAGTCCCAAGACGGCGTCGTACACGGTCCACCGGGCCCTGGCGAACATCGAGGACGAGGCGGAACGGTTCGCGACGATCGGGACGCCGCCGGACGGCAAGGCCCGGTGGACCACGGATGACGCGAGCCGGCGGGTGGGCCAGCAGGTCGAGACCCCGATCACGCCGCAGGAGAAGGTCACCGCGATCCATTCGCTGGCCCGGGACGAAGAGGTCGCCGCGGCGGTCACCACCGACTTCCTCAAGCGTCCGCAGGTCGCGGCCAAAGTGTCGGCGGAGGACAAGGTCCGGGTGGTGGAGGAGTTCACACGGGACGAGTCGGTCGCGGCGACCGCCGCGACGAGCCTGCTGCGCAGGCCGGACGTCGCGTTCAAGGCGATGAGCGACGACACCGCCCGCTTCCAGGTCAACCATGCCCAGGTCGAACGCGGTCGGCAAGCCCGTGAGGACTTCGACCGCACCAGTCCCGTCGCCCCGGCCGTCCGTGCGATCGACCGGTCGGTGGAGTTCCTGGACCTGGTCACCGCCTGCCACGCCTTCGTCGCCGCCGCCGGCCGGACCGTTCCGGGCCTGCGGGACCGCACCCTGAACGACGACGAACGCACGCTCGTGCACGAGAACGTTGCCCGGGTGCGGGCGACGCTGGACTGGATCGAGACGGCCGTCGACACTGGCAAGGTCGACGTCGATGACGAACTGGCCCGTCTGCTCAAGGGCGAATGAGGATGCCCCGCGCCTCACGGCGACGGGGCGATGCAGCCAGACGCCACGCGGACACCCTGCGGTTCGTGCTGTTCGAGGCCAGGCCCGCCGGCCTTGAGTTCCACCAGTTGGTACGCGCCAGCGACCTGTCCGCCAGTCAGGTCCGTTCCGGCCTCGCCGCGCTGAAGGACCAGGCCGCGGAGAAGGGCTGGCCCCCGCTGACCTGGACCCGGCAGGCGGGCTATCAACTCGGAGCCGAACGGGCGGTGCTGGAGGCATACGAACGGGCGGTGGTCAGGGAGAAGCTGACCGAGTTCCGCCGGTTCATCACCGGCACCGTCGCCCCGCACGCGGCCACCCACCCGGGCGACAAGTGGGTCAAGCACATCGTCGCCCAGCTCAACTCCATCGAATCCACCCTCGACCTCATCAACAGCTCCTGACCTGCGGTGGTCCGCCCGGACCGCAGGCGGACCACCGCACAGCCCTGAGGCCCTCGCCATGCGCTCTCGCCGCTACCCCTCGGACACCACGAACGCCGAATGGGCCCTGCTCGAAGGGCTGTTGCCCACCCCGGCCTGCGAGACCAGCAAGGGCGGCCGGCCTGAGAAGCATCCCCGACGCGAGATCGTCGACGCGATCCGCTACGTCGTGGACACCGGCTGCAAATGGCGGGCCCTGCCTGCGGACTTCCCGCCATGGCGCACGGTCTGGGGATTCATGGCCCGATGGGCCGCGGCCGGGATCGTTGGCCAGGTCCGTGACCATCTGGCGGGGCGGATCCGCAGTGACATGGGTAAAGGCCCCCGAGCAGTGGCCACCGTGATCGATTCCCAGAGCGTGAAAGCCGCGGAGACCGTTTCCAAGGCCACCCGCGGCTACGACGCGGGCAAGAAAATCAACGGCCGCAAGCGCCACCTGGTCGTCGACACCCGCGGCCTACCCCTCATGGTCATGGTCACCCCCGCCGACCTGCACGATGCCGCGGCCGCCAAGGAAGTTCTTTTCCGCCTGCGCCTGATGCACCCAGAGATCACGATCGTGTGGGCCGACTCGGCTTATGCCGGGAAGCTCGTGGCCTGGGCGAAACGGCACCTCAAGCTCACTATCAAGCCGGTCAGCCGTCCCAAGGACGCATCCGGCTTCGTCGTATTGCCTCGCCGTTGGGTCGTCGAGAGGTCGCTCGCCTGGATGATGCACGCCAGGCGCCACGCGAGGGACTACGAGCGGCTCATCCAGCACTCCGAGACACTGATCACCTGGGCTGCCATCACCCTCATGACCAGGCGCCTCGCCCGGAAAGGCGCCACCCCCAGCTGGCCAAGGAAACCGACGCCGGCCAGCTGAGCCCAGCTTCCACGTCGCCGACAGGCGGGACAAATCATCCTTCCCCGACGTTGCGACCATGCCGCAAGGCATCGAGTCGCGTGGCGGCCCGGTTGCCTCAACAATCGCCTCGCCCATCTCCACCTGCCAGCGCAGATGGTCCCTGCGTTCCTCCAACGCTGCGACGCTGGAGGCGCATCTCGTTGATCGCCATACGGCTGTTGATGAAGCACGTGGGCCAGTGAAGTAAAGCGACCTCGTCACACATCGGGCCCGTCGCCACGAGGAAGGCGACGGGCCCGACGGCTCACACGGTGCCACGTCTGCGTACGACGCGCCTCACACAAACAGGCAACCCCGAGTACCGGGAGGAAGATTCAGGTCTCATGACCTTGCCCGGGGGCTGTCAGGTTCGGCCTAATCGGCCTTTGTAACGAAGCCACCACTTTCAACTTGGGTAAGCGGCGGGCAGGAGACGTAGGAAGTCCCGCTGGATCTCCAATGCGACGCCCAGCGCACAACGCGAGCACCGCCATCAAAGGGGAAGCACGTCACGCTCGCCTTATAGTGCCCGCCATTGCTCTTACTGCATTTGGCCGACCAGCCATTGTCGTGCTTTCCGCTGGTGCACCCAGTCGGATGGGCCGTAGGGGATACGGTGGCCGCAGTGGCAGTGCCCTGGACTCCGAGGGTGAAGCAGGCCGCCATCCCTACGGCAGCGAGCAGCGCCGAATTCATCTTCTTCATTGTCACTGACCCTTCTCGTTCGATCGGGACTTTTCTACCGCGTCGGTCGTGTGGTGATGCCCGCGCTAACGGCCTTCGAGTCTCCTGGGCAGTACGCGTAGGAAGGTCCCGTCCACTTCCATGGACCTGCCATCTCTTGCAACTTCCCGTTCGGGAACTTGCATGTGCCGGAAGCTCGGTAGGAGCCGCCATTGTCCTTTTCGCAACGGGCGACCGTTCCCCACTTGCCGGCAATCTCATAGTGGCAATCGCTGGGGTGCGCCTTGACGCCGACTTCGGAAGCTGATGCAGACGCCCCGACTCCGAGAGATAAGAGACCGGCCAGCAGCACTCCAAGTGTCGGGACGGTTCTCATCCGCTGGATTCGAGCAGCCTTCAGCACTTTCTTCACCCACTTCCATATTTTGCACGGAGAGCATTTCTCCCCGGCGCGGCCATGACAATTCCATATGCTGCCGGGTCAGGCAAGTGTGACAGGGATCTTCTGAGGGTTACTTGAGCATCTCAGAGCCAATTTCGGCCTCTGTGGACCGGAACCATTTCGGCCGCACGGTGGCGCGAATCGTTCGTTCCCTGGAAACCGGAGAGGTACGTCAATGTCTCGACTTCGTGGACGCCTGGCGCCCGATGTCTACATTTCTGCCCTCGGTAATCGGGCACCATGCTGGCTTCATTCACCAGCCGATCGCTGCGCGGTCGACAGTTCTGTTCCTCAGTCCCTTGAGCGCCTTCGGACAACCGCCGCCGGTGCCCCAGGGCTCCTCAAGACCTCGCCCGTCCCGTCGGCCGCCCCAGATGCTCCACGGCCTTCCTGAGCGCTTCCTGGGTGGCCTCTTCGTCGTACTCGGACACGTTCTCCCCCTCTCTGCCGGAAGCGCGGCATGTCCCGTGGGCGCCGGGCCGGGCAATCAGGCGTCGTCCAGCCCGGCGGGGCCAGCACCGGCACGCCGCTCGGCCGAGCGCCGGCGGATGACGTCCAGCAGCTGGCGGGAGTTAACGGCCGGGATGAAGAACAGCCCGACCATGTCCAGGCCGGTGACCACCACGCTCAAGAGGCCGATCGGCCGCGGTGCCGACGGCGCGGGGAGACGCACGGGCGGGTTCCTCGCGAAGACGGGAAGGTCCGCGATCTTCGTACCGGGCACGGTCTCGCCCAGTGCAGGGTTTGGCCGTCGGCTCACCCGCGTGGGTGGTAAGTCGCATCATCTCCGGCACCGTTCGGCGAAGGCTGGCAGGCGCCGGGGCGTCAGCGGCGATACACCCACTCCAACGGGTGATGGCGGATCGGTTGTGCCCACAGACGGCCAGCTGTGGCGGCTTGTGCTTCACGGGATGTCCACGCAGTAGCGAGCACAGTGTGACTTATGCCACGAGTCCGACAGTGCTTGAAATGTGAACTTTTGCACCTGGGCCCTTCGTTGCAGCTCACGGCCCGTTCTCGAACCCGCGAGCTAATGTCGTAATCACGTTCCGTTTATGGAGAAGATCGCAGAGTCACGATTTCCGAGGGTCGTATGAGTTTCCGGACCCGAAAAACACCAGGGTGGTGCATGAGAGCCCAACCCAACGGGGCCCTCACGCGGGCGACTTGACCCGCGTCCGATCCCGCCGGCCTCAACGGAGAGGCCCGGTGTTCACCGCCTGGAGGACTGCATGGGCAACGGCGACGTCACCACTGACGTATCGCCCCAGGACGGCGGCCACGGCCAGCCCGTCCAGGCCCCGCCCGATCTGCCCCTCGACTTCGAGGGCTTCTACCTGGGGCACCAGGAGTTCTTCCACGACTTCGCGGAGATCCACCTCGGCAGCCGTCGCACCGCCGAACACGTGGTCCACCAGGTGTTCCTGGAAATCCTCGGGGGATGGGACGAGCTGCTGCAGCAGGGCGACCTCGAACAGCAGACGCTCGCCGTGCTGCACCGCGGCGTCACCCGCCGCCTCGAAGAGGACGGACGCCCGCCGGCGTTCCTCATCAACGGCCCGATAGCGCAGAACCTCGAGGCGGTCCGCAGCCAGCTGGAACTCAACAGCAGCGCCGGCGGCCTGTACGAGGCGATCCTCGAGCTGCCCACCCGCCAGTTCACCGTGATCGTCCTGCGCCACCTGCTCGGCTACCCCACCAAGCGGATCGCCCGCTACATGGGCCTGGACACCCGCACCGTCGACTACCACGGCCGCAAGGGCAAGGAACGCCTGCGCATCCGGCTGGACCTGCCCGCGACGCCCGCCAAGAACAAGAAGGGGACCGGACAGTGACCGCCATCGACGAACTTCTGGCCGACGCCCGCATCCCCACCGCGCCGCGTGACAGCTTCGACGTCGGCGCCGCCCTGCGCCGCCTCGCCGCCGACGCAGCCGCCGTCGCGGCCAAGCCGCACCCCGACACCGTCCGCGCCACCCAGGCCGGGCAGCGGCTGTCCGTCGTGTGCCGCTGGATCCTCAACAAGCCCGACGCCGCCGACCACGTCGACCGCCTCGCCCAGGAACCCGAAACTCCCGCGGATGAACGTCACCTGGACGTCGACGGCGCCCTCGTCTTCGCCTGCCTGCTCCACCTGACCGACCACCGCGAGAGCGCCCAGTTCTGGTGGCAGCTCGCCGCCGGGGCCGGCCACCGCGCCGCCGCCTACTGCCTGCACCTGCACCACCTCTCCCTCGGGGAGACACGGGAGGCACGGCACTGGCTGCACGAGGTCACCGACGACGTCCTGGACTCCGAAGCCCCCGACGGCACCTTCCTCGCCACCCTGGAGGCCGTCGCGACGTACGTCCGCAGGACCGGCTCCAGCCTCGCCAGCGCCCCCACCAGCGGCCTGGAGATGGAAGTCGACCGCTTGGCCACCGCGAAGCCCGACTCCTGCATCATCATCCAGCGCCCCGACCAGCGCCTCGCCGACCTGCTGCACGACTTCACCCGCCGCTGAGACGCTCGAAACGCCCGCCCAAGCCTGTCCCGCTGGGGCAGGCAGGGCGCCGATGGCATCCGCTACCTGCGGAAATGGTTCGGCCAGCAGGGACGGAACGTCCCAGCTGAATTCCTTCAGGGCGCCGCCTACAAGCTCGGCAGCGGCGGCGTGACCCTGCTCATCCTGTGGTGGGAGACCCGCCGCTGACCTCACAGCGGGCCCGCACTCACCTGCGGGCCCGCCGCTCGGCACCGAGGGCACACAGAGGCCGGCCGTCACCAGGCGGGACGGCGCGGGGCCGCGCCCACCAGGTTGCGGGCGGCGCGGCCCCCTGGCGTTTCGGATACAGGGGACCGCGCCGTTCCTAAGGAGCCATCGGCAGGCCGGAACGGATACCGACCGCCGCAGGACTGATGGTCCGGGACACTCGGCGAGTCCGGTGCACGGGCGCCATCGGTCGGACTGGCAGAGTCGCCTTGGCGATCAGCTCGTGCAACTCGCGCTTCGCCTGCGCCTCCAGCTCACGTATCTCCGGGATCTCACCCTCTCGCGAGCGCCTCAGCAGCGCGCAGTACTCCTCACGCAGCACCTTTCGGTAGATCTCATTGACCACAGGGTTCATCCGCTCGGTGGTGCGGGCGAATTCCTCGTCGGTCCTCGGAAAGCCGCAAACTCTGATCCACGCCCTGAGCCAGGGCTCCAGACTTAGGCCGAAGACCTTGCACGCCTCCAGGAAGGCCACGTACTGCCGGAGGTCTCGCGGAATGGTCCGCGCTCTGACGATCATGTGCACGGTGCTGTGCGAGACCCAGTTCTTCGTCTCCCGCTGGATCCGGCGGTAGGGCGGCCGCCCGGCATACGCCCACTGGTCACGCATCGCTCCACAGAGGTCCGCCTGGTTGCGGGCCAAGTGCGGTTTCGCCAGAACGGTCGAGCGGCGCTCGCGGAGTTTGTGCTCGTCCTCCGCACGCTCCGCCTGGGCGTGCAGGAGGGCGAGCCGCCTGAGATCTCCGCCCTCCGTCCGGTCAAGGCAGGCCGACGCATAGGCGAACGCCAGCGGGAACGGCGGCACGTACTTGCCGCTGGCCGCCCGCTTCAACTGCGCGGCCGAATACGGCAGCGACACCAGCTCAGCGAGCTCGGCGTACGTCAGATCCGCTGCGCGTCGTAGCGCCCGCAGGTAATGCGCGAACGCGGCCCGCGCCGGCACGGTGTCGTCGACCGGAGCCTCGGGACGTCCCATGCCGCTCAGCTGCCCGCGCCGTTGTTCAGCGCCGTCTGAAGGAGGCGCTGCACCAGACGACGGCTCCGCAGCCTCACTCTTGCCGAGACCAGTACGGCCACAGCGATAGCGCCGCCGGCCGACAGCAGCACCACGATGTCCCTGACGCTCATGTGCGCGACGATCCGCAGGATGACCGCGGCGGCGACGAAGCCCAGCACTACCAGGGCCCGCGCCATGTCGAAGCCGTAGTCGGCCGACGACGAGGCGGGCGCCTCGAGATTCCTGTTCATGGAAAAGTCCCTCTGCACCAAGGGGGCGGCGCCATTTTGGCCACCGCCCCGTTCCGTGTCCTCTTGCTGCTGACTCCTCGTACTCGGGGGGCCGCGCAGGGGGCTTGGCTGGCCCCCGAAATCCGCGGTCACGAGTCCGTGACGGAGACCGGTCACGGGCCGATTGGCGTACGGCCCAGGCGTGACGTCGGTCCTCCGATCTCCTAGCTTTCCAGTAACTCGCGTCGGCAGATGCCGAGTTGAGGATTGGCTCAGGTTCCGTCTCAGTAGGAGCACTGAAGGTCACACGCGCCTGGCCTCGGCGTTCCCCAGGCCATCGCGGGTTGGCTCATCATCTGTCCAACTTCAAAAACCGTTTTTCTGGGTCGCTGCATCTACGCTCACCTCTAGTAAGTGGCGGGTGAATACGCGAACTCGGTTCGTGAACACCTTGCACCACGTCCCCTGTATTGCTGCTGACTCCAACAGTCCGGGGAACAGGAAGAGGGTCGCGTTTGGCACGCGGCCGCGGTTCGGGGGCCTCCGCCTGGCAGTGGGGAGCCCCCGAACCGGAAGGCGCCGGCTGGCCGCCTGCCGCCGACAACTTCGTCCGGCCCGCTGTTTCGGCACCCTGGGCACTCCGGTCATCCCGTGGATGTGCAGCCGAACGTCGGGCTGGCAGTGGCTGCAAGCCTTCAGGCCGGTGGCGAGTGCCGCATCAGGCAACGTTCGCCCTGTTGTGACCCCTGGCGTCGAGTGAGCGACGCACGGTCCGGTCGATGCGGGCCCTGCACCACGCAGCCACCGTCGGTGGACCGCCGTCACAGGACGCTTAATCGGTAGCGCCATCCGGCGTGCCGTGGAGAATGCGTGCATGCGCATCCGAGCCGTGCGCCTGGACGAACTGCCCGCCCTCCAGGACATCGAGAGGGCCGCCGGGCAGTGCTTCCGAGACATCGGCATGCCGGAGATCGCCGAGGATGAGCCACTCCCGCTCGGTGAGCTCGCCCGCTACCACCACACGAGGCTGGCCTGGGTCATGGCCAACGACCACGACGCCCCGGTCGCCTACCTGATCGCCGACCGCGTCGACGGTAACCTCCACGTCGAGCAGGTCTCGGTGCACCCGGACAGCGCGCGTCGCGGTGTCGGCCGGTTGCTGCTGGACCATCTGGCGACCCACGCCAGGAGCGAAGGGGCGCCCGCTCTGACCCTCACCACGTTCACCCAGGTCCCCTGGAACGCCCCCTACTACGCACGCTGTGGTTTTCAGCTCATGGACGACAACAGGCTCACTCCCGGTCTGCGGAAGATCCGCGAGCGCGAAGCGGCACACGGCCTGGACCGATGGCCGCGGGCCTGCATGCGCCGGGCACTGTGACACCACGGTGCCGTCGGTGCGGGAGCATGCCCTGAAAGAACGCTGTCTCCGGACGTGAGCGAAGCCGGGTTTCGTCTCCGGCCTGCGCGGCCATCAGGCTGTGCGGGTGGCAGAACGAGTACGCATCCGCGAGATCGACAACGATGAGGGCAGACGGCTGCTGAAGATCATCCGCCGTGGCACCGGCTCGGTGGTGACCTGGCGGCGGGCTCAGATGGTGCTGCTGTCCGCGCAGGGCATGCCCGTGACGAAGATCGCCGAGGTCACCTTCACCAGCGCGGACCGGATCCGCGACGTGATCCACAACTTCAACACCGACGGCTTCACCTCCCTCTATCCCAAATACCGGGGTGGCCGGCCGAAGACCTTCACGCTGCCCGAGCGCCGCGAGATCAAGAAGATCGCCAAGTGGCCGACCGGCTGAGCATGGCCTGCCGTTTTCGACCTGGAGCCTGACCAAACTGGCGGACTTCCTCGTCGCCGAGGGGGTGGTCGACGACATCAGCCACGAGGGCCTGCGCATCCTGCTCGGCGAGGAAGGCGTCACCTTTCAACGATTAAAGACCTGGAAAGCCTCCCATGACCCCAACTACGCGGCCAAGAAGGCGCGGGTCGAGCATCTCTACGCGATCGCCGACGGCGAGGTCATACCCGAGGACGGCGAACCCGAAATCATCTTCTGTCTGGACGAGTTCGGCCCGCTCAACCTCCAGCCCCACCCCGGACGGCAATGGGCCGAACGCGGCGGCAAGCACAAGGACCCCGACCGCGAACCCCGCCCCCGGCGGCGGGCAACCTACACCCGCCCGCACGGGGTCCGGCACCTGTTCGCCGCCTACGACCTGGCCCGGGACAAGCTTTACGGCCACATCAAACTGAAGAAGAACCGCACGAGGTTCCTGGAGTTCTGCCGCTACCTGCGCAGCCTCTACCCGCCCGAGACCCGTATCGCGATCGTGCTCGACAACTTCTCCCCGCATCTGACCACCAAGAAGGACAGCCGGGTCGGCGACTGGGCCGCGGCGAACAACGTCGAACTCGCCTACACCCCGACCAACAGCTCCTGGCTGAACCGCATCGAGGCCCAGTTCACCGCCCTGCGCTACTTCACCCTCGACGACACCGACCACGCCAGCCACAAGGAACAGGGCAGCATGATCCGCCGCTACATCATCTGGCGAAACCGTCACGCTGACGATCGGCGGCTACGAGCCGTGGTCGACAGGGCGAACGTTGCCTGATGCGGCACGAGCAGCCGACGGGCCTCGTCGCGGCCGACTCGGCGGGCGCCGGCGATGTGGCAGTCGCCGGCGTGGATGCGGACGGGAAGACGGCTGCTGCGTTGCCGAGTGCGACACCTGCGTACCGCCGGGAGGCATGCGTGTACGCCGGGCTGTGCCCAACGCCGTCTGACCGTGCGGGCCTACGGCGTCCGGCTTCGCGGCGTGCCGTCCAGTGCCGACGTCTCCGGCGGTGGCGGGTGCGGCAGGTACGAGGTGGGTGGCATGGCCGCCGGGGGCGAGAGGCGCTGCGGCGGGCGCGACCGGGCCAACCTCAGCACGATGGCGGCAAACAGCAGGACACTTGCCATGTCCGCGATGGCGAGTTGCCAGGGCGCGTCGGCCGCGGTGTCGTCGGACGACAAACCGTCGACGACTGCAGCGGAGACGCCGAAGGCCAGCAGGTTGTTCAGGACGTGCAGAGCAATGGCCGCTTCCAGGCCGCCCGTGCGGATGGTCAGCCCCCCTGCCACCAGGCCGAAGAACAGTAGATCAATGAAGCCCCACTGGGTGCCCCACCCGTGGACTGCGGCGAACAACGCCGCCTGCGGGAGTACCGCGAACCACGGGGAACGCAGGAAGGCTCCGACCGCCTGGGTCAGCCAGCCCCGGAACACGTACTCCTCGGCTGCGGCCTGCACCGGAATGAAAACAGCCAGTACGGCCAAGGAGGTGAGGAACGCCCGCCAGCCGACCCAAGAGGCGGACTCGCCGGAGGCAGCTCCGTCGTCCGGCAGGAGGGCGGTGGTCACCGCCAGCAGGAGCATGGGGACGACGGCAGTCAGCAGGCACCAGGCCAGCCAGCGGACCCGAAGCCGTCCGGTGACCGACGAGAGGGTGCCGGCCGGGCGTCTCTCCGTCCACCGCACTGCCAGCAGGATGAGGGGCAGGGCGATCGCGATGTACGTCAGGTCGAGTGCCGTGTTGCGCAGCGGGCCTAAGTCCACGCCGCCGTCCGGTAGTTCCGGGTAGCCAACCGCGGTCCCGAGACCGTAGGAGACGGCCAAGAGCAGGAGAGAGAGCACGAGCCAGCTCGGAAGGAACAGCAGGGCGCCGAGCAGCGGCCGCCACCAGCGATGACGACCGGTGCAGCGGCCCATGCGGTGGTACGGGAAGCCGGTGAGATCCGGGGATGCGGTTGCCATGATCGGCAGCATTCCAACCGCAGGCCGGGAAATGCGTCCGCCCGCAGAAGGAGCGTTCCTCAGCCCTGGGGTGGATGGCCCAGGTCCCTTCCGGACATCGCACATCCGTACCGGTCTCGACCGCCCCAGGGAGGCTCAGGACTGACCGGTGTGACGTTTTCGCGTGCCTGCACGCTGTTACCGGCAGAGCGGATCCGAGGCGGTTCCGAGGGAGTTGAGCGGAACTTGAGGTTTCGGGGTGGCGGTAGTAGCCAGTCCGGTTTGTTTTGTTCGCCGCCCAGATTGCCGTAGATCACCCCCATATGTCCGCCCGGTTTGCGGAAAATTTCCCGTGCATCTCTTCGGAGGCAGGGAAAGTTTCAGGGC
>NZ_JBWKKY010000045.1:0-2200 GCF_056430805.1 Streptomyces sp. NPDC045955
GTGTTTCTTGCCGGAGGTAGAGCACTGGATAGGCGATGGGCCCTACCGGGTTACTGACCTTAGCCAAACTCCGAATGCCGGTAAGTGAGAGCGCGGCAGTGAGACTGTGGGGGATAAGCTCCATGGTCGAGAGGGAAACAGCCCAGAGCATCGACTAAGGCCCCTAAGCGTACGCTAAGTGGGAAAGGATGTGGAGTCGCACAGACAACCAGGAGGTTGGCTTAGAAGCAGCCACCCTTGAAAGAGTGCGTAATAGCTCACTGGTCTAGTGATTCCGCGCCGACAATGTAGCGGGGCTCAAGCGTACCGCCGAAGTCGTGTCATTGCGATATATACCCCCAACGGGGATCGTGATGGGTAGGGGAGCGTCGTGTGCCGGGTGAAGCAGCCGCGGAAGCGAGTTGTGGACGGTTCACGAGTGAGAATGCAGGCATGAGTAGCGATTCACACGTGAGAAACGTGTGCGCCGATTGACTAAGGGTTCCTGGGTCAAGCTGATCTGCCCAGGGTAAGTCGGGACCTAAGGCGAGGCCGACAGGCGTAGTCGATGGATAACCGGTTGATATTCCGGTACCCGCTGTGAAGCGTCAAACATCGAGCATCGTGATGCTAAGGCCGTGAAGCCGCCCCTGATCTCTTCGGAGTGAGGGGGAGTGGTGGAGCCGCCGAACCAAGCGGTTAGTAGGTGAGTGATGGGGTGACGCAGGAAGGTAGTCCAGCCCGGGCGGTGGTTGTCCCGGGGTAAGGGTGTAGCCCGTCATCTAGGTAAATCCGGGTGACATGAGGGTGAGACCTGATGCCGAGCCGATTGTGGTGAAGTGGATGATCCTATGCTGTCGAGAAAAGCCTCTAGCGAGTTTCATGGCGGCCCGTACCCTAAACCGACTCAGGTGGTCAGGTAGAGAATACCGAGGCGTTCGGGTGAACTATGGTTAAGGAACTCGGCAAAATGCCCCCGTAACTTCGGGAGAAGGGGGGCCACGTCTGGTGATGAGCTTCGCGCTCTGAGCTGGGGGTGGCCGCAGAGACCAGCGAGAAGCGACTGTTTACTAAAAACACAGGTCCGTGCGAAGCCGTAAGGCGATGTATACGGACTGACGCCTGCCCGGTGCTGGAACGTTAAGGGGACCGGTTAGCTCCATTTCGGTGGGGCGAAGCTGAGAACTTAAGCGCCAGTAAACGGCGGTGGTAACTATAACCATCCTAAGGTAGCGAAATTCCTTGTCGGGTAAGTTCCGACCTGCACGAATGGCGTAACGACTTCTCGACTGTCTCAACCATAGGCCCGGTGAAATTGCACTACGAGTAAAGATGCTCGTTTCGCGCAGCAGGACGGAAAGACCCCGGGACCTTTACTACAGTTTGATATTGGTGTTCGGTTCGGCTTGTGTAGGATAGCTGGGAGACTGTGAAGCTTGGACGCCAGTTCAGGTGGAGTCGTCGTTGAAATACCAGTCTGGTCGTGCTGGATGTCTAACCTGGGTCCGTGATCCGGATCAGGGACAGTGTCTGATGGGTAGTTTAACTGGGGCGGTTGCCTCCTAAAGAGTAACGGAGGCGCCCAAAGGTTCCCTCAGCCTGGTTGGCAATCAGGTGTTGAGTGTAAGTGCACAAGGGAGCTTGACTGTGAGACCGACGGGTCGAGCAGGGACGAAAGTCGGGACTAGTGATCCGGCGGTGGCTTGTGGAAGCGCCGTCGCTCAACGGATAAAAGGTACCCCGGGGATAACAGGCTGATCTTCCCCAAGAGTCCATATCGACGGGATGGTTTGGCACCTCGATGTCGGCTCGTCGCATCCTGGGGCTGGAGTCGGTCCCAAGGGTTGGGCTGTTCGCCCATTAAAGCGGTACGCGAGCTGGGTTTAGAACGTCGTGAGACAGTTCGGTCCCTATCCGCTGTGCGCGTAGGAGTCTTGAGAAGGGCTGTCCCTAGTACGAGAGGACCGGGACGGACGAACCTCTGGTGTGCCAGTTGTTCTGCCAAGGGCATGGCTGGTTGGCTACGTTCGGGAGGGATAACCGCTGAAAGCATCTAAGCGGGAAGCCTGCTTCGAGATGAGGACTCCCACCTCCTAGAGAGGGTAAGGCTCCCAGTAGACGACTGGGTTGATAGGCCGGATATGGAAGCACGGTAACGTGTGGAGTTGACCGGTACTAATAGGCCGAGGGCTTGTCCTCAGTTGCTCGCGTCCACTGTGTT
>NZ_JBWKKY010000046.1:0-2195 GCF_056430805.1 Streptomyces sp. NPDC045955
CGTGGTGAAGATCGGGTAGACGAACAGCACCAGCAGGTAGACGACGACGGGCAGCGCGTAGAGGATCCCGGCCCGGGTGCGGCGGGAGGCCAGGAGTTTGCGCGGGCGGGCGGGGGCGTTGGTGTGGGCGGTGAGGGTGGCGGCCATGGCTCACCCTGCCTGTTCGGTGGGGAAGAGGTTGACGTCGTCCGCATCGGCGGTGATCCCGACTCGCTCGCCGGTGACGGGGCCGCGGCCGGCCGGTACCTCCAGGCGCAGCAGCGGCGCCTGGCCGCCGTCGATGCGCACGCCGGCGCGGACCAGGGTGCCCACATAGGTGGCGCTCTCCACCGTGCCGGTACAGAAACCGTCGTCGGTGGCGCAGGCCCGCAGCCGGCCCGGCTGGACGGCGACCTTGACCGGGGTGCCGGAGGCCAGCTGGTGACGGCGTGCCTTGATCAGACCGCCACTGTTGTCGAGGCGGACCAGGGTGTGCTCGTCGGTGTGCTGCAGTACTTGGCCGGGCAGGAAGTTGGCCGCGCCGAGGAAGTCCGCCACGAACGGGGTCTTGGGGCGTTCGAACAGTTCCCGGGGGGTGTCGAACTGCTCGATCAGGCCGTTGCGCATCACCGCGATCCGGTCCGACATGACCAGCGCCTCTTCCTGATCGTGCGTCACATAGATGACGGTCAGGCCCAGTTCCTGCTGGATGGTCTTGATCTCGACCTGGAGCTGGTCACGCAGCTTCTTGTCCAGGGCACCGAGCGGTTCGTCCATGAGGATCACCGGCGGCCGGTAGACCAGCGCCCGGCACAACGCCACCCGCTGCTGCTGACCACCGGACAGCTCACGCGGCTTGCGGCCGCCGAACCCGGACAGGCCCGCGATCTCCAGCGTCTCCCCCACCCGGCGGCGGATCTCGTCCTTGCCCACCCCGCGCAGCGTGAGCGGGAAAGCGACGTTCTCGCTCACGGTCATGTGCGGGAACAGCAGGTACTGCTGGAAGACGAAACCCAGGTTGCGTTTCTGCGGCGCCAGGCGCGTGACGTCGCGGCCTCCGACGGTGATGGTGCCGGAGTCGGGTTCACAGAACCCGGCGATCATCATCAACGTCGTGGTCTTGCCCGACCCGGAGGCACCCAGGAAGGTGACGAACTCCCCGGCCGCGATCTCCATGGACGCCTCGTCGACCGCGACGACATCCCCATACGTCTTGCGCAATGCCACCACCGACAGCGCTTTACCCGTCGCGGTGGGCATCTTGCCACCGGCCGCCTTCACAGACGGTGCGGCGATACCGAATTCAGCCACGAGCCCACTCCAACCAGCGCTTGGTGACGGCCGCTTCGTTCTTCAGCCACCAGCCGATGTCCGCGTCGAAACCCTTGTCGTAGTACTTCGGCGCACCCGCCAGCGCGTTGCGCTCGGCCTCAGTGAGCTTTTCGTAAGCCACCGGAGAAGACGGATTCGACGGGAAAGCCTTCGCCAGCGCGGCCTGGTTCTCCGCACGCAGCGCGAAGTCCATCAACCGGTAGGCGTTGTCCGCATTCACCGCGCCCTTGGCGATGGCATAACCCGAGAACTGCCGGCGCATACCGTTCAGCTGCCGCTCCACCGGCACACCCTGCTTCTGCAGATCGGCGACCCTGCCGTCCCACACGGTCGACATCGTCACCTCCTGACGGCTCAGCAGCACACCCGGGAGCGGGCCACTGTCCCAGAACTTCTTGATGTCCGGCCGCAGCCGGGTCAGCACCTTGAACGCCCGGTCCACATCCAGCGGATACAGCTTGTCCATCGGCACACCATCAGCCAGCAGCGCGAACTCCAGCTCCGGCAGGTCACCATCCGGACTGACCATCGCACGGCCACCCCTGAACGCCTTGGTATCCCAGAAGTCCGCCCACGACTGCGGCTTCCTACCCCCGAACGCATCCGTGCGGTACGCGATGCACTGGCCGTAGAAACTGTGGCCGACGGCATGATCGGTGATCTGCGCCTTCGGGATCTTCGCGCTCTTCAGACTCTTCAGCCGCTCCAGGTCCAGCGCCTCCAGCGCGTCCTGCTTCACATACTTGAAGTGAGCCGACATCGAGTTGTTGATCAGATCACACTGCGGGCGGCCCTGCCTGATCTGCGCCAGCAGCGGAGCGTCATCCAGGTTGAGCACCTTCACAGCGATACCGGTCTCCTGCGTGAACGGCGTGTAGATCGCC
>NZ_JBWKKY010000047.1:0-1919 GCF_056430805.1 Streptomyces sp. NPDC045955
AGCTTGTCGTTTAACCTCGGCTCTCGATGAGACGGGCGAGTGATTCTGTGGGCCAGCAGAGCCACTGCAGAACTGGGTTGGTGACCACGAAGTAGTGGGCGCTGACCCGACCTCGCTCCTTGTCCAGGATCTGCGGGGCCTCATCGCGGTAGACGTAGCGGAGATAGCGGCGGCGGATCGGTGCTCCTGCTATCAGCAGCACTGGTGAGGCGACAAGGACGGCCAGCGGGACCAGGACTTTCACGACTGTGAGCTTGGCTCTCTCCTCATAGCGCATGCGCTCAGTGTGCTGGCCCTCTGTGCCACTCGTCAGCCTGTTCTGCGGGGTTTGGTGCCCACCTTGTGGTGGGCGGGACGGCTGTATGCCTCGCCGGTGGCGAGGACGCGTCCCACGTCATGACGGATAGCCGGATAGCGGTTCTTCGAGCCGGGCGGTCGGCCTGGGCCGGGACGGGAGGGTTTCGGTGCGCCGACGGGTGAGCCGGTCTTCGCGTGCAGGTTTCTGAACCCTCTGCGGACGCGGGCGGGTGTCATTTTGTTCGGCTCGGTCGGCTTTTCCCAGGGCCTGCGAAGGTCGGTGGCCAGCGGGCGGGCGATCCGGAGCTGGGCATAGGCGGCGATGACGAGCCAGGTCCACCGGTCGGCCGCTTCCGAGCTGCGGAGCCGGGGCTTGGTCCACCCGAGGGTCTGCTTGAACAGGCGGAATGTGTGCTCGATGTCGAAGCGCCGGAGGAAGGACTGCCAGCAGCGGTCGACGTCCGCTTCGGTGGCGCCGATTCGCGACCACCACAGCCAGACCGGCCTGTTGACTCCGCCGCTGGGCAGCTTCTCCACGGCCAGGCGGATGACGGTGCCCTCGATGATGGGCAGCGGCCCGTTGTGGTCGAGCCATGCGGCCCGGTGGGTCAGCCGCGGGTGCAGCCGGTCCCTTGCCTGCGCGGTCGCTGTCCCGTAGAGCCGGGTTTCCGTGGCCGTCACGGCCTGCTCGGTGTTCCAGGTCGTGGGGTCGCCGAAGACGAACTCGCCGCCGTGCTTGGGCGGCCGGCCGCCCTTGGGGTTAGCCAGGTGGAACTCTTCGCGGGAGGGTGTCGGACGCCGCATCACCCGGTCTGAACGGAGTCGGCCGAGGATCTCGACGGGCAGGTCACTCAGCAGGTGGGCGATGCGCGGGGCGTCGTATCCGGCGTCCAGCACGACCAGGACCTCAGGGTCACCCGGTCGCCACTGGCCGGCGGTGACTAGCCGCTCGACGACCTCGCGGATCTGCACCGTGGTCACGGCGGCGACGTCGGCGCCGGGCTCCAGGCGGACAGCGTCCAGCACCGCCGTCCAGGACGTGCGGCCGGTCTCCAGCGCAGCCACCACCGAGTACGGCCAGCCCGGCACCATCTGATGCTTGCCCTCGCCCCGGCCGAAGGTGTGGCAAAAGGCACGGTTGGCAGAGGTGTTGGCGTCCGGTCGCAGCCACGGCGAGACATCGACGGCCAGTACGAGCCGACCGTCCGCCGCCCTCGGCAGCGGCACCTCGGTCAGGGCACGACGCAGCCGTGCGACGTCGATCCGGCCCTGGTTGAGTCCGCCGTACAGAGCTCCGTGACCTCGGCGGTGTTCGGGCGCGAGCGCGAGATCAACCAGCGTCCGCACCGGCCCGTCCGTGCACAACAGCGCGTCGCACAACTCGAACAACGCGTCGCCCCGCGCGGTCAGACACGCGTACAACTCCGACCGGAAGCGTGACACTTCCGCGAGCGCATCCCGCAGGACGCCCTGATGCACCAAACTCACGACCACGGCCTTCGCGCTGATCCACTCTGTGACGGAGCACAGGATCAGACGAAGGCCGCTTACACGTCCGCCGAACTGCGAGAACGCTGATCAAGTTCGAGCCGCGTTCGACGCTGGACGTTAAACGACAAGCT
>NZ_JBWKKY010000048.1:0-1465 GCF_056430805.1 Streptomyces sp. NPDC045955
CCACTGACATTGATATTGGTAGGCAGGTTCCGGTGGTCGTGGCTCGGCCTCTGACTGACGTCCTGCTGGGCTGTCTTCCCGTTGTTCTGTCCGGCTGCCGGAGCCTGTTCCTCATGGCTCCGGCCGGGCGGAACATGACCTGATAGGAGCTTGGTCCAGAAGCCCCTTCAATGTCCTGTCTGCGCCACCCGGCCGGCGCCCACCTCCGGCTAGGAAGGCACCTTCAGGATGACAGCAGCGGTCACAGCGGACACGGTCGGGCCGGATGTGTTCGGCGGTGTCGACTCCCACGCCGACACGCTTCACGTCGCGGTCATCAGCGACAACGGCGGCCACCTCGCGGACGCCGAGTTCACCACCACGGCCGCCGGGTACGCCGCTGCCCTGGCCTTCCTGGGTGCCCACGGACGCGTGATCGCCATAGGTGTGGAAGGCACCTCCTCCTACGGGGCCGGCTTCACCCGCGCCGCCCGCTCGGCGGGCGGTCACGTCGTGGAGGTCAACCGGCCCGACCGGGCCGAGAGGCGACGCATCGGCAAGTCCGACCCCATCGACGCCTACGCGGCCGCCCGCGCCGCCCTGTCCGGACGCGCATCCAGCGCCCCCAAGGACGAGACCGTCACCGGCATACGCGCCCTGCACAACGCCGCCCGCTCCGCCGTCAAGGCCCGCACAGCCGCCCTGAACCAGATCGGCCACATCCTCATCGGCGCTCCCGAGGCGATCCGCGCCAAGTACGGCCCCCTCAAGGGCACCGCCCGCACCGACGCCCTCGCCCGACTGCGCCCCAGCGGCGATCCGGTCCACACCGCGGTCCTGACCGCGCTCAAAAGCCTCGCCCGACGCGTGAAGGAGCTGACTGCCGAGCACACGGCACTCACCAAGGCCCTGGACACCGACGTCACCGCACACAACCCCGGCCTGCGGGCCGCCTACGGAGTCGGCCCGGACACCGCGGCCCAGCTGCTGATCACCGCAGGCGGCAACCCCGAACGCATGCGGACCGAAGCCTCTTTCGCCGCCCTGTGCGGAGTTGCCCCGGTCCCTGCCTCCAGCGGCCGGACCAACCGACACCGCCTCTCACGAGGCGGTGACCGGGCGGCCAACGCCGCCCTTTACCGCATCGCCCTCGTCCGCATGTCCAGCGATCCCCGCACCCGCGACTACGTGACACGGCAGACCGCGGCCGGACGGACGAAGAAGGAGATCATCCGGCTCCTGAAACGGGCCATCACCCGGGAGATGTTCCGCTGCCTGACGACCACGGTGACCGTTCCCGGCATCGCCGATCTGCGGCCCCTGCGGCAGTCCAAGAACATCACCCTCACCGCCGTCGCCGACCACTTCGGAGTCTGGCCCGCCCTGATCTCCACCCTCGAACGAGGAATCCGGCGCGATGACGCACTCACCCACGCCTACAGGGACTGGCTCCAGGCCGCTTGACAGGCAATAGGAGCATCAACGG
>NZ_JBWKKY010000049.1:0-1390 GCF_056430805.1 Streptomyces sp. NPDC045955
CCCTAGTAGTGCTTTGTTAGGTCGTGTCGTAGGGCTGCCATGGGGTGGGTTGTCGGCAGGTGGGACATGTGCCGGTCCAGGTGGCCAGGAGGTGTTGAAGCAGGTCCAGGGCCTTGTAGAGGGTCAGGCCCTGGCAGGGGCTTTTGGGCAGGTCCGCTGTTCAGTCAGGAAGAGATGGGCGGCGCTGACGAGGGTGACGTGGCGGTGCCAGCCGGCGTACGAGCGTCCTTCGAAGTGATCGAGTCCGAGGGTGGTCTTCAGCTCCCGGTAGTCGTGCTCGATGCGCCAACGTGCCTTCGCCAGCCGGACCAGGTCGCGGGCGGGGATGTCGGCGGGCAGGTTCGAGATCCAGTACTTCACCGGCTCCGCCTCGTCCTGGGGCCACTGGGCGATCAGGTGGACGAGTCCGATGACACCGTCTGCGGCAGGCTTCGGCCGCCGCCCCGCGAGCCGGACGCGTAAGAACACGAAACGGGAGGCCATGGCCGCTTTGGAGCCCTTGCGCCAGGTCACCGTCACGGCTTGGCCGGGTCCGGCGGCCAGGACGTGGTCGCGCAGGCTCACCGCCCGGGCGCGGTAGCGGGGCAGCGGCCTGGGCCCGAGCCCGCCGTAAGGCGGTTGGCAAGGCTCGGCCGATGCGACATGCGCGGTCAGCTCTCCCTTGACCTGCAGGGCGTAGGCCAGGCCCCGTTCCTCCAGCGCACGACGGAAGTCGGCGTTCGCGCCGTAGCCGGTGTCCGCGACCAGCACCGCGGGCCGTAATCGCAGGGCAGCGAGCTCGTCGAGCATCTCCAGCGCGAGCTGCCATTTGGGCCGGTGGCGCTCGCTGTCGGGGATCTGGCAGCGGGCCCGCCGGCCCGCCGCATCGGGTCCGTCCCAGCTGCGGGGCACAAACAGCCGCCACGACAGCGGACACGAAGCGGTGTCCGAGGCGGCATGGACACTGACACCGATCTGGCAGTTGCCGACCTTGCCCAGCGTGCCGGAATACTGCCGGGCAACTGCCGGCGAGGACACGCCGTCCTTGGGGAAGCCTGTGTCGTCGACCACCCATACCTGCGGGCGCACCACTGCCACCGCCCGGCGGGCCAGCCGTGCCCGGACCGCTTCCACCTGCCAGGTCGAGGTCGTCATGAACTGCTGGAGCTGCTGGTGATCCACCCCGAGGCGACCGGCCATCGGCTGCATCGACTTCCGGCGCCCGTCCAGCAACAGGCCGCGCAGATACAGCCCGCCCTTGACCCGCTGATCCGCACGCGCCAGAGGCGTGAACACCTCCCCGGCGAACTCCTCCAACCGGGCACGACACGCGGAGAGTTCATCCGCCCTCATATCCACAGGGAAGCACCAGACCACCAACCCGACAAGACACCTAACAAAGCACTACTAG